>JAVJSY010000019.1:0-205042 GCA_040219175.1 Kiloniellales bacterium
AGCCTCCACAAGGTCACGGCGGAATGGGCCATGCTCTGCACCGCCCACAACATCCTCAAGCTCGCCAACGCCCCCTGACCGGCGTCAAATCCAGCCCCGACCTCCGGCACCAGCAAACCGACACTTAACGAAAACCGCCAAAAACGCTAAACAATACGCTTACTCGGACAGGCTCCTAGCCCGGAAATCATCTGCCTTTCGCCGAGAAGAGCGGCAAGAGCGTCAGCAGCCGACGGCAGAGACAAAGTGATCCTTCGACCGAGCGCCCCTGTTCTTGCCTGGAGCCAGTGCCTCGGGCCTTGGCTCTGTGCGCCGGCTGCGATCCCCTGGAGAATCCCTACCAGAGGCCGCACATGCCGTCGGCCCCGAGCGGAAAGAGCCCGTCCGGAAACTGCTTGTGCCCTGCATCGCGGCTCCGGCAGCGACCCGAAGGGCTGCTTCATCGAGGCCTTGGGACTGCCCCTTGGAATTGCCCCTTGGGACTGGGCCTTGGGACTGGGCCTTGGGACTGGGTCGTACGACGCTTACGATGCGCCCGGCATCGCCGCGCGTCGCTCTTCGAAAAGAGCTGCCCGACTGCTGCTGCGGTCAAGTGGATCGGAGCCCTCGAAAAAAATTCTTCAGCAGTTCCCTGGCCTCCTCTTCCAGCAGCCCGCCGACCAGGCGCGGGCGATGGTGGCAGGTGGTCTGGTCGAACACACGCGCGCCGTGGTCGACGCCGCCACCCTTGGGGTCATAGGCGGCGAAGACGAGGCCTTCCAGGTGCGCGAGCGCTATCGCCTGGGCGCACATCGCACAGGGCTCCAGAGTGACGTAGAGGCTGGCGTCGGGCAGGCGCTTTTCACCCGTGATCCGGCAGGCGGCACGGATCGCCAGGATCTCGGCGTGGGCGGTGGGGTCGCGGTCGCGCTCGACCCGGTTCTGGGCACGGGCCAGGATCTCACCGCGGCGGACCACCACTGCGCCCACGGGAACTTCGTCCGCAGCGGCGGCCGCGCGGGCCTCGTCAAGCGCCAAGGCCATGAAGTAGGCAGGGGTCTTGCTCATGCTCTCCTACGTCTCAATGCTCACTTTTGCATGTCTGGGGCGAGACGGCATGGCTTGCCGCCCGCGCTTCATCGGGCTATCGAGAGCCGTCACGGGCCGTGGCGTCAAGCGGCCGGCGAAGGAATCCCGCAGCGCCCCCATGGCCCAGCTCTTCTATTTTGTCCCCTATATCGCCTCTTTCGTTTTTGGGCTGAATGGCGATCCCTTCGTTTGGGCGCTGTCTCTCACGCTCCTGTCGATCCCGCTGCACCTTTGGATGCGGCAGGAAGGGCATCGGCTCTATAGCATGCCGATCGAAGACTGGAGCGTGCCGAGCGCCGGCCTGCTGGTTGCCGGGCAGCTCTTGATCCACGCGACGCTCTATGGCTTTGCCCGCGTGCTGGTTTTTCTGGGAAAGGGCCTTGGCCTTGTCTGACGGCAAATCCAAAGAGAGTGCCCCGCCGAAAGGGGAGCGCATTGCCAAGGTGATCGCGCGCAGCGGCCTCTGCTCGCGCCGCGAGGCCGAGGTTCTGGTGCAGCAAGGCCGGGTCGAACTGGACGGCGAGACGGTGGAGCGGCCTGGCACGACCGTGCAGCCCAATCAAAAGGTGTCGGTCGACGGCGAACGTCTGCCGGCGCTCGAGGCCGCAAGGCTCTTCCGCTTTCACAAACCCGACGGGGTCCTGACCGCAGCCCGCGATCCCGAGGGCCGCAAGGTCTTCGGCGAGATCCTGCCCGAGGGCCTGCCGCGCCTGATGCCCGTCGGACGCCTGGACATGACCTCGGAAGGATTGCTGCTGCTGACCAACGACGGGGAGCTGAAGCGGCACCTGGAACTGCCGGCCACCGGCTGGCTGAGGCGCTATCGGGTGCGCGTCTTCGGCAAGGTCGAGGCCGATGCGCTGAAAGCCTTGGAGAAGGGCCTGACCCTGGACGGCGAGCGCTTCGGACCGATCCGTGCCAGCTTGGACCGGGTGCAGGGCCGCAATGCCTGGCTGACCGTGGCGTTGCGCGAAGGCAAGAACCGCGAGGTGCGGCGCGTCTGTACGCATCTGGGCCTGACGGTCAATCGCCTGATTCGCATTTCCTATGGACCCTTCCAGTTGGGCGCGCTCAAGGAGGGGGCGGTGGAAGAGGTTCCGGCGAAGGCGCTCAAGGAACAGCTCGGGCGTTTTCTGCCTGAGAACAAATCCGGAGGCTCGCGTGCGGATCGTCGGCGGTAGCCTGCGCGGCCGGCGCTTGGCGACGCCGCCGGACCGCAGTCTGCGCCCCACGGCAGAGCGGACCCGCGAGTCGCTCTTCGACCTGCTGACGCAAGGCCGCGCAGTCTCCGGCGCCGATGCGGTCGCAGGTGCCACGGTGCTCGATGCCTTTGCCGGCACCGGTGCGCTTGGCATCGAGGCGCTCTCGCGCGGCGCCGAGAGCGCCGTCTTCCTGGAGAAGTCTTCGGCTGCTTGCTACCTCATTCGCCAGAACCTGATGAGCTTCGAGCTGTCCGATCGGGCGCGGGTGCAGCAGGGCGATGCCGTGCATCCGCCACCGGCGATCCGGCCTGTCGATCTCTGCCTGATGGATCCGCCTTATGGCTCCGAGCTGGAGGAAGAGGCAGTCATCGCCCTGGCACGGGCCGGTTGGATCGGACCGGAGACACTGATCGCCCTGGAGCGCGCGGCCAAGGACAAGGCCTCGCTGCCGCCGAACGCCGAGGTCCTGGACGACCGCCGCTATGGTCGCGCGCGTATCCTGTTGTTTCGACTGCTACCCTCGAACCAGGAGCCTACCACGCAACCTTGAGGCCCTGGCCGGTGTCGCGGGCCTTCTCGTAGGCCAGGCAGGCGATGGCGAAATCGCCGATGGCCAGGCCGCGGAAGGTGAAGGCGGCGCGCTTGGCCGGGTCGAAACGGCAGTCCAAGGCGTCTGACACCAGGGCGGTGATCTCGCCGGTGACCAGCTCTGCGCCGACCATGCGCTTCGGGCTCGAGGCTTCCTGGCGCTCGTCGTCGATGATGATAGAATCGAAGGCGGACAGGCCTTCCGGCATCCAGGGCAGCGCCATGTCGGTGATGGCGGCAAAGGCGCCCGGCTTCAGCCAGCGGGCGTCGAGGAAGGGCTCGATCTCGAAGGACAAGGTGACGGAACTCACCACCAGATCGGCGCCCTCCAGCGCCTCACGCGGGCTTGCTGCCGCCTTGGCTTCCATCCCCATGTCGCGGGCCAGCGCGCAGAGCCGCTCGACATTCTGCGTGCCGCGGCCATAGGCGCGCACCTCGGCCAAGGGGAAGAGCGCGGCAAAGGCCTCCAGATGGCTGCGCGCCTGCACGCCGCAACCGACGAAGGCGATCGCGCGCGATGCCGGGTTTGCCAACCTTCTTGCGACGACGGCGCTAAGCCCGGCGGTCCGGACGGCGGTAATCCAGCGTGCACCGATTACCGCGCGCAACTGCCCGGTCTCGCTGTCGTGCACGACGATGGTGCCGTCGATACCCGGCAGGCCGCGGTCGGGATTGCGTGGGCTGACCATCACATCCTTGACCACGCTGAGCCGCGGCCTGTCGGCTGCAGAAAGCGTGGTCATCAGATAGCGCCCGTCGCCCGGCAGCAGCGCCGACTTGGGCGCGGTCCAGACACCGCCCGCAGCCTCGGTTCGGATTGCCGCCTCGATCGCGTCGACGATCTCCAGCGTCGAAAGCCCGAGATCGCCAAGCGCGGCCTCGGACAAGGCCAGAAAGCTGTCTTGGTCGTCGCCTGGCATCTTTAGGTCTAGCCCCCCAGTTTGTTGTCCGGCCTTTAGTCCGCTTCGGCCTTCGGTTGCACGTGCTTCGACACGTAGCGCTCCACCTCTTTGCTGAGCGCTTCCATCTCGTTGGCGAAGAAGTGATTGGCCTCAGGCACGACGCGATAGTCGATCACGATGTCGCGCTGATGCTGCAGCTTGTCGATCAGCTTCTTGACCGCAGGCTCGGAGATCAACTGATCGGAGCCGCCTTGGACCACCAGGCCCGAAGAGGGGCAGGGCGCCAGGAAGGAAAAGTCGAACATGCCGGCAGGCGGCGAGACGCTGACGAAGCTGGCGATCTCCGGCCGGCGCATCAAGAGCTGCATGCCGATCCAGGCGCCGAAGGAAAAGCCGCCGATCCAACACTCGCGTGCATTGGGGTGATAACTCTGCAGCCAATCGAGCGCAGAGGCGGCATCCGAGAGCTCCCCCTCGCCACGGTCGAAGCTGCCCTGGCTACGGCCGACGCCGCGAAAGTTGAAGCGCAGCACCGAGAAGCCGCAACGCGCAAAGGCGTGGTAGAGCGTGTAGACCACCTTGTTGTTCATGGTGCCGCCGTGCTGCGGGTGGGGATGCAGCATCAGTGCGATCGGGGCGTCGGGGGTTCCCGCGGACTGATAGCGTCCTTCGAGACGCCCCTCGGGGCCGTTAAAGATTACATCTGGCATAGGTCAAAGCGCCTTCGTCAAAGCATTACGTCGTCTCAGTCACGAATGAGACGGATTCGATAGGGAAAGGCCTGTTGGAAGCTGGCTCTCTGCGTTTTTCGCATAGCTGCACTATAGTGCAGCTTGGTGACGGTATCTTGATAGCTGAGCGGGGCCATGTATATCCCTGAACGCAGAAGCTGCGGTTCGTTCGAGAAAAGGCGAGGGGCATTCCCCCCAGGGGAAGCTGTCTCGGTCCTTTCGGAAAGCAGCGGGTTATAGCATGGGCTGTGCCGAAATGTTCAAGTCACTGAAGGCAGAAATCGACGCGACCATTGCCCGCGATCCCGCGGCGAAGTCCTGGGTCGAAGTTTTGCTTTGCTATCCGGGCTTTCAAGCGGTGATGACGCATCGCGTGACACACTGGCTGTGGGAGCATCGCCTGAAGCTTCCGGCGCGCTGGATTTCGCAGGTGGCCCGCGTGCTGACCGGTATCGAGATTCACCCCGGCGCCAAGATCGGCCGGCGCTTCTTCATCGACCACGGCATGGGCGTGGTGGTCGGCGAGACCGCCGAGATCGGCGACGACGTCACCCTCTATCAGGGCGTGACCCTGGGCGGCGTGGCGCCCTCCGTCGATAGCGACTCGCAGCGCAATCAGAAGCGCCATCCGACCTTGGAGGACGGCGTAATCGTCGGTTCTGGCGCACAGGTCCTGGGTCCCTTCACAGTCGGCAAGGACGCCCGCGTGGGTGCCAATGCCGTGGTCACCAAGCCGGTGCCCGCCGGCGCGACGGTTGTGGGAATACCGGCCCGCGTGGTCGGTCCCAAGGTCGTCTCCTTCGAGCCCAAGCGGAAGCCTGGGGCGGCCGACTTTGCCGCCTATGGCATGCCGAAGGACGGCCTGCCGGATCCGGTCGCCCGAGCCTTCGAATCGCTCCAGGAAGAAATTGCCCGTCTGCACGCCCGCCTGGATGAGGTGGAAGGCGAGACGCGCCGTGAGCAGCAGAGCCATCACTGAGGCAAGCGCGGCAGCGCCGCCTCGCGGCGCACCGCATGCCGACTGAACGCTATCTCGACTACAACGCGACCGCACCACTGCGCCCGGAGGCGCGGGCGGCCATGGTCTCTGCGCTCGACTGTGACGGCAATGCCTCCTCGGTGCATCGTGCCGGTCGGGCCGCCCGCGCGCTGATCGAAGAAGCGCGCGAGGCCGTGGCGGAACTGGTCGGCGCCCATCCGGCCGAGGTAATCTTCACCTCGGGCGCGACGGAGGCCAATGCAACGCTTCTGCAAGGGAGCCCCGAAGGCCCGCGCTTGGCCTCTGCTGGCGAGCACGACTCTGTCCTGGCCGTCCCTGCGGTCGAGCCAGTTGCCCTGCGCCCGGACGGTCGGATAGATCGCGAAGCTCTGGAGGCGCGCCTGTCGGAGGCGCCTTTGGTCTCTCTGATGGCCGCGAACAACGAGACCGGTGTGGTGCAGCCGATCGCAGAGGTCGGCGCGATGCTGCGCGCCGCCGGCGGCCGCATGCACTGCGATGCGGTTCAGGGGGCAGGTCGTCTGGATAAGGAGACCTGGGCTGGCGCCGACTATATCAGTTTCTCCGCACACAAACTGGGTGGACCCAAGGGTGTGGGCGCCCTGGTGGTGCGCGACGAGGCGCCGCTAAAGCCCCTGATCAGGGGCGGTGGGCAGGAGCGTCGCTTGCGGGCCGGAACCGAGAACGTGGCCGCCATCGCCGGCTTCGGTGCCGCCGCCACGGCTGTGCTGCGCGAGGGGACGCACGAGCAAGCGCGTCTGGCGGCCCTGCGCGACCGCTTCGAGGCCGGACTGCGGGACCTGCAGCCGGCTGTCGTGATCCATGGCGCGCAAGCGCCGCGTCTGGCCAACACCTGCTGCTTCTCGCTGCCCGGTCAGCGGGCCGAGACCCTGCTGATTTCCCTCGACCTTGCCGGTCTTTGCCTCTCTTCCGGGTCGGCCTGCTCTTCGGGCAAGGTGCAGCAAAGCCATGTGCTCTTGGCGATGGGGGTTGCGCCTGAGGTGGCAGCAGGGGCCTTGCGTCTTTCGCTCGGCTGGGCCAGCGTTGCCGAGGATGTCGAGGCCTGTCTGCATGCGCTGGCGCAGGTGATCGAAAAGCAGAAACGCCGTGTTGCTTGAGTGATGATGAGATGAGTGAGCTGCCACGGAACGACACGTCCCTGCCGATCTATCTGGACTTTCAGGCGACCACGCCCTGCGATCCGGCCGTGGTGGACGCCATGCTGCCCTATTTCACCGAGGTCTTCGGGAATCCGCACAGCGTAGAGCATGCCTATGGCTGGAAGGCCGAAGAGGCTGTGGAAGCGGCAAGGTCCGAGATCGCCGCGCTGATCGGGGCAGAGGCACGCGAGATCATCTTCACCTCGGGTGCGACCGAGGCAAACAATCTGGCGATCAAGGGGGCCGCGCACTTTCGCGGCCGGCTGGGGCGCCGCAAGATCGTCACCCTGGCCAGCGAGCACAAATGCGTGCTGGAGAGCGCACGAAGCCTCGCCGGCGAGGATTTCGAGCTGGTCGTCCTGCCGGTCGAAACGGATGGCCTGGTGGATCTGGAGCTGCTGCAAGAGACGGTGGACGAGCAGACCGCTCTGGTGTCCGTCATGGCCGCGAACAACGAGATCGGTACCCTGCAGCCGCTGGCGGAGGTTGCCGAGATTGCGCATGCCCAGGGTGCCTGGCTGCACAGCGATGCGGCACAGGCCGCCGGCAAGGTGCCGCTGAACGTGCGCGACCAGGACTTGGATCTGGTCTCGATCTCCGGTCACAAGATTTACGGGCCCAAGGGGATCGGCGTGCTCTTCGTGCGCCGCCGACCGCGGATCCGGCTGGAGCCGCTGTTCAGTGGCGGCGGGCAGGAGCGGGGCTTGCGCTCCGGCACCTTGGCCCCGGCGCTCTGCGTCGGTCTCGGCAAGGCCGCTTCGCTTGCCAAGGAGCTGATGACCGCAGAGGCCGAACGCCTGTGGCAGCTTCAGGCTCACCTGCGCAGCCTGCTGACTGCCGCATTGCCCGGCGTGCAGTTCAACGGGCATGAGAGCCAGCGCTTGCCCGGCAATCTGAACGTCACCCTTCCGAACGTCGACGCACAGGCCTTGCTGCGCGCTACACCGGAACTGGCGCTTTCCACCGGCTCTGCCTGCAGCTCGGCTTCGGTCGAGCCCTCCTATGTCTTGAAGGCAATCGGCCTGGATGAGGATCAGGCTCGATCCAGCATTCGCATCGGCCTGGGCCGGACGACCAGCCAAGCCGATGTGGAGCGGGCGGCCAATCTGTTGATCGGCGCTGCCAAGCAGCTGCGTGCGGCTGCCTAGCGCTGCTTCGAGTACGGCCTGCTAAGGCGACACCAAGGGGCCTGGACAGCGGCGCAAGGGTCGCCTACTAGCTGGCCTTTAGATCCTGCAGCAAAGCTGCCATATTTCTACAAGAGGGTAGTGTATAGAGCGATGCCAAATATGACCTTCATCCTGCGTGACGGCACGCATAAGGAGGTGGATGCGCCGATCGGACTGTCCGTCCTGGAAATCGCGCACCGTAACGACGTCGATATCGAGGGCGCCTGCGAGGGCTCCATGGCCTGTTCGACCTGCCATGTGATCGTGAGCAAGGATTGGTTCGACACTCTGGAGGAAATCTCCGAGGACGAAGAGGACATGCTGGACCTGGCCTTTGGCCTGACCTCGACCTCTCGCTTGGGCTGCCAGATCATCATCACCGACGAGTTGGACGGCCTGACCGTCGCGCTGCCGAAAGAGACGCGCAACCTGCTGGTCGAATAGGGTCCCTCCAGATGTCCGATGCTTTAAGCGAGGCCGGGCCCCTCTTCGGTGCTCTCCGCAAAGACGCCGGTGCCGTCTGGCAGGACTATAGCCAGCATGCCTTTGTCGCCGGCCTGGCCGACGGCAGCCTGCCGAAGGCCGCCTTCCGGCATTACCTGATCCAGGACTACATCTTCCTGATCAACTTCGCGCGTGCCTACGCTCTGGGTGTCTATAAGGCCGAGACGGTGGAGGAGATGCGCCACTGCCAGGCAATCGTGACGGCGATCCTGGACGGCGAGCTGAAACTACATATCGCCTATTGCCGGGACTGGGGTCTGGAAGAGGCCGACATCATGGCCAGCACCGAAGACCCGGCCAACCTGGCCTACACCCGCTATGTGCTCGACCGCGGGCTCGCCGGCGACTTTCTTGAGCTTCAGGTGGCACTGGCGCCCTGCGCCGTCGGCTACGCCGAAATCGGCAATCGCCTGGTCTCGGCCAACGACACCTTGCGCGACGGCAATCCCTACTGGCCCTGGATCGAGACCTATGGCGGGGAGGAGTACCAGGACCTGGGGTGCGCCGCCGTGCGCTTGTTGCAGTCGGCGGCCGAGCGGCGCCTTGGCGGCGATCCGGAGAAAAGCGAACGTTTCGCCCATCTTGCGTCTGTCTTTCGCCAGGCGACCCAGCTGGAGGTCGGCTTCTGGCAGATGGGCCTGGACGCCGCGTCGGACTAGAGCAGGTCGCATTCTGGTGGGCTCCCCAGAATACGATCTGCTCGAAGGTTTCGCGCCTAGCTTTGCTGAGCCTCTGCCAGGGCACGCGGCAGAGCCTCGGCCAGGGCGGCGAGATCCTCGGCCTTGCCGGCGGAGATGCGAATGCAGCGGTCCAGCGGTGCCACGCCGGGCATGCGTACGAAGACGCCTTGCTCGACCAGGGATGCCAGCACGCGCTTTGCAAAGGCGCCGTCGTGGCCGCAGTCGACGGCGACGAAGTTGGTCGCCGACGGCAGGGCGTTCAGGCCGTTCGCTGCGGCGATCTCGCCGATGGTCGCACGGGCCGCAGCGACCTTGTCGACGACCTCTGCCAGGTAGTCCTGGTCCTCTATCGCGGCCAGCGCTGCGGCCTGCGTCACTCGTCCGAGGCCGAAGTGGTTGCGGATCTTGTTGTAGCTGTCGATCACCTCCGGATGGCCGATCACATAGCCCACGCGTAGGCCCGCCAGGCCGTGGGCCTTGGAGAAGGTGCGAAAGCGCAGCAGGTTGCGCCTTGAGGTATCCAGCGGCAGCAAGGCGTCGGCCGGCAGGAAATCGCTATAGGCCTCGTCCAGTACCAGCATGCAGTCCGGCGGCAGAGCCTCGGCCAGGGTGGCGATGCGCTCGGCCGGAAGCCAACTGCCCATGGGGTTGTCGGGATTTGCCAGATAGACCAGCCTTGCCCTCTCGGCGCTTGCAGCTTCAGCGAGCGCCTCGGGATCTTCATGGTCGTCGCGGTAGGGCACCGTCACCAGGCGCCCTCCAAACCCCGCGACATGGAAATTGAAGGTCGGATAGGCGCCCAACGAGGTCACCACGGCTGTGTCGGCCTCGACGAAGAGACGCACCGTGTAGCCGAAGAGGCCATCGATGCCTTCGCCTACCATAACCTCTTCCGGTGCCACGCCGTGGTGCTTGGCCAGGGCCTGGCGCAGCTCGAAGAACTCCGGATCTCCGTACTTCCATCCCTCCTGCGCAGCCTTCTGCATGGCGGCGATGGCTTTGGGCGAGGGACCAAAGACACTTTCGTTGGCGCCGATACGGGCCTTGAAGGGACGGCCAAGGCTGCGCTCCTGCGTTTCCGGGCCCACAAAGGGCACCGTGGCTGGCAAGCTCTGGACCAGTGGGGTTTGCGGGACGCTGTTGTCTGAGGACATTCGGGCGGGGCTCCTCGTTCCGGGTGCTGGGTTACCGGAATAGCCCTGGGCTGCGGGAGTGCCAAGCCCAATGGCTAGATCTTCGATAGAAATCTTGGGATGCTTCGCGCCATGACCTTGCAGCTCTAGGAAGTCGCCGGCGCCGACGAGGCCTTCAGGCCACGCCCCTAGTGCTGGCGCATTCGCATGGTCTTGGCACACAAGGGGCGCGCTTTTCGGGCGGTGCCCTGGCGGTGACCTGGCGGGCGGTCGAAACGGCGCGCATCGCTCAGTCGGGGGGCGGCACCGTCCCGGTCCTGGTCGACGGTGAGCGCTGGATCAGGGAGCCCTGGGACATCGCCTGCTATTTGGAAGAACGCTTTACCGACCGGCCGAAGATCTTCGCCAGTCAGGGCGACAGGCTGCTGCAGCCCTTGTCCAAGACACTGGCGCAGTCCAAGACGCTGGCGCAGTCCCATACACTGGCGCAGACACCCTATCTTGGCGGCGAGAGGCACGACTATGGCGTCCATCTGCTGTTCGGCGCCTTTCAGTGGGTCCGTGTCGCCAGCCGACGGCCTTTGCTGGTGCCCGCATCACCCCTGGGGCGGTGGTTCAAGCGGCTCCTCGATGCCTACGACGGGGCTGCGCGGAGCCAAGCCTCGCGGGCGGTCTGGCCTCGAGGTAAAGAAAAAAGCAACGTCGGGCTTGCTTAAGGGTGGCAATAGCTGCTGGCGGCCTCTATGTAGCACTAAGGGTAAGGGGGGCGCGCCCTGGCCCAGCGCGGTCTTGGCGTGAGCCAGATCCCGTTTGGTCAGGGAGTGCCAGTTCCTTGCTCTCCCTCTGAATAGGCAAACACCCAAACATGGAGGACGCACATGGCCGCTCCCTTCGAACTTCCCCCGCTTCCCTTCGAGGATACGGCGCTGCAGCCGATCATCTCAGCAGAGACGCTCAGCTTCCACTACGGCAAGCATCACAAGGCCTATGTCGATAACCTCAACAAGATGGTCGCCGGCACCAAGTTTGCCGACCTCTCGCTCGAGGACGTGATCAAGGAGAGCGCCAAGGACAAGAACGCTGGCGTCTTCAACAATTCAGCCCAGATCTGGAACCATACCTTCTATTGGAACTCGCTCTCCGCCAACGGCGGCGCGCCCAGCGGCAAGCTGGCCGAGATGATCGACCGCGACCTGGGCGGTCTGGAGAAGTTCCAGAAGGACTTTGCGGCTGCCGGCAACACGCAGTTCGGCAGCGGCTGGGCCTGGTTGGTGCACAAGGACGGCAAGCTCTCGATCGAGAAGACCACCAATGCCAAGACGCCGCTGACCGGCGAGGGCACCGCACTGCTCACCATCGATGTCTGGGAGCATGCCTACTACATCGACTATCAGAACAAGCGCCCGGCCTACACCGAGGCGGTGACCAGCAATCTCTTGAACTGGAACTTCGCGGCCGAGAACCTCGGCTAAGAAGAGCCCGACAGAGCAAAAAAAGGGGCGCCGGCCTAAGGTCGGCGCCCCTTTTTTATCGCGTCTTTAGAAGTCTTTATAGTCAGGAGCGACCCTGTCGATCAAACGCTTGATGGCGGCCCACTCGCGCGCATTGTCCGGCTTCTCTGCAGGGACGCCCCATAGCGCTGCACGCGCCAAAGCCTCCTCGCTGGGCACCAGCAACTCCTGGCCCGAGGCCAGGGCGTCGACCTGGATCTTGCAGGCGCTCTCTAGCGTGTAGATGTTGTAAAAGCACTCGCCGGCATTGCGCCCGGCGGTCAAGAGGCCGTGGTTGTTCAGGATCATGAGGTTCTTGGCGCCCATGTCCGCGGCGAGCCGACGGCACTCTTCCTCCGCTTCGGTCACCACGTCATAGGGGTGATAGGCGATCTGTTCGCGGATCTCGTTGGCCTGTTGGCTGAGCGGCAGCAGCCCGCACTTCATGGCGGAAACCGCGACGCCGGCACGGGTGTGGCTGTGCGCCACGAAGTTGATCTCGGGCCGGGCCAGCAGGACCGTCGAGTGGATGGCATGGCCGGCCTCGTTGATCGGAAAATCGCCGCCGACGATCTGACCCTCGAGGGTCACCTTTATCAGATTTCCCGCCGTTACCTCCTGAAACATCAGCCCATAGGGATTGATCAGGTAGCAGTCCGGCTGGTCGGGGACCCGGGCCGAAATGTGAGTGTACAGCAGATCGGTCCAGCCGTAGTGCACGAAGGCGCGATAGAGGCGGGCAAGATCCAGTCTGGTCTGGCGCTCGGCCTCGCTCATGAAGGGGGTCTGGGCGCTCGCCGTTGCGGTCATCGGGGCTCTCCTTAGGCAAAGTCGGAAATCGCGGCCGTCTTACACCCTTTCAATGCCTCTCCGCCAGCCTTTGAGAGAGGCGGGCGGGGCGACTTGCGAGCGCCTGATCTCAAGATCGCGTGTCTGACGGTCAACTCTCCGCAGACAAGACTCCATTCACACCTTTATACTTGTAGAATTGGATCGGTACATCTTCGGCTGAACGTTAGGGGGGTGGGATGTTGCAGTCTCTAACCGCATGCGGTGCTCAGGTGACGCGACGCATCGTCTGCTGTCCAGTTCTGATCGCGGTGCTGTTGGTCGCTACCCAAGGGAAGCTCGGCAGGCTCCAGGCGGAGGAAGCAGCCGCCGGTGCCGCCGGTTACGCCCAGGATGTCGATCTGGGCTTCGGCACGCTCTTGGGCAAAGAACAGGACCGGATCTGGGTCGGGATCGGCGCTTTCAACGTCAAGCCGAACAATGCTGCCGGGCGCAGTGCCGACTTTGTCGGCGAGTATCACTTCGGCGGCAAGTTCTACACGATCGGGCCCTTGTTGGGCCTGTCGGTCAACACGGATGGCGGGGTCTACGGCTACGGCGGCATCTACACCAGCTTGGCGCTGGGCGAGGTCTTGCTGACGCCCTTCTTCACCGTGGGCGGCTATGCGCAGAACGACAGCAAGGACCTGGGCAGCGTCGTTCAATTCCAAAGCGGGATAGAGGGCGCCTATGGCTTCGACTATGGCGGTCGGCTCGGGGTCCGCTTCTCTCACATCTCGAACGGAGGCTTGAAGGACAAGAACCCCGGGGCCGAGATCCTGCTGCTCTCCTACTCTCATCCCATGTAACCTACGGCTCTATTCGCTTGAAGCGCCGCGCAAGCCCTGATCAAGTGGCGGCAGCAGCAGGAGAGCGGGGAAACGATGCTTCACTATCTAAGCGCCCTTGAGATGCAGGCCGGCTTCCGCGAGCGACGTCTCTCTCCAACCGCGGTGATCGAGGCCGCCTTGGTACGAGCCGAAGCCGTCAACCCGATCTTGAACTGCTTCTGCGATCTTTATGTCGAGGAGAGCAGGGCGGCTGCGCGCGAAGCCGAAGCCAGGTTGGGTGAGCCCGACCTGCCGCCGCTCTTCGGCGTGCCGATTGCCATCAAGGATCTGACGCCGATTGCCGGCAAGCGCACGACCGCAGGCTCCAAGATCTTTGCTAATCGCATTGCCGATCGCGATGCCGTCATCGTCGAGCGCTTGCGCGCAGCCGGTGCCATTGTGATCGGCAAGACGACGACGCCGGAATTCGCTTTCTCCGGCTTCACCCAGAGCCCGCTTTTCGGTGCCACGCGCAACCCCTGGAACCCGGAGCGCACGCCCGGTGGCTCTTCCGGCGGTTCGGGGGCAGCGGTCGCCTCGGGCTGTGTTCCTTTGGCCGAGGGCTCGGACATGGGCGGCTCGATCCGGATTCCTTCGGCCTTCTGCGGCCTGGTCGGGCTCAAGCCCAGCTTTGGGCGCATTCCTTTCGAGTACCTGCCAAGCCAGCTGGAAACGCTCTCGCACCTGGGTCCTCTGGCCCGCACGGTGGGCGATGCAGCCCTCTTTCTGGAGGTTTGCCAGGGTCCCGATCCACGCGACATTTCCTCGCTGCCGGGGCAAGCCGATCTCAGCGGTCTCGAGGATGGGGTCGCCGGCATGCGCTTGGCGCTCTCGCCGGACCTGGGGTTCTTTGCCGTTGAGGGCTCGGTCGCGCGGAACCTGCAGGCGACAGCGCAGCGGCTGCGCGATCTGGGTGCCCAGGTCGAGACGATTGACCTGCCGTTGGGGCCGGACCTGATCGATGCCTGGAACGACCTCTGGGCGGTCTTTATGGAGGGCTTTTTCGGCCGCTATCTGGAGGAGCACCGCCAGGAGATGGATCCCGACGTCGTCAGCCTGATCGAGCACGGGCGTCGCCTCTCGGCCAGCCGCCTGAAGGCCATCGAGATCCTGCGTAGCGAGCTTTGGCAGCTGCTGGCCGCCAAGCTGGCCGGCTTCGACGCACTGCTGTGCCCAACCTGCCGGGTCCCGGCACCCGAGGTCACCCTGCGCGACGGCGATTTCGCTGGCCTGGATGCCACTGGACGCTTTCTCGGCATGGATCTGACCGGGATTTTCAATCTGGTGAGTGCCTGCCCGGTAGCCTCGGTACCCAGCGGCCTATCGAACGAGGGGCTGCCCACCGGCATGCAGATCGTCGGCCATCGGTTTCAGGATGGGCGTGTCTTGCAGATCGCGCGGGCCTTGGAGCGTGCTGTCGGAGGGTTCCCGCAAGCCCCCGATGTCCTCGCCGCCGACACCTGATCAGGAAGAAACACAGGCTTGCGTGCGCGGAGGCTTTGAAAAGCCGGGCAGGACTGCTATGTGCGCTGCATGCGCAAGTGCAATGAATGCCCGGCGAGCAACTCGCAGCGGATCGGAACCCCATGAGCTTTAGCCTTAGCCAGCTGGCACCACTGATCGAGTGCGAAGTGGTCGGCGACCCGGAGGTGCGGGTCAGCGGGATTGCATCGCCAGGCCAAACGCCCGGGCCGGAGGATCTGATCATAGCCTTCACGCCGGGGGCCGAACGTGCCGTGGCCGGCAAGCCTTTGGCAGCGGTGCTGGTGGAGGAGGGGCAGGATCGCCCCGAGGGGCCGCGCGCCTATCTGGTCAGCCCGCGTGGGCGGGTGGCTTTCGCTCTTCTCTTACAGCTCTTCGAGAACGAGCGCTTTGCCCCGGCCGGTGTGGATTCCACCGCTGTCATCGACGCCACGGCGGAAGTGGCGCCGGATGCCGTGATCGGCCCGCTCTGCGTGATCGGGCCGGGAGCCGTGATCGGTGCCGGCGCGCGTCTCTTGAGCCAGGTGACCGTGTCTCGCGGGGCCAAGGTCGGAGAGGGCTCGACGCTCTATCCAGGAGCGCGCATCGGAGAGGACGTCATCTTGGGCCGCGCCGTCGTGGTGCAGTCCAATGCCGTGATCGGCGCCGAGGGTTTCAGCTATGTTAGCCGCGAGCCCAACGCAATCGAGCTGGCGCAGCCCAGGGACGGTGTCGCCAGGACCGAGAACGGCCCGGTTATTCGTATGCCCTCCATGGGGACGGTGATTCTGGAGGACGAGGTCGAAATCGGCGCCAATACGACGATCGATCGTGCAACCTTAGGCGCGACACGAATCGGCGCCAGGAGCAAGATCGACAACCAGGTGCAAATTGGCCATAACTGCCAGGTCGGCTCGGATTGCCTCATGTCCGGTCAGTCGGGGCTTTCCGGCAGTGTCAAGATGGGCGATCGCGCCGTGATCGGCGGCAAGGCGGGTATCGCCGACCACAGGAAGATCGGTGCGAATGCCATGGTGGCGGCCGCGTCGGGCGTCGGGGCGGACATCCCCGACGGGGAGATTTGGATTGGTTATCCGGCTGACCGTAAGGATCGGAAGTTCAACGAGTGGATGTCGGTTGGACGGTTAGGCCGTTTCATGCGCGACATCGTCGACCTGCAGCGGCGCCTGGCGAAGGCGGAAGCTGTGTTGGCCGGACTGGGTAAGGAGAAGGGCTGAGGCCATGAACGAGATTGAGACGAAGGTGCTGGATATCGTCGCCAAGGAATGCCGGTTGGACCGTGACAGCCTGAACTTGGACAGTAAGCTCGAAGAGCTGAACATCCAGTCCGTCGATCTGATGCAGACGATCTTCCAGATTGAGGAGACCTTCGACATTTACGTGCCGCAGGAAGGGGACGACTTTCAACTGACCACTCTGCGCGACGTGACCGATGCGGTGGCCAACCTGGTCTCCGAGAAGACAGCGAGCGCCAGCTGACCTCCATGCATCGCGTTGCGATTACCGGCTTGGGCTGCGTCTCTGCGCTCGGCCATGATGTTGCCAGCACCTGGTCGGGCCTTAGCAGCGGAAAAAGCGGTATCGGTCCGCTGACCGGGGTCGAGGGCGAACGCCTGATGGTGAAGGTGGTCGCCGCGGTCAAGGGTTTCGATCCGGTCGCCCATCTGGATGAACGCGTCGAGGACTTCACCGACCGCTTTTCGCAGTTTGCGATCGTGGCGGCGCGTGAAGCCGCCAAAGACGCCGGCCTTACCTTTCGTGACGGCTTGGGACGGCGAACGGCGTGCCTGGTCGGCACCGGCATGGGGGGAATGACCACCCTCGACGAGGGTTTCCATCGCCTGTACTCGCAAAAGACCTTCCGCGCACCGCCGCTGACCGTACCGAAAGTGATGCCGAGTGCGGCCGCCAGCCAGGTGTCGATGGATCTGGGCATCACCGGCCCTTGCTTCGGCCTGACCAGCGCCTGCTCGTCCTCGAACCACGCCCTGGGCGAGGCCTTGTGGATGGTGCGCAGCGGCCGCGTCGACCAGGCTATCGCCGGCGGAACCGAGAGCTGCCTGACCTACGGCTGCCTCAAGGGCTGGGAAGTCCTTCGCGTCATTGCGCCGGACACCTGTCGGCCCTTCTCGAAAGACCGCAAGGGCATGGTGATTGGCGAGGGTGCCGGCATGGTGGTCCTGGAGAACTGGGAGAAGGCCAAGGCGCGCGGCGCCAAGATCTATGGCGAGATGGCCGGTTTCGGCTTTACCGCAGACGCTGGCGATCTGGTGCAGCCTTCGGCTCAGGGCGCCGGACAAGCGATACAGGATTGCCTGGATGATGCCGGATTGAAGCCCGAGCAGGTCGGCTACATCAATGCGCACGGCACCGCCACCAGGATGAACGATCAGGTGGAAACCCGTGCGATCCGCAACATCTTCGGCGCCCATGCAGATAAGCTTGCCGTCTCTTCCAGCAAGTCGATGCTGGGCCATGGGCTGGGTGCCGCCGGCGGGCTGGAGATCATCCCGACGGTCATGGCGCTGCACACAGGCATCCTGCCGCCGACGGCCAACTTCAACGTGCCCGATCCGGATTGCGATCTGGACTACCTGCCTAACGTGGGGCGGGCACAACAGGTCGAAGCGGTCATATCGAACTCCTTCGCCTTCGGCGGCCTCAACGCCGTGATCGCGGTGAAGCACGTAGATTCCTAGAGCGGCGGAAGGATAGTCATTTCCTATCGCTTGGTTTGAAGGCCCGGCCGCGTTGGATTGCCTGGTCTCCAAGCTTGTCGCGTAGGCGGTCGATGGCGTCTTCGACCGCCACTTTGCGTTTGCGGTCGGGTTCCAGCAGGCTGGGTTGATCGGCCTCTTCTGCCGGGCAAAGGTCATCGGTGCCGATACCGATCAGGCGAAATGCGCGCCCGTTCGCCTCTTTGGCGAGCAGCGGGCGCGCGGCCTCGAATAGACGCGAGGCCAGCTGGGTCGGGTCATCCAGGCGGCGGTGACGCGTGATCAGCCGGAACTCGGCAGTCTTGAGCTTCAGCACCACGGCACGCCCGGCGAGCCCGGCCCGCTTCAGACGCTTGGAGACACGCTCCGAGAGCGGCCATAGCTCTGCTTCCAGCGCGTCTAACGTCGTCAGATCCAGATTGAAGGTGGTCTCGGCAGAGATCGACTTGGCCGCGCTGTTGGGCGTGACCGGTCGGTCGTCCTGGCCGCGCGCGAAACGATACAGCCGTTTTCCCATGCTGCCGAAACGCAGGATCAGTTCGGGCTCTTCGTGATCCAGAAGATCGCCGATCTTGCGAATCCCGGCACGCTCGAGCTGCGCCCGGAGAGCCTTGCCGACACCCCAGATCAGCGAGACCGGCTGGTCTGCCAGAAAGTCCTGCGCATCGCCGCGACCCAGCACGCTGAAGCCATGCGGCTTATCCAGGTCGGACGCAATCTTTGCCAGCGACTTGTTGTAGCTGAGCCCGATGGAGACGGTGAGCCTTTCCTCTTGCTCGATCCTCTGGGCAAGCGCCGCCAAGGTACGGGCCGGCGGCCCCCCATGCAGCGCCTCGGTACCGGTCAGATCAAGAAAGGCCTCGTCGATGGAGAGCGGTTCGACCAGGGGCGTGGTCTCCAGCATCATCTCGCGAATGCGGCGCCCGATGGTGGAGTACTTGCGCATCTCCGGCTTGATGACGACGGCATCGGGGCAGAGCTTCAGGGCCTTGAACATCGGCATGGCCGAGCGCACGCCGTAGAGCCGGGAGGTGTAGCAGGCAGCCGACACGACTCCGCGCCGCCCGCCGCCCACGATCACCGGCTTGTCGCGCAATTCCGGCCGGTCGCGCTTTTCCACGCTGGCGTAGAAGGCGTCGCAGTCGATGTGGGCTATGGAGAGGGACTGCAGTTCGGGATGGTGGAGCAAGCGTCTGCCAGAGCAGGCGCGGCAGCGCGGCCCCGGCCCGGGATCGAGCGCGAGGCAGTCGCGGCAGAGCGCGCCTGCGCGTGCAGCCGGGGCGGTCATTCTTGCGGCCAGAGCCAGGCGGCGCCGCGCACGCCGCTGGCATCGCCATGCTTAGGCGGCAGCAACGGCGTATCGCAGCGGTCGGAGAACACCCAATCCTGCAGGCCTTGCGGCACGCGGGCATAGAGATGCTCGATCCCGGAGAGGCCGCCGCCCAGCACGATGGCGTCCGGGTCGAGTACGTTGATGACGCCGGCCAGTGCGCGGGCCAGGCGATCGCTATAGCGCTCGAGACTGGCGAGAGCGGCACTGTCGCCCGACCGCGCCGCGCGCAAGATCCCGGGTCCCGCGAGGTCTTCGCCGGTGACGCTTTGGTGGTCGCGGGCCAGGCCGGGGCCGGAAAGCCAGGTTTCGATGCAGCCGCGCTTGCCGCAATAGCACGGCGGTCCGGGCAGTTCTGCGTCGCTGCTCCAGGGCAGGGGGTTGTGGCCCCACTCGCCGCCGATGGCGTTGCGGCCGCGCCAAACCTGGCCCTTGGCAACAAGGCCGCCGCCGACACCGGTTCCCAGGATCACGCCGAAAACGACACCGGCGCCTGCCGCTGCGCCGTCGCTGGCCTCGGAGAGGGCAAAGCAGTTGGCGTCATTTTCGACTCGAACCTCGCGGTTCAGGCGTTGAGAGAGGTCTTTGTCGAGCGGCTGGCCGATCAGCCAGGTCGAGTTTGCGCCCTTGACCAGCCCGCTGGCCGGTGAAATCGCACCGGGAATCCCCACTCCGACCGAGGCACGACAGTTCAGCTCCGCCTCTATGGTCTCGACCAGGGAGGCAAGCGTTTCAAGAGTTGCAGGGTAGTTGTTGCGTGGAGACTCGATCCGCTTGCGGAAGCGCGTCTTACCCTCTGGGTCCAGGGCGAGGGCCTCGATCTTGGTGCCGCCAAGGTCCAGGCCGATGCGCATCCGATTGAGCGGCTCTACCGCGCGGCTTGGGTGTAGGGGCTGCCCTACTTGATCTTGGATTCTTTGAAGACGACGTGCTTGCGCACGACCGGGTCGTACTTCTTCAAGGAGAGCTTCTCGGTCTTGGTGCGGGGGTTCTTCTTGGTGACGTAGAAGAAGCCTGTGTCCGCGCTGCTGACGAGCTTGATCAGGGTGGTTGCTGGCTTGGCCATGGTCCGTTCTCTCTCTAGCGTGCCGGCCGGTTCCTGTAGCGGCTTCTCGCCGGCAGGTCCCTCGCACGTGATCTCGGGGTGTCTCGAAGCGCGAGAGATTATGCGCTTTGGCTCGCCTGTCAAGCCTGGCAACTCGCATAGCTGCCGAAGCCTGGTGGGTGCACCTAGATCTGGGCTGCTAGGGGCTCCTCCCAGTGCAGGCGTCGACCGTCCAGATCAATCAGTCGGGTCTCGGCCCTGTAGTGAAACAGCGGTGCCGGATCGCTGGCGCCGGCCGAAAGCGCGCGCTCCAGCATGAAGCGGGTGACGTCGATCAGATCCTCGGCCAGTGCCTTGTCGGTTGGCATCCAGCTGACCCCGTCCAGTTCTCCGTCGCCCGCCTGATCATGGACGGCCCGATTGCCGACGGCCTCGTCGGTCTCGGCCAGGAAGAAGCGGGTGTGAAAGCGAATCGGCGAGCCGGCCGGTGTGATCGCGCGTGCCAGAAGGCGCGGCCGTTGGAGCGCGGGTGCCAGGCCGCTCTCGGCAAAGGCGCGCCAGACACCCGCCGATCCATTTGCCTGCTTTGCCGCGGCCGGCTGGCCGACGAGAACGCCGGTTTCCTCCCAGGTTTCGCGCAAAGCACAGCGGACCAGACCTTTGAACTTTCGGCGGGTTGCGGCGTCCAGGCCGGCGGGCGCGGGCGCAAAGCGTTCTTCAAACCCTGAAGGGCGATGGTCCTGGGCTTCCAGACAGCCGCCGGGAAAGACGAGAATACCAGGCAGGAATCGCGCCTTGGCGTGCCGGCGTCCCATCAGGACCTCGGAACCCGAGGCTCCACGGCGCAGCAGCACCAGGCCAGCCGCATCGCGCGGTCGGACGGGACGGGACATCGAGGAGGCTGCTCTCGACTGCTAGTTGGGCAGGCTGGCGACGTCGCGGCTCATCAGCTGGCGATAGAGGCGCTGGTTCTGCAGCAGGCGCTTGGCCACCTCCAGATCGCGTGTCATCTCTTCGCGCTCCGGCGGGCAGTTGGCCCGGAAGTTGGCAAGGGCGGCCGCGTCGTTCTCGTCTATGACGCTGTGCTGCACGCGCCGCCAGTCCGGGCGGTGGCGTGCCGTAATCAAGGCCTCGCCGGCAGTTGCGGTGCCGCTGGTGCAGACGTCGGGCAGCACGCCGCGAGCGCTCAAAGGATAGCCGGAGGGGGCGTGGAAGCGGGCCCACGTCAAGGTCAGCTCGCCCTCGTTCGGCAGGCGCAGCAGGGTCTGTACACTGCCTTTGCCATAGGTGATGGTGCCGGTGACCAGGGCGCGCTCATTATCCTGCAGCGCTGCTGCCACGATCTCCGAGGCAGAGGCAGAGTAGCCGTTTACCATGACCACCATCGGCAGGTCGCGCAGCACATTGTGCGGCTGGGCATCGAAGGCCTGATGGCTCTCCGGGTGGCGGCCACGGGTGGTGACGATGGTGCCGCGATCGAGGAAGAGGTCGGAGACGCTGACCGATTGATCCAACAGCCCCCCCGGATTGCCGCGCAGATCCAAGATCATGCCGACATAGGGCTTGTCGGCGGCCTCTTGAGCTTCGACCACGGCCATCTGCAAAGAGCGGGTGGTGTCGTGATTGAAGCCGTCGACGCGCAGAATCAAGATGTCGTCCTGGCGCTCCCAGGTCACAGTCTCCGGCACGATGAAGTCGCGCACGACGGTGATATCCAGTTGCTCGCTCTCGCCGCGCGCAATGGTCAGGACCGCGGCACTCTCGACCGGGCCGCGCAGGCGCTTGACGGCGTTGCGGTTGTCGATGCCTGCGGTGCTGACGCCATCGATGGCGACAATCACGTCACCGTCCTTGATGCCGGAGCGTTCGGCCGGGGTCTTGTGCATCACCTTCACGACGGCAACGCCTTGCGGCACCACGTCAATGCGAATTCCCATGCCGCCGAAGCCGTCGCGGTTGGCGCGATTCTCTTCCGCTTCCATACGCGAGGCATAGCGCGAGTACTGATCCAGGTTTGCGGCCACGGCATCGAAGACGCTCTCGTAAATGCGCTCGCTGCCGGCCTTGGCCAGGGCTGGCGAGGCGGCGACCAGATCGCGTACCAGGGCGTCGGTCAGGCGTCCCCATCCGTTGACGTCGCTTTCGCTCGGCGCCTCGTAGAGACCGGCGGTCTCGCCGCGCACGGCGAGCTGTACGTTCTGGCCACGTCGCTCGATGGTAATCGCCGGATCGATGTCGCTCAGCCCTTCGACGCCGGCAATAGCCAGATCGTCGATCTCGACATCGTCGATATAGACCCTCTCCACATCGGAGTAGCCGACGGAGAACACTCTGGCAGACGTCTCGCTGCCCGGCGTTATCGTCTCGCTGCCCCCGGAACAGGCGGCAAGCGCAATGCAAGACAGGCCCAGAGCCAGCTTGCCGAACCAGTCTCCGCGCACTCGTTTACGATTGCTCATCACAAACGAAGCCCCTCACGGTCGCTATCAGGATAGTGACCCTAACCCCTTCATGTGGCGGAAACTAGATCGGTAAAAGGCAAAGTGATCGGGAAAGGGCATTGCGGCATGACAAGCTTGCCAGGTGTTGCCAAACACCATCACTTTCGCGGCTGATGCTGTGGCCGGGTTAGCGAAAGCGTCGATCGGACCACTAACTTGTTGAGCTGGTGGGGCAACTTATCCAGAGGGATGGGAACCATCCCTCTGGGTTGCACCACTAGCGCCTGCTGCCTTTGCCGCTGCGCTTGCGGTCGCCCTTGGCACGTTTGCTGCGCCGCGCCAGCGGCCGCTTCTGGCTCGGCTCCGGCCTCTTCTTCGGTTTGTCCGTCTCCGGCCAGGGGGAAGGGCCGGCCTCTCCCTCCGTCAAGTCCAGGATCAAGGACCCGGTGAGCGCGTCCGCCTCCACGAGCCGCACCATGACCGGCTCGCCCAGCCGATAGATGCGCCCCCAGCGGCGCCCCACCAGGGCGTGCAAGGTCTCGTCATGCTCGTAGCGATCGTCCGGCAGGGTTCCGATCGGCACCAGACCATCGGCGCCGCTGTCGGCCAGCCGCACGAAGAGGCCGAAGCGGGTCACGCCGGCGATGCGGCCGGGCAGGATTGTGCCGACCTCTTGCGCCAAGAGATAGGCGGTGAAGCGGTCCATCGAGTCGCGCTCGGCCATGGCGGAGCGGCGCTCGCTCCGCGAGATCGCCTCGCCCCATTCGGCGAAGCTGACACGATCCTCGACCGGCAAGCCGCCTTCGCCCAGGCCATAGGCGGCGATCAGGGCGCGGTGCACCAGCAAGTCGGCATAGCGGCGGATCGGCGAGGTGAAGTGTCCGTAGCGGGCCAACGAGAGACCGAAATGCCCTTCGTTCTCAGGCGAATAGAAAGCCTGGCTCTGACAGCGCAGGACCAGCTCTCCCACCAGGGGGGCTGCCGTCGTGCCGGCGACCTGCTCCAGCACGCCGGCGAAGAGCGCCGGTCGCACCACCTGGCCCTTGGCGAAGGCGAGGCCCAGGGCGCGCAGAACCTCGCCAAGGGCTGCCACCTTGGCCGGATCGGGCGGCGGGTGGACGCGGTACATGCAGGCCTGGCGCTTGGCCTCCAGCGCCTCGGCAGCGGCGACATTGGCGGTCACCATGAAGAGCTCGATCAGGCGGTGGCTGGCCAGGCGCTGGCGCGGGACGATCGCCTTGGGGCTGCCGTCGGTGGCCAGCACGACCTCGCGCTCGGGAATCTCCAGTTCCAGGGTGCCGCGTTCGGCTCTGGCGCGGTCCAGCGCCTCGAAAGCGGCGTAGAGCGGCTTGATCACCGGCTCCAGCAGCGGCTCGGTCTGCGTGTCCGCATCGCCGTCCATGGCCGCTTGCACGGCCTCGTAGGTCAGGCGCGCGCGCGAGCGCATGAGGGCGCGCTGGAAGCGGTGCCGGATCAGGCGTCCCTCGCGGTCGATCTGCATGTCGACGATCAGGCAGGGCCGCTCTTCGTCCGGCCTGAGCGAGCAGAGGCCGTTCGAAAGCGCCTCCGGCAGCATCGGCAACACCCGGTCGGGAAAGTAGGTGGAGTTGCCGCGCCGCAAGGCCTCGCGGTCGAGCGCGCTGCCCGGCCTGACATAGTGCGCCACATCGGCTATCGCGACGACGATGCGGTGGCCGTTCGGGTTGCCCGGATCGCTGTCGGCTTCGGCGAAGACGGCGTCGTCGAAGTCACGTGCGTCGGCGCCATCTATGGTCACCAAGGGCAGCTCGCGCAGATCGAGTCGCTTGCCCAATTCCACGGCTTGCGCGGCTTCCGCCTGCGCCACCGCCTCTTCGGGGAAGCGCTCCCGCAGCCCGTGCTCGGTCATGGCGATGAGCGAGAAGGCCTTGGGCGACTCGCTGGAGCCCAAGCGCTCGATCACGCGCGCCTCGTCGCGGCCGCGCCGGCTGCTGTAGGGCAGGGGCTCTACCAGCACCAGTTCGCCCTCGCCTGCATCCAGCCGGTCGGCCTCGCGGATGCGGTAGACTTCCTTCACCCGTCGATTGGCCGGGATCACCAGGCCGCCGCCGCGCTCGGCGCGCTCATAGCGTCCGACGATCCGGTTTCTGGTTGCACCAAGCCGTCTGATGATGCTGGCGCGGTAGCTCTTGGCCTCGATGTGGTCCAGGCGGGCCAGAACCCGCTCTCCGACAGCCGGCGGCTGACCGCCGCGGTCGGGTGCAAGATAGACGATCCAGCCTTGTTCGCCCTCGGCGGCCGGGCCGGAAGCCGGTTTGGCCAGCGTCTCGCCGTCCTCGTCTTGGCCGGTGACCTCCAGCACGGTGACCGGCGGCAGGCGGTCCGCCGGCGTGTGACGTTTGCCGGGGTGGCGATCCAGCAGGCCTTCGTCCTTCAGCGCGCGCAGCTGATCCTTCAGCCAGATGCGGTCGGCACCGCGCAAGCCAAAGGCGCGCGCCAGATCCCGCTTGGCGACCGGCGTTGCACTGTCGTTCAGATAGTCGAGCAGCTGCTGGCGCGTCGGCAGCTTGGATTTGCCCGTCACGAAGCGCTCTTGGCAGCCGTCTTGCTGGTCGTCTTCTTGGCTGTGGTCTTCTTGGCGGCGGCCTTCTTGGGCGCGGCTTTCTTGGTCGTGCTCTTGGTCTTGCTGCCCTTGGCCGCCTTCTCCTTGGCGACCTTCTCATCCACGACTGCCACGGCCTGTTCCAGGGTCACACTGTCCAGGTCGGTACCCTTGGGCAGACGCACCTTGGTCTTGCCCCACACCACCTCGATGCCGAAGCGGTTGCGGCGGGCCTCGATCGGCTTCTTGTTCTTGGGATGCACGCCCAGCTCGCGCGTGTTCTCGCGCTTCTTCTGCCGCGCCTCGGCGATCAGGGTGACGGCTCGGTTGAGGCCGACGGTCAGAACCTCGTCACCGCCCTTTAGGTTGGCGAAGATGGTGCCGCACTTCAGGTAGGGACCGAAGCGGCCGATGGCGGCCAGGATGGGCTCGCCGGTCTCCGGGTCCTCGCCGACGTCGCGCGGCAGCGCCAAGAGACCAAGTGCTGCCGGCAGGTCCAGGCTGTTGGGATCCTGCCCCTTCTGCAGGGAGGAGCGCTTGGGCTTCTCACCGTTTTCCCCGCCTTCGCCGAGCTGCACGTAGGGACCGTAAGGGCCGACGCGCAGACTGACCTGCAGACCGCTTTCGGGGTCGATTCCCAGCTCGCGCGGGGTGTTGCCGTTGGCTGCGTCGTCGTCCCCCGTAGGGAGGCTCAGCGGACGGGTGAACTTGCACTCGGGGTAGTTGGAGCAGCCGATGAAGCCGCCGCGCTTGCCCAGGCGCAGGCCCAAGCGCCCACTGCCGC
This sequence comes from Kiloniellales bacterium, assembly GCA_040219175.1. Lineage (GTDB taxonomy): Bacteria > Pseudomonadota > Alphaproteobacteria > Kiloniellales > JACOMY01 > JACOMY01. The sequence continues at coordinate 25,663 of JAVJSY010000019.1, forward strand.
AGGTCGGGCAGAGCCGGGGATTCTTGTCCGGCGCCTCGGCATCGACCGGGAAGAAGTGCGGACCCAGCGCCTCGTCCAGGGTGTCGATCACGTCGGAGATGCGCAGGCCCTTGGCTTCCTCGACCGCAGCTTCAAACGCACCCCAGAAGTCTCTGAGAACCTTCAGATAATCGATGCGTCCGCCGGAGATGTCGTCGAGCTGCTCTTCCATCACCGCGGTGAAGTCGTACTCGACATAGCGGTTGAAGAAGGCGGTCAGGAAGGCGGTCACGACGCGGCCGCGGTCTTCCGGGATGAAGCGGCGCTTCTCCAGCCTGACATAGTCGCGGTCTTGCAGGACCTGCAGGATCGAGGTGTAGGTAGAGGGACGGCCGATCCCCAGCTCTTCCAGCTTCTTGATCAGGCTGGCCTCGCTGTAGCGCGGCGGTGGCTGGGTGAAGTGCTGCTCGCTCACCACCTCCTGCAAGGCCAAGGCCTGTTCCTGGGTCAGCGGCGGCAGGCGCCGCTCTCCATCCTCTGCCTTCGCATCCTCTTCGCGGACGTCGCGATAGAGCCGCAGGAAGCCGTCGAAGCGGATGGTGGAGCCGGTGGCATGCAGGGTAGCGCTGTTGCCGTCGACGGCAACATCGACCGCTACCTGGTCCAGGACGGCGCTGGCCATCTGCGAGGCCAGAGTGCGCTGCCAGATCAGACGGTAGAGCTTCAACTCGTCGTCGTTCAGGACCGATTGCAGCTTCGCCGGCAGGCGGCCGAGGTCGGTCGGACGGATTGCCTCGTGCGCTTCCTGGGCATTCTTTGCCTTGCTCTTGTACTGGCGCGGCGAGGGCGGCAGGTAGCTCTCGCCATGCTCGGCGGCGATCACCCGGCGCGCCGAAGCGATGGCCTCGCCGGCCAGCTGCACGCCGTCGGTCCGCATGTAGGTGATCAGGCCGACCGTATCGCCGCCCAGGTCCACGCCCTCGTAGAGCTTCTGGGCGACGCGCATGGTGCGCGAGGCGCCGAAGCCGAGCCGTCGGGAGGCTTCCTGCTGCAGGGTCGAGGTGGTGAAAGGCGGTGCCGGGTTGCGCTTGACCTGCTTGGCCTCGACCTTGGCAACCTCGAAGCGGCTGGCGGCCTCGATCTGGGCGACGGCCGCCTTTGCCTTGGCCTCGTCGTTGATGTCGAAGCGGTCGAGCTTGCGCCCGGCCAGATGGGTCAGGCGGGCGCGGAACTTGGCCTTGTCCGCGGTCTCAAGGTCGGCGTCGACCGTCCAGTATTCGCGCGGCTTGAAGATCTCGATCTCGGCCTCGCGCTCGCAGATCAGGCGCAGTGCCACCGACTGGACACGGCCGGCCGAGCGGCTGCCCGGCAGCTTGCGCCACAGCAGCGGCGAGAGGGTGAAGCCCACCAGATAATCCAGCGCGCGGCGCGCCAGATAGGCCTGGACCAGATGATCGTCCAGACCGCGTGGATTGCGGAAGGCCTCGTTGACGGCCTTCTTGGTGATCTCGTTGAAGACCACGCGCTCGACCTCTTTGCCGGAAAGTGCGCGGCGTCGCTGCATCTCCTGCATGATGTGCCAGGAAATGGCCTCGCCCTCGCGATCCGGGTCGGTGGCGAGGATCAGCTTGTCGGCCTTCTTGACGGCGGCAGCGATCTCTTTCAGGCGCTTCTCGGCGCGGCCATCGACCTCCCACGACATGGCGAAGTCCGAGTCGGGCTGGACCGAGCCATCCTTCGAGGGCAGGTCGCGGACATGGCCAAAGCTGGCCAAGACCTGGTAATCCTTGCCCAGGTATTTGTTGATGGTCTTGGCTTTGGCTGGCGATTCGACGACGACTATATTCATAGGCTGGCGCTTTTGAGACCCCGATCATTCGAGAAGGTATCGTGCTGGCCTTGATCCTGGCCCGACCCGTTCTAACCCCTCGTCCTTGCGAGCCGACCCCTCGCGCAGATCATCACACCTGCTTGGGAGTCGCCCTAAAAATCAATGCAGACGCTACGCTGCGCAGCAAAGGTTTCAACACGGTTGTCGAGGGGTAAGGCGGCGGCGGCACAGCGGCCAATCCCGACGCGATCACCACTTAACAACGGCGCTCGCATAACCGAGACGGGCTAAACAAGCAATGCCACGCGGTTTCCCGCTTGTCGTTCCAGACGCCCCGCCAGCTCCAACTCCAGCAGCACGGTCTGGGTGAGTGAAGGGGAGAAGTGGCATCGGCGGATCACTTCGTCAACAGGCAGCGGAGAGGGGCTCAAGAGTTCCATCAGTCCGCGGCGAACCTCGACCAGCTCCGATTCGCTGGCCTCTTCCACCCTTTCGTCCCGGTAGGGCGCGGCTTGCGGTTCCGCCAGGGGTTGCCGCAGCAAAGGCTGCAAGACCTCGACGACGTCCTCGCTCTTCTGGATCAAGGTTGCGCCCTGCCGGATCAGCCCGTTCGGTCCTTGCGCACGCGGATCCAGCGGCGAGCCGGGGACGGCCATGACCTCGCGGCCCTGCTCCAGCGCCAGGCGGGCGGTGATCAGTGACCCGGACCTGGGCGCACCCTCGACCACCACCACGCCGAGGCTGAGGCCGGAGACCAGACGATTGCGGCGCGGGAAGTGGCGTGCCTGCGGTTCTGTCCCCAGCGGGGCTTCGCTGACCAGCAGGCCGCGCTCGGCGATCTCTGCCTGCAAGCCATCATGTTCGGGCGGGTAGACCGTGTTCAGGCCACCGGCAATGACGGCGATCGTGGTGACCTCGGCCTCTCCCTCGAGTGCGCCACGATGGGCGGCCGCATCGATGCCACGCGCAAGGCCGGAAACCACGACCAGGCCGTAACCGACCAGACGCCGGGCCAGAGAAGCGGCAATGCGTCGCCCATTGGCCGAAGCATTCCTGGCACCGACGATGCCGGTCGCCGGCGCACCCAGCAGGTCCAGCCGTCCCTTGACAGCCAGCAGTGGGGGGGCGTCCTCGACCGCCGCCAGGGCTGCCGGGTAGTGGCCGTCGCCATAGGTCAGGAACCGCCCGCCCAGCTTCTCCAACCCTGCAAACTCAGCTTCCGCATCGGCTTTTGCAGCCGCCTGCAGGCGGCCACGCCGTCCGCCTCGTGCAGCCAGGGCCGGCAAGGCCTCCAAGGCCGCCTCGCCGCTGCCGTAGCGGGCCAAGAGCTGGCGGAAGGTGATCGGTCCCACATTGTCTGTCCGGATCAGCCTGAGGCGGCTCAGCTGCTCGGAGTCGCTTATCCCGCCCTGCTGCATGCCTCTCCCTCCGCATCAATCAATTGATGATAGGGTTATTCACTATACGCGAAATAGGAGAAAGTCCAGCTATCCCAACAGCTGTGGCGTTGCAATCAGTCCTTCTTCTTCTGGCCGATCTTCGGCTCTGTACCCTTCAGCAGACGGGCGATGTTGGCGCTGTGGCGAATCCAGACCAGGACAGCCAAGGCGCCGGTGATCTGCACCAGCTGAAGGTCGCCGCGGAACAGCAGCTCTCCGAAGCCCGGTTCGAAGATCTCGCCGAAGGTCAGACCCCACGGCAAAATCCAGGCAAAGACCGGCGCCATGGCAACGCAGACAAGGGCGGCCAGAGAGGAGAAGCGAAAGAGGAGTGCCGTCACCAACCAGGTGAGACAGCACAAGAGGCCGACCCAAAAAGTGAGCGCTATAATGGTGCCAAGCGTCGTCGCCACGCCTTTGCCGCCCTTGAAGCGCAGCCAGACCGGGAAGAGGTGGCCGAGCACGGCAGCAAATCCTGCGATCAGCGCGACCTCGGGGCCGCCGACCCACCAGCTCACCAGAACCGCCACCGCACCCTTGCCGCTGTCCAACAGCAGGGTTGCGAGCGCAAGCGCCTTGTTGCCGGTGCGCAACACATTGGTGGCACCTATGTTGCCGGAGCCCAGCTTGCGAATGTCTCCCAAGCCCGCCGCGCGGGTCAGCAGCAGGCCGAAGGGCAGGGAGCCCAGCAGGTATCCGCCGGCGAAGGCGGCCGCGAAGTAGGGCCAGACATAGGACCAGGAAATGGGATCGGGCACGTTCGAAGGCTCCTCCGCTCTGCGGCGTCTACCAGGTCACGCTAGCAGACATTCGAGTTCAAATCGCCTTGCGGGTTGACGATGTAATCGCGCCAGGCCCCTGTCAAAATGTCTCGCCATTCTTCGCTCACGATTGCACAGAGCCTTGAAATCTCATAAGAGGAGGCCCTTCTTTCGCATGTGCGAAATAGACTCCAGGGGAAATTCGGGAATGGACTACGAGGCAATCGGCCTGACGATGCGGCGTTTGGTGGTGGAAGCCGGCGCAGAGACGTTGAAGTTTTTCGGTAGCGAGGCGCTGGCCGTGGAGGCCAAAGCGGACGATTCTCCCGTGACCGCTGCAGACCGTGCCGCCGATGAGGTCATCGTCGCCGGGCTGGAAAAGGCCTTCCCGGACATTCCCGTGGTGACCGAAGAACGCGCCGAGACCCACGGCGAGGCCCCCAAGGACCGCTTCTTCTTGGTCGATCCGCTGGACGGCACCAAGGAATTCGTGACCGGGCGCGGCGACTTTACCATCAACATCGCGCTCATCGAGGGCGATCAGGCGGTGATGGGCGCGGTCTTCGCGCCGGCCAAGGATCGCCTCTTCTGGACGCCCAACCGCGAGAGTGCCTTGCAAGAATCCGGCGACATCGAAGCGGCCAAGCCCGGCGAGACCAAGCCGCTTCGTGTGCGGGACGCCGACAATGCTGCGCTGGCCGTGGTGGCCTCCAAGTCGCATCGCGACGCGGCCACCGACGACTACATCGCGCGCTACAAGGTGTCCGACTTCAAGTCGGCCGGCTCGTCCTTGAAATTCTGCCTGATTGCCAGCGGCGAGGCCGACCTATATCCCCGTCTCGGCCGCACCATGGAGTGGGATACGGCTGCAGCCCACGCCGTGCTTCGCGCCGCCGGCGGCACCGTCGACCGTGCCGAGGGCGGGCCGCTGCGTTATGGTAAGCCCGGCTTCGAGAATCCCCACTTCATCGCCTATAGCCCGGACGTTCGCCTGCTCGAGGCCTGAGCGTCCCTTCCTGACCTGCCGTCAAAGGCTCATCTTCGGATACCGCTATGCAAGATTTGACCCACCTCCAGCGACTGGAAGCTGAGAGCATCCAGATTATTCGCGAGGTTGCCGCAGAGTGCGACAACCCTGTGATGCTCTATTCCATCGGCAAGGACAGCGCCGTTATGCTGCACCTGGCGATGAAGGCTTTCTATCCCTCCAAGCCACCTTTCCCGCTGCTGCACGTCGATACGACCTGGAAGTTCAGAGAGATGATCACCTTTCGCGATAACATCGCGAAGGATCTTGGCCTGGACCTGATCGTGCACATCAACGAAGAGGGCGTGTCTCAGGGCGTCGGCCCCTTCTCGCACGGCTCTGCGCTGCACACCGACATCATGAAGACCCAGGCGCTCAAGCAGGCGCTCGACAAGTACGGCTTCGATGCGGCCTTCGGCGGCGCGCGCCGCGACGAGGAGAAGAGCCGCGCCAAGGAGCGCGTCTTCTCCTTCCGTTCAGCTCAGCATCGCTGGGACCCCAAGAGCCAGCGCCCGGAGCTGTGGAACGTCTATAACGCCAAGAAGGCCAAGGGCGAGAGCATCCGCGTCTTCCCGCTGTCCAACTGGACCGAGCTGGATATCTGGCAGTACATCTATCTGCAGAAGATTCCGATCGTGCCGCTCTACTACGCCGGTGTCCGCCCGGTGGTGGAGCGCGACGGCACCCTCATCATGGTCGACGATGATCGTATCCCGCTGCACGAGGGCGAGAAGCCGATGATGAAGTCGGTGCGCTTCCGCACGCTCGGCTGTTATCCGCTGACCGGTGCCATCGAGTCGGAGGCCTCCACCCTGCTGGAGATCATTCAAGAGATGCTGCTGACCACCACCTCCGAAAGGCAGGGCCGCGTGATCGATCACGACGCCACCGCCTCGATGGAGAAGAAGAAGCAGGAAGGCTATTTCTAATGGCGCACAAGTCCGATCTGATCGCCGAGGATATCGGCGGCTATCTGAAGTCGCAGGAGCACAAGTCGCTGCTGCGCTTCATCACCTGCGGCTCCGTGGACGACGGCAAGTCGACCCTGATCGGCCGTCTGCTCTATGAGTCCAAGCTGATCTTCGAGGACCAGCTTGCAGCGCTGGAGGCCGATTCCAAGAAGGTCGGCACGCAAGGCCAGGGCATCGACTTCGCGCTTCTGGTCGATGGGCTGGCGGCCGAGCGCGAGCAGGGCATCACCATCGATGTCGCCTACCGCTTCTTCTCGACCGACGTGCGCAAGTTCATCGTCGCCGACACGCCCGGTCACGAGCAGTACACCCGCAACATGGCAACCGGCGCCTCGACGGCAGATCTCGCCATCGTCATGATCGACGCGCGCAAGGGCGTGCTGACCCAGACCCGCCGGCACAGCTTCATCGTCTCGCTGCTGGGCATCAAGCATGTGGTGCTCTGCATCAACAAGATGGACCTGGTCGACTTCTCCAAGGAGGTCTTCGAGACGATCGAGGAAGACTATCGCGCCTTTGCCGAGCCCTTGGGCATCACCGACATCGTTGCCATCCCGGTCTCGGCGCTTGAGGGCGACAACGTCACCGAGCCCAGCGCGCGCATGGAGTGGTTCCACGGCTCGACCCTGATGAGCCACCTGGAGACGGTGAAGGTCGACGACGAGGTCCAGGCCAAGCCCTTCCGCATGCCAGTCCAGTGGGTCAATCGCCCGAACCTCGATTTCCGCGGCTTTTCCGGCTTCATCTCTTCCGGCGTCATCCGTCCGGGCGACCGGGTGAAGGCCTTGCCGTCGGCCAAAGAGAGCGCAGTCGCGCGCATCGTCACCTACGACGGCGACCTGATGGAGGCCGTGGCCGGCCAGTCGGTCACCATCACCCTGGAAGACGAGATCGATATTTCGCGCGGTGACGTGATCTGCACCGCCGACCATCCAGCCGAGGTCGCCGACCAGTTCGAGGCCAAGATCATCTGGATGTCGGACGACGAGATGCTGCCGGGACGTCCCTATCTGATGAAGATGGGGGCACGCTCGGCCTCCGTGCAGCTGGGCTCGCCGAAGTACAAGGTCAACGTCAACACGATGGAGCAGTTGGCGGCCAAGACCTTGGAACTGAACGAGATCGGCGTCTGCAACATCGCCCTCGACCGCGATGTTGCCTTCGAACCCTACCAGCAGGACGAGGCCATGGGCGGTTTCATCCTGATCGACCGCATGACCAACAACACGGTCGGCATGGGCATGATCGACTTTGCCCTGCGACGTGCCTCCAACATCCACTGGCAGGCGATTGCGGTGGACAAGCATGCCCGCGCCGAGCTGAAGCAGCAGAAAGGCTGCGTGCTCTGGTTCACCGGCCTTTCGGGGTCCGGCAAATCGACCATCGCCAACCTGGTGGAAAAGCGCCTGCACGCCATGGGCCGCCACACCTACACGCTGGATGGCGACAACGTGCGTCACGGTCTGAACAAGGACCTGGGCTTCACCGATGCCGACCGGGTGGAGAACATCCGCCGCGTATCCGAGGTTTCGCGTCTGATGGTGGATGCCGGCCTGATCACCATGGTTTCCTTCATCTCGCCCTTCCGCTCGGAGCGCCGCATGGCGCGGAGCCTGCTGGACGAGAAGGAGTTCATGGAGATCTACGTGGATACGCCGCTCGAGGTTGCAGAGACCCGCGATCCCAAGGGCCTCTACAAGAAGGCGCGGCGCGGCGAGATCAAGAACTTCACTGGTCTCGACAGCCCCTACGAGCCGCCGGAGAATGCTGAGATCCGCATCGACACGGTCGACATGACCGCCGAGCGCGCGGCCGACAGCATCATCGCCTACCTCTCCTCGCACGGCTATCTGGCCGGCGACTGATTGGCGGTGTCGTGACAGGAAAAGGGGAGCTTCGGCTCCCCTTTTTCATTGTGCGGTGGTGTTCTCGAACGAGAGACCATGTCCTGCCTGTCTTGGACCTGCCTGTCTTGGACCTGCCTGTCTTAAACCTGCCTGTCTTGCTCGCGGCGGGGGATCCTGCCGTCGAGGCAAAAACGCTCCGGAAACTCGACCCCTCTACCATCAGCGGCTAGTCTGTCGCTTGTCCATATCTGCCAGAGAGGAAGCGCGCATGCCCTTGTCGTACTTGGAAGGAACGGTCGACACCGAGACTGTCGTGGCCGCTTTGCGGCGCGACGGGGCGGTCGCGGTTACCAATCTGGTCTGCGAAGATCTCGCCGATCGGGTCGCTGCCGAGCTGCGTGCACCGCTCGATGCTTCCGGCCTTAGATCCGTGAGTGAGTTTAACGGCGACAAGACCCTGCGCATCAGCAATGTGCTGGCTTCGGCACCCAGCTCTGCCGCACTCGTGGATCATGACCTGGTGGTCGGGGTCGCCAACGAAATCCTGCTACCGCACTGCGCCACCTATCGCATCGGCAGCCTGACGGCGATCGAAATCCATCCCGGTGAAGCCGAACAGGCGCTGCACCGGGACGATTCCCTCTATCCGATCGAGATCTCCGGCTTGGAACTGCAGATCGGGGTCATGTGGTCGCTGAACGACTTCACGGTGGAGAACGGCGGCACGCGCGTCGTTCCCGGTAGCCACCGCTTTCTGCGGTCCTGGCATTTGCCGGATCTCTCGGGGTGGGAATCGACCGTGATGCCCAAGGGCTCGGCGCTCTTCTATCTGGGCTCCACCTGGCACGGCGGTGGTGCCAATCGGAGCAACAGCCCCCGCATGGGGCTGATCAATACCTACGCGCTGGGTTGGCTACGCCAGGAATCGAACCAATACCTGACGACCCCGCCGGAGGTCGCAATCCAGTTCGAGCCGCGCTTGCGTGCCCTGCTTGGCTATACGCCCCATGGTGCCGGCGACGATCACATCGGCACCTTTCGCGGCGACTGCCCGGCCTGGCTCGACGAGCCCCCGGTGACCGCTTGGCGGGAGGATCGCGGACAGGTCGGAGCCGTCGCGGATGTGGACGCGCAGAGCGGGCTCTGACCGGCCCGGAGCCGCCTGCCGATCTCTCACTGCCTCCTTTGATCAGCCTTTCTCGATTTTGGGGCTGCGCGAACCGATCCAGGAGAAGGTCCATTGGTTGCCCTGCCTGACGTTCTGGACCAAATGCGGTCGGAAGGCAGCCAGGCAATATCCGCCTCTCTTGCGCAGCGAGCGATAGAGAAAGCCGTTGCTGCCCGCCGCCAGCAGGCGCTTTGCCAGCGCTTGGCCGGCCGGATAGGCCACATCCGGATCGCGGTCGAGGTAGGCTTCTTGCTGTCGCTGCGTGATGTCATGGAAGACCGTCGTGAAACCGGCCAGCAACTCGCGGTAGGCGGTCACATTCTCATAGACGCCGGTCGCATCCAGCTCTCGGGTCAAATGATAGGCGACCTCGGCCTGAGCCGTCTCGGCGGCAGTCTTGCCGTAAGTGGCATACCAGGCGCCGCGCTCCGGTCCATTGAAGCGGCTGCCGCTGGGTCGGGTGTAGCAGAAGGCGGCGTTGATGTAGGTCCAACCGTAACCCTGGGTAGGTGAGACCAGTTCATCGGGCTCAAGACCCTGTGGTCGGGGCAGGCGGGCCGTGCGGCGGGCCGAGGTCAGCCCCTCCAACTCCTCAAGAATGGTACGTTCCGCCTCGTTGTCTGCCAGGGGCGCCAGCGCCGGCTCTTCGATATAGGCTGTAGAGATCAGGCGGACCGTGGTCGGGCAGGTGAAGTCTCTTACGGGGATCGCGTTCGCTTCGCTCACAGGCCGCCCCGAAGCGCGTCGATGTGCTGTCGGACTTGCAGCATGGCCGGTATCCCGCCCTCGACCATGACCTCGATCGGGGTCTTGCCGGCAAAACCGGGCCCTTTGTTCGGGGTCGTCGGCCAGCCGTAGGCGAGCGGACCATTGAAGAGCAGGCGCAATCCCTTGAAGAGCCCGACCAGCAGGCTGGCGCGGGTGACCTTGTCCTGATCCAGATTGCCCTTGAAGCTGCCGGTCTTCATCCGGCTCCAGGTCGCCGAAGGGACGTCAAAGAGCTGTGCGGCCTCTCGATTGCTGAGCCCCCAAGCCTCGGCAACGCGCACCACCGCCTTCACCACGACATCGACTTTCTCTTTCTGGTCCTGTCCGAGCGCTTTAACGCTGTCCTCAAGGCTCTGAAGGCCGCTTTGGGGCATAGTGTATCTCCATATGGTCATATAAATAATATCATATGATACAGATTTTTTCAAGTTACATCTTCCGAAGTGGGCATTGCCCGGACCGAGAGAGACGCTAGACTCATGTGGGATACATGACCTCTAGGGAGATGCAGCTGTGACCCAGCCTAAGAAGCCTGCCGGCAGTCAGACTCTCGACCCACATGGACGCCTGCGCCGTGGGTTGCTTCTGGGCGGTTTGCTTGCCGGTGCCGGCCTGACGGTAGCACCGCTGCGCGCGGCAGGGCAGGGGCAGAGCACGCGTCCAATTCCGTCCAGCGGGCAGGCCCTGCCGGTGGTCGGCATGGGCACCTGGATCACCTTCAACGTCGGCGACGATCCGGTGTTGCGCGACCGCCGCTTGGAGGTCTTGCGGACCTTTTTCGAGCTGGGTGGGGGTATGGTGGATTCCTCGCCGATGTATGCCTCTTCCCAGTCCGTACTGGGCTACTGCCTCGAACGTTTGGGACCCGAGCCCAGCCTCTTCTCGGCAGACAAGGTCTGGACCTCGTCAGGCGCCTCCGGGCCGGAACAGATCGCCGAGTCCTTGGCTGCGTGGGGGCTGCCGCGCTTCGATCTGCTGCAGGTGCACAACCTGGTGGCATGGGAGCCGCATCTGGAGAGCCTGGCAGAGATGAAAGCGAACGGCGAACTGGGCTATATGGGGATCACCACCTCGCATGGGCGGCGGCATGGGGATTTCGAGGCGCTGATGCAGCGCTACCCCTTGGATTTCGTGCAGTTCACCTACAACATGGTCGACCGCGAGGCGGAACGGCGACTGCTGCCCTTGGCGCGCGAGCGCGGCATTGCCGTCATCGTCAACCGACCCTACCGGGGCGGCCGCCTTATCGATCGGGTCTCGCGCCATCCGCTGCCGCCCTGGGCCGGCGAGATCGATTGCGCCACCTGGGCCGCGTTTCTGCTGAAATTCGCCCTGGGCGACCCGGCGGTCACCTGCGTGATCCCGGCCACCAGTCAAGTGGAGCACATGCGCGAAAACATGGGCGCCGGGCTTGGCCGTCTGCCCGATGCCAAGCAGCGGCAGGCCATGCTGGATTACCTGCAAGCGCTTTGATGCAGCACCTCTTCAGCTACGCGCTGTCCGACTTTCTGCTGTTCTCGCCCGAGACCTATTTTCGCCTTTTCGAGCGGATGAACGAAGCGCTCTGGCCGCTACAGATGCTGTTGTTCGGGGGTGTGCTGTTGGTGCTGTGGCTGGCGCTGAAGCAGCGGGCTCTGCGGCTTCTGGCCGTGGTCTTTGCCGTAGCCTGGCTGCTGGTCGCCTGGGTCTTCTTCTGGGATCGCTATCAGAGCATCAACTGGGCCGGCAGTTCCTTTGCTGCCGCTGCGGTGCTGCAAGCCCTCCTGCTCTTGCAGTTTGCCGTTTGGCCGGCCGGCTACAGCCAGCGCAGCCAAAGACCGGCCTTGCTGCTGCTCGCCTTTGCGCTCCTGATCCAGCCGCTGATCGTGCCGCTTTCGGGGCGGAGCTGGCAGGGGGTGGAGCTCTTCGGCCTGGCGCCCGATCCGACGGCCGCGGCGAGCGTCGCTTTCGTCCTGCTGTTGTCCGGCTGGCGCCGCTGGCTGGTCATGCCGCTGGCACTCCTCTGGTGCGCCATCTCGGCAGCCACGGCCTGGGCGATGGAATGGCCAGCCGGCTTGATCGGCCCGGCTGTTGCGGTGGCAGTTCTGCTCTTGGGAGTCCCCCTGCAGAAGCGGTATCGCCGAGAGACCCCACCCCGTAACGAACACTGATTTTGAAGTTGAAAATTCAATAAGAACATGGGGGCCATGCAGACAGCGAAGCCTTCGCGCATTCGGCTTCTTGGCAGAACGAAGGCGGTTTTCGGCGTATTTTCGACAACTTAGGATTCACAGCAGCCATGATGTCTAGGAACGAATGCTCAGTGCCCAACGCACTGGAGTGAACACATTTTCAGATCCTTGCTTGAAAGGCCGTTGGCCTCTGCCCAGCTGCTTTAACCGGACGACAGGGGATGCCCGAAACATCAGACTTCGAGGAGTATTCCAACGATGTCTATCGGCTATCTGTTTCTGTTACTAGGGATCGTGCTTGAGATCGTCGGTCTGGTTGCCTTGAAAGAGTCACAAGGCTTTGCACGAATTCTTCCGACCATGGTCTTTGTTGTCGGAATTGGCCTCTCTTTCTACTTCGAATCGCTGGCGCTTAGGACCCTTCCGATCAGCATGACCTACGCGGTCTGGGCGGCGGCTGGCGTCGTGGGAATGGCTGCGGTTGGCGTGCTTTTCTATGGCGAGAGCATGGGTGTCGGCTCGGCCGTCGGGGTCGTTTTGGTGGTGTCCGGCGTTACCGTGATGCTCTTGTCGACCGCCGAGTCCGCGCAGGCCGGTTCCTAGTCTCCCCGCTCACGATCTATGATGCCCAAGGAGATGCGGCCCCGCCCAGGATGCCTACGACTGCGATGCCAAGGCCGACATTGGCATGACGATCATCGGCCTGAACTGCATCCCGGCCTCCATGGAGACCGTAGACCACGAGAAGACTTGGAGCCCGTCCGTCAGAATTCCTCTTGCTTGGCCCGAAGACAGATCTCGTCCAGGTCGTGCAAGAGATCGAGGCTCGGCTCGATCGTCGGCAGCTCGTAGGTATAGAAGTAGCGGCAGGCCAGGACCTTGCCGTCGAGGAAGCCGCGCTCCTCTTCCGACAGCTCCGCTTGGCGTTGGCTCAGAGCCGTGGCGGCCTGTATCAGCCACTGCCAGGCAACGACCAGATGGCCGAGCGCGTCGAGGAAGAGGGTCGCATTGGCAAGTGCCGGCTCCACACCCTTTCGCGCTGCGGCGCGGACCAGGGTTTCGCCAAGGCTCTCGAACCTGAGCTTGTATTGATAGAGCGCTGCGGCTTCCTCGCCGAAGTCGTCGGAATCCTCGTGGGCTCTTGCGGTTTTGCTGATCTCCTTGAGGAGCAGCGCGAAGGCAGCCCCATCTTCCTGACGCAGCTTCCGGCCCAGCAGGTCCATCGCCTGGATTCCCTTGGTCCCTTCGTGGATCGGGTTCAGGCGGTTGTCGCGATAGAGGCGCTCGACCGGGTAGTCGCGGGTGTAGCCGTATCCGCCGTGCACCTGGATTGCCAGGTCGTTGGCTTTCAGGCCGTACTCGGACGGCCAGGATTTCACGATGGGGGTCAGCACATCCAGCAGGCGGCGCGCTCTAAGCGCCGTCTCGGGCGCGCCATTCTTCTGCTCGTCCACCAGGCTTGCGGCGTAGAGGCAGAGCGCCAGGCTGCCCTCGGCATAGACCTTCTGCTGCAACAGCATGCGTTTGACATCGGCGTGGCGGATCAGCGGCACCATCGGCTCTGCTGGGTCTTTGGCGCCGGGTGGGCGCCCTTGGCTGCGCGTCGTCGCGTAGTCCAGCGCATGCAGATAGCCGCTGTAGGCCAGGCAGGCAGCCCCCAAGCCGACGGCGATCCGGGCCTCGTTCATCATGTGGAACATGGCGGCCAAGCCTTGTTGCGGCTTACCGATCAGACTGCCCCAAGCGCCCTGCTTCTCGCCGAAGTTCAAGACGGTGTTGACCGTGCCGCGGTAGCCCATCTTGTGATTGAGACCGGCCAGGCGGACGTCGTTCCGCGCGCCAAGGCTGCCGTCGGCGGCCACCGGGTACTTGGGCACCAGGAAGAGCGAGATTCCGCGCACGCCTGCCGGCGCGCCTTCGATCTTCGCCAGCACCAGATGGACGATGTTGTCGGCGAGATCGTGTTCGCCGCCGGAGATCCACATCTTGTTGCCGAAGAGGCGATAGCTGCCGTCGGCCTGCGGCACCGCGCGGGTGCGGATGTCGGCCAGCGAGGAGCCCGCTTGCGGCTCCGAGAGGCACATGGTGCCGAAAAAGCGCCCGGCAATCAGCGGCTTCAGATAGTGCTCGCGCTGCTCCTTATCGCCATAGACCGAGAGCAGATTGGCAGCCGCGACGGTCAGCATGGGATAGCCGGAGGTGGCAACGTTGGCCGCATAGAAGAAGGCAGATGCGGCCTGGACGATGAGGTAGGGCAGCTGCAGACCGCCCAGCTCTGCATCGAAAGCAGCACCGACGAAGCCGGCCTCGACATAGGCGTCCAGCGCCTGCTTTACCTCCGGGATGATCTGCACCCGCTCGCCGTCGAACTGCGGCTCGTCGCGATCCACCTTGGCCGCATGCGTCTGAAACTGCTCTTCGGCGAGCTGTTCGGCGAGATCGAGGATCGCGTCGAAGTCGGCGCGGGTCTGCCCGTGGTAGCGCGGAAAGGCGGCGAGGCGCTCTGCGTCCAGCACGGCATAGAGCAGAAACTCGAGATCGCGGCGGCGCAGCATGTGCGGCATGGCTGGGTGCTCAGGTGGCCTGGAACCGGAGAACGCCGTTCACCTCGACCTCGCTGACGCGTCCCATCACTGCCAGGTGGTTCAGATGGGCTAAGCTCTCACCCAGCGCGAAAAACAGCTGATGATCGTCGAGCTGGCGGTTGAAGAGGGCAGGAATGGTCTCGTAAGCGCTCAGCGGCTTGGTGCGGCAGGCCTCCTCGGCCCGGTCCAGCCGTTCGGCATGGTGTTCGACGAGCTGCAGGGCTCTTGTCGAGCCGCCGAAGAAGGGCTGGCCGTGGCTCGGCAGGATCAGGCTGGCGTCGCTCAAGGTGGCAGCCAGACGGCGCTGCGTCTCGATGAAGGCGGTCAAGGGATCGGCCTGATCGTTCCAGGCATGCACCGAGACGTTGGGGCTGATCTTCGGCAGCAGCTGGTCGCCGGCGATGAAGATGTCGTCCGCCTCGGCGTAGAGGCAGGCGTGACCCTCGACATGGCCATGACCGGGGACGATGGTCCAGCTGCGCCCGCCGGCCTCGATCTTGCCGCCCAGCTGCAGCTGCTCGACGCTCACCGGCGGCAGGCCGCAACGGCCGCGATAGAGGTTACCGCGGCTGGTGAGTTTGGTTGCGGTCTCTATCGCCAGGCCCTGACGGATGTAATAGGCCTTGAGGCGCGGGCTGTAGTCCTCGTCCGGCAGATGATAGAGCCAGGAGCCAAAGTTGAACTCGACCTCGCCCATCCACAACGGCGCCTCGGTCTCCTCGCACAGCCAGCCGGCGAGACCGAAGTGGTCGGGGTGATGGTGGGTGACGAGCAGACGCCCGACCGGCTTACCGGCCAGGGGTCCGCTGAAGAGCTGGCGCCACAGCGCCTTGGTCTCGTCGCTGTACAGGCCGGTATCGACCAGGGTCCAGCTCTCGCCCTCGTCCAGGACCCAAAGGTTGATGTGGTCGAGGGCGAAGGGCAGCGGCATACGCAGCCAGTAGAGGCCCGGCGCTACCTCCGCCATGCTTCCTGGAGCTGGCAGTTGCTGGCCTTGCGGTGCGATCTGCGGAAACTCCGCGCGCAGTCCGTCCATCCCGATCTCGTCCTCTCGAATGCTGTATGTCCTAGACCTGTGGCTTCCCGCCTTGGCTGGCAAGGAAGAAGGCGATCATGGCTTCTGCGAGCGCAAGGGGCATCTCTTCCTGTAGGAAGTGGCCGCAGGGCATGGCGTGCCCCGTGACCTCGTCGGCCCAGCGGCGCCAGATGGTGACCGGCGTGGGCTCACAGTCACCGATGTAGTGGCTGCCCCAGGGGGCAAAGACCGGGCAGGCCAAACGGCGACCGGCGGCGCGGTCTTCGCGGTCGTGTTGCCAATCCCGCGTGGCGCCGGCGCGGTAGTCGGCGCAGCTGGCCGCGATGACCCCCGGTTTCGCAAAGCTTGCCAGGTAGGCCGCTATGGCCTCGGGCGCCAGAGCGTCGGGAGTGCTGGCCCAGCCGCGCAGGAAGGACTCGAAGATCTTTCCGTCCGAGGCAGCCAGCACCGGCTCGGTCAAGCTGGCCGGACGCGCCAGGAAGGGCCAATGCCAGGCTGCGATCGCGCCTTGGGCGTCCATGCCCTCCCAGACCTCGATGGTCGGCACGACGTCGACGGCCGCGAAGGCCGCCACCCGCTCGGGCTGATCGAGAGCCAGGCGATAGGCGACCCGTCCGCCGCGGTCGTGACCGGCCAGGAAGAAGCGCTCGTGCCCCAACTGGGTCATCACCGTCAGCATGTCGCCGGCCATGGTCCGCTTGTCGTAGTGCCGGTTCTCTGGATCGGGCGCAGGGCCGCGGCTTTCGCCATAGCCGCGCAGGTCCGGCATCACCAGGGTGAAGTGCTGCGCCAGCAGCGGCGCCATTAAGCGCCAGGTGATGTGCGTCTGCGGATAGCCATGCAACAGCAACAGCGGCGGACCTTCGCCGCCATAGCGTAGGTAGATGCTGGCCGCGTCGGTCTCGATCCTGGTGTCTCTAAAGCCCTCGAACATGGCACGCAGACTACATCAGGTCGCGGGCGATTGCCTTGGTCCACTTGCGTTCGAAGACATGTTCCTCGTCGACATAAGCGCGTAGCCGGTAGGCCAGATTCCAGTTGGCTCTATCGGTGGTCAGGCTGCCGTTGACCTCCGTGCGCACCGACCAGTCGCCGCGTTCGCGGATCGCGGTCATGTGGGTCTTGCCCTCGATGCTGGCCGGATCGTTCCAGTCGATCGACCAGCTCTCGCGTCGGATCTCCTGCCACTGCATGCCGTTGTCCGGCTGCTCGCTGAGGCCGGGTTCGTCATGGATGTGATAGCTGGTGCGGCCGGCCGTCAGGTCGCGTTCGACCCAACGCCGGTTCTTGCCCTTGCTGATCTGCGGAAAGCTCGGCAGCGGGTCGGGATCGCTGGGCTCCGGCAAGTCGATCTCGACCGGATCTTCGAGGATCGGCAGGCCCAGGCGGGAGGCCGCACCGCTGGTCAAGGTGGCCTGTACGCGCTCCGGCGGCGGCAGGACCATGGGGAAGTAGGCGGTCGAGATGGCCAGGCGGATGCGGTGCCCGGCCCGGAAGCGATAGCCGCTCTCGTCCAGGCGGATCACGACCTGATAGGGCTCTCCAGGGATCAAAGGCTTTGGCTCGGCACTCGAGCAGCGATGCGTCAGATTGAGGACACCGAAAGAGACGCGATGCGAGCGGCCGTCGGGATGCAGGTCGCAGAGGCGCACGATCAGTGTGCCGATCGGCTTGTCGATGGCGACCCGGAGCGAGACCTCCGGCCGGCCTAGGATGTCGATTGGGGCCTCCAGCGGAAGGCTGTCGAAGACCAGAGAGCCGGCGTCGTCGCCGGACTGCTCGCCGGCAAGCTCCGCATCGGGCGCCAGAGTGAAGAACTCGCCGCCGGCCAAGCCGCAGTCCTGTGGGCTGTCGATGATGCACTTGCCGTCGATGCCCGCCTGCTGCGCGAGCCGGCCCTTGGTGCCGAGGTAATAGGTCGTCAGATCCGGCGCTCCGGTCCAGTCGGTCATCGCGACCCAGCGCCCCTCCTCGCGTTCGCGCCAAGGGCTGGCGGTCACGCTCTCGGACAGGAAGGCGCGATAGGAGGGCAGAGCCTCCGCGCCGTTCTGCTCGCCCTTGAGCCAGCGGTCCCACCAATGCAAAGCCTCGCCGAGGAAATCGATCCGCGGTTTTGGCCAGGCAAAGTGCGGATACTTATGCACCCAGGGCCCGATGAGCGCCTTTACCGGGGCGGTCATATTGGCGGCAGCGGCCGGCGGCGCGTTGCGGTAGCCGTCAGCCCACCCGCCGATCACCAGGGCCGAAGCCTCCAACGCCCCGTAGTCCTCCGAGATCGAGCCGTGCTGCCAGTAGGCATCGCGGCGCTGATGGGACAGCCAGGTGTGGATCGGCGGCTCCAGGGTCTCCAGCCGCGCAAGCCAGCGCTCTCGCCAGGCCTCGCCGACCACCGCCGGGTCGAGCGGGCGGGAGAGGTAGGAGAGCATGTTGCTGGACCAATAGTGCTGGGCGGAAAGCTGTGCGCCGCCCTTGTAGTGGATGTCGTCATGGAAGCGGTCGACCGTGGTCGAGAGCGCCACCACCGCCTTCAGCGCCGGCGGGCGCAGGGCGGCCACCTGCAAGGCGTTAAATCCGCCCCAGGAGATGCCCATCATGCCGACCGAGCCATTGCACCAGGGCTGTGCCGCGATCCAGGCGATGACGTCGCTCGCGTCGGCGAGCTCTTGCGGCGAGTACTCGTCGTCGAAGACGCCTTCGGAATCGCCGCTGCCGCGCAGGTCGACGCGCACCCCGACATAGCCGGCCGCAGCAAATCCTGGATAGGTGGCTGCATCGCGACGACTGGTGCCGTCACGCCGCTGATAGGGCAGATACTCCAGGATCGCCGGGCAGGGTTCTTCCTCGGCCCCAACGGGCATCCATATCCTTGCGGCCAGCTGGGTGCCGTCCGGCAAAGGGATCCACTGGGTCTCGATGATGCGGAAGCTGCGGTTCTGCATGGCTCGCTAGCACGCCCTCTCTTTTGTGAGACCAGGCCCTCTCTTTTGTGAGACCAGGATGCCTACAGGGGTACGCCCCTCGCCTTGCCAAGCGGTAGAAGCGATCTTGCGATGGAGACTTGCGTGATGGTCATGTCGGTCGCGGGAAGCTTCCAACCCGGCCCTCTGCTTGCTACCTAGTCGGGCAGCAGGACGGCTAGACAGTGAGGATGAGGATCATGAGTGAGGCGCGCGCGACCAGTCGCGAGATCGATCGAGAGGGCTTGGCAGAGGCACGACGCGACCTGGCAGCCGCACTTCGCCTGGCCGATCGCTTTGGACTGAGCGAGGGAATCTGCAATCACTTCAGCTTCGCCCTGCCGGGGCATGACGATCTCTTTCTGCTCAATCCCTTCGGTCGGCACTGGGCGGAGATGCGGGCAAGCGACATCCTGCTGCTCGATCCCGAGGGCCGGGTCGTCGACGGCACGGGCGAGCCGGAACTGACCGCGCTTTGCATCCATGCTCCGGTGCACCAGCGCTGCCCCGAGGCGCGCGCCATCCTCCATACCCACATGCCCTACGCGACGGCGCTGACGATGCTGGAGGATCAGCGCCTGCTGCCGCTGCACCAGACCGCACTGCGCTTCTGGAACGAGGTTGCCTACGACGAGACCTTCGCCGGTCTGGCGCATGATCACGGCGAGGGCGAGCGCCTTGCCGCGTTGCTGGGGTCACGGCAGGTGCTCTTCATGGCCAATCACGGCGTCTTGGTCACCGCGCCCACCATCGCGCTTGCCTTCGATCGGCTCTATTACCTGGAGCGCGCCTGCCAGCAGCAGGTCAATGCCATGCAGACCGGACGCCCGCTGCGCATGGTCGGCGAGAATGTTGCCGGTCTGACAGCCGACCAGTACCGCTCCGGCGAAGACTACAGCGAGGCGCACTTCGCGGCCCTGAAACGCCTCCTGGACCGGGACGGCGCAGACTACGCGGCCTGAAGGCGGTCGCGGTGTCGATAGAGAGCCTGGCCTGGCTTGCCTGGGTCGCACTGGGTGCGGCCTTGGCCTATGTCGCCGCCGCGCTTTTCCTCTATCTGATGCAACGGCGGATCATCTATGCCTCCAGCCGCGAAGAGCCACTGGCCGAACCCCTGGACGGGCGCATGCCGGAGGAGATCTTCTCCACCGCGCCGGACGGCCCACGGTGCCGACATTGGCTCTGGACCGCCCGCGATCCGGACAAGCCGATCATCGTCTTGCTCCAGGGCAATGCGGGGCACATCGGCCATCGTCTTGACTGCTACGACTTCCTGGTCGAGGCCGGCTTCGGGCTCTGCCTGATCGGCTATCGCGGCTTCAGCGGCAATCCGGGCCAGCCCGATGAGGCCGGACTGATCGCCGACGCGCAAGCGGCGATCGCAGCCCTGCGCGCGCGTCTGCCCGGCGTGCGCTTGATCCTCTACGGCGAGTCGCTGGGCGGTGCCGTCGCCGTTGCCGTGGCGGCGCGGGGCGAGCAGGCGCCGATGATCTTGGACTGCCCCTTCGACAGCCTGGTCTCCTCTGCCAAGCGTCGCTACCCCTGGCTGATCGTAAGCCCCTTGTTGAAGGAACGCTGGGACAGCATCGCGCGCATCGGCAGCGTCACGCAGCCTCTTTTGTGGGTGCATGGCAGTGAAGACCCGGTGACGCCCTGCAGTGCCGGACGCAAGCTTTTCGAGGCCGCACCCGGACCCAAGACCAGCCTGGTGGTGGAGGGCGGCGGGCACCTCGGCCTCTATGACGAACCAGAGGCACGCAAGACCCTCTTCGATTGGCTGGCGCGTTATGGCAAGCTTGACGCGTTGCAAGAGCAGGGACGCGCTTAGATGGCTCACAAACTGAATGTCCGCCCGCCCGATACCCCCGTCGAGGACCTGGCACGGGATCTGGACGAACTCGGCTATGTCATCATCGAAGAACTTGCCCCCGACCTGGTCCGCCAGGCGCGCGAGGAGCTGATGCCGCTGGTCGAGGCCGCACCCTTGGGCAAGACGAACTTCCTGGGTGCCAGGACCAAGCGCCTGGGCAATCTCTTTCGCCATTCCAAGGCAGCCCGAGAGATGGCAATCCACCCGACCGTGCTTGCGCTTTGCGATCACGCGCTGCTGCCGCACTGTGCCCGCTATCAGCTGAACTTCTCGGGCGTGATGCACCTGCTGCCCGGCGCCGTGGCGCAGGAGCTGCACCGCGACGGTTGGCTCTATCCCTTCCGGCAGCCGCATCCGCCGACCATCCTGCCGACCATGTGGGCGCTGTCGGACTTCACCGAAGCCAATGGCGGCACGCAGATCGCACCGGCTAGCCACAATTGGGAGTATGGACGCCGGCCGACCGCGGACGAGGTGGTCAATGCGGTCATGCCGGCCGGCTCCATCCTGGTCTACACCGGCGGCGTCTTTCACGGTGGCGGTGAGAATCGTGCCGATGTGGTGCGGACCGGTATGGCCTTGCAGTACTCGCTGGGCTGGCTGCGGCAGGAGGAGAACCAGTATCTCGCCAACCCGCCGGAACTGGCCAAGAGCTATCCCGAGCGCCTGCAGCGCCTGATCGGCTACGACTTCGGCGGCCCCTACCTGGGGTTCGTTCATGGCGACGATCCGCACCGCGTCCTGGAAGACGGAGCAGAGAACCAGGGTTTGCGCACAACCGATGCCCTCGACGCTGCTGCCATGCATATGGAATGGCTGAACTGGGGGGATGCGACGGGAGATCCAACACCTCCGGAGCGCCGCAGACAGCTGAGCGACGCGCCAGCACGGGAGAAGAGCTTCGAATAGGGGCTCGCTCGGGGGGTGAAGGGTTTTTGTTGTTGGCACTGCGAGCTGATAGAGAGACTGCGACTTGATCGCAGAATCTTTCGCCGATTGACCGACCGATGGAAGACGATCCCACCAACGGCTGTCGGTATAGAGGTGCAGCCGAAAAGCTAACCGTCTCTGGCCTGATCCAGATAGCGGCGCAACTCGGCGAGAAAGGGCAGGGCGGCTTCGAAGCGTTCCGGCGCGATCGCCGCTTTCAGTGGCTGGAAGGCCGGGATAAGGGCCTCGATCGAGCGGGCGTGCAGGTCGCGGCCGGCTGCGGTCAGGTAGACGCGCTTGGTACGGCCGTCCTCTCCGTCGGGCTCCAGGCGGATCGCATGCCGGGTTTCCAGCCGCCCCAGCGTGTTGGTAATCGTGCCCTTGGTCACCTGAAAGGCGCGCGCCAGGTCCACCGGTCGTTGACCATCGCCCAGTCGAACCATGTGGTTCAGGACGGAAAAGTGCGGCAGCTTCAGCCCGTCCGGCATGACCGCTTCGAACTGCGCGCGGGCCAGTTGCTCGATGATCCCGATCTCGTTGAAGACCTGGAACAGCAGGCGGTCGTCTACTTCGATTTTTGGGGTGATCGCTTCGGACATACCATTCATATCTCGTTTGATATCAAACCATATAGGCAGATTGCGCACTGCGACAAGGCCGATCGGCATTGCTGGCTCTTGACAAGTGGGCCGCGCGCGCGCATGTCACGGCTCTTCCTGGAAATGCGGTGGACGGGCTTGGTTTCCGATCCTACCCGCTTGTGGCCTTGGGAACAGGGGACAAGCCTACCGGGACAAAAGGCCAGGCGAAGAATCGTCAAGCCACAACCCTGTCAAAGGAGCAGCGTTTGCGCCTATGTCGAAGCGTTTGAATTCGAAGCATAAGATTGACCGCCGCCTCGGCGTCAACCTCTGGGGTCGCCCGAAGAGCCCCATCAACAATCGCCCCTATGGCCCCGGACAGCACGGCCAGCGCCGCAAGAAGCCGACCGATTTCGGCACGCAGCTGATGGCCAAGCAGAAGCTGAAGGGCTACTACGGCAACATCGGCGAGCGGCAGTTCCGCCGCTACTACAAGGAAGCCGCCCGGCGTCGCGGCGACACCGGCGAGAACCTGATCGAGCTGTTGGAGCGCCGGCTGGACGCGGTCATCTATCGCGCCAAGTTCGTGCCCACCGTCTTTGCCGCACGCCAGTTCGTGAACCATGGCCATGTCATGGTCAACGGCAAGCGGGTCAACATCCCCTCCTATCAGGTGAGCGACGGCGACGAGATCGTCATCCGGGCCAAGAGCCGCGACTTGCCGCTGGTGCTCTCAGCGCTGGATACGCCTGACCGCGACGTGCCGGACTATATCGAAGTCAACATCGGCGAGCGCCGTGCCCGCTTCGTGCAGGCGCCGAAGCTGGCGGACGTGCCCTACCACGCCCGCATGGAGCCGAACCTCGTCATCGAGTATTACTCGCGCAACTAGTCGCTGCTGCCTTGGCGGACGCGAGAAACAGAGAACGGCGGTGCGACTCCAGGGTCGGCCGCCGTTCTTGCGTTCTGGGCACTGGTTTCTGGGCACTGGTTTCTGGGCACAGGCTCTCGGGCAGTCGCGTAGCATATTGCGGCGCAGCATTGGCCGGAGTAGGTCTAGGGCGTTGAACGTGTGGGCGGGCGATCGGCGGTCTTGGCACCAGGTCCCAGACCGGTGTCCCAGACCGGCGTCCCAGACCGGCGTCCCAGACCGGCGCTCCAGGTGTGGAGGTGAGAAGGGTTTATGAGCAAGTGGGTCTACTCCTTCGGCGACGGCAAGGCCGAGGGAACTGCAGCAATGCGCAACCTTCTGGGCGGCAAGGGCGCCAATCTGGCGGAGATGTCGTCGATCGGTTTGCCGGTCCCGCCGGGATTTACCCTCACCACCGCCCTCTGTACGGCCTATTACGAGGCCGGTGAAGTCTATCCCGACGACCTGGCCGGCCAGGTTGATGCAGGTTTGGCTGCGGTCGAGGCGATCGTCGGTGCGCGCTTCGGCGACGCCGCCAATCCGCTGCTGGTCTCGGTGCGCTCCGGCGCCCGGGTGTCGATGCCGGGTATGATGGACACGGTCCTCAACCTGGGCCTCAACGACGAGACCGTCCTGGGGCTGGCCAAGCGGTCCGGCGATGCGCGTTTCGCCTATGATTCCTACCGCCGCTTCATCCAGATGTTCGCCGACGTGGTGATGGGGGCCGAGCATTACCGTTTCGAAGAGATCCTGGACATTGCCAAGGAGGATCGCGGCTACCGCCTGGATACCGAGCTTAGCGCCGAGGACTGGCAGTCGGTTATCGCCGAATACAAGCAGGCGGTGCAGGAAAGCGTCTCGAAGCCCTTCCCGCAGGATCCGCGCGAGCAGCTTCAAGCCGCGATCACCGCCGTCTTCGGCTCGTGGCAGAATCAGCGCGCCATCACCTATCGGAAGCTGCATGGCATTTCGTCGGATTGGGGTACTGCGGTCACGGTTCAAGCCATGGTCTTCGGCAACATGGGTGACGACTGCGCAACCGGTGTCGCCTTCACCCGTGACCCCTCGACCGGCGAGAACATCTTCTATGGCGAGTACCTGGTGAATGCGCAGGGTGAGGACGTCGTCGCCGGCATCCGCACGCCGCAGCTGCTAACCGTCGCCGGCAAGGAGGCGCAAGCGTCGGACCTGCCGGCCATGGAAGAGGTGATGCCGGAGGTTTTCGGCCAGCTCGACCAGGTGCGCAGCCTGCTGGAAAAGCACTATCGCGACATGCAGGACATCGAGTTCACGGTCCAGCAGGGCAAGCTCTACATGCTGCAGACCCGCAGCGGCAAGCGCACCGCGCCGGCGGCTCTGAGGATCGCCGCCGAGATGGTGGAAGAGGGCCTGATCGGCAAGGAAGAGGCCGTCGCACGCATCGACCCGGCGAGCCTCGATCAGTTGCTGCATCCAACCTTGGATCCCGACGCGCCGCGCCAGCAGTTCGTGCGCGGCCTGCCGGCTTCGCCGGGGGCTGCCTCCGGTGCCATCGTGCTAACCGCCGACGAGGCGGAGCGGCGCGCAGCGGCGGGCGAGGCCGTCATTCTCTGCCGGGTCGAGACCAGCCCTGAAGACATTCACGGCATGCATGCCGCCGCCGGCATCCTGACCGCGCGCGGTGGCATGACCAGCCACGCCGCCGTGGTGGCGCGCGGCATGGGCCGTGCCTGCGTCGCCGGCGCCGGCGAGCTGCGCATCGATCGTGCCGCCGGCACCCTCATGGTTCAGGGCAAGACCTTGGAGGCCGGCAGCGAGATCACCATCGACGGCGGCACCGGCGAGGTCTTCCTGGGCCGTGTCCCCACGATCGAGCCGGAACTCTCCGGGCACTTCGCGATCATCATGGCTTGGGCCGACGAGCTGCGCCGCATGAAGGTGCGTACCAATGCCGAGACGCCGCGCGATGTCGCCGTGGCGCGCCAGTTCGGGGCCGAGGGCGTCGGCCTATGCCGTACCGAGCATATGTTCTTCGATGCCGAGCGGATCGTTGCCGTCCGCGAGATGATCATGGCCGAAGAGCTCGCCGGGCGACAGCGGGCGCTCAACAAGCTCCTGCCGATGCAGCGGGCCGACTTCGTCGAACTCTTCCGCATCATGGAGGGCTTGCCGGTGACCGTGCGCTTGTTGGATCCGCCGCTGCACGAGTTCCTGCCGCATCAGCAAAGCGAGATGGAGGAGCTGTCGGCAGCCGCCGGTCTGCAGCTCGATTTCGTCCGCGCCCGCACCCTGAAGCTGACCGAGGCCAATCCCATGCTGGGCCATCGCGGCTGTCGCCTGGGTATCACCTATCCGGAAATCTACGAGATGCAGGCTCGCGCCATCTTCGAAGCCGCCGCCTTGCTGCAGACGCAAGAAGGTAAGAGCGTCGAGCCCGAGATCATGATTCCCCTGGTCTCTATCCCCGGTGAGCTGACGAAACTGAAGGCCCGCGTGCGCGAGGTCGCCGAGGAGGTCGAGGCCGCGACCGGAGTCAAGCTGACCTACCTGGTCGGCACCATGATCGAGCTGCCGCGCGCCTGTCTCTTGGCTGGCGAGATCGCCGAGGCGGCCGAGTTCTTCTCTTTCGGCACCAACGACCTGACACAGACCACCTATGGTCTCTCTCGCGACGACGCCGGGGCCTTCTTGCCGGCCTATGAAGCCGGCGGACTGATCGAGCACGACCCCTTCGTGACCTTGGACCAGCAAGGCGTTGGCGAGCTGATTGGGATCGCAGCGGAGCGGGGGCGTGCCACACGCAGTGGGATAAAGGTCGGAATCTGTGGTGAGCACGGCGGCGATCCGGCATCGATCGCCTTCTGCGAGACGCTGGGTCTGGACTATGTCTCCTGTTCGCCCTACCGCGTGCCAATCGCCCGGCTGGCGGCGGCACAGGCTGCCTTGAAGGCACGTGCCAGCTGAAGCAGGCCGTCTTGTGGCGGCGGGCGGCTTGTGGTCGAGTGCGCCGACAAGAGCAATGCAGGAGAGAGGTCTCATGAAACTGGTGGTATCGGGCCTAGCCCTGTCGGCGGCCGTCGCGCTGGCCATGCCGGCTGCTGCGCAGAATTCCGTCGCCGTCGATCAGGTCTACAGCCAGCTTGACGCCAACGCCGACGGCGAGCTCTCGGCGTCGGAGATGCGGGCCATGGCCGGCGGCGGCGCCAGCGAGGATGCGCGGATCGGGATGATGATCGTCATGCTGGACGCCGATGGCAGCGGCGCGCTGTCTAAGGAGGAGTTCTCCGTGATGATGGGCGGCAGCCAGGGCATCAGCGACGCCCAGGCACAGCGCCTTTTCGATCACTTCGACAGTGACGCCAGCGGCGGCATCGACCATCTGGAAGGCCGTGCCGCGATGGCGCAGATGCAGAGCGGCATGACCGAAGACCAGATGGACGAGGCTTTGATCCAGGCCGATGCGAACGGCGACGGCCTGGTCGACTACGAGGAGTTCCGCAAGGCCGGGATGTAGGTCAAACCGCTGGCCATGGGTATTGAGCAAGGCCAGCGCGTGACCTTCATCCACACCGGCGGCACGCCGGCGAGCTTTGCCTACGAGACGGACTTGAAAGCAGTGACCGACCGCTAGCCCAGCAGGGTCAGGACGTTTCCGGCCGGATCCTTGAAGTGGGCGAGCGAGCCGCCCCAGAACTGCTGCTCGGGCGGCGCGGTGAAAGCAACGCCCTTGGCCAGCAGGTCGGCATAGGTCTCTTGGATGGCTTCGACCTGAAGCGAGACGCCGAGGAAGCGCCCGACCAACGCCCGATCCTGCGCGCTGCTGTCTGTGTCGACGGCCTCGATGATGAACTGCGGGCCGTCGAGGGAAACACCAAGCGCGCCATGCTCGGCCATTTCCCAAGCAAGCGTGAGACCCAAGGTCTCCAGATAGAAGTGGCGGGCAGCCTGATAGTCATCGACGAAGATGCGCAGTCCGTAGAGTTTCATAGCTGTGATACGATGCGGCAGGGATGAAGGTTCATGCAACGGTTTTGGCGTTCAAACGCCACGCGGGCTTGTCCTCGCTGCGCTGCGGGCGCGCGGTTGCCAATGCCAAGCCGCGATGAGTTTCACTCAACGCAGCTTGGCATGAGTCCGACCTACAGGATCTGGCTCAAGAACTCTTTGGTGCGCGGGTCCTTGGCCTCGTCGAAGAAGGTGGTCGGCGGGCCGTGCTCGACAATGACGCCGCGGTCGGTAAAGTAGATGTGGTCGGCGATCTCGCGGGCAAAGCCCATTTCGTGGGTGACCAGAATGCAGGTCATGCCCTCGCTCGCCAGGTCCTTGATCGTGACCAGCACCTCTTTCACCGTCTCGGGATCCAGAGCCGCGGTGACTTCGTCGAACAGCATGACGTCGGGATTCATGGCCAGCGAGCGGGCAATCGCGACGCGCTGCTGCTGTCCGCCGGAGAGTTCGCCGGGATAGCTGTCCTCCTTGCCCTGC
The DNA here is from genome assembly GCA_040219175.1 of Kiloniellales bacterium. Lineage (GTDB taxonomy): Bacteria > Pseudomonadota > Alphaproteobacteria > Kiloniellales > JACOMY01 > JACOMY01. Next base: position 52,958 of record JAVJSY010000019.1, read on the forward strand.
AGGCGCACCTTTGCCAGCAGCTTGCGCGCCCGCTCTTCGACGCCGGCCTTCTCTTGCTTCAGCACGAGGACAGGCGCCATCATGACGTTTTGCAGCGCCGTCTTGTGCGGGAAGAGATTGTACTGCTGGAAGACCATGCCGACCTTCTTGCGCAGCTCCAGCTTGTCCAGCTTGGGAACGTGCACCTCTTGGCCCTCGACCTTGATCGAGCCGGATTGGATGTCGTTCAAGGCATTGATGCAGCGGATCAGGGTCGATTTGCCGGAGCCAGAGGGGCCGATGATACAGATGACCTCGCCCTTCATCACGTCCAGCGAGACGCCTTTCAGAACCTCAAGTTCGCCGAAGGACTTGTGCACATCCTTGATGGAGATGATGGGCTGGTCGGGAGACCAGGTGGCGTTGCTCGTCATGTTTCGGCCTCCTTAGAGTTTCACAGCGAAGCGCCGCTCGAGCCGAACGGTCAGGCGCGCAATCGGATAGCAATAGAGAAAGAAGATTAGCAGCACGAAGCCGTAGAAGGGGATCAGCAGCACCGGCCGATTGTTCTCCGCTTCGATGGCTTGGCGCGTCAGGTTCAAGATCTCCTCCACGCCCAGGATGGAGACGATGGGCGTCGCCATGGTCAGGATGGCGTACCAGTTCATCCAGGGCGGGATCATCCGCTTGATGCACTGCGGCAGGATGATTCGCCACAGCGTCTGCTGGCGCGAGTAGGCGAGCGACTCCGCAGCCTCCCACTGGCCGGAGGGCACCGAGTTGACCGCGCCGCGCACGATCTCGGAAATGTTGGCCATCACCGGCAGCGACAGCCCGATCACCGCCTTCATCCAGTCCGGGACCGGGATGATGAGCCCGCCGATTATGATCTCGAAGGGGAAGGAGAGCATGACGATGAAGAGCAGCACCAGCCAGGGCGAGTTGCGGAAGATCTGCGTGATCCAATGGCTGACCCTGGCAATCACCGGATTGAGCGAGATCTGACCCAGGCCCAAGAAGACGCCCAGCACCGTGCCCAGGGCCATGGTCAGCACGCTGATCACGATGGTGAAGACGAAGCCCTGGAAGACCAGGAAGGGCATCCAGCGGAAGAGTGCCTCGAAGGCGCCGGCCAGCGTGTTGTCGCTCGACTGGGCGACCACGCCCAGGGGCCAGAGCAGGGCGGCGAAGACCAGCAGGAAGGGAAGCCAGAGCGGCAGGCCTGCCATCCACTGGCTGAAGCCGATGGGAGAGCCTGCGGTGTAGAGCTCTTTGTGCGAATGCAGGACCGCCAGATCGGTCTTGGCGGGAGCGGAGAGGCCGGGAATGGAGCGTGCCATGGGCCTAACCTCCGTAGCCTGGAATGCGCATCGCGCGTTCCCAGCGGTTCATGCCCATCACCACCACGCCCACCAATGCCAGGTAGGACACGAAGAGCACGACCATCATCGGATTCTGCGCCGAGGGATAGTCGTTCCATATGGTGATCGATTCGTAGAGCAGCTCGGGCACGGCGATGACGAAGGCCTGCGTCGTTGTTTTGACCAGGTTCACCAGGTTGTTGTTGAGCGAGGGGATGGAGACCCTGAGCGCCAGCGGCAGCACGATGTAGCGATAGGTCTGCAGCCGGGTGAAACCCAGCGAGCTTGCAGCCTCCTGCGTCGACTTCGGCACCGCCTCGACGCCGGCCCGGAAGATCTCGACGTTGAAGGCGCCGGCGAAGAAAGAGAGCGAGATGATCGCCCAGCCGACATTGGAGATGATCGGCACCTCCAGCCAGCCGTCCGGCGAATAGGTCGGCGTCAGCCGTCCAAGTGCGAAATAGAAGAACAGCAGCTGAACGAAGGGCGGCGTGTTGCGAAAGAACTGGATGTAGCCGGCGACGATCGCGCGCAGCACCCTGGAGTGCGCGCCCTGCATCGCGGCTCCGACGATGCCGATGACGACACTGAAGAATAGACAGGCGACCGAGAGCTGGATGGTCATCCACAGCCCGGTCAAGACCATGTCGGCCTGTTTTTCGCTGTAGAAGAAGATGAAGTTCCAACGTGGTGCGTCTGCCGCCAGGTCGCGAAAGAACTGAGAGAATCCCTCAAGCATGACCGTGCCCTTTCCCCTCTGCTGTCAGCACAAGCCCGGTGGTGCGAAGAAAGTTTGCGCGCCCACGGGCAGGCCTACGCCGGCCCGCCGGGCGATCGACGGCTGCAATGCACCGACGATTGCCCGAGCGAGGCCGGAACGGGACGCTCTACTGCTTGTCGGCGAGCCAGTCTTGGAAGTGCTTGTTCTGGTTCACCAGATAGTCGGTCGGCTGGATGCCCCACTTCTTCTCCAGCGCAATCAGCGTGCCGTCGCGATGCCAGGCATACTGCATGCCCGACATGAAGCGGCCGAAGACACAGTTCTCTTCGGCTTTCGGTACGGCCAAGGCCCAGGGATTGTCGTCTTCGGTGGCCAGCGGCATGCCGAAGCCTTCCCAATCGCCGGAGAGGATATCGGCCATGATCGAGCTGTCGTCGTAGACGAAGGCGATGCATTTCTTGTCGCGCAAGGCCTGCTTGGCCTCGGCATTGCCGGTAAAGGCAACGACGTCGGCACCGTAGCGATCCTCGACGATCTGGTTATAGAAGGCGCCCTGCTTGCCGCAGACCGGTTTGCCGCGCAGATCCTCCCAGGAGGAGATGTTCAAGGCGTCGGGTGCCAGGATGTTGGTGCCGGAGGTATAGTAGTTCGGCCCGACGATGCCGACGATCTCACGCCGGTCGGCGCGATCCGACATGGTCGCGATCATCAGATCGATCTTGCCTTGCTCCAGGAACTGCATGCGGTTCGAGGACTGCACGGCGACGGTCTCAAGTTCGACGCCCATCGTGTCGGCGACGTCCTTGGCCATGTCGATTTCCATGCCGACCAGGTTCCCGTCGGTGTCGCGGAAGCCCCATGGCTTGTAGTCGGCCTTGACCCCGACCACGATCTTGCCGCGCTCCATCACCTTGTCCCAAACGGCATTGGCGCACTCTTCGGCCAAAGCGGCGCCACTGGTCAAAGTCAGTGCGAGCGCTGTGGTGGTTGCCAGTAGTTTCTTCATGTCGATCTCCCAGTTTGCGACACTTCCAATGGTCTCGAACGGCGACTTAAAGCCTCTACCGCCAGCTCGAGGAGGTCCGACGTTTCCAGCGAAACGCCGGGATCGTCACTGCCGGCATAGGCCAGACAGTCAGCGAACTTCTTGGTTAGATCCCTGTTCGTCAATGCGTTCTTGGGCATACCGTAAGCTTCTCCGCAGAAGCCGTCGAGCCGTTCTCTGCTATTCAGGGTCAAGGTAACGCGCGCGCTTTCCGGATAGCGCTGGCGCATGGCCGCGCTGGAAAGGTCGTCGGCTACCTGCATCGTGACCTTCTGCATCAGCCTTCTGGCCCCCGCTGCCTGCAAGGCTTCGGGAGCGAGATCCTGTAAGCGGACCCGACCATTGAGGCAGGAGCAGGCCAGCGCGTAGGGCAGGCTGAACTGCGCCTCCTGCGGCGTTATGGGGTCCGGATAGACCAGGCTGACGGCGACCAGGTCCGGCACCTCGGCATGGATTGCCGCCACCTGCGTCCAGTCGGCTCCTGCCTTGGCGAGAAGCGTGGCGGTGGCCTCAATCGCTGCGTGGGCTGCCGAGCAGACCGGGCTTGTCTTGAAGAAGAGGCCGGGATCGGTCAGGCGCCAGCGCTTCCCAAGCCACTCGACCTCCTCTGGGTTGCTCTTGCCGTCATTCAACAGCGCCAGGAAACCGCGCGAATCCTCGAAGACCTCTGCCGGTCCTGTCAGACCCGCAGCGGCGGCCTCTGCGAACCCAAGTGCGCGCCGGGCGCACTCGCCGATCAGATAGGGCTTGGCATCGCTGCCGAAGGCAGCCTTGCCGCCGCCGCTGGCAGCCGCGGCAAGGGCGAGCGCGTGGCGGGTGGCAAGAGGATCCAGGCCCATGAGCTTGGCCGCCGCGGCGGTGGCGCCGACCAAGCCCAAGGTGACGCTGCTCCACCAGCCCTTGAAGTAGTGCTGGTGGCCGCAGACCTCGGCCAGGCAATAGGTCACCTCCGATCCCACGACCAGCGCCAGCAGGGCGTCTCCCTCAGAGAGGCCGCGCTCTTCGCAGAGTGCCAGCACAACCGGGAAGACGAGCGCGGTGCCGTGCATGATGCCGGTGTAACTGGTGTCGTCGAAATCCCAGGCATGGGCGGCCATGCCGTTGACCAGACAAGCGCTCGCGGCGTCCGATTGTCCAGCCAGGGCTAAACTGCAGGGGCCCTTGCGACGTGGCTGCGCCGCCGCCAGGCGACGCAGGCTGGGGTGGGCGCCGCCGGCGATGGTCACGCCCAGGCAATCCAACCAGGCCCGCCTGCATGCTCGCCGCACCTCCTCCGGGACATCCGCCCAGGTAAGGGCGCTGCTCCAGTCGGCAAAGGTTTGGGCGAGCGGTAGGGTCATGCGCTTGACTGCTGCAAGCGGTAACCCAACGGGACCGCGGCCTCGCAGAGGTAGTCCCAAAGCGACTGCGCCCAGGTGACCGGCACCAGTAGCTCCCAGTGCTTTTCGGCGCGGCGATGCAACAGGACACCGACATGGTGCACTGCCGTCTGCACGAAGCAGTCCACGGGAAAGCAAGCGGGATCGCAGTCGATGGGCAGCAGGCGCGCCAGCAGTGCGGGCGCGGTCGCCCCCTCGATCGCGAAGACCCAGCGGGCGTGCGAGAGGTCCAGGCTGCAGGCGCGCTCGGGATCGAGCGCTGCGCTTGCCTTTGCCAGTGCGCTCGGCTCGCTGTGGCGGAGCAGCAGGCGATCCGGTGCAATGCGGTAGACCGTGGCTCCGCCGGCACTGCGCGCGTTTCGATAGTCGCCCAAACCCTCCAGGCCGAAGGTCGAAAGGGCTGGCATGGCCGCGGCCTCGAAACCGGACCATCCGGCGATCTGGAGCAAGCCGCCGGGCATCGTTTCCGACAGCTCGAGATCGCTGTGCGGTGCTTGGGGCGGCGGATGGCTGTGGCTTATCGGCGAGTGGAGATCAGCCATTCTGACGTGCTCCCTCCGGGTCGAAGAAGTGGTGAGAGACGACCTTGGCGCGCAGCGTCGTGTCGCTCAGGAAATCCACAATGCGAACCGTCTCGCCCTTGCGCTGTGGCCCATTCTTGAGAAAGCCAAGCGCGATGTTCTTCGCCAGTGCCGGGGAATAGGTGGGTGACGAGACCCAGCCTTCGCCGTGGCCCTCGGTCGGACCCTCGGCCGCGAAGAGCAGGGAGCCTGGTTTTGCGCCGCGCTCGCCCTCGATTTCCAGCCCCACCAGGGTTGGCCTCAGCGGGTCTTGCAGCAACGGCCGGTTCTTCAGGACCGAGCCGACAAAGGGCTTCTTCTTGGAGGCAAAGCCCGCCAGGCAGAGGTCGGCCAAGGTGGTGCGGCCGTCAAGCTCGGGTCCGGCCACATGGCCCTTTTCGATGCGAAGCGCACCCATGGCTTCCGTGCCGTAGGGCCGCAGGTCGAAGGACCCGCCGGCGCCCAGGATGGCCTCCCAGACCTTTCGACCATAGCCGCTTGGACAGTAGACCTCGTAGGCCAGCTCGCCGGAATAGCTCATGCGATGGATGCGTAAAGCGACCCCGGCGATGTCTGCGGCAATCCAATGGTTGTTGGGTAGGGCCTCGGCGCTGAGATCGCTTCCGGGTGCCAAGCTTCCCAAGACATCGCGTGCCTTGGGGCCGGCAAGCGCGAAGGCGGCCCAAGCGTCGGTCACGCTGGTGACCTGGACTCTCAGATCGGTCCAGGCGGTCTGCAAGAGCTCTTCGGCGAAGGCCAGAACCTTGGCGGCATTGGCCGTCGTGGTGGACATGAAGTAGTCGTGCTCGCCCAGCCGTGCCGTCGCCCCGTCGTCCATGACGAGGCCGTCGTCGCGCAGCATGATGCCATAGCGCAGGCGTCCGACTGCCAAGGTCTTCCAGCCGTTGACGTAGATCCGGTTCAGGAAGGCCGCTGCATCGGGGCCTTGAACGGCAATCTTACCCAAGGTCGAGACATCGACCAGGCCGACCTGCGCGCGCACATGGGCTGCCTCGCGCCTGTAGGCCTGCGTCACCTCTTCACCGGCTTGCGGATAGTACCAGGGGCGCATCCAGGGCCCGGCTTCGGTCATGACAGCGCCGTTGGCCTCGTGCCACTCGTGGATCGCCGTGCGCCGGATCGGGCGGAAATGCAGGCCGCAATCGCGTCCGACCAGCGCACCGATGGCGACCGGGGTATAGGGCGGGCGAAAGGTCGTCGTGCCGGCCTCGCCGATAGTCGTACCGCGCAACTGGGCAATGCGGGCGAGCGCATTGAGGTTGGAGGTCTTGCCCTGATCGGTCGCCATGCCGCTGGTGGTGTAGCGCTTCAGATGCTCGACCGAGCGATAGCCCTCCTGCTCGGCCAGATCGATGTCGCTGATCGTGACGTCGTGCTGCAGGTCGATGAAGGCCTTGCCGGCGGGCCTGCCGGTGATGCCGGTGAAGGGGATCTGTTGCTGAGGTGAGCGCGTCCAGTCATCGCCAAGTCCGGCGTCGGACAAGCTGGGCGCATCACTCGGCGTTAGGCCGCCGCTCTCCAGGCCGGCGGCGAAGGCGGCAGTCGTGCCGCCGATGCCGGCCGCAGCACCGATGCAGCCTTGCGTCTCGACCCAGCCGCCTTCCGGCAGGAAACAGGCCTTGGTACTGTCATACCGCGGCTTCTGCTGACGCTGGCTCCAGAGGTGCAGGGCAGGGGCCCAGCCACCGGAGACCGCGATCAGGTCGCAGGTCACCCAATCGAGCGCACCCAAGGCCTGGCCATCGGGTCCGACAGCGGCGATGGCGGCACCACCGACACGCTCGTGCCCGCGAGCGGCAAAGACGGTGTGGGCGCACATCACCTTCACGCCACGCTCTGTCAGGGGTCCGGTCAGGCTCGCCGGAACCTCGGCGCGACTGTCCAACAAGGTGACCTCGGAACCGGCCTCGGCGAGATCCAGGGCCGTGGCATAGGCAGAATCATTGTTGGTGGCGACCAGAATCTGGCGGCCGGCACGCACGGCAAAGCGGTTCAGATACGCGCGGACAGCGCCTGCCAGCATGACGCCCGGCCGGTCGTTTCCGGCGAAGACCAGCGGCTGCTCCAAGGCGCCCGTCGCCAGAATCGCCTGCTTGGCCCGGATCTGCCAATAGCGCTGCCTGGGCTGTCCGTCAGGCGGTACTTCGACGTGATCCCAGACCCGTTCGACGGCGCCGTAGACGTCGTGATCGTAGGCACCGAAGACCGTCGTCCGGGACAGGAGCGTCACGTTCTCTAGGCTGCGCAACTCCCTTTCGATCTCCTGCAGCCAGGCCTCGCTGCGATCGCGCGGCGCAGAGAGAAGACTGCCGCCAAGCTGCCAGTCCTGCTCGACCAGCAGCACGCGAGCACCTGTGCGGCCGGCGGCCAGTGCCGCACACAGACCGGCCGGGCCGCTGCCCACCACCAGCAGATCGGCGAAGGCATTGACCTTCTCGTAGCTGTCGGGATCGGCCTTGCGCTCGGCCTCACCCATACCTGCTGCCTTGCGGATGAAGCGCTCGCAGCGCATCCAGAAGCCGGTGCCGCGGAAAGGGCCGATGAAGGTCTTGTAATAGAAACCTGCGTGGATGGCCGGCGAGAGCAGCTGGTTCAGGGCGCCCAGATCCCAGCGCAGCGAGGGCCGGGCGTTCTGCGGACGCGCGGTCAGACCATCGAAGACCTCGATCTGCGTGGCCCGCGTGTTGGGTTCGCTTCTGGCACCCTCGCGCAGGGTGACCAGGGCATTGGGTTCTTCTGCGCCGGCGCTGTAGATGCCGCGCGGGCGGTGATACTTGAAGCTGCGGCCGACCAGCGAGACGTCGTTTGCCAGCAAGGCCGAGGCAAGCGTATCGCCCGGGTGCGCGTTCAGCGGCTTGCCGTCGAAGGTGACCGTCAGGCTCTGGCTGCGATCGATCCAGCCGCCGGTGGGAAGCCGGGTCGCGGTCATGACTTGCCTTCGCGGGCCAGCCAGGCCGCGCCGATCTCATGTGTCAGCGTGTTGCGCTCGACCACCAGCCACTGCCGGCAGCCGCTGACGTGGTGCCAGTACTCGCGATGCGGCCCACGCGGATTGTCGCGCAGAAAGACATAGTCGTGCCAGGCGGCGGCGTCGGTCTCGCTCTCGGCCGGGCGGGTGCGGGTGGCATCGCCGCCGTAGGTGAACTCGGTCTCGTCGCGAAGACCGCAGAGGGGGCAGGGGAGTCTCAGCATGGCGTAACGGCCCTAATGCGCATTCGGGGTCGGCCCCGCGCCCTTTTCGTCGATCTGATAGCCGCGCTGGAAGCGATCCAGAGTGAACGCGGCATTGTCGGCATGCGGGCTATCCTTGGCGATGGTCCAGGCAAAGCACCAGCCGCTGGCCGGCGTTGCCTTGAAGCCGCCATAGCACCAGCCGCCATTGAGATAGAGCCCTTCGATGGGCGTTTTGGTGATGATGGGAGAGCCATCCATCGACATGTCCATGACCCCCGCCCAATGCCGCAGGATGCGCAGGCGCGACAGAGCGGGCATCAATGCCTTGGCGCTGGCAAGCGTGTGCTCGACGATCGGCAGGCCGCCGCGCTGGGCATAGGAATTGTAGCCATCCAGATCGCCGCCCAGCACCAGCCCGCCCTTGTCCGACTGGCTGATGTAGAAGTGCGCTGCGCCATAGCTGATGACATTGTCGACCAAGGGCTTCAGCGGCTCGCTGACAAAGGCCTGCAGCTTATGGCTCTCGATCGGCAGGCGCAGGCCGGCTGCCTTGGCCAGATGGCCGGAATGGCCCGCCACCGCCAAGCCGATCTTGCCGGCCCCGATGGGCCCGCGACTGGTTTCGACGCCGACGATACGTTCGCCCTCGCGCTGGAAGCCGGTCACCTCGCACTGCTGGATGATGTCCACGCCCAGACGGTCGGCGGCGCGCGCGAAACCCCAGGCGACGGCGTCGTGCCGTGCCGTGCCGGCGCGCCCCTGGAACAGTGCGCCATGAATCGGAAAGCGTGCGGCGGCCGAGTAGTCCAGGTCCGGCAGCCGTCGCTTGACCTCGTCACGATCCAAGAGTTCGGCGTCGATGCCGTTGGCGCGCATAATGTTGCCGCGCCGTCTGGCGCCATCCATCTGTGCCGGCGAATGACAGAGGCCGAACTGGCCGCGCTGCGAGAACATGACGTTGAAGTTCAGATCCTGGCTGAGGTTCTCCCAGAGCTTCATCGAGCGCTCATAAAAGAGGGTATTGCCAGGCATCATATAGTTGGAGCGGACGATTGTGGTGTTGCGCCCCGTATTGCCGCCGCCCAGCCAACCCTTCTCCAGGACTGCGATGTTCCGCAATCCGTGCTCTTTGGCCAGATAGTAGGCGGTCGCCAGGCCGTGGCCGCCGGCCCCGACGATGACGATGTCGTATGCCGGCTTGGGAACGGGATCGCGCCAAGCCCGGCCCCAGCCGCGATTGCCGCTCAGGGCCTGCCCCAGAATCCTGAATGCTGAATAACGCCCCGACATGCGCAGCGGTCCTGCCTCTTTGCGTCGACCTCTATGCCGTCTTGCTAGCGCGTTCGCTACAGGTGATCAATAGAATTTAGCATATGCTACATCATGAATTCGGCGCTATAGTCTGCCGCGGAGGTTCCGTCATGACCGAGATCCTGGACCGTCTCTCGCAGGCCTTGCCCGGCTTGCCGGCCAAGCTATCGCAGGCTGCGCGCTTTGTTCTGGATAACCCTGATCGCATCGCTCTTGTCTCGATGCGCCAGGCGGCCAGCGAATGCGGGGTCACCTCGCCAACCATGCTGCGCCTGTCGCGCCAGGTCGGCTATCAGAGCTACAACGATTTCCGCAGTGCCTTTCAGGACGAGTTGCTGCGCGACGGTTTCGGCGCCAGGGCAGGCGCGCTGCGGGAGACCGGGAAGGGGCAGGGGCAAGCCGGACTGGTCGACAAGGTCGGCGGTGCCGCCATCGGCAATCTGGAACGCACCTTGGCCCATCTGGATCAGGCAGCACTCTCCCGCATGGTCGAGATCATCATGGACCGCGGCACCACCTATGTGGTCGCCGCCAGCTCTGCCCACTGGGTTGCCGCCCTGTTACAGTCGACGGCCCGCATGGCCCTGCCGGCACTGCGCGTTCCGCGCGCCGATGCGGCCTTCCTGGTCGAGTCTCTGGCCTCGATCGGGCCCGAAGACTCGGTGCTGGCAATCTCAATCGCCCCCTACGCGCGCAGCACGATCGAGGCCCTGGTCTTCGCCAAGGAGCGGGGCGCGCACTGCATGGCGATCACCGACCGACGCAGCTCACCCCTGATGGGCTTGTCGGATTTTTGCCTGCTGGCCGAGGCCGAAAGCCCTCACTATTACCCCTCGTGGACGGCCGTCGTGGCACTTACCGAAGTCATTCTCTCGACCATCGTCTCCCGCAGCGATCAGGCGGTGCTGGAGAGGATCACCGAGATGGAGCGCTTGCGCCGGCGCAGCGGCGATTTCCTCGCACCCGGCGCTTGAGGTTTTTCGCAACGGCTGAACAGGCGAATAGAGACCCTGCCACCAAGCCGATCGACGACAAGAAGTGTCCTCGATCCGCTGCAGTGCCGCTAACCTACCGATTGGCTGTGATCCCTTCCTTCCGGCTCTGCCGCCTTGGCAAAAGCCGCAGTCACCACCTGTGTGACCTGCCGGCGGGCCAGGCTCTTGCGCATGAAGAGGCCGATGCGGCGGAAGAGGGGTGGGTCGCCGATGGAGAGGCGGCGCAGGCCCTCGTCTGGCTGTGCCGGGCCGGTACTGGGCAGAATGGAAACACCGAAGCCCAGGCGAACCAACAGGCGGATGGCCTCGATCGACTGCAGCTCGGCGATCGGCAGCGGGTCGAGCCCCATCTTGGCCAGGCGCGCCTCGATCAGCGGGGCGACACGGGCAGTCCGGTTGAAGCGGATGTAGGGATGGGCCGCGAGCAGGGCAGGGAGGTCCTGTTCCTCTGCTGTTTCGGGCGCGATGGCCATGACCTCCTGGCGGGTGATCTCGTTCCAGACGAAGCCTTCGGGCAGCTGGTCGGGCTCGTGGATGAGCGCGGCGTCGACCTCGCCGCGGTCCACGGCGCGCATGAGGTCGCCGGAGACGTCGGAGGCGACGGTGACGCTGATCCGAGGCGCCGTCTCGCGCAAGATGATGAGGGCGCTGGGCAGCAGGGTGGTCAGCACAGTCGGGATGACGCCGATGCGGAACATGCCGCTGCGGGTCGGTCCGCGTGCGACCGCGTCCAGCATGGCGTCGTACTCGTCCAGGATCACCCGCGCATGATCCAGCACGCTGCGCCCGGCATCGGTCAGCTGCGGTGGCCGGTGGCTGCGGTCGAAGAGCTGCACGCCCAGGCTCTCCTCGAAGGTGGTCACCTGCATGGAGATGGCCGACTGCGCGAGATTCAGGGCCTTGGCGGCAGCGGCGAAAGAGCCGTGGTCGGCGATGGCGCGGACGGCGCGGATCTGTTTGATCGACATGACGGCTCCATAAAGTCAAGTTTCATGACTTTAAGTCCAAATCATACGACTTTTCTACAAGTTTCCTTGTGATATGATCTCCTAGCTACACAACACCTGTTGCCGCTTCCTATCCGCCAAGGGAGACGCTCATGTCCAACCTCGCTCATGCCGTAACGCAGCCAAGCACAGATCCGCAGGCCCTTGTCGCGGCGCTGGTCGAGAAGGCGCATACGGCAATGGAGCTTTATGAGAACGAGGATCAGGCGCGCGTCGACGAAGCGGTCACAGCGCTGGCCTGGTCGCTCTACAAGCCGGAGCATGCGCGCCGGCTGGCCGAGCTGGCTGTCGCCGACACCGGGCTCGGGCGGGTCGATTCAAAGATCGTCAAGAACCAGCGCAAGACCTTCGGCACCCTGCGCGATCTGCTGCGCGTGGCCAGCGTCGGTGTGATCGACGAGGACCCGGCGCGGGGCCTGGTGACTTACGGCAAGCCGGTCGGTGTGGTCGGTGCGGTTTGCCCCTCGACCAATCCGGCCGCCACGCCGGTCAATAAGGCCATGATGGCGCTGAAGGGCGGCAATGCGGTCATTATCGCCGCCTCGCCGGCCGGTGCGGGCACGACCGCGGCGACGGTCGCACTGATGCGCGACGAGCTGGCCAAGTGCGGCCATCCGCGCGATCTGGTGCAGATGCTGCCGGAACCGGTCACCAAGGAGACCACGCAGGCGCTGATGGAGCAGGTCGATCTGGTGGTGGTCACCGGCTCACAGAACAATGTACGCCGCGCCATGCGCAGCGGCACCGTGGCGATCGGCGTCGGTGCCGGCAATGTGCCGGTGATCGTCGACGAGACCGCCGATCTGGCCGATGCGGCGCAGAAGATTGCCGCCTCCAAGACCTTCGACAATGCCACCTCCTGCTCGTCCGAGAATGCTCTGGTGATCCTGGATAGCGTCTATGAAGAGGCCATCGCCGCGCTGGAGCAGGCCGGTGCCTGGCGCTGCTCGGCGGAGGAGAAGACCAAGGTCGCCGCCACGCTCTGGCACAAGGGTGCACTCAACCGTGCCGTCATTGCCAAGGATGCAGCCGTCTTGGCCCGACAGTGCGGCCTTCCCGCCGCGGCGGAGGCCAAGCGTTTCTTCTTGGTGGAAGAAGAGCGGGTCTCTGGCAAGGCCAGCTTTGCCGACGAGAAGCTCTCCCTGGTTCTAACCGTCTATCGTGCCGCCGATTTCGAGACGGCCAAGGCGCGGGTACGCGAGATTCTCGAGGTGACCGGCAAGGGCCACTCGGTTGGGATCCACACCAAGAATCAAGCCCATGCCAGGGAACTGGCGGCAGAAAGCGACGTCGTGCGCGTGCTGGTGAACCAGGCGCACACCTTCGGCAATGGCGGCAGCTTCGAGAATGCCTTGCCCTTCACGCTCTCGATGGGCGGCGGCACCTGGGCCGGCAACAGCATATCGGAGAACCTGAACTACCGTCATTTCATCAACACGACCTACCTCGTCACCACCCTTGCCGAGGACAAGCCAAGCGAAGCGGCGCTCTTCGGCGCCTATTGGGCAAAGTACGGGCGTTAGGGCGATGAAGTTCGAGGAAAGCGCCGCCAAAGGGCTGCTCAGAGACTTCGGGATCGAGATCCCACAGGGCCAGGTCGTCGCGACGCCTGAGGCTGCGGCTGCCGCGGTGCGCGCCATCGGCCCGGCGATGGTCAAGGCGCAGGTGCCGACCGGCAAGCGCGGCAAGGCCGGCGCCGTCCGCAGGGTCGAGAGCCCGGATCAAGCCAGCGAAGCTGCGGCGGCAATTCTTGGCATGGAACTGGATGGCTGGCCGGTGACCCGCTTGCTGGTCGAAGAAGCCGTTTCCATCTCGCGCGAGTTCTACGCTGCGGTGATGATCGACGTGCAGCAGCGCGTCCCGATGATCCTCTTTGCCGCCGAGGGCGGAATGGAGATCGAGGCGCTTGCAGCCAAGGATGCCGATGCCTTGCGCCGCATTCCGCTGACGGTCGGCCAAGAGGTGACGCCGCAGGTTCTGCTTCCTCAACTGGAGGGCCTGGGACTTGGTGATCAGGGCGAGGCGGTGGCACAGGTCCTGGTGCGGCTCTATCGCGCCTGGCGCCTGATGGACGGCGAGCTCTTGGAGGTCAATCCTCTGGCTTTGACGCAGGAGGGTCGCCTGCTGGCGCTGGACTGCAAGCTGCAGGTCGACGACAGCGCCGCCCCGCGTCAGGCGCACCTGGCCGCATTGGCGACCCCGGAGCCGATGACCGCGCTGGAAGCAGAGGCCGCGGCGGCCGGCCTGAAGTATATCGAGCTTGGTGGTTCCGTCGGTATCCTGGCGAACGGTGCGGGCCTCACCATGACCAGCATCGATGCCGTCCAGCACTACGGCGGACAGGCCTGCAATTTCCTGGAGATCGGCGGCGAGGCCTACACCAAGGCGGAGGCGGCGCTGGAGATCCTCTTGAAGCATCCCGGCCTGCGCAGCCTGCTGGTGAACTTCTGCGGTGCCTTCGCGCGCACCGATGTGATGGCGACAGGCGTCGCCAAGGCCTGGCAGAAGCTGCAGCCGAGCATCCCGGTCTTCTTCTCGATCCATGGAACCGGGGAAGCGGAGGCCGTGGCCCTTGTCGAGCGCGAATTGGGCATCACGCCCTTTGCCGAGATGGATCAAGCCGTTCGCGCGGCGGTAGAGGCAGCGGCATGATATTGCGCAAACACCACCGCATCCTGGTGCAGGGCATCACCGGTCGCCAGGGCAGCTTCTGGACGCAAGCCATGCTGGATTACGGCGCGCGGGTGGTCGGCGGGGTCAATCCGGCGAAAGCCGGTAGCCAGCACCTGGGCCTGCCGGTCTATGCCAAGGCGTCCGAAGCGGATGGTTTTGAGGTGGCCTTGCTCTTCGTGCCGCCGATGGCTGCCAAGACGGCGGCGATCGATGCCGCCGAGGCCGGTGCGCAGGTCATCGTCTGTCTTAGCGAGCATGTGCCGTTGCACGACACCCTGGAGATGCTGGCGGCCGCCGATGCCAATGGCGCGCGCGTCTTCGGGCCGAACACGGCCGGCATAGCCACACCGGGCGAAAGCTTCGCGGGCATCCTGCCGGTCTTCAACAAGAAACTCTTTCGACCCGGGAGAATCGGCCTGGTCTCGCGCTCCGGCAGCCTTGGCACCTTGATGGCCAAGACCTTGAGCGCTGCCGGCGAGGGCATCTCTACCTTCCTCGGCGTCGGCGGCGATCCCTTGGCCGGCACCAGCTTGGCAGAGGCGGTCTCGCTTTTGGCTGCCGACGAGCGCACCGAGAAGATCCTGCTGTGCGGGGAGATCGGCGGCGCCGGCGAGGAAGAAGCGGCCGAACGGGCGAAAGGTCTGGCGAAACCCCTGGTGGCCTTCGTGGCCGGTCGGGCGGCGCCGGAGGGACGAAAGATGGGGCATGCGGGCGCCATCGTTGCGGAAGGCAAGGGCGGTTACGCCGACAAGCGGCGCGCCCTGGAGGCAGCCGGCGTGGCCGTCTGCGACCTGCCGAGCGAGGCACCGGCTTTGTTGGCCGCAGCCTAACAAGCGGCGGTAATTCGGATTTGGAAACAGCCGTCGAATGACGGCAGCAGAGGCAAAGGAAAGGAACCAGCCATGAAGATGACCACGGAAGAAGCCTTCGTAAAGGTCCTACAGATGCATGGGATCGAGCATGCTTTCGGCATTATCGGCTCTGCCATGATGCCGATCTCGGATCTCTTCCCCCGGGCCGGGATCAAGTTTTGGGACTGCGCGCACGAGACCAATGCCGGCATGTCGGCCGACGGCTACACCCGCGCCACCGGCAAGATGTGCATGGCGATCGCGCAGAACGGCCCCGGCATCACCAACTTCGTGACGCCGATCAAGACCGCCTATTGGAACCACACCCCGATGTTGCTGGTGACCCCGCAGGCCGCCAACAAGACCATCGGCCAGGGCGGCTTCCAGGAGATCGAGCAGATGGCCCTCTTCGAGGACATGGTCTGCTATCAGGAAGAGGTGCGCGACCCGACCCGCATCGCCGAGGTGCTGAACCGGGTGATCGAGAAGGCCCATCGCGGCTCCGGTCCCGCGCAGATCAATGTGCCGCGCGATTACTGGACCCAGGTCGTCGACATCGAGCTGCCGCAGATCGTGCGCCTGGAGCGTCCGGCCGGCGGTCGCCAAGCCGTCGCGGAGGCCGCCAAGCTGCTCTCCGAGGCTGAGTTCCCGGTGATTTTGAACGGTGCCGGCGTGGTTCTGGCCAACGCCATCGACGCCTCCAAGCAACTGGCCGAGCGCTTGGACGCCCCGGTCTGCTGTGGTTATCAGCACAATGACGCCTTCCCGGGCTCGCACCCGCTCTCCGTCGGACCGCTGGGCTACAACGGTTCCAAGGCAGCCATGGAGCTGATTGCCAAGGCGGATGTCGTGCTGGCGTTGGGCACGCGCCTCAACCCCTTCTCGACCTTGCCGGGCTATGGCATCGACTATTGGCCCAAGCAGGCAAAGATCATCCAGGTCGACATCAACTCCGACCGCATCGGTCTGACCAAGCGGGTGACCGTCGGCATCCAGGGCGATGCCAAGCTGGTGGCAGAGCAGCTCTTGGCGCAGCTCTCCTCGGCTGCCGGTGAGGTCGGCCGCAAGCAGCGCCGCGATCTGATCGCCGAGACCAAGTCCCGCTGGCTGCAAACCTTGAGCTCGCTGGATCACGAGGACGACGATCCCGGCACCAACTGGAACGAGCGTGCCCGCGATCGTCAGCCCGAGCGCATGAGCCCGCGTATGGCTTGGCGTGCAATCCAGGCCGCCCTGCCGCGCGATGCCATCATCTCGTCCGACATCGGCAACAACTGCGCCATCGGCAATGCCTATCCGACCTTCGAGCAGGGCCGGAAGTATCTGGCACCGGGTCTCTTCGGTCCTTGCGGCTATGGCTTTCCCTCCATTCTGGGCGCCAAGATCGGTTGCCCGGACGTACCGGTGGTCGGCTTCGCCGGCGATGGCGCCTTCGGCATCTCCATGAACGAGCTGACGGCCTGCGGTCGCAACGACTGGCCGCCGATCACCATGGTGATCTTCCGCAACTATCAGTGGGGTGCCGAGAAGCGCAACACGACGCTGTGGTTCGCCGACAACTTCGTGGGAACCGAGCTGAATCTGGGCGTCGAGTATGCCAAGGTGGCCGAGGGCTGCGGTCTGAAGGGCGTCCAGGTCACCACCATGGACCAGTTGACCGAGGCGCTGCGCACGGCAATCAAGGATCAGATGAAGAACAACACGACCACCGTTCTGGAGGTCGTGCTGAACCAGGAACTGGGCGAGCCCTTCCGCCGCGATGCGATGAAGGCGCCCGTCCAGGTTGCCGGTATCGACCCCGCCGACATGCGCCCGCAGCAGGTCGGCTGAGTTTAACTCTTTAGTGAAGATTGCCCGGACGGGGTTTCTCGTCCGGGCAATCGCTTCTAGAAAGCCGGTTACGCACAACCTGTCCGGCCAGTCGATCTCAGAATCGACACCGCGTTGCTGCAAGTTCTCTTTCAAGCCCTTTCCCGGTCGCGTACCTCGCCTTCGGACGGGTCCATTTCTTTCCCTGGTGGAGATCCTAATGACATCCCCAGACCTTACGGCCGCAGAGGGAAGGCCGAAAAGCGTACGACAGGCAGTTCTTACCCTGAACGCCGGTTCCTCCAGCATCAAGGCCGCTCTCTTCGACCGCGACGGCGGCACGCGGCCCTTTCTGTCTTGCCTGGCCGAGCGGATCGGGAGCCCAGAGGCCAGCGTCCGGTTCCACGATCAACGCAAGGCTCCCATCGAGGGGTTAGCCCTTCCCCCCGGCGTCGGGCGCTCGCACGAAACCATGCTCGAATGGCTGTTGCCGGCACTGCACGATTTGGGCGGGGCCGAAGTGGTTGCCGCGGGTCAGCGTGTCGTGCACGGTGGACCGTTGCACGACAGGGCCTGTCTGGTCGACGAGGGTGTGGTCGAGGCTCTGGAATCCCTCGTTCCCTTGGCGCGGAGCCACCAGCCGCACGAGTTGCATGCCATTCGCGCAGCCCTGCAGCTCTGGCCCGGTCTGCCGCAGATCGCCTGCTTCGACACCAGTTTCCACGCCAGCGTGCCGGCGGTGGCGCGTATGATCGCCTTGCCGCAGAAGATCACCAAGCAGGGCGTAAGGCGCTACGGCTTTCATGGCCTCTCCTATGATTGGATTTCCGGCCGCCTGCCGGCGGTCTTAGGCGAACGTGCCTCGGGCCGGGTGGTGGTTGCGCATCTCGGCAATGGCGCCAGCCTCTGCGGACTGGTGAACCGTGAGAGCAAGGCGACCACCATGGGTTTCACCACCTTGGACGGCTTGGTCATGGGCGACCGGCCGGGTCTCACCGATCCGGGCGCCATTCTCTACCTCTTCGACGAGCTGGGCCTCAGCGGGCAGGAGATGCGCCAGATGCTCTTCCAAGAGAGCGGCCTGCGCGGCGTTTCCGGTATCTCCAACGACATGCGCGTGCTGATGGAGAGCAGCGACCCCGCGGCCAAGCAGGCAATCGACCTCTTCGTCTATCGTGCCGTGCGCGAAATCGGCGGTGTTGCGGCCGAGATCGGCGGCATCGATGCGCTGATCTTCACCGGGGGAATTGGTGAGAACGCCGCCCCAATTCGCGCCGCCATACTCGAGGGCTGCGCCTGGCTCGGCGTGCGCTTCGATCCTGACGCCAATGGCGTGCACGCGACCTTCCTGTCGCCGGCCGGTTCGCGCGTCACCGCGCATGTCATCAGGACCAACGAGGAGGCAGTTATCGCCCGTCAAACCCGTGCCGTCCTAGACGGAGCGGAGACGCCATGAGCCTTGGTTGGAGGGCCCTGATTCCGGCGCGGTCCTGGCGGCAGTTGGTCAACCGGCAGAGCCTGAAGTCGGATTTGATCGCTGGCTTTACCGGTGCGACGATCGTGTTGCCGCAAGGCGTGGCCTTCGCCACGATTGCCGGTTTGCCGGCCGAATACGGACTGTTCACGGCGATGATCACGCCGATCGTGGCGGCGCTCTTCGGCTCCTCCCTGGTGATGGTCTCCGGTCCGACCACGGCGATCTCGGCCGTCCTCTTCTCGACCCTGTCAGGGTCTTACGAACCCTTCTCCGTCGCCTTCGTGCAGATGGCGCTCACCATCACGGTGATGGTGGGTGCGATACAAATCGCCTTGGCTTACGCCGGCTTAGGGCGTTTGGTCACCTTCGTCTCGCACTCCGTCATGATCGGCTTCACGGCGGCAGCGGCCGTCCTGATCGCGGCATCGCAATTGGGTGATGCGCTGGGCGTCATGCTACCGCGCGGGGAGGCGGTCTTCGAACGCGTACTATCCGCCGTCGAGGCGGCACAGGATTTGAACTGGCGCGCGCTCCTGGTGGCGCTGGTGACACTTCTGAGCGCCGTCCTGGCGCGTCGGCTGGCGCCACGTGCGCCGACCTTCCTGATCGCCATCGTGGTCGGAGGATTGCTCGCCTGGGCGCTCGACGGTGCTGCGCATGGGGTTCGGATGGTGGGCGAGCTCAGCTCCGTCGTGCCCGAGTTCTCGCCACCCTCGATCTCCATCGCGCAGCTGGCCGATGCGGCAGAAGCTGCCTTTGCCATCGCCCTAATCGGCCTCTTGGAGGCCATCTCCATCGGCCGCGCCTTCGCCGCGCGCGATCACAAGCGTTTCGACGCGGACCAGGAGATCGTCGGCCAGGGCATGTCGAACCTGGTCGGTGGCTTCTTTCAGGCCTATCCGGGCTCCGGTTCCTTCACCCGTTCGGGCCTGAACTACGAGGCCGGTGCGAAGACGCCGATGGCTGCGATCTTCTCTTCGGTCTTCCTGCTGTTGATTCTCCTGGCATTCGCGCCGATTGCCGCCTTCATCCCGATCCCGGCGCTTGCCGGCGTCATCCTCTATGTCGCCTGGAAGCTGATCGCCTTCCGCGAAATCGCCAACATCGTGCGCACCAGCGGGACGGAGACGACCATCATCCTGGCGACCCTGCTCGCCGGATTGCTGGTCAAGCTGGAGTTCGCGATCTACGTCGGCGTGATTCTGTCGCTCTTCTTCTTCCTCTCGCGCTCCTCGCGGCCGACCCTGGCGATCTCCGCACCCGACCGCGACGGCGTCTTTCGCAATGCCCAGGTCTACGAGCTGCCGGAGTGCCCGCAGATCGTCTTCGCGCGTCTGGACGGGCCGCTCTACTTCGGCTCGGTCGAGTCCATCGAACGCGCCTTCCGCCAGATCGAGCGCCAGCGTCCCGGCCAACGGCATATGATCATCGTGCTGAAGGGGATGGGCGATATCGACTTGCCAGGTGCCGACCTTCTGGCCGAGGAATCGGCCGAGCGGCGCGCGGCTGGTGGTGGTTTCCACATCGTTGCTCGCTTTCCGCCCTTCGTTGCGCGTCTGAAGAAGCTGCGCGTGACCGAACGCATCGGCGAAGAGAGCCTCTATGCCCGCAAGGGCGATGCCATCGCCGGGGTCGTGGCACAGTTGGACGACGATCGTTGCGCACGCTGCCGGGCGCGGATCTTCAAAGAGTGCGCCTTCAAGCCGGGCGGTGCGGAATACAAGAAGCCGGGTGAGCGTGTGCCGGAGCGCGCAAGCCTAACTCATGATGTGTAGGCCGCCGTCGATATAGATCGTTTCGCCGGTTATCAGCTTCGCAGCGTCGGTTGCCAGGCTGGCACAGGCGATGCCGACATCGGCGATGGAGACCAATTGGCCGCTCGGCGCCTCGGCGGCAGCGCGGTTGATCAGGCTGTCGAAGTGCTTGATGCCGGAGGCCGCGCGGGTCTGCAGCGGACCCGGTGAGATCGCATGGACGCGGATCCCCTGCCGCCCCAGTTCGGCCGCCAAATAGCGGGTACTGGCCTCCAGTGCCGCCTTTACCGGTCCCATGACGTTATAGTTCTCCACCACCTTCTCGGCACCGTAGTAGCTCATGGTGAAGAGAGCGCCTCCCCCGGTCATGAGCGGTTCCGCCAGCCTTGCCATCTTGATGAAAGAGTAGCAGGAGACCTCCATAGCCTCGAGGAAGCCGTCGCGCGAACAGTCGACGAGGCGGCCTTGCAGGTCCTCCTTACGGGCGAAGGCGATCGAATGCAGGACGAAATCGAGGCGCCCCCAGTCCTTCTCGATGCGCTCGAAGACGGCCTCCATCTGACCCTCGGCGCGAACATCGAGCGGCAGGAAGAGGCTGGCCTCCATCTCTTCGGCCAGCGGCGCGACATGGGGTTTGGCCTTGTCGTTCAGATAGGTGATGCAGAGGTCGTCGGCGCCGATGTACTTGAAGGCCTTGGCGCAGCCATAGGCGATGGACTTGTCGTTGGCGATGCCGATGACGAGCCCCTTCTTGCCCTCCAGGGTACGGGCTTTTGGATCGAACATGCTGTCTCCTGTAACGGACGGTTGGTGGTGGCGTCCCACTCCCTGTGCCTCGGCTCTTCTTTGGTGGTGTCATCCCGCTAGATGGTGTGCGAGAGCGGTGAATTTCAGGCCGGTGCCGATGCAGAGCTGGTACCAAATTATTGTTGCAGGAAGACGATCCGGTGGACGGGCTAGGGGAGAT
Source organism: Kiloniellales bacterium (assembly GCA_040219175.1). GTDB lineage: Bacteria > Pseudomonadota > Alphaproteobacteria > Kiloniellales > JACOMY01 > JACOMY01. The sequence continues at coordinate 74,042 of JAVJSY010000019.1, forward strand.
CGTCTAGAGCAAGCCTTTGTCGAAGCGGGCTTTCTGCCGAAGAGCCCAAGTGAGAGAGGAGATTTCAGATGGCGGACAAGGTCGTCTTGGTGACGGGAGCCAGCCAGGGCATTGGTGAGGCTTGTGCGCGCAGCTTTGCCGGCGCCGGATGGCGCGTGATCTTGGCTGCGCGCTCCGCCGACAAGATGCAGGCCGTAATCGCCGATCTGGGGGATGCTGGCAGCAACTGCTTGGCGGTTCCGACCGATGTTGCCGATCCGCAGTCGGTCGAAAGGCTCTTCGCGCAGATCGGGCAGGACTGCGGCCGGCTGGATGCGGTCTTCAACAATGCCGGAACCTTCGTCTCGACCACGCTGGTCGGCGATATCGACTTCGAGGCCTGGCGCCGGGTGCTCTCGGTCAATCTCGACGGGGCCTTTCTGATCGCCGCTGCCGCCTTCCGCATGATGCGTGCACAAGACCCTCAAGGTGGGCGAATTATCAACAACGGTTCGATCTCGGCGCATACGCCGCGCTACGGCTCGGCACCCTATACGGCCTCCAAGCACGCGATCACGGGGCTGACCAAATCGATCTCACTCGACGGCCGGGCCTTCAGGATCGCTTGCGGGCAGATCGATGTCGGCAATGCTGCGACGCCGATGACCGCCCGGATGTCCGAAGGCGTGCCGCAGGCCGACGGCTCGACCAAGGTAGAGCCGACCATGGACGTCAACCACGTCGCCCAAGCGGTGCTGGCCATGGCCGAGCTGCCGTTGGAGAGCAACGTGCTGTTTCAGACCATCATGGCGACCGACATGCCCTTCGTCGGGCGGGGATAGGGGGTCGGAGGATCACAGGCAAGCGCGCGCAACCCCAAGCCTCCGATAGTAGTGTCTGGCAAGGCTACTCAACCACATCCAGCTCGTTCAGATAGGCTTCGATCGCTTGGCGGCGGCGTTCCACCTCCAGGGTCAAGGTCTCGATCTCGGCGCGCGTGGCGGTCTCGTCGACGCTTGCGGTGTCCAGCTGTGCTTGGGCCTGGTTCAGCTGATTGCGCAGCGCTTGCAGGCGAGCACGCTCGGCGTCATTCCGGGCCTGCTGGCTGGCGATGCGGCCACGCAGGGAGGCCAGGTTGCGGTCGATCTCGGCGACGCGGGCCTGCCATAGGGCCTGGTCGGCGGCCAGGCTTTCGGCTTCCACCAAAAGCGCGCGGGTCTCCGCCTGGGTCAGCTGGTAGGCGGCGATCTTGGCATCGACCTCGGCCTGCATGTCGTCGACACGCTGCTGCGAGGTGCCGCTAATCTGGCAGGCGCCTGCGGTCAGCACGTTGCTGACCTGGGTCGGGTCGCAGTCGGCCTTGGAGACGCAGCCGGCCAGGAAGGCGAGCGCGAGGAGGGGAAGAAGCCAGAGTGCTCCTATCTTCGATTGAGCCATGATCACGACAGCAACGCCTCCGCCCGATCGATCTCTATATCCAGGGCGACCAGTTGCTGGTTCAGCATGTTGCGCTCGGCCAAGAGCCCATTGCGGCGCTGCACCAGGGCGCGCAGGTTCGGAGAGTTCGAACCGGCTGACTGATCGATGCTGCTTTGGATTTCGGAGATCTGGCCCTCTATGCCCTCGCTGGCCCGCGCAATCTGATCGCGGTCGTAGCGTGCCTCTTCCACGGCGCGCTCCAGAGTTTGCTCACTGACCGCACGGGCTTTGTAGCCCTCTTGCAGGCTGGCGATCTTGCTGCGATGGCCTTGCACGATCTGCTCCGCATCGCGCCGCGCGTTGCGGGCTTGCTCGAGTTCCAGGTCGGCGGCCTGCGTCAGGCTGGCAAGCCGCTGTTCCTCGCTGGCATAGCGCTGTTGGTTGGCGCGCGCGAGATAGCCGCCGCCGGCGCCCAACGCCGCCCCGCCGACACCGCCGGCCGCAGCGCCGATGGCACAGCCCGCCCCCTTGTTGCGCGACGCGAGCGCGCCGATGGCGCAGCCCAGAATGGCGCCGGCCACCGCCCCGATGGCTGCACCCTGGGTCGGGAAGGAGTCGGAGTAGTTATAGAGCGACGACTGCTCGGCGCTGGGGTTGCTGGGGCGGGTGCCGGAGGAGGCGCAAGCCGTCAGCAGCAAGGATGCTGTCAGGATCAGCGCGATGTTGCGCCTGCCCGCGGAGGCGCCTTTATGCCTGCTGCCCCTATGCGTGCTGCCCCTATGCGTGCTCACAGACATGATTTTCTACTCTTGCTCTTAGGTCCACGGTCATTCTGGCGCTATAGGCTGGAAGGGTCAAAGACTCGCTCACGGCTCACCGCTTCTTGTCTAGAGTTCAAGGACTGTCTCCAGAACCTCGGCGTTGGGGCGCTGTGGGTTGGCGCGCTGGCTGGCGACGAGCGCCACGAAACCTCTGGCGAACTGGGCGAAGCCGCCGCTCTCGAAGGCTGCGTACTGCTCCAGGACCGGCAGCAGCTGGCTCTCCAGCAGGTCTTGCGGATAGTCCTTGCGCACCTGGCCGACCAGGTCGAGCAGCGCATTGGCGCCGATATCCGCGTTGAGCTGTGCGCGGGCCAGCCGTCCGCCGTCGGTGCTGTCGCGGCAAGCCTGGTTGTCGCCGCAAGCGCCGATCGCCTTCTCGACCGCCGTCACGAAGCGCTGATCGCGGCGATAACCGCGGATCATCTGGGCACCGGCGATGATTGCCATGCGGGCTGCGCGCGCGTCCAACTGACCGCGCTCTTGGCGTTCCTGGTTGAAGCTGGTGGTCACCCGGCCGAGTGCGGAACGGCGCTCCGGATCCTTGGCCTCTTCGGCGAGAGCGCCAAGGATGGTCAAGGGATCGCTGTCGGGATCCAGATCACGGCGCAGTCCGGCCTGCTGCCAGTCTTCGCGCAGATCCTGGATCCTGGGGACCGAGGTTTCGACCGGCGCCACCAGGGCAACGCGGAAGCCGGCGAACTGCGGCTTCATCGCCTGCGCCCGCGCGCTGTCGAAGAAGGGGTGCTCGCGCCTGGCGCCGCTGCGCAGCAGCTCGCGGCGGGTGTTGCAAGAGCCCCCCTTGGCGACAAAGCCGCCGACCTGGCCGTGCAGGCGTCCGGCCACGGACATGCGATAGGGGGTCAGCACCATCTCTTCCACATTGCCCAGCATGTCGAAGAGCCCAAGCGGGTTGGGCGCTTTCAGGCCCACCGGCTGCGCATAGCCGTCGCAGGAGTCGGGGGAATCGAACCAGGCATAGCGATCGACGCTGCCCTCGGGCATGGGGAACAGCCGGTCGCGGCGCTGGCTGTCGGTCACGGCCATGCCGCCGCGTGCGGCGAACTCCCACTCGGTCTCGGTCGGTAGGCGTAGGTAAGTGAAAACGCCGTCCTCTTTCGGCAGCGCCTCCGGCGCATTGGCCAGCAGCCACTCGGAGAGCTTCTGCGTGAAGACCACGGCATCGAACCAGGAGATGTCGTCTTTCGGCAAGCTGCCGGTCAGGCTGGGGGTCGGGCAGTCCGCCTGCATGACGGCGGCATACTGATCCTGCGTAACCTCATACTTGCCGAGGTAGTAGAGGCGTCGACCGGCCCCTTCCTGGGTGCTGATCGAGCCGGCGATGTGATCGCTGCGCGGTGCTTCGGCAAAGCGGGCATCCGGCGCCTGGGTGCCGAACTCCACCTCCAGATCGCTCAGCCGGTTGGCCTCGCTGGTGACCAAGATCGGTCGCAGGGCAAGTGCACCCTCGCAGGGCAGCGGCAAGACCAGGTCGTCCGGCATGGGATTACGGTCCCACAGCTTGGCGTCCCAGCGGGCCTCTGCTGCAGCGGTCGTAAGGAGGAGGAGGGTTGCTGCGATCGTGAGACTACGCACTGCGCATTCCTTCGGCTGGGTCAATTCGCAATAGGCGACGCGCCGCCGTTGCCGCCGCCAGAAGGGCCACGGCAAGGCTGATGAGCGCCGCTACCACATAGTGATACGGCTGAAGCAGGGAAATATCGCCCTTGGCTACCGTTTGGCCTGGCCTCAAGGCATCGAAACCCTGTCCCAGGGCCAGTGCGAAGTCGGCGCCCAGGCTTCTGTTCAAGAGCCAGGCGGCGAAGAGGTAGAGCAGGGTGGCGCCCAGCCAGCCACCCAAGGCGATCAGCAGCGCCTGCGTGGCCGGGAAGGCAAGCGAGGCCCCACGCGACAGACCCTGAAGCCGCAGGATGCTGAGCTCCGCCGTCTTGCGCGAGACATTGGCCCAGAGACTGGCGCTGAAGGAGACCAGGTAGCCGAGACCTGCGACCCCGGCGATGGTCGCAAAGACTACGCCCAGCATGCTGGAGAGCTGCTCCAGGCCTTCGATGCGGCTGACCTGGGTGCGCAGGTTGAGGCCGGCGTCGCTGAGTTTTGTCGCCAACGGCCGGACCGAGGCGATGTCGGCTGCAAAGAGGCGCAGGGTGGGGATCGTCATCTCCTCGAGTGGCCGGCCCGTCTCGCCCAGGGCAGGCACCTTGTACCCTTCGCTCCAGCGGTCGACGGCGAGGATGTCGTCGGCGTTCAGCAGCGCACCGCTGGCCGACCAGTCCGCCGACTGCAGGACACCCACGATAGCAAGAGGGAGGAGGGCGGTTTCACCCTGATTGCGCTCGGCCAGCAGGACGATCTTGTCGCCGGCCGTCACGCCCAAATCGCGCGCCAGGCCGGCCGAAAGATAGGTTTGGCCAGGCGCCGGCGGTATCGCTCCAGGCGGGAGGAGGGGATCACCCGGTCCCGAGCCCAGGATCGTGCCAAGGATGGTTTGGGCTGCACGCTGGCCAGCGACCGCAAAGAAGGTATCGGCATTGATGGGATGGGGGTGCGGTGCCACGAATCCGACCAGAGGGTCATTGCGCAGCGACGCCAGTTGGCCTTCCGGCAGGTCGGCCAGGCCACGGATGGTAATCTGGCGCACGTCCGCATCGGCAGACAGGCCGCGCGCCAGGGTCTCCAGCACGCCGGTCTTGAGGCCGTAGAGGATCAGCAGCGGCGCCAGCACGGCCGCCAGCGCCAGGATCTGGCAGAGGAAATGCGTTCTCTCGTGCAGCAGGTCCTTGAGCGCCAGGCGGGCTGCCAGCAGGCCCTGCCCGCGCAGCTGTCCGCTCACGCGTCCGTGGTGAAGTCGGTCCACTGCCGCTCCCCCTCCAGGCGGACCTGGGCCTCGATCAGGCGAAAGCCGAAGCTTTCGGCCAGCGCCGGGTCGTGAGTCGCCAGAATGAGACTGGTACCCCAGCGCTCGGCGGTTTCGACGAAGAGCTGCATCACCATCTCGGCGGTGCCGATGTCGAGTGCGCCGGTCGGCTCGTCGGCCAGGACCAGGGCCGGGTGGTGCACCAGCGCGCGGGCGATGGCGACCCGCTGCCGCTCGCCGACGGAGAGCCGGTCCGGGTGAACCTTCAGATAGCGGGCGATGCCCAGGGCTTCGGCCAGCGCCTCGACCTCGCCGTTATCCGGCTTCCCGCCCAGTCGCAGCGAAAGCGCAATGTTCTCTTCCGTCGTCAGAAAGCGAAGCAGGCCGCCGATCTGCTGCACATAGCCGAAGCAGCGCGCCCGGCTGGACGAGAGGAAGGCTTCGTCGTTGTCCTCCCAGGCCGCGGCCAGGTCGCGTGCCTCGCTCTCTTCTGGATGTTGGACGCGGAAGGTCTTGACGCTGTCCGGCCGCAGGGCCGCGGCCAGAATCTCGATCAGGGTGCTCTTGCCGCTGCCACTGCGGCCGACCAGGGCCAGCTTCTCGCCGCGGTCCAGGCGGAAGGCGGGGACCTGCAAAACGAAGCGGCGGGTGCCGTCGCTGCGGCTCTTCACGGCCGCGGTCAACTCGAGAACCCGCGGCGGCGAGGTCACGGCAGCACTTCCAGGGGCAGGGGATAGACCTTCTCTCCGTCGCTGGCCTTGGGGTGCAGGGCGATCCAGCGCTCGCTGTCCTGATAGTACTGCTTCAGCAAGCGGCGCGCGCTGCGCACGCTCACCAGGATCTGCTCGCGCTCAGAGCCCGACATGCGATCCCAGCCGTCGCGGGTGGTGCGCATCAGCCGGGTCTTGAAGGGCAGGTGGCCGAAATACTCGCCAAGCAAGGCGCCCAGGTTCGGCAGATCCTCGACCTCGAAGGTGACGTTCTGGCCGGGATCCAGGTCTTCCAGGACCGAGGGGTCGTTGGCGGCCTGCGCGATTACCGTCTGCAGGATGTCGAAGAAGAGGCCGGGATCCTTGCCGATCAACCGGTCGGCGGCCTCGACCGCGAGGCCCAGACGGGCATAGAGATTGTTCACCTGATCGCGGTTCAAGAGAATCCGCACCTGGAAGGCGCGGCCGTTGACCGGGTCGTCCAGCGCGAACTGCGGTGCCCAGGCCTTGAAGACCTTGGGTGCCTGTGCCCCGCTCTCGCGGCCGAGCCAGGCCAGGCGCATGGCAAAGCCCAGGCAGTCGATGGTGCGGCCGGCCTGGCCGCAGTCGGCGGCCTGCTCCTCATCGCTCTCGGCCGAGGTCTTGGCCAGAGTCACCACCTGATCCACCAGGCGCTTGGTGATCTTGTCGATCTCCGGCCCGAACTTGGCCAGATCGCCGTCCGGGATCTCGTAGTAGGGCGCTGCCCAGTCCTGCCGCCAGAAGGAGAGCGCACGCAATTGCTGTTCGGCATTGCTGTGATAGGCGGTGCCGGCGGCCGTGCGCAGCAGCATGGAGATAATGGCGATCTGGCGGTCGCGCGCCATGGCGTTCACCTGATCGACCGTCAGGCCGGTGGAGGCCAGGGGGTCGGGCGGTACGCGCAGACCGGCGTCGCTGATATAGATGATGTAGCGCCCGCCGAACTCTTTCCAGTTCTCCAGGTTCAAGGCCTCGACGACGCCGGCCAGACCGTCCTCGTTGTAGCCGCGCGAGGAGACGCGGGCCGCGTCGATGGCCTCGATCTTCTTCAGGAAGGCGTCGGGGTCGAAGTCCTTCTCCAGCGGGGCGAAGACCTTGGCCGTGTAGTCCAGGCCCTCGACACCCTCCGTCGCATCGCGGAAGCCGATCATGCCGAAGCTGACCCGATCGGCGATTTCCGAGCCGCGGATCGACTCGAAAATTGACCTGACCGTCTCTCGGGTGCGGTCGATAAAGGGGTCCATGGAGAGCGTGGTGTCGATCACGAAGACGATACCGACTGGAAAATCGGGATTGGTGTCGGGTTCTATCTTTCTTTCTTCATTCAGTGGGATAGAGGCAATTTCGAAGATTTTGGATCGCTGTGCGGTGGCGGAAAGCAAGACCTGCTCTGCCTCCAGGATCGGCAGCAGATAGAACTCTTCGACGAAGTCGACGTACTCGGCATTCTCGATCGAGACGATGCCGGCGCCCGGCGGCGGATTGCCGGCGCGGGTCTTGGCCACATAGTCGGGGGCCAGCACGGTCAGCCGCTCGTCCTCGACAAAGTCGATCAGCTTGTCCCGCTCGGCGAAGAAAAGGGTGGGCAGGCGTCCGGCCGGATTGGTGAAGGTCAGGACCAGGGTCTGCTTCCAGGGCACGGTCTCCTCGGCCGGCATCCAGCCGACGGGGTCGGTGTTGCGGTTCGGGCCGACCTCCAGCCACTCCTTGCCGCCGACCTGCTTGCGGTCGAAGAGGTAGTAGAGGGTGAAGGGCTGCGGCGCCTCCACCAGGACATCGCCGCCGGGCTCCTGGACCACACGGGCGTCTGGCCTGGAGAGCGCGCGCTCGGGGATCGAGGTGGTGTCGGGCTGCATCAGCGGCTCGCGCGCGCTTGCCGGCGCGGTCAGCAGAAGGGCCGCCACCAGGGTCAGAAACAGCCGCTTGCTGAATAGGATAGAGACCGTCATTGGCAAAGCTCCTCCGCTTCCTTGAATGGGCCGCGCAGAGTATCGGCCGCGATTGCATCGCCTTGGTCAGCCCTAATCTTGAGGGCTTCGCCGAGCGCGCCCAAGTCTTTCTTCGCCGCCGTCAGGACCGTCGCGCGCTCCGGGTCCTCGCCGGCCGCGCAGGCCTTGCCGTAGAGGCGCAGCGCCTCGATGTCGTCGGGGGCGGCAAAGAGCCCGGCCTCGAAGCCGAGCGAATCGACCCGCTGCGCCAGCAGCAGGGCCGCCTCTCGGTTCCCGGCCGCCTCCGCCTGGCGCAGCAGCGGTCGCGCCTCGTCGAACTTGCCGGCCTGCAGGGCGTTCTGCCCTTTGGCAAAGAGCTCCTTGGGTGTGGGGGCGGTCGGTTTCGAGGGTGTAGCCTTCTCCTCCGGCTTTTGTTCCTCGGGCTCCGCCGTCGCCTGCTGGCTCTCCTCCTGGTCGAGAAAGACCAGCGCGGCAGCGGTTCCGCCGGCGATCAGCAGGAAGACCACCAGGGGCAAGAGCCAACGAAGTTTGCGCGGCTCAGGCGGGGGCGGCTCGACGATCTTGGGTTCCTCGACCAGCCTGGCCGTCAGGGTTTCGGGATCCAGATCGACAAGGCCCTTCCCCATGGCAGCCAGGGGCGCGGACTCCAGGCCGAAGAGCGTCTCGTCCGGTTCCAGGTGGGCCTTATAGGGATGCAACTCACCCTTCAGCAGCAGGCCGCCGTTGGCGGTGGCGGAGAAGGCGATGCGACGCGGCGGCTCGCCGGGACCCTGCAGAAGGCGCGCACTGCCGTCTTTGGGATCGATCTCAAGCCGCCCTTGGAAGGCCTGGCGCAACTCGTCATAGCCGATGCCGAGATGCGCCCCGCCCGGCTCCATTCTGGCCGGTGGGGTGAGATCGCCCAGGTCTTCCGCTGCGGCTTGGAAAGCGATGGCACCGCCCGGCAGCAACTGGAAGGCAACCTCTTGCACCTCCGGCTCCGGCGGCGGGGGCGGGGCGACCGAGAAGCCGGGGGTCGCCTCCCAGGTGGCGACGCCATAGACCTCCAACTCCGGCAGGCTGGCCATGACACTGGTGAAGGCTTCGATCTGGTTCACCACCTCGGGCCCGACGACCAGGCTCAGGCCCTGCGGCTCGGTGGAGACGGAGAGTGCCTTGAAGGCGTGTTCGCTCGCCTGCCAGCCGCTCGGGCCGAGCCAGGGCTCGGCTTCGCCGCCGCGCTTGAAGGTCACTTTCAGCTGAGCTGGAGCCGGCTTGCGGTCGATAGCGAACAGCAGGCGGGCGAAGCCACCGCCGCTGCGCGTGTCGTCATCCTCGATCGTGAGCGCGACCCGTTGCAAGGATCTAGCCCCTCACTTCGGAAATCAGATCGCCGAGCCTTCGGTTCTGCTCCGGGTCGACGAAGCCGCCTTGCCCCCAGGAGGCATTGCGGCGTGCCAGATCGCGCAGCGCCCCCAACCAGGTGGAGATCGTTCGGCCGCGAACGCGGGCCATCTCGGCCGGGTCGTCGGGCAGGTTCGGCAAGCCGCCGGGTGCGATCTCGGCCGGGCGCTGGAAGGTGATCTTCGGAGCGCTGTCCGCTTCCTCCTCCGGCTCCAGATCGGTGCCCAGCTTGCTGACCAGGCCGTTCAGGGTAAGCGCGGCTGCCATGGCAACACGATGCACCACCTCGTCGGGCGAGCCGAAACGCGGCACGGCGTGCAGCTGCGTCTCGATGGCGGCCGGCACGTCCAGCCGCTTGGCAGCGACCGCAAGCTCGTTGATCACCTGTAGGAACTGCTCGGAGGTCAGGTTGAAGGCCTCGGCCAGGTCGTCGTCGCTTGCCCGCCGCTCCAGGTCGTCGAGCCAGACCTGCAGGGCGGCATCGCCGAAGACGCTGCCGCCGTTGGTCGGCGTCTCGGGCGCAGAGGGCTCTGTCGGCTCCATGCCGGGCGGCAGCTCGATGGTGATGCTGGAAGACGCCGCCGGGCGCGGCTTGCTGGTCTCGCCGCTGCGCTGGACCTGGCGCATGCTGTCCAGATAGGCCTGGCCCAGCCGATCCTCGTCGACCATCAATTCGCGCAGGAAGCAGCCGATGGTCTCCGGTGCGGCCATCAGGGCGCGGACCACATCGGTTGCCTGCGCCATGCGTTCCTCGACGCGGCTCTGTATGTCGCCGGCCTCGTGGAAATGGGTCAGCTCGGCCAGGATCTGGCGCCTTAGCTCTTCGGCGCGCGGTTGGATCTGCTCGTACTTGAGGTCGGGATCGCAGAGCGGCTCCAGGCTTTCGGCCAGGTAGGAGATGCCGCCGTCGTTCAAGCGCAGCATCGCCTCCCACTTCTCCTCCGCCTTGCCGAGGTGGCGGCGGACCAGCTCTTCGGCAACGAAGGTCTCGCGGAAGCGCGCCAGCCACTCGGCCTTGTCGTCCCTGACCCCGGTCTCTGGTGGCACGGTCTCTGGTGGCACGGTTTCCGAATCGCCGGCGGTGTCGTTCGCCGCATAGAGGAAGAGGTCGTCGCGGCGCACATTGGGATTGCGGATCAGATAGCAGTTGTCGAAGGGACGACCCGGCGTCCAGGCCTCGGTCCAGCCGGGATAGAAGCCGATGTTGTTGGCCAGGCGATTGCGTGTGCTCTCGCTGTCGCTGGCCCCGGTCGCCAGATCGAACAGCCGGTCGGCCTTGGTCATGCAGAAGAAGAGGGAGGTGCGGCGTCCTTCGCGGTCTTCGGGACGACGACCGTGGGTGCGTGCGATCCAGCCCTCGATCAGCTCCGGCAGCTTGCGCACCTCCTGGTTCTCCGGACCGACGCAGAGCAGCATGGAGTTGAGGTCGAGATCGGCCACGTAGTTGTCGAAGAGGACGGCGACTTTGCCGCGCAGGAAACACTGCGCGCGCCCCTCCGGATTTTCCTCCGGGTTGCGCAGCCACTTGTCCGGCGTGCTGTCCAGGCGCGAGCGCGCACCGGGGAAGTCCAGCAGGTCAGTATGCTCGAAGAAGGGCCAGGGCTTCTGCGTCAGGGTCACGCGCAGCTCTGCGGTCAGCGCGGTGACGACGGGCTTGGCCAGGCTGGCATGCACGCCGGCGTCGGTTGCCACCGGCACCGGGCCGTCGTTCTGGTCGGGCAGATCCAGACCATAGAGCGTGCGCACATGCAGGATGCCGCCGGAGCGGTCGGTCAGGGCCTCCAGCGGCACATAGGCCCACTCCGGGTGACCCAGTTGATCCAGCGCCGCCTTCAGGCGGCTGTAGAGCTCGGTGAACTCCGGCAGGCCGCCCCAAAGCGGGGCCAGCGCCTTGGCGCGCTCGGCCGGGGCAAGCCTGGGCAGCAGATCCTCGGCGAAGGCCCAGTAGCGCTCGCCCTGTGCGCCGGCAAGCGGATGGCGGGCCAAGCTCTGCTCCAGGTAGTCGCGCAGCTCGAAGATGTCTTCCAGGCGCACGGCATCGACCTGGCGCTCGGCGCCGGCTGATTCCAGCTCGCCGCGCAGCGCCATCAGATCGTCTTCGCTGGCTGACCAGTCGCCCTCTGCTCCCAGATCGAAGAGGAAGGCGTTGGCCAGGATCTTGACGATGTCGATCTCGCTCAAGAGGCGCAAGGCCACCGTGTGTCCGGCAGGTGTGGGCTGCGGTGCGACGGAAAAGCGGGTCACCAGGCCGGTGGTCTCATTGCCGCCCTGCGGGTTGACCTCGTCCAGGAAGTCGAGATGTCGGGCCTCGGCATCGCTGCCGAAGACCACCTGCGCGCCGGCCCCGTGCGGGGCGATCAGTGCGCCGATCAGGAAGGACTTGCCGGCCTGGCTGGCGCCGAATGCGGCGACCGACATCGGCCGGGTCGCGGCCGCGGCCAGCTTCTCGGCCTCGACCGCGTGCTTGCGGAAGCTGCGTTGCAGGCCCTGCTGGCGGGCGCCCACCAGCTTGCCGTTGTCGGCAAACCAGCTTCTTGCCTCCAGCGAGGCCTTGGCCATGGCCGTGCAGCTATCGGCCAGCGCTTTGTCTTTATCGCGCAGCATGCCTATGCACGCCCTTTCGACTTGAGGACCCCGGTATCCAACCAGTAGCCGCCCTCGGCCTGTTGGTCCATGAACATCGTCTGCAGCCTGAGCCCAATCTGGCGGGCTACATCCTCGCCTTCGGCATCGATCGCCTCGGCAATGGAAAAGTCCTCCAGCACCACCTCGTCGAACTCGTCACGCGGCTCGGCGCGCTCCAGGGTGACGGTGATGGGCGTTGCCAGATGCGGGTGCTTCTCCGGGCTGCGGAAATAGAGGTAATAGAGCGGCGTTGTCTTCCAGCGTTCGATCGGCAGCTGGCGAAAGCCGATGAAGACCGGGGCTTCCATCGGCACGTTGAACTCCACCACATTGGCGCCGGTCATCAGATCGGCGTTCTCCAGATAGCAGTTCTTCTCCAGGATCTGGCCGTTGGTCTCCATGACGCCGATGAAGCGCGCGGTTGACTTCATCTTGATGGTGCTGGCGCGCATGACGAAGCCCGGCGCATAGCCCTCGCAGATCTGGCAGAGCATGGCGCCCACGGCCGTGGTCGTCTTGGGGTCGTTGATGCGATAGTCGGAACTGCGGAAGGGGTACCAGGCGCCGACCTCGTAGCCGTCCATCGGCACCACGCGATTGGCTGCCAAGGGCAGGTTGGAGTAGATCAGGTCGCGCACCGCGGGAAAGCGCGAGGGCCGGCCCGAGAGCAGCAGCAGGTCGCAGTCGTAGGCGCGGATGATGTCGCAGAGATCCTCGATCATGCGCTGCACGACGAAGTGCACGGCACCGGCGATCTCTTGCGTGTCCATCAGCAGATCCAGGGCCAGTGGATCGAAGGCCGTCCCGCCGGCATTGGTGACCGCGCGCTCGAAGTAGGCCAGCAGGCTGGCCGCCGGCATGCGGTCGGGCGGCAGCAGGGAGCCCAGCTTCAGGTGCTGCGGGCTGCTCGGGCGCCTGGGATCGACTGCCTCGTAGGCCGAAAGCAGGCCCAGCGCCGCCGGGACCATGATCTGGGTGGTCAGAAGCGCCCGGGTCGAGCGTTCGGGCTGACCGACACCGGCCCGGTCGCCGCCGAAGAGTTCGGAGATCAAGACGTCGGGCTGGCCCACCCCGTTCGCGCGCAGAGCCGCGCCCAACTGCGGCAGCACGCAGTGCTCGATCACCGACTTCACGATGTCGTCGCCGGCCTGGCGAAAGCCCTCGCGAAAGAGCTGGCGCGGATGAATGGTCTGCTGCTGGCCGGCCTCGATCTCGTGCTGGATGATCATCAGGTCCGTTGTGCCGCCGCCGATGTCCATGCTGGCAATCCGCAAGGCCGGGCCGTCGCCTTCCAACTGTTTGCGCTGGCCCACCAGCTGGAAGAAATCGTGCGGGTTGCGGCGGAACTTGTGATTGATCTCGTTGTAGAGATAGACGAGGTGGGTGCAGGTGGCCTCGTCCCAGTCCAGCTTGATCTTGGGCTTCTCGTGGATCGGGTCGGCGTCCGACCAGCCCATGGTCTGCCAGACCAGGTCGACCGCCCACTCGGCACGCCGGCGCAAGATCTTCTGTTCGGCCAGAGGCGTCGCCGAGGGCAGGGTCAGGATAAAGCTGCTGAGCCGGCGCGGCAGGTCGGAATTCACCTGCTGCTCGCGCACCGAGACGGAGTTCAGCTGACCGATGGCATGGCTCAGCAGCTCTGCCAGCATCAGCGTGTAGAGCGAAGAGCGGGAGTAGCGCGGGCTCATCCCGACCACGGCGTTGGGGCGCTTCGGGGAGACCAGATCGCCTTCTTCGGTCAGCTTGGCCGTCATCGGCCCGCTGATCGCCGGCACCGGGCGGCCGAGCGGCAGGCTGCCGCGGTTGTTGGTCCAGGCCTGCGGACGCGGGGCCTCGTCCCAGAGGTAGCGTTTTGGGCTGGAGAGCCCGCTGATCCCTTCCGTTCCGTCGGCCAGCGAGGCAAGCCAGGCGGCCTCCGGCCCAACCCGCACCGGGCTCGGCCACCAGAAGGCATCGCGCCTCGGTCGGCCGGAGCGGCGGGAATACTCGCGTCGCCCGAAGGCAACATTGGTGAACTCGACCCGGCTCTCGAAGGGATCGGAATAGCACTGCTCGGGCCGCGAGAGATCGCGCATCTCCAGCCGATAGCACTGCGAGATGTCGACGCTGCCCAGCTGCTTCGACTGCTCGATCAGGACACCGCAGGTGCGGCTGTTGCCGACGTCGATCACCAGGTCGACGTCGATCGGCTCGCCTTGGATCGACTCTGTCACCGTGTCGGTGAAGCGGATGCGGGGGATCTTGCAGCCGGCCGCCACCGCCTCCAGCAGCACGATGAAATTGGCCCAGTATTCGCCTGGATTCTTGAGGTCGGCCAGGGTGGTCGTGCGGCCGCGGCGCCGGGTGCGACCCTCCAGATAGCTGTCCTGCAGCCAGGCGCGCACCCAGTCCAGGATCAGGAAGGGGCGGTTGGCTTCCGGCGTGCTGACCAGGCAGAACTCGACGTCCTCCATGGCATCCTGCGGCGTCGGTCCGGCGTAGGGGCCTTCCTTGCGCCGCTCCAGCAGCAGGGTGTCGAAGGCGATCACCAGGCGATGGCTGTAGCCTTCGGAATCGACCTCCGGCAGGGCGGCGAGCCGCATGCGCGCCCAGTTGGTCGGCCCCTCGTCGTAGATCGGCTTGTTGTCCGGTCCGCGTTCGGCCTCGCGCAGGAAAGGCAGCGGCAGCCACTGGCGATCCAGCACCTCCATTGCCTGGGAGGCGCGCACCGAAAAGGTCTCCTCTTCCGGCGGTTCGATGCCGTCTGGCGCTGCCTCGGTCTTGTAGAGGTAGCGGCCTTCCTCGTCCTTGAAGAGGGGGTGCAGGGTGACCAGCGGGCGCCCCTCTTCGTCGCGCTGGTCCTCGTGCACCTCCGGCCAGAAGCTGCGCGACAGCCGCTCCACGTCGCTCTCTTTCAGGGCGAAGTCGAGAAACTGGATCCCGGTGTTGGGGATCAGCGAGGTGATCGGTCGATAGTCGAAGGGAGGCTTCAGCATATCCGTTTTCTTATCTGGTCGCAGACACTATAGAACGCACCGCGACGCCGGACGATCCCCATTGAGTGTCGATTAGGGCCCAGGGTCAAACTTATGGCAGGGTGACTTCCTGCACCAGCCCGGTGCCGCCTTCCTCTGCGATCTTGCCCTCATAGACCTCGATCTCGCCACCGCGCGAGACATAGACCTTGTAGGGAACGGGGGTCGAGCGGCCTGCCGAGCGGCCGGCGAAGTTGTCGACGATGATCTGATAGCGCCCGGGCTTCGGGCTCTGCGGCCAGGTCACATGCTCGCGCGGCGTCTGGCTGATGTCGCGCGTCGTGGAGTTCATGTCGACGTCCAGGATGGCACCGCAGCGCGCATTGTTACGATTCTGGAAATAGACCCGGCTGCCGTCGGGGCAGATGATGTGCAGATCCAGATCGGCATCGCCCTGCCATTCCAGGATGATCTCGACCTCGCCCTCCTTGCCGCCTTCCTCGCGGATTTCCTCGAAGGCGCGCTGGGCTGCCTCCTGATCCGGGTCTTCGACGACCTCGGCCTGGGCAACGTCGATCGGGCAGCGCTGCTTGCGCGCCAACTCACGCTGTAGCAACAGCACCTGGCGCTCCAGGTCCTGCCCCTTCTCCTCGGCCGCCACCAACCGGTCCGGCGTGGTGTCCTCGGCGGCAAAGGCGCTGGGGCAGAAGTTCAGGAAGGCCGGCCGCTCCAACCCGAAGGGCCAGCGCACGCCGCAGCCCAGCAGCAGCAGGTACATGATGGCGATCATCAAGAGCCCGAACAGCAGCCAGAGCAGCCACCAGAGCGGGGCGGCAGCGGCCGCCTCTCGATAAACCCGCCGTACAGGCAGTGGCGGTGAAGGGGGCGGTGGCGGTGAAGAGGGCGGTGCAGCGGCAGCGGCCTTCGCCGTTTCCTGCTCGCGGTGCAGGCGCCAAGCTTCTCCGGCCAGGAACTCCTGCAGCACCGCGTTGCCGTCTTGGGCCTGCTCGTCGCGGGTGCCCCAGTTGACCAGCAAGGGCTCGCCGCCGACGGAATAGAGGAAGTCGCGACCCGGCTCGGCCTCCGGCACGACCAGTGCCCACTCTAGAGTCTGGCCGAGGCGCCGGTCGCTGTCTCTGCGGCTGGCCGAGAGGGTGGCGGCATGGGCGCGGATGGTCTCGCTGCGCTCCTTGACGGCCTCCAGCAGGGCGGCTTGTTCCTCTTCGCTTAGGTCGGAGTAGGGCTTGGCCTCGCCCTCCGGTGCTGCGAACCAAGAGACACCGCGGCTGCCCGGGACCGGCTCGGCAAAGAGGTCGGCGTAGCGGTCGCCCAGCGCGTTGCGCAGGTAGGAATCGATCTCGTTCCAGGAATCCTGAACCCGCCGGCTACCCATGCCCAGAGGGCGCAGGCCCACCAGTGTGGTTTCGGCGATCAGCTGTCGGTCCATGATCCCCCCTTTCTAGCGCCCGCTCGCAAGGCTATTCGCTCTTGCTTTCAGGCTTGGCATCGGGATCTTTTTTCTCTTCCGTTTCAGTATTTTCCTCACTTTTCTTGATCTCTTCGGGGGCCTCCTTGGCGGTGACCAGCGGCTTGGGAGCGCAGGTTTCGGTCGAGACCTTGGCATCGACGTTCTGCTGTTTCAGGAAGGCCACCAGGCTGGGCGTGGCCAGCGCGTAGTTCAGCCGTCCGCCATCCTGCTTGCGGCTGCGCACGAAGGTGTTCATGCCGACCACGCGACCGCACTCGTCGACCAGGGGGCCGCCGCTGCTGCCGCCGGAGATGGTGGCGGTGTGCACCAGGACGTCGGCGCCGCGCGGTGCCTGCTGGGCGGTGATGACGCCGGTGGTGACACTGGGTTCCGGCATGCTCTGCATGTCGCCGGAGGCCAGGCGCTGGATATCCTCGTCGGTCTCGTTCAAGAGGCCGGGGAAGCCGGCGGCGACCACCTCCTGCAGCTTCTTTGCCTTGTCGGTCATGGCCAGATAGGGCAGGTCGTCAGCGCCCTCGATCTTCAGCAGCGCGTAGTCCGGGGTGAAGAAGTCGCTGCTGCCGGTTTCGGCCACCAGGCTGGCAGGTATCGGCCGGTCCAATCCCTTGCCCAGGACGATGAGCGGCGTCTTGGAGTCCGCGCCGATGACGTGGCGATTGGTAACGATCAGGCCAGGCGCGACGAAGAAGCCGGTGCCCTGTGCCTTCGCCTGCGGTGCCAGGACCATGACCGTTGCCAGGTCCAGCAGCTCGACCAGATTGCCCTCGAAGGCGACACCCTCCGGCACTTCCTCCTCGGCGAGCGGCTGCCGGCCGGCTGCGCGCGGCAGCAGGGCCTCTTCGGCCGGCCCGAAGGGCGCCAGCTTGCCGTCCTCGTCGCGCCGGAAGAAGCCGTCCTCGGCGACGCAGACCTCATCGTCCTGCACCAGCGCCCGCAGGCCCGCAATGCGCTCCTCCAGCGCCTTGTTGCTCTCTTCCTGCAGCGTGATCATGCGCTGGCGGTCGTCGGCCGTGGTGTCCTCTTCGGGATAGATCAGCACGCCCGGAATCAGCAGCACGACCAGGATGATGGCCGCCAGGAGGGTGGCGATCAGAACCGGCAGCCAGGGACGGCGGCGCTCGACCACGACGGCCTCCTCCGGCTGGTTCGGATCGGGGCGGGGCGTAGCCGCTGGGGTGTCCTTGCTGTCGCTCATGATGACTCGAGACCTGCTTTAGCGCTCAGGATGGCCGTCTCACTGGCGGGGGAGGGAGCGATCATTGGCAATGCTCCGGAATGTCTTGACCGCTGGCGCGCTTCAGGGCCTGCGCAAGGGCGGCTGTGTTGTCGGGCTGAAGGAAGAGGCCGCCGGTCGCATTGGCGATGCAGCGCTGGCTCTGGTCGCTTTTGCCAATGGCGATGACGTTGATGTAGAGGTGCGGGTACTGCTGCTTCAGCGCGCGGGCCTGGGCGCAGGCGTTGCCGCCGCAACTCTCGCGCCCGTCCGAGAAGAGCACGATGTTCACCGGCTTGTCCTCTGTCTTGCCGCCGCTGATCATCCGCGGGACCGAGCGGATGGCTTCCGCCAGCGCCGTGCCGCGGCCGGTGCGCACCTGATCCACCTGGCTCAACAGCGCGTTGCGCTGCGAAGGCGAGAAGGAGCCGTGCATGCGGATGCGCCCGCAATCGCTGAAACTCATCAGCGAGAGGTCGATGTCGCTGGGGCTGTTCTTGACCGTGGCCTTCAGGGAGGACTTGGCGACCTCCATACGATTGCGCTCACCTGGCGTGTCGAAGGTGCGCCACAAGCGACTGATTTCATTCTCTAACCGGCCAAGCTCCAAGCGCAGCCGGCCTTGCTTGATCAGGTCGAAGCCGGCGCTGCGCAGCTCCTGCGACAGGCGATTGTGGCGCTTGATCAGCTGCTCGTAGCGCTCTTCCTTGGCCGGATCGAGATTGAAGTCGGTGTCCATACTGGCCGAGGCGTCCAGCAGCATGGCGACCTCTGTCGGTCGTGGCCGCGGGCATTCCGCCGTGCCGGTGGGCGTCTTCTCGGGCTTCTTCTCGGGCTTGGGTTCCGGCTTCTTTTCCGCCTGCTGCTGCGGTTTGGGTTCCGGTTTGGGTTCCGGCTCGGGCTCGACCTTGGCCTGCTCGTCGGGTTCCGGCAGCGGATTGAAGGGCGGGGCAGGGCAGGAGGCTGCTTGCGCCAGACGCTGCTCCAGCAGGACGACCTCGCGCTCCAGATCCTGACCGCGCGCGATCACCTGGGCCACCAGTGCCGGCGGCGGCGCTTCCTTCTCGCCACAGAGCTTGATCAGGACGGGTCCGCCAGGAACCCGCAGGCCGCAGGCGTCCAGCATGAAGTAGCCCATGACACCCAGCACGGCCACCAAGGCCAGCCATAGCACCAGAAGTGTCGCCCGTATCGACATAGCGGTCGCTTCGCCACCTTCTGCTAGAGACACCTCACCCGCCGGCCCCTCCTGCCGCTTCCGGCATTCGGACCAGGCAGTGCCCCGGCTGTCCCCCATTCAGGCAGTGGCATGATGGTCTCGGCCAAGGAAGCCCCGGTAATACGATCGCCGCTGCCTCTCACGGCGACGACCCCTCACCAAAGCGTCCGTGTAGATTGGGACGCTAGGCGAAGTCGCCCGCGGCATCAACGGTGGATAACATCGAAAGACGGAAATAGTGACTGCCGTCACCCTCACTTCTGCGTCGTGCGGTGTCGCAAAGCGGCGCTCGCCTGTCGCAGTCTGTCACGCCCGGGACCGGCCAAGACGTCTAGCTAACGGGAACGCAGGGGACGGCCCATTGTGGGCCGGGATTGCGATTCAGAATTTCGTGAGGAGCAGGGCGAGCAATGAAGAGCCATGCACGGGTTGTCGTCATCGGTGGCGGCGTTTGCGGAGTCGGGGCCCTTTACCATCTGGCGAAGAAGGGCTGGACGGATGTGGTGTTAGTAGAGCGCACCGAGCTGACGGCCGGGTCGACCTGGCACGCCGCCGGTCTGCTGCCGCTCTTCAACATGAGCTACTCGGTCGGCCAGCTGCACCAGTATTCGGTCGAGCTCTATAAGCAGCTGGAGGCCGAGACGGGTCAGGCTGTCTCTTTCCACAACACCGGCAACCTGAGGCTCGCCTGCAACCGCGACCGCATGGACGAGTATCGCAACTACCAATGCACGGCCGAGACCATCGGTGTGGAGAGCCACCTGATCAGCGTCGAAGAGATCGAGAAGCTCTGGCCGCTGATCGACGCCAAGGGCCTCGTCGGTGCGCTCTGGCATCCGACCGACGGGCACATCGCGCCGGTCGACGTCACCATGGCCATGGCCAAGGGCGCGCGCATGATGGGCGCGGAGATCTATCAGCAGACCGTGGTGACCGGCATCGAGCGCAGCCAAAGCCAGGAGTGGATCGTCAAGACCAACAAGGGCGACATCACCTGCGAGCAGGTGATCTGCGCCACCGGCAACTATGCCCGTCAGACCGCCAAGATGGTTGGCCTGGAGATCCCCTCGATCCCGGTCGAGCATCAGTACATCGTGACCGACGTCGACCCGGTGCTGAAGGACTATCGCGACGGCGGCGCCAAGGAGTTGCCGATCCTGCGCGAGAGCGATGCGCAGTACTATTTGCGCGAAGAGCGTATGGGCTGGATCCTGGGCCCTTACGAGAAGGGCGCGCCGGCGCGCTTCATCGACGGCGTCGACAAGGGCTTCGAGAAGGATCTGTTTCCAGGCGAGTTGGAGCGCCTGATGGTGCATGTCGAAGCCTGCATCAATCGCGTGCCCTCCTTCGAGAACGCCGGCATCAAGGACATCGTGAACGGCCCGATCGCCTATGCCCCGGACGGCAATCCCATGGTGGGCCCGGCCTTCGGACTGCCGAACTTCTGGATCTCGGAAGCGCATTCCTTCGGCATCACGGCGGCCGGCGGTGCCGGTTGGCAGCTGGCCGAGTGGATGGTCGAGGGCCAGCCCAGCGTCGACATGACCGGCGTCGACCCGCGGCGCTTCGGCGTGGCGACCAAGAAGTTCGCGGCAATGAAGAACGAGGAGGCCTATTCCCACGTCTTCATCATCCACTATCCGATGGAAGAGCGCGAGGCGGCACGCCCGGCCAAGACCGCCCCTTGCTATGACCGCTTGGACAAGCTGGGTGCCGTCTGGGGCGCGCGTTTCGGCTGGGAGCGGCCGAACTGGTTCGCGCCGGCCGGTGCAGCACGCAAGGACGACTATTCCTTCCGCCGCTCCAACTGGTTCGCGCCGGTTGGTGAAGAGGTAGCCGCCATGCGCGAGCGGGTCGGCCTGATGGAACTCTCCTCCTTCGCCAAGTACGAGGTCGAGGGACCGGGTGCGCGCGCCTGGTTGGACTCCATCGTGGCCAACACTATCCCGAAGAAGATCGGCCGCATGACCCTGGCCCACTCGCTCTTCCCCTCGGGCTCGGTGCGCTCGGAATACACCATCTCACGCATGCCCGACGGCATGTATGGCGAGCGTTTCTATGTCGTCGGGCCGGGTGCGGCGCACGACATCGATTGGGACTTCTTCATCAAGGCCAGCCCCAAGGACGGCAGCGTCTTCGTCAAGGACGTGACCACGCAATACGGCGTCTTCGTGCTGGCCGGGCCGCAGTCGCGTAAGGTCTTTGCCCAGTTGGCCGACGCCGATGTCTCCAACGAGGCCTTTCCCTGGCTCACCATGCAGGAGTTCCCGGTCGGCTTCGCGCCGGGTGTGCGCGCACTTCGGGTCAACTTCGTGGGCTCGCTTGGCTGGGAGTTGCATCACCCGATCGAGTTCCAGAATCACCTCTTCGATGCACTGGTCGAGGCTGGCAAGGCGGAAGGGCTGGGCCACGTCGGCATGCGTGCCATGGATTCCATGCGCCTGGAGAAGACCTACCGCTCGTGGGGAACCGACCTCAATGCCGAGAATACCGTGCTGGAGGCCGGGATGGATCGCTTCGTGCGGCTGAACAAGGGCGACTTCACCGGCCGCGATGCCCTGGTTGCCCAGCAGCAGAAGGGCGTGCCAAACGCCTTCTGCACGCTCGAGATCGATGCCGACGATGCCGATTCCTTCGGCAACGAGCCGGTCCTGATCGACGGCGAGGTGGTCGGGCGCGGCACCGCCGGCGGTTATGGCCACCATGTGAAGAAGTCGTTGATGCTGGGCTACGTCCGCCGCGATCTGGCCGAGGTCGGCCGCGAATGCCATGTCCGCGTGCTGGATCAGATGCGTCCGGCGCGGATCATCGCCGAGAGCCCCTACGACCCGGAGAACACGGCACTTCGATCCTAAGACCGCTTGTTTAAAGGAGAGGCGGCGCGGCTCCAAGGCGCTGCGCCGCCTCTTATCGTTGTCCCTACAACCAGAGGAAATCCGTGCCGGTTAGCTGGTTGGCAGCTGACAGGTCATTGATGCGGAAGTTGATGTCGGCCGTGCCGTCGCCGTCGGCGTCGACCTGCACCTGCGCTGTGCCGGCAAAGCGGGCCTCGGAGTTGCCGCCGCCGGAGAAGGCAGCGCCATCGATGTAGGTGAAGCTGCCGACCTCCAGCCCCGGCTCGAAGACCAAGAGGTCCAGGCCTTCGCCGGCCCCGAAACTGACCCCGTCGAAGTCCTCGATGCGCGGTCCGCCCGAGCCACCGTAGCCCAGATCCTCGCCATCGAAGATGAACCAGTCGTCGCCCTTTCCACCGGCCGCGCGGTCGTCCTCGGACAGCAACAGCGTATCGTCGCCGCCGTTGCCGCGCAGCCGGTTGCTGCCGTACTCCCCGACCAGGCTGTCGTCGCCGCCCTGACCCCGCAAGACGTCGCTACCCTCTTCGCCGAACAGCAGATCGGCACCGCTGCCGCCTTCGACCAGATCGTCGCCCTCGCCCCCGTAGAGATAGAGGTCGTCCCCGTCGGCACCGTACAGCGTGTCATTGCCGCTGCCTCCCTCCAAGCCAAAGTCGTCGCCGCTGCCGCCGAAAACGCGATCGTTGCCGCTGTCTCCGGAGAGGTAGAAGTCGTCGCCGGAGCCTGCCAGAAGCGTATCGGCCCCGTCGTTACCTGCTAATTTGACATCGTTTCCGTCACCCGCCGAGATTCGGTCGTTGCCGCTACCGCCCGAGAGGAAGGCGTCGTTGCCGCCGGCGGCAAAGAGGCTGTCGTGACCGCTGTTGCCCTCAATGTTCACATCGTTTCCGGCACCACCGAACAGCAAGTCCGGCCCGTCGCCACCGCGGATTCCGCTGTCGTCTCCTGCTTCACCCCGGATGAGATCGGACGCAGCGCCCCCGAGCAGCTCGTCGTCGGACCCGTCGCCGCCGAAGATGACGTCCTGATTGTCGCCGCCTTGCAGGTTGTGGTCGTCGCCATCTCCACCGTAGACGAAGTCATAACCGGTGCCGCCGAAAAGATCGAGATCGTCGCCCTCGCCACCGCGGATCCAGTCGCCGCCGCTGCCACCGTCAAGGGAGGCGTCGTCGCCTGCATCGCCGGAGAGGCTATCGTCGCCTGCGTCCCCCTTGAGGTCGAAGTCGGCACCGGCACCGCCGAAGACCGTGTCGAAGCCAGACCCGCCCCAGAGCAGTCCATCGCGACCGCTGTCGCCGAAAACCGAGTCGGATCCGCTGTTGCCCTGCAGCCCGATGTCGGAGCCGGAGCCGCCGAACACGCGGTCGCGACCCTTGCCGCCCTGCAGATTGCCGTCGTCGCCGTCACCGCCGAAAACTGAGTCTGCTGCATTGCCGCCGTAGAGGAAGCTGTCGTTCCCACTGCCGCCGGAAATCAGGTCGAAGCCGGCCTCGCCCTTGAAATAGAGGTCGCCACCGCTGCCACCGGAGAGAAGATCGTCGCCGCTTGCGCCCCGCAGGTAGACGTCGTTGCCGGCATCGCCTTCGACGATATCGGTGCCGCTCTCGCCATTGAGGTAGCGGTCGTCGCCAGAGCCGCCGAACAGGAGGTCATCGCGGTTGCCGCCATAAAGCCTGATATCGGTCCCGGAATCCCCGTAAAGGCGGTCATCCCCGAGGTCGCCGATGAGGTTGCGGTCATTGCCATCGCCGCCGAAGACCCGGTCCGACCCGCGTCCCGCGTCCATCCCGACCTCTGCACCCGATCCGCCATAGAGAACGTCGTTGCCGGTGAGGCCATAAATGCGGTCGCTGCCGCTGAGGCCGAAAATGAGGTCCGGTAGATCCGTACCCGTGAGATTGTCGTTCACTCCGGGCGTACCATAGATAACGGCCATAGTGTGTCTCCTCTAACCCAGTAGGTATCACTGGGTGCATCTTGCTGCAAAAATCGATGTTTGGACAGATCTCTCGCTTATTGGGATAGACGTCAGTGCTTGAGAGCGCCCATGCGCTTCACATCGAACAGATTAGAGAATCCGTGATGGTCAAGGCGGTGTAGTTTGCCATTTTCGCTGCTCTCTGAGGAGTGCGTTGGCGAGTATGATGAGCTTACGCATGGCGGCGGCGAGAGCGAGTTTCTTAGGTTTGCCGGCTTTGACCAGTCTTTCATAGAAGGTCTTGAGGTAAGGGTTGTATCTGACGGCGACCAGTGCCGGCATGTAGAGGCTCCTTCTCAGAGAGGCGCGTCCGCCGTTGATGAAGGTTTTGCCGGCCCATTTGCCGGACTGTCTGGTGATGGGCGCGAGGCCCGCGAGGCTAGCGATCTGCTTGGCATTGAGGGAGCCGAGTTCTGGCGTCTCGATAAGCAAGGCTGAGGCAGAGAGGGCGGCAAGGCCTGGGATGCTCTCCAGGATCGCCAGACGCGCCTTGAGCTCAGGGTCGTCCTGGATGCGTTCTGCGATGGCCTTGTCGATATCGTTGATCTGCCGCTCGATTTGTTTCAAGCGCTGGCGCGCGTGCTTCTTGAGGAGGGAGAGTTCGAGGTTCTTCTGTCTGTTCTTGGCCGCGGTTCGGTCTTTGACGAGCGCCTGGCGGGCCGAGAGCAAAGCCTTGAGTTGGACGAAGGTTTCACTGAGTGCCGGGCGTGCGGGCAGGTTGAGGAGCTGCCCCATACGTGCCAGCAAGCGTGCGTCCAGGCAGTCGGTCTTGGCCGGAACGCCAAGGACATCGGCGAAGCGCCGCAAGCGGCGCGGGTTGACTTCGACCAAGTCGATCTCGGCCTGGGCCAGGGCGCCTACGATGGCGCGGTGATAGGGGCCAGTTGGTTCGTAGACGAGCCGAGCTGGTTCGTTGATCCAAGCGATCAAGGCTTTGTGGCCCGCTTTGGAGTTGGTGAAGCTCTGACTTTCGTCCCGTTCGAGGTGGTAGGCGTCGAGTGTGTCTTTCGAAACGTCGAGCCCGATGGTAGATTGCATCATCTTGTCCGTGCCTCTGCTTGTCATCCGGGCCGCAAAGCGCCCTGGTATCCGTTCAGGTCATGGAGAAGAGGCGGGGGTGATCTTTCTCTAGCTCGGCCCACTGTGTGGCCAGCAGATCGACGACCCATCCCCCGCCGCCACCGGTGAGCGGTCACTCACCGGTGGCGGTCCATCTTTGCCGTGATGAACCGAGAAAACCATAAGACAAGCAGACCGCGATCAGGCGGAATCACCTCTTCGCGAGACTCTGCTCAATGTTTCAAAGGTGTATAGCAGGAGTCAGAGGGCAAATCGTTTCGATTTGACATCATCCTGCTATAAGCGCTCAGACGCCATGCGCGCCTCATCCTCGCTGCGCTGCGGGCGTACAAGCGCGTCACTGCAGGAGTCCCGGTAAAAATCGACCGCAAGTCGCCCACCGAACCTCCTGTTCAACGGTCGTGGAGTAGCTTCCTATCCGAAACTACACGTCTAGATATTGGCACTTTAGGTGATTTCACACCTTCATTAGAATTTTTCCTATTGAAATGCGGAAGGATTCGACGTCTTTGAACCGATTGGGCGGTGGCCAGAGTAAGAATCGCGCGCGACCGCGTGGCATCGCCCCAACAACAGCGAAGAACTGAGCGATCGGCAGACGATCGGCAACACGGAGGAATCGATGGCGATAAAACCGCCTTTCACCGAACTGAACATCAAGAAGGCCGAGTCCGGCTTCTACGAGGGCTACAGCGTCCCGATCGCCCTGATCAGCAAGCTGGGCATGGCGCTGCTGGTCATTTGGGCCCTGATTTGGCCGCTGAACGCCAATGGTGTCCTCTCTTCGATCAACTGGCAGCTGCTGGAAAGCTTCAACGGCTTTTACATCATTGCGGTCGGGATCTTTGCCTTCTTCCTCTTCCTCGTCGCGGTGATCCCCTCGACCGGAAAACGCATTCTCGGGAAGCCGGGCGAGAAACCGGAGTTTTCGAACTTCTCCTGGTTTGCCATGATGTTCGGCGCAGGTTTGGGCGTCGGCCTGATGGTCTACGCAACGGCCGAGCCGATGGGACTTTGGGGGTCAAACCCCGTGGTGGTTGCCGGTGACGTGGCGGGCAACTCGCAAGAGGCCATAACCTCCGCCTATCGCTACACCTTCCTGCATTATGGCTTTCATGCCTGGGCGATCTACGTCGTAACTGGATTGTCGCTTTCCTACTACGCCTACGGACGCGGCATGCCGCTGACCATCCGCTCGGCGCTAACACCGCTGTTCGGGCGCTTCGTCAACGGCTTCTTCGGTCATGTCGTCGATGTGCTTGGCGTCATTGCCACGATCCTAGGCGTCGCCGTCACCATCGGTTTCGGTGTGAGCCAGTTCGTCGATGGCATCTATGCGGTTTCCGGCATGGACTGGTTGGTGAACACTGACGGCGAAGTTCCCACGCCCAGCACGGTTGGTCTTCTGGCTGCCCTCATCGTGATCATGGGGCTGTCGATCATCTCGGCAGTCTCCGGCGTCGGACGCGGCATCAAGTACCTCTCGAACCTGAACCTGGTTCTGTCCTTGATCTTGCTGCTGACCTTCGTCATCGCCGGATCTTTCCTCTTTGCCATGACGCAGTACGGCTTGGCCCTGGTGGACTACATCCTCCACTTCGTCTCGCTCTCCTTCAACGCCTATGGGCCGATGGACGAGGCTCAATTCGTGGCGGGATTGCCCGACGCCGTGAAGACATTGCCGGCAGCCGACATCTCTGCACTCTATGCCGGCAGCACCAATGCCTGGGGTTCGCTCGACGGCTTCAAAGCGGGCCTGCCGGAAGCCTTCACCGCCCTGCCGGGCTCCGACGCCTTGGCCGGCGAGATCTATGCCGAGGGAACGCAAGGACGTCTCTTCGGCTGGCAGGCCGGCTGGACCACCTTCTACTGGGCCTGGTGGATCGCCTTCTCGCCCTTCGTCGGGCTGTTCCTGGCGCGCATCTCCAAGGGCCGCAGCATCCGCGAGTTCATTCTGGGCTGCGTCTTCGCCCCGGCCCTGGTCTGCTTTGCCTGGATGACCATCCTGGGTGCGACTGCCATCGACCTGGAGCTGAGCGGGATCGCGGATGGGGCCATCATCGGCGCCTCGACCACGAACAAACTCTTCGCCACCCTGGGTCAGATGATCGACGGCGGTCTGCTGTCGGGCATCACCATCATGTGCGTGGTGCTGATCATGACCTTCCTGGTGACCTCCGCCGACTCCGGCATTCTGGTGATGAACACCATCATGTCCGGCGGCGACCACGAGACCGGCATCAAGCATCGGATCATCTGGGGTCTGATCCTGACCGCGGTGATCGGTACCTTGATCATTGCCGGCAACAGCGGCTCTTCGGCCGATCCTTTCGAGGCCTTGAAGAACGCCATGATCATCGGTGCCCTACCCTTCACCATGATCA
The DNA here is from genome assembly GCA_040219175.1 of Kiloniellales bacterium. Lineage (GTDB taxonomy): Bacteria > Pseudomonadota > Alphaproteobacteria > Kiloniellales > JACOMY01 > JACOMY01. The sequence goes on from JAVJSY010000019.1 coordinate 100,993, forward strand.
TGGTTCTGATGTGCCTGTCCCTGGGTAAGGCCCTCATCCGCGATGCCTTGCGTGACAAGCACCGCCTGGCCAGCGGCGAGCAAAGGGCAGAGCAACCGGCGCAGTAGGCCGGACGCTTCCCAGCGAATGAGGAAAGGGCGGGGTCGATTTGGCCCCGCCCTTCGTCTTTGGAAAGAGTCTCGAAAATCGTGAGACAGGTCGTCATTAGAGCAGATCGCGGTCAAGTGGACTCTCCTGGCCGCGAGACTCTGCTCTATGCTTCAAACGTCTATAGCAGGATTCAGATGGCAAATCGCTTCGACTTGACGTCATCCTGCTATAGAGCGCGTTGGCGCACCGGGCAGCGCAATGCCTACTGTGCTTCGGTCCGCTTTTTGGCCCAATCTTGGCACCAGGAGGAACAGAACAGCGTTCCTCCTTCGTCTTTAAGCTGTTCCTTGTCGTTCTCATAGACGAGAACACCGCAGTTTGCGCATTTGAGATAGCGCTCGACATAGAGCCGATTGGCCGAGAACTTCATTCCGCTGCCTCCCGATAGCCGTAGTCGCGCTGAGCACCTTCCGGTGTCACGTAGCCCTCCGCCAGATCGGCGGCAATGGCCTCTGCCGAGCGCCCGCTCGGGTCGCCATGACCGCCGCCACCGGGCATGACCAGCTTGACCCGGTCGCCCTTGCGAATGGTGATGTTGGAGTACTTGGAGCTGGAGTTCTTGTTGAAGGCCTGCACCACTGTCATCCAGTCCTTCTCTCCCGCCTGCTGGATCAAAGTGGCACCGCGTGCGCCGGGTTTGCCGCCCTCCAGGCCCCAGGGCTCCAGCTCGTGGCGATCGGTCATCTGGCTGGCGATGATCTCTTCATTGAGACAGAGCAGGGTCTTCTCATAGCCAAGGCCGCCGCGGTACTTCCCTGCCCCGCCGCTGTCCGGCCGGAAGCTCCAATCTTCGATGCGGAAGGGAAAGCGCGTCTCGAAGACTTCGACCGGGATCACCCGGCAGTTGCCGTTCATCGAATCGACCGCGTCGTTGCCGTCGGCATAGGCCCGGCCGCCCCAGCCCACGACCTCGATGTCATAGCAGGCGAAGAACTCGTCATGCACCGTGTCGTGCCCGCCGAAGACGAAGTTGCAGTGGGTGCAGCCCTCGGCCGCCATGGCGCGCTCGGGAATTGCCTGTGCCAAGGCGCCGATGACCGCGCCGGCGATCCGGGGATGGGTTTCGGTGTTGCCGCCGACCTCCGGTGCCGGATAGTCGACATTCACCACACTACCCGGCGGCGCCAGCACGCGGATCGGGCGAAAGCAGCCGCTGTTCTTCGGGATCGAGGGATCGGTCAGATGCAGGATGGCGTTGTATGTGGCCGACCAGGTGACGCCCAGGGTGGCGTTGATCGGCCCGCGCGCCTGCGGCGAAGAGCCGTGATAGTCAACGATGACGCCATCGCCGTCGACGATCACCGCGATGTTGATGTCGTAGCGCTTGGCCTCGATACCGTCGTTCTCGACCGAATCCATGAAGCGGTAGGTTCCGTCCGGAATCTCCGCCAGTTCGGCTCGCATGCGCCGCTCCGAATAGTCGAGAAGGTCGGAGACCGTCTCGGCCACCTTGTCGGTACCGTACTTGGCGAAGATCTCCTTCATCCGCCGCTCGCCCACATCGACCGCTGAGATCAGCGCGCGCAGGTCGCCGTAGTTGTAGCGCGGCGTACGGACGTTCGCGAGCATCAGCTTCCAGACGTCCTCGTTGTCGACGCCGCGGCGTTTGATCTTCACCGGCGGCACACGCAGGCCCTCGTGGAAGATCTCCGTCGCCTCGCCGCAGAAGCCGCCCGGCACCATCCCGCCGACCTCTGCGATATGGCCGATAGAGACGGCATAGCCCTGCAGTTCGCCCTCGACGAAGATGGGCTTGAAGAAGGTGTGCTCCGGTGTGTGGAGGCCGCCGCGGTAAGGATCGTTGTGAACGACGATGTCGCCCTCTTCGATCCCGTCATGCTCCAACTCGCGCACGCAGGATTTGATCAGCAGCGGCATGCCGCCGATTTGCGCCGGGCAGAACTCCGCCACCGCGATCATCTCGCCATTCTTGTCGGCCAGCCCGCAGGTGAAATCCAAGGCCTCGTTGAAGATCGTCGAGTAAGAGGTCTTCATGAGCGTGATGCCCATCTCCCGGCAGATCGACACCATGGTCGATTCCAGGATGTTCATCGTCACCAGATCCATCTGCCTAGCCTCCTTGCGAAACGATAATGTTGCCCCAGCCGTCGACCAGGGCCTTTTGGCCCGGACGCATGACGGTTACCGAGGCAGGTTCTTCGATCACCGCGGGCCCGGCGATCTCATGACCTTTGCGTAAGCTGTCGCGGCGATAGACGGGGGTGTCATGGCCACCGTCCTCGAAGTGTATCCGGCGGTGACTGTGCACCGGTGGCGGCCCTTCGGCTTCCGCCAGGCCGGTCTCAGCCGGCTTCGCCGATGGAGCGATCGCCGCGACGGCGACGTTCACCAGTTCAATGGTCTCGCCGGGAATGGAAAAGCCGAAGCGTGCCTCGTGGGTTTCATGAAAACGCTGCCACAGCTTTTCCAGCCCTTCATCATCGAAGGTGGCCTCGGCGTAAGGCAGCTCCAGCTCGTAGTTCTGGCCCAGGTAGCGCAGATCGAAGGTCTGGATGACCTGAATGTTGTCCTTGTAGCCCTGCCGGGTCAGCTCCCCCACCGCATCGGCCACCAGTTCCTGCAGGGCCTGGGTGCACCAGTCTCGATCCAGCTTGGTCGAGGTACCCTGCAGGGTCCGCTGCTTGTCGACCCGGGCATCGGTCATGATGAAGCCATAGGCCGAGAACTGCCCAGGATGATTGGGAATCACCGCGTGCGGGACGCCGGCCATCTCCATCAGATCGCAGCCGTGCAGCGGGCCGGCCCCACCGAAGGCAAGAAGCGAGAAATCGCGCGGATCGAGGCCACGCTCCAAGAGGACGGTCCGCAGCGCACCGACCATACTGTTGTTGGCGATCTGGATGATGGCCAAGGCGGTTTCTATCGGCTCCATCTTCAGGCTTTCCGCCAAGCGGGCGATGGCCTGTTGCGCCGGCTCCACCTGCAGCTTCATGGCGCCGCCCAGGAAGTAGTCGGGATTGATCCTGCCCAGGACCAGATTGGCATCGGTGACTGTCGCCTCGCTGCCGCCCTTGCCATAGCTCGCAGGGCCCGGCTCGGCGCCGGCCGATTGCGGACCGACGCGCAGCATGCCGCCTTTATCGATCCAGGCGAGCGAGCCGCCGCCTGCACCGATGGTGCGCACGTCGATCATCGGCACCTGAATGGGAACGCCCCACTCGATCTCGAAATTGGTGGTGAAGGAGGCTTCGTTGTCGACCACGGTGGAGCAGTCGGTCGAGGTGCCGCCCATATCGAAGGTGACCAGATGATCCATGCCCAACTGCTTGGCCAGGCTGGTGGCGGCAACGACACCGCCGGTCGGGCCGGAGACCGTCAGGTTCACCGGTGCGCCCATGGCGCCTTCCAGGCTGGCCTCGCCGCCGTTGGACTTGATCACCACAACGCGTCCGTCGACGCCCAGATCCTGGAATCGGCGGCGCATCTCTTCGAAGCTGCGCTTGACGATGGGTTTCAGGTAGGCATCGGCAAGCGTTGTCGAAGCGCGCTCGTACTCCTTCCATTTCGGAAGAACCTCGAAGGAGATCGACACCGGCGTATCCGGCAACTCCTCGGCCAAGATGTCTCGCAGGCGCCGTTCGTGACTGGGGTCGAGGTAGGAGAACAGCAGCATCACGGCGACCGCTTCGATGTCGCCGCGCGCGCGGATATCGGCTGCAATCGCCCGAATCTCGGCCTCGTCCAGCTCTTCCAGCACCTGGCCGTCGCGATCGATGCGCCCGGCCACTTCATGACAATCGGCACGGCGGACCAGCGGTTTGTTCTTGATCCAGGACATGTCGTAGTGGGCACGCCGGTTGCCGCGTTGAATGAAAGGTATGTCTTTGAAGCCCCGGTTGGTGACATAGGCCACCTTGCCGCCGGTGCGCTCCAGAAGCGCGTTGGTGGCGATGGTGGTACCAAGCCGCAGATGCTCGACTCCCTCCAGGTCGCCCAGGTTCTCGAGCCCCTTGAGCACCCCCTCAATGGGCTCGCGTGGCGTTGAGGCGTTCTTCCAGACCTTCAGACCACTGGTCTCTCGGTCATAGGCCACGAAGTCCGTAAAAGTTCCACCGATGTCGACCCCAACCAGATAGCGCATCCCTGCTTCCTCTCCTTCTGCCCAACCCACTTGGCACACTGTTGAGCATTCAATCAGTAACTCTTTAAGCTTCCGTCTACACTAGACCTGTCACCTGCGTCCGCCAAGCTTGTATGACAAGTGACGGGTCGGGCGGACCGTCAAGGTCTGCCCGACCCGAATTCCAGAACGTGCCGGACCGCTAAGCTCTTGATCTGATGGGGCCACTTATCCAGGCGGATGGGAACCATCCGTCTGGATTACACCACCAGGGTTCCGCTCTTGCCGGAAAGCAGCCTAGCTGCCGGCCGTTTCTTCTTCCTTCGGCGTGATGAAGCCGCTGTCGTCGAGTTGACCGCCGTGCTGCTTGGCCTCCTCGATCAAGCCATCGTGCCACTTCAAACGCCCGCCGTCGTCGCCGCCGACCACGGCGATCACCTCGATGGTCTTGTCGTCGACATTTCGGAAGCCGCGCATGACGTGGATCGGTACGGTGATCAGGTCCATCGGACCAAGCACGATCTCGTTCTCGCCCTCGTCACCCCAGAAGACCGCCAGCTTGCCATTGATCGGCATGAAGACCTCTTCGGTGTCATGGGCATGCAGGCCGGCGCCTTTCCCCGGATCCACCTTGATGAGCGAAAAGCTGAAGGGATGCTGGATAGTGATCGCCGGCGCCATCGCCGGATCCTCGAAGACCGACTTGCCGATGATCGAATAGAGGTCACGCTCGTAACGCGGGATGACCGTGTCGATGAAGGACTCCGGATAGGGTTTCAGGTCGGCGCGCCGTGCAACGCGGGTTGCCAGAACGTCTTCGACAGAGGGGGTCTTGGTCATTGCTGCTCTCCTTATCATTCAACGGGGGATGCTCCCCGCACCGCTTGGGTTGGGTTGGAAGCAATCATCCAGGGCTCGAATAGCCCTTCTTGATCATTAGCTCAACATAAGCCGTCCCTAGTGCCCTGTCACGCATTGGGTTAACGAACAGCCGCTGCAGACTACCAACCCCAGAGCTGTTCGCTCGCCATCTCCGCGCCTTGGCTGAGGCTCTTCAGCTTGGCGTAACAGATTTCCTGTTCGATCTTGCCGAAGCCGGCAAAGGTCGAGAAACCGCAGTCGCTGCCAGCGATCACGCGCTCGCGCCCGACCAGATCGGTGAAGCGCAGGATCCGCTGCGCCACCAGTTCTGGATGCTCGACGAAATTGGTCGTGCTGTCGATCACGCCGGGGATTAGCACCTTGTCCTCGGGCACGCCGCGTTCCTTGAAGACGCGCCATTCGTGTGCATGGCGCGGGTTCGAGGTCTCGAAGAGAACGGCCTGCGGTTTCACCTTCATCAAGGTGTCGTAGACCTGCTCCATCGCGATGTCGTGGGTATGCGGGCCCTCGTAGTTGCCCCAGCAGATGTGCAACCGCATGGCCTCGGCCGGAATGTCGCGCAGTGCATGGTTCAAGACCTCGACCTGGCGCTCGGCGCGCTTCACGAACTCCGCGTCCGAGAGGTCCTTGAAGATGACGTGACGGCCGAAGGCCAGGTCCGGGCTGTCCAGCTGCAGCACGACACCGGCCTTATAGATCCGGTCGTACTCCTGCTTCATGGCGTCGGCCAGCGCTTCCAGATAGCTGTCGTGGTCGGGGTAGTGCTGGTTCGGCTGGAAGATCGCGATGACGCCAGGGGTTGCCGCATTCATGAAACTGCCGGCAGCAGCAGCAGCCTTGGCAGCGCCGGTCAGGTTTTTCAGGTCACGGTCCAGAGGTTCGAGGTCGCGCACCGAGACGGCGCCGACACAGCAAGGCCGCTTCAGCTTCGGCGTATCGCCGCTGGAAGCGATCTTGTCGCGATAGCCAGGATAGTCATCCAGATCCTGGGGAACGTTGCGCGGTGCATTGCCGCCAAAGCCGGTCAGCCTTTCGGCGACGTAGGTGGCATAAGAGATCTTGCTCATCTCCCCGTCGCTCACCAGGTCGATACCGCTCTCGACCTGGCGCTTGACCACGGCTTCGACCTCGGCCGTAACGCAAGCCTCGAAGGCAGCGGGGTCATAGTCCTCGCCGCTGTCCTTGGCGAAGAGAAAGGCCGATAGCTCGGCCGAACGCGGTAGACTCCCGACATGGGTTGTCAGGATACGGTCCTTGCTGATGGCCATGTCTTACCTGGACTCCCTTTATGAGATTGCTGCGTAGAGCGCGGTCAGGGTGCCGGCTGACCGCCAACGAAACCCTGCAGGACAAGCGGTATCGAGTTCATGAAAAGGTCGACGTTGGCATCGATAATCGGGGTCATGTCGTCAGGCGCATCCATCCGATAGATGTGCTTGCGAATCAACTGATAGATAACCGAGGAGTGCAGGCAGTACACCATCTGCTCCTCGTTGTCGGTGCTCGGCCCCTCGACGTTTCTGATGCCAAGCTCTTCGCGCAGTTCCAGTGCGATGCGTTTGATGATGTGCTCTCTCACCCGGGCGTGATAGCGCGAGTTGATGTCGATGTCTCGCAGCGCGGAATAGAGCGTGATGCGGATCCACTCCGGCCGATCGCCGGTGGCGTAGTAGTCGCGATAGAACTCCTTCAGACGGCTGCGCAGCGAGCGGCTGCGGTCGCCGATGATCTCTACCCACTGATCTTTCCAACGGCTCAGAAAGACGTCCTGGTAGACCCGGTCGATCAGTGCCTCTTTGGTCGGGAAGTAGTGAAAGATCAGGGCCTGGCTGACGCCGATCGAGTTCGCCAGCGCGCGGGTTTCGCCATCAAAGCCGTGCTCGGCGAAATAGTGGATCGCGCCGTCGACGATCATGCGTTCCCGATCCTCGGGGCTCAGGCGGCGACGCTTGACGGCCTTAGGGTCCTGCCCCCTGTCTGCCTCGTTCTTCGCGTCAGCCATTCGACTTTGCCCCAATCGCCGGCCGACCCGAGGCCTTCGATCGGAAATCGCAAGACAGGCAAGCCCAATCTCCGAACATGGCCACGGGGTTCCTGTTAGACCTGCATTGCGTCAGGTCGCATGCGACAGGGCCTCACCCGTCACACCGTCGAAGATGTGACAGTGTTTCGGATCGATCGCCAGCTTTATGGCCTGGCCCGGGCTGTAGTCGGGTTGCCCCGGCTGGTGCGCGCGCAAGGTGATCCCGCCCATGGCCAAGTCGATCACGGTGTGTCCACCCAGCGGCTCGACCTCGTCGACGATGGCCGGCACGACCTCGCCCTCGGCGCTCTCCGGCAGCAGAACCAGATCTTCCGGTCGGATAGCCAGCGCCACCGCGCCGTCGGCGACACCCGAAAAGCGCAAGCTCTCCGGCAGCGCGGCAGCGCTGAAAAGCCCATCGGCGATCCGACCTTCAAGCACGTTGATTCGCGGCGAGCCCACCGTCTCGGCGACGAAGCGGTTGGCCGGGCGGTTATAGATCTCCTCGGGCGAACCGACCTGTACGATCGCGCCTTCCCGCATGATGGCGATGCGGTCGGCGATCGACATTGCCTCTTCCTGGTCGTGCGTGACATAGACCAGAGTGTGCTTCAGCTCTCGTTGCAGGCGCTTCAACTCCACGCGCGTGGTCTCGCGCAGGCGGGCGTCGAGCGCGGCGATGGGCTCGTCCATCAGATAGGCCTTGGGATTACGCACCAGTGCCCTGGCGATGGCCACGCGCTGGCGCTCGCCGCCGGACAACTGTGCCGGCAGCTTCTTGAGCAGGTGGCTGATGTGTAGGGTCTTGGCTACGGCATCGACGCGCGGCCTGATATCCGCTCTCGGCCACTTCCTCTCCTCCAGCGGAAACGCGATGTTCTTGCTCGCAGTCAGGTGCGGAAACAGCGCCAGATTCTGAAACACCATGCCCAAGTCGCGCTCACGCGGCCGGCTCTCGGTCACCTCGGTTCCGTCGATCCGCACCTCGCCGCTATCCGCTGCGATCAACCCGAGCAGAACCTTGAGGACGCTTGTCTTGCCACAGGACGGCGGCCCGAAGATGCAGAAGAATTCATTGTCCTCGATTCTAAGGTCGACGTTATCGAGGGCGGCAATCCCTCCGTAATGCTTGTTGACGCCGATGAGTTCCAGGGTCGCCATCAGCCAGCCCCCCCGTCCCTGCCGAGCACTCTGCCACTCTCCCGGTCGAAGAGATGGCAGCTCTCCGGCGGCAGCAAGGCCACGACCTGGCTGGCATGGCGTCCGCCGAAGCGCTTGTCTTCAACGGCCAGCAGTTCCTGTTCGCCTTGCTTCAAGTGAATGATGGTGCGCGGGCCGATCGGCTCCAGCAGGTCGACCGTCATCGAGAGTCCCGCCTCGGCGGCGGCGCCGTCGATCACCGAGATCGCCTCCGGCCGGATGCCCAGCATGACATCTGACGAACGTGCCGCCTTGGCCGCATGCAGCAGCTTCGGGTCGGAGATGGCCAGGCGGCCGGCTTCGGCCAGATCCAGCGACATTTGGCCGGCCTCCTCGACCAGGCGACAGGCGATCAGGTTCATCGGCGGACTGCCCATGAAGTTGGCAACGAAGGTATTGGCCGGACTGTTGTAGATCTCGGCCGGCGTTCCATACTGCTGCAGCACACCCTGGTCCATGACCGCGATCCGGTCGGCCAGGCTCATGGCCTCGATCTGATCGTGGGTCACATAGACCATGGTCTGCTTCAACTGGTGTTGAATGCGCTTCAGTTCGGTCCGCATGAACTCGCGAAACGCAGCGTCAAGGTTCGACAGCGGCTCGTCCAAGAGGAAGATCGTGGGCTCGACAATGGCAGAGCGACCGATGGCTAGCTTCTGCATTTCGTTCACGCTCAACCGGTCCGAGGGCCAGTGCAGGCGGTCGGTCAGGCGCATCAACTCCGCCATCTGATTCACCTTGCCCTCGATCTCGGAGCTGCTCCAGCCCTGAACGCGCGGACCGAAGGCCAGATTCTCGTAGACCGAGAGATGGGTGAAGATGGCGTAATTTTGGAAGACGAATCCCACGCCTCTCTTGTCCGGCGTCAGGCGCACGACATCCTTGCCGTCGAAGAGAATTTCACCGGCGCTCGGATGCTCGATCCCGGCGATCATGTTCATCGTCGTCGTCTTGCCGCAGCCCGACGGGCCGAGCAGCGCCACGAACTCCTTGTCGGGAATCTCCAGGTCCAGTCTGTCGACCGCCAGGGTTTGCTTGCCGAAACGCTTGGTCAGGCCTTGCAGTTTGATCTCAGCCACCGGAGACCTCCGGGCGCTTGGGCGTCCGGGTCATGAACCAGATACCGATGCCGGCCAGAACCGAGAGCGCAAACAGGATGAAGAGCCCGATAGAGGCAACGTATGACCATTCCAGATCCTGGAATGTCGTCTTGTAGAGGAAGAGGGAAATCGACTCCGTCGCCACACCCGGCCCACCTTTGGTCATGATAAAGAGCGTGTCGAAGACCTTTAGGCACTCGACCGTGCGCAGCACCAGTGCGATCACGATCACGGTCTTCATCTTCGGCAGTGCGATGCGCCAAAAGCGCTGCCAGGCGCTGGCACCCAGCAGGCGGGCTGCACGCATCTGATCCTCAGGCACGCCGGAAAGGCCGGCCAAGAGGATCAGGAACATCAGCGGCGTCCACTGCCATATCTCGGCGATCATCACCGCCACCATCGCCAGATTGACATCGTTCAACCAGTTGATGTCGGCATCCAGCCCCGTCAGACCCGAGATCAGGTCGTTCATCGGTCCGGTCTGCTGGAACATGATGTAGAACATGTAGCCGACCACCGCGGGAACCACCATCATCGGCGTCAGGAGAATGGTGTAAAATACTGTTTTGCCGGGAAACTTGTCCATGAAGAGTATGGCAAGCCCCATTCCGATAAGGAACTGCGCCGGCACGCAGACAAGCACGATCACCAGGGTCCGCCAGATCGAGCCCCAGAGCCGCGGGTCCTCGAAGATGTAGGCATAGTTGTCGAACCAGTTCCACGCGCGATAGGCCAGATACCAGGGGTCGCCATCGAGCGGGCTCCACCAGGTGGTGCTGACATAGACCTGCATCAGCAAGGGGAACACGACGATGAAGACCAGCAGCAACTGGGCCGGCAGGGCCATCAGGTTGCCCAGTCGCTTGCCTTCCTTTTCCATGGGCGTTGCCGCCCGCGGATCGCTGGACGCGCTCATTGTTTCAAGGCTCCGAAGGTCAGGCCGCGTACGAGATAGCGTTGGATGGAAAGGCCGAGAATGACCGGTGGAATGGCTGCGATCAGACCGAGCGCCGCCTTCATCCCGTATAGCTCTCCGCCCATGGCGGTCGCCAGCGAGTTCATATAGACCGGGATCGTGACCCAGTCCTTGCGGGTTAGCAGCAACGCCATCAGATAGTCCGACCAGTTGAGAATGAAGACGAAGAGCACCGTACTGGCCAGCCCTGCCTTCACCATCGGCAAGGTCACCTTCCAGAACACCCGGAAGCGCGAGCACCCTTCAACCAGGGCCGCCTCTTCGACTTCGATCGGCACCTCGTCAAAGAAGGTCTTCATCAGCCAGAAGGAGAAGGGCAAGGTCACGATCGAGTAGATCAGCGAGAGCCCCCACCAGGTATCGATCATGTCGAGGTAGGCCCACATGATCATCACCGGAATCATCACCGCCAAGGGTGGGAAGAGACGCAACTGCAGCACCGAGAGCGGCAGGTTATTGGCCACCTTGAAGCGCGAAACGGCATAGGCGCCAAGCGTGCCGACGACTACCGCCAGCAGGGTACCCAGGCTCGCCGTCACCAGAGAGGCGAAAATCGGGCGTCCCGCAGTCCGGTCCAACGACACGATCAGCCCTTCGGTCTGACCGGTGAAGATGTACTCGATGTTGCCCCAGGTCGGCTCGAAGGGAATCCAGTGGATCGCGCCACTGGTGGAGATCCACTCGGTATGCGGTTTGAAGGCCATGGAGGCCATCCACAGCAGCGGGATAAGCGCGACTGCGGTCGCCAAGAGGATCAAGGCGTATCGTACAAGTTCCTGAAGCGGATTACGCTGCATACTTTCCTGCCATTCGACCGACGAGCAGCCAGGAAGATCGACGGAGAGACCCGCGCATCGCGAAGGCCTCTCCGCCTACCCCTTGACTGCCCCCTTTGGTCGCCCTCGAATTAGGCTTTATCGATGATGGTCGGCCAAGCGGCACGGCTCTTCTGGATCGCGTCCTCCATATCCTTGGCACCGCGCCTTCGGATAATGCGCTCCCAGCGCCGCTGAGCGGATTCCATCGCCTCGGTCGGCGACTTCTGCCCGGTGAACATGGCCTGCAATTCTTCATCCAGGGCGTTGTCCATCGCCGTCTGACCGGCAAAGTTCAAGGTCGGCGCCGAGCGTCGGATGGTCTCCTGGATCACCGGCACCAGGTAATCGTGATAGGTCTCTATCACCAGAGGCTCGTTGAAGTTGGCGACCTGGAAGGGGTCGAAATAGCCTCCAGGATTGCCGGACATCCAGCTAAAGGTCCGGGTCGAACTCAGCCACTGCAGGAACAGGTAGGCCGCTTCCTGGTTCTGGCTCTCAGAGGAGACTTCGGCGTTGATGTTGTAATAGATCACCGAACGGCGGACGAGATCGTCACCGAACTGGCGGCCCGGCGGCAGGAAGGCGCCCAGTTCTCCGGTCATCGGCGTCGACTTGGTGCCGTCGGCATTGAAGCGGTCGTAGAACTTCGCAAGGTTGGTATAGGTTGCGATCTGGGCGGTCAGTCCATTGCCCATCCCGCCATAGCCCTCGGCATAGCCCCAGGAGAGAATGTCCGGGTGCGACCACTGCTTCAGCGCCATGTGCTCGGTCGCACATTGGATGCCCTGTTCGGTCGCCAGGTTCGGCTTGGCGTCCTCGTCGAACCAGTAGAAGTTTGGCTTGGCCATGCTGGCGAAGCGCGCATAGAAGGTCGACAGACCCCAGAAGGGGCTCAGCAGATTGCCGCTGCCGAACATCTTCTGCCCATCGATGCCGGCCTTGCCGGTAAAGAAGGCCGAGATGTTGTCGCTCTCTTCCCAGGTGCGCGGGTGCCCAATCTGGTAGCCGTACTTGTCGGCGAACTCCTTCTGGTAATCGGGATGCTCGAAGGCCCAGCGGTTGTAGACCCAGGTCTGAAAATCGCCGTCCAAGGAGACCGAATAGTAGTCGCCCTTGTACTTGTAGAGCAGGTCCTCGATCTCCGGGGTGGGCGTGCCCCGATCGGGATCGCCCCAGTCCGGCTTGTACTTGGCCACGTAGTCGTTCAGCGGTACCGCACCGCCGGCCTCAACCAGGTCGCCGACCGAGTTCCAGGGGTGGGTGTAGATATCGTAGGCACCAGAGCTGGTGGTGACGTCCTGCAGCACCTTCTTCCAGATGTCCGCTGCGGGAGCACCGACGATCTCGATCTCGACGCCGGTCTCCTTCTCCCAGACCTCTTTCACCGTGGGCGCTCCCGCCGGGAAAGGCTTGGTCAACTGGCCGATGGCACCGTCGGTCAGCAGGATCGACAGTTTCGCCGGCGCCTTACCGGCTGCCTTGAGCTTCTTCATGCCCTCGATGGCGCGGCCTTCCGACATGCCTTCATTGTACTGAAAGCGCTCGGCCCCCGGAAAGCCGGTGGGCCCACCGGTCATGCCGGGCGCCAAGCCGTCGGCAGCCCGCGCAGGCCGGATGTAGCGTGGCATGATGCCGATTGCAGCCGTGAGTGCGGTGCCGCCAGCACCTGCCTTAAGCGCATCTCTGCGTGAGAATTTGGATCCCATAGTGACCGTCTCCCTTCCCTGTTACTGTGTGCGGACTGGATTCCAGCGTCCTGATGCGGGATTCCCGAGACTCCACCGGAGCCTCAGTCCCTTATTGATCACATGCTTTATTGATGCACAGTCAGCAGTATCTGTGCAAGCGCTTTTGCCTCGGAGGGACAGCTATTCGGCTGCCTGGCGCGGCACCAGCCGGCGGCCATCGTCGATAAACTCCGCAATCCACTCCTCTTGAAAGCCATAGTCCCTGGCAGCCGCCTCGCGCGTTACGAAGCCCTCCAGCACGTCCTCGACAATCTTTAGCCGTGCGCGCTCGTCGGGTTGACCATAGCCGCCGCCGCCTGGCGCTTTCACGGAAACGCGGTCGCCAGGGCGCACCGGTACATTGGAATACTTGCTAGGGCTGGACTTGTTAAAGGCCTGCACGATGGTCTGCCAATTGTCCGCGCCTGAGCGCATGAAGAGGGTCGCCCCGGAGATCGAATCGGCGCCGCCGAAGAGACCCCAGGACTGCCGCTTGTGCTTGTTGGTCATCTGGCTGATCAACATCGGCCCTGTCGCGACCATGGTCTTGGAGATGCTGAGGCCGCCGCGATGGCGCCCTGCCCCACCCGAATCGGGTCTGAGCGCATATTCCTCGACGATCCAGGGAAAGCGCGTCTCGAAGACCTCGGTGGGTGTGTTGGCGCAGTTGCCGTTGATCGAATCGGTGGCATCGTTGCCGTCGGCAAAGGCCCGCCCGCCGTAGCCGACGTAGGTGAAGTCGAATCCGCCGAAGGATTCCTTGCTGCGCGCATCGTAGCCGCCGAAGACGAAACAGCCGTGCGTGGTGCCTTCCGAGGCCATCACCCGCTCAGGTGCGCACTGCGACATGGCCCCGAAGATGCAGGAGACGATCAGCGGATGGGTCTCGGTGTTGCCGCCGACGTTGGATCCCGGATAGTCGACGTTCATGATGCTGCCGCCGGGCGCCACGATACGGATCGGCTTGAAACAGCCGGAGTTCTTCGGGATCGTCTGATCGGTCAGGTGCAGCATGGCATTGAAGGAGGCCGAATAGGCCACGCCCAGGGTCGCATTGATCGGCCCCTGCGCCTGCGGTGACGAGCCGGTGTAGTCGATCACCACCTCGTCGCCCTGCACATGGACGGAGACCCTGATCCAGAACTCCTTGTCCTCGATGCCGTCGTCCTCGAGGCAATCCTCGAAGAAGTAGCGGCCGTCTGGGAAGGAAGCGATCTCGGCGCGCATCCGCGCCTCGGAGTAGGCCAGCAACTCCGAGACCGTCTTGGTGAAGGTTTCCACACCGTACTTGCCGATCAGCTCGACCATGCGGCGCTCGCCAAGATCGACGGCAGAGATCAGCGCACGCAGGTCGCCGTAGTTGCCGCGCGGCGTGCGCACATTGGCGAGCAGCAGCTTCCAGACCTCCGGAACGTCCTCGCCCTTCTTGATGATCTTGACCGGCGGCACGCGCACGCCCTCGTGAAAGATCTCCGTCGCCTCGCCAGGGAATCCGCCGGGGACCATGCCGCCGACCTCGACGAAGTGGCCGATACAAACGGCAAAGGCGACCAGGCGCCCCTCCACGAAGATCGGCTTGAACATGGTGTGTTCGGGCGTGTGCAGACCGCCGCGGTAGGGATCGTTGTGGACGATGACATCGCCCTCGTCGATCTCGTCCAGCGGGATCTCCTTCACCATAGAGCGGACCAGCAGCGGCACGCCGCCGATCTGTGCCGGGCAGAACTCGGCAACAGCGATCATCTCGCCTTCGGGATTGGCCAGCGCGCAGGTGAAATCCTCCGCCTCGCTGAAGATGGTCGAATAGGCCGTCTTTTGAACGTTAACGCCCATCTCTCTGCAGATCGCGACCATCGCCGATTCGATGATGTTCATCGTTACCATGTCCATGGAGCGTCTCCTCCGTCCTGTCGTCGTGCTGTCGTGGTGGCGCCTTTATCGATGGGGCGCCGCTATTGAGTCGTGTTGATGCCGTCCTTCGGCAAGGGAATCATCGGATTCTCGACGCCGGATGCACGCGCGCGCCGCCAGTCTATGCACCAATCCGAACAATAAAGCGCCTCTTCGCCGTCGGCATCGGCGTGCATTCCCTCGCCATATATTAGAACGCCACAGTTGTGACACTTCACATAGCGCTCGATATAATAGCCTTTTGCGTCAAACTTCATAGCACTGCTCCTCGTTACTGCGCGGCGATGGCACCGATCAGAAGGTTCCCATACTGATCCACGCGTACCGGATCGCCTGGACGAACAACCGTGACGGACGCGTCTTCCTCCACCAAAGCCGGTCCGGTGAAACGATGACCGTATCTAAGCTTAGCACGATCGTAGACCTCTGCCTGCAGCAATCCTTCTTCGAAGACCACGGCGCGCGTTTCCTCCGGCGTCGGCGCGCCCTCGGCCTGCTCCAGGGTCGCAAGATCCGGTTTGCGCGAACTCGCGACCGCTGTGGTCTTGATGCTGATCAACTCGATGGTCTCGCCGGGAATGGCAAAGCCGAAGCGCGCCTCGTGCGCGGCATGGAACAGATCCCAAGCCTGCTCTGTCGTGGTCTCGTCGAAGGCATCGAAGTCGATCGGCACCTCCAACTCGTGGTTCTGCCCGAGATAGCGCATCTCCAGGGCGCGCGAGATCGAGATCTCACCTTCGTAGCCCTCTGCGCGCAGATTGGCCGTCGCTTCGCGCGAAAGATCCCCCATCACCTGATTGGCATGCTCGGTCTCGAAGACTGTCGAGGTCATCTGCGCGGTGCGCTCCAGGTCGATGCGCGCATCGGTCATCATGAAGCCGAAGGCCGAGAACTGGCCCGGGTGGTTGGGAACGATGCCGCTGGGAATCCCGGCCTGATGCATCAGGTCGGATATATGCACCGGCCCCGCACCGCCGAAGGCCAGCAAGGTGAAGTCGCGCGGATCCAGCCCGCGTTCGGTCAAGACCCAGCGCAGCGCGCCGATCATGTTGTTGTTGGCGATCTGGATGATCCCCAAGGCCGTCTCCGCCGGCTCCTTGCCGATCTCCGCGGCAACCTTGGCAATGGCGCGCTCCGCCGCTGCACCGTCCAACTGCATGCGGCCGCCCAGGAAGTTCGACGGACTGATCCGCTTCAAGACGACATTGGCATCGGTGACCGTCGCCTCCTCGCCGCCCTGGCCGTAGCAAGCAGGTCCCGGCGCAGCGCCGGCGCTCTGCGGGCCCACACGCAGCATGCCGCCCTTGTCGATCCAGGCAATCGAGCCGCCGCCCGCCCCCATGGTGCGGATGTCCAGCATGGGAATCTGGATCGGAACGCCGAACTCGACTTCGAAGGAGGTGGTGAAGCTCTCCTTTCCGCCGACGACGGTGGAGACATCGGTGGAGGTGCCGCCCATGTCGAGGGTCACCAGATGCTCGACGCCGATCTGCTTGGCCAGGTGTTTGGCACCGACGACGCCGCCGGTCGGACCGGAGAGAGTCATCTGGATGGGCGCATCCGCGGCCGAAGAGAGGGTCATCTCGCCGCCGTTCGACTTGATGACCGCCACCTTCTGGCCGACTCCACGTTCGGCAAAGCGCTGTCCCAGGCGATCCACATGATCGCTGACGATCGGCTTTACATAGGCATCGGCAATGGTGGTCGACGAGCGCTCATGCTCCTTCCATTTGGGCAAGACGTCATAGGAGACCGAAACCGGCTTCTCCGGACACTCCTCGGCGAAGATTTCGGCCACACGGCGCTCGTGGACCGGCGAGACGTAGGAGAACAGCAGGCACAGCGCCACAGCCTCGACCCGCCGGTCGGCGGCGATCTGGCGTGCGATGCCGCGCACTTCCTCCTCATCGAGCGGGCGATAGATCTCGCCGCGCGCAGAGATGCGCTCATCGATCTCAAAGCACAGGCGACGGCTTACCAGCGGCTTCGATTTGATCCAGGCAATATCATAGTGGCTCTGCCGCTTGCCGCGCTGGATGAAGGGGACATCGCGGAATCCCTTGGTCGTCACATAGGCAACGCTGGCACCCTTGCGCTCAAGAATCGCGTTGGTGACGATCGTCGTGCCGAAACGCAGATGCTCGATTTCAGTGATACCCTCGGCCTTGGCCAAGCCGCCCAAGATCCCGTCGCTGGGGTCGGCGGGCGTGGACAGGGTCTTCCAGACCTTCAGTTGCTTGCTGCTCGGATCAAAGGCGACAAAGTCGGTAAAGGTTCCCCCGACATCGATTCCAACCACATGGTGACCGCTCATCTCATCCTCTCAGTCGCTTGTCTGTTCTTGTCCTGCCTCATTGCGAGAGGCCCGCCTTCTGTCCCTTGAAGGGAGAAAGTCCAGCCGGCGCGAAGCTGGAAAGGTAACGTGTCACAGGTCCAGGAGGGCGCCCTTGGTCCTCTGACTGATCCTTGCGCCTGACCGCGCCCGATACCAGGCGTCCGCCGACATAGCGGATCGGTTCGGGCGGGAAATCCCGCTGAAGCGGGCGCACCAGCCTATTCTCCGACCAGGCATCCTGCTTCTCGAGAACGAGCGACGCAAGGATCCGCCCGGCGAGACTGCAAGGCCCGACGCCATTGCCGGAAAAGCCAACACCATAGAAGATATCGGGTGCATTGGGCAGAGCGCCGAACGCCGGCAGACCGCTCTTCGAGCGATCGATCGGTCCCCTCCAGCTGTTCTCGATCGTCACTTCGGACAGTGCAGGATAGGTCCATTTGAGCCACGCCTCCACTCTGGCGGCCATCGGCGAGGAACCGTCGAATCGGGCCCCGACCTTGCCGCCGAAGGGCATGGTGGCGCTCAATCCGCCTTTGCCGAACACGACACGCCCGTCTTTTGTTGTCCGGTAATAGTGCACGAGAGTCCGGCCGTCGGAAATGGCCATACCCTCCTTCCACCCAACCTGCCGCAAACGCTCGGGGATCGGTGCCGTGCCGACGATGTCGCTGGAAACAACAAGAATGGCCTTGCGGATTTCGGGCAAGGCGATGCTCCAGGCATTCATCGCCAACACCACCTTGTCGGCGGTGATGGTTCCTCTGGCGGTTACGACTTTCGGCGGTCGCTCGCGCTGTAAGTCGATCAAGGGGGTCTGCTCGCAGATCCGGACTCCGCGCTCCAGGGCGACGCGGCGCAGACCGCGCGCCAACAAGGCAGGTTGGACAACCGCGGCATTGGGCTCGTAGACGCCGGCGAGGTGGCGCGCCGAACCCGAGGCACTTGCCACCTGTTCGTGCGACCACTGCGAAAAGGGATAGGCTTGAAAACGCTCGGCTGCGGCGATGGTGTCGTCCCAGGCCCCCACTTGCGCGGCATTGGTAGCCGACCACAGCCAGCCGCCGTGCTTGAAATGACAGTCGATCGCCGAGGTCTCGCAGAAACGCCCGATCTCACCCACCGCATCGGCCGAGGCCTTGGCCAACCAAACCGCCTCTTCTTCGCCGCAGATCTTCGACAAGGTCAAGAGCTTGGCCCACCAGCTCAAGACGAAGCCGCCGTTGCGGCCGGAGGCTCCGGCACCACAGAAATCCTTGTCGATCAGAAGGATGTCGAGAGTGGGATCTTGTTCCTTCAGCCTGATGGCGGTCCAAAGGCCGGTAAAGCCACCGCCCACGATGCAGACATCGGCACGACAGTCACCGTCCAAGGGCGGTGCTTCCTCGTCGTCCTCAGCCAAGGCTTCTCCCAGCCAATGACTACGCTGCTTCATGTCGTCTAGGGACATTCAGGCGCTCCTAACGCGCTTGGAAACGGTCTTCGGCACGCTCTCTCGACACTCATCAGGCCTTCTCGACAACCGCCTTGTCCGTAATGCGAAACGCTATCGCATCCACATAGCGAGTCAAGCGTCAATTTTGGTGAGAGTGAAAATTGGACCCTAGCGAGTGAAAACCAAATCTGACGAAAAACAGTGGTAATTTCCGAAAACCTTCAAAACTCCCATCAACAATGGACTCTAGCACCTGGAGAATCTATAAAAAGTGAAACTATGTGGGCGGCTGCCGGTTGCCGGTTCGCCCTCCCTGTACGCCCTCCCTGCGCGAGGTTACCAGACGTGAGCAAAAGAGCGGCAGCAATCGAACTGGCGGCTGTGGCCGACCCTCCCCTCATGGGCGCACGTCTGCGGGCACTGCGTAAAGACAGGGATCTGACTTTGGCTCAGGTCTCGCAGCGCTCCGGCCTGTCCGTCGGTTACCTCAGCCAGATCGAACGCGATCTCTCGCACCCCTCAATCCGGGCGCTCTCCGATATCGCCAGGGTCTTCGATGTCTCGATCGGCTGGCTCTTCCAGGCGCCCGATCCGGCGCGCAGCCAGGAAAGCCGCTTCGTCGTACGCCGCAGCGAACGCGGCGTCATGCATCTGACGTCCGGCATCCGCGAAGAGCTGCTCACCCCCGATCTCGACGGGCCGCTCAAGTTGTTTTCGACGACGGTCCAACCCGGCGCGCAAAGCGCCCCCGAAAGTACCAGCCACAAGGGCGTCGAGGCAGGGCTCGTCGTCAGCGGAGAGCTTACCCTCATACTTGATGGCAATCTGCATCGCCTGCGTGAGGGCGACAGCTTCTCCTTTCCAGGCAAAGTGCAACACCGTTTCCGGAACGATACGGCCTGGCCGGTGGTCGTGATCTGGTCGCTTGCCTTCGAGGGCGGTGCCTGACGTCCTCCGTCCCGGCGCCCGGATCCGACCTCATACCGACCGACTCTTACCGGCCGTCTCTTACCGACCGACTCTTACCGGTTAATCGAAAGCCATGTGATCAAAGCGCTTGATCTTTATTGATCACCTGCTCCATAAACAATGGGCAGCAGGTCCGCACACAAGCGGTCCGGAAACATGGCCATCAACAGAGCGCCGCGCGCGCTCTGTGCACGAGGCAGAACAAGGCAGAACGAGGCCAAAGGGGAGGTAATCGGGTGAGCTACAGAATCGAGTGTATACTCGACTGCGCCAACCATCTGGGCGAAGGCCCAATTTGGGATGTCGAGGAAGGTCGGTTGTACTGGGTCGACGGCACCGGTCGTCGAGTCGGCAAGCCGGACATGTGGCGGCTGGATCCGCGCAGCGGCAAGGTCGAAAACTGGACCCTGGGACGCGATATCGGCGCCATGGCGCTGCGCAAAGGCGGCGGCGCTGTGCTGGCCCTTGCCGATGGCTTTTACCTCTACGACTATGACACCCGTAAGCTTGACCTGATCGAGAAGGTCGATCCCGAGCGGGAACGCACCCGTCTGAATGACGGCAAGTGCGACCGACGCGGGCGTTTCTTCGCCGGCGGCATGGACGATAAGGAAGAGCTCAAGATTTGCGGTCTCTATCGGCTGGACCCGGATCTCTCGGTGCACAAGGTCGACGAGGGCATCATCTGCTCCAACGGCCCCTGCTGGAGCCCGGACGACAAGACCTTCTATTTCGCCGACACCTTTCAGGAAGAGTTCTGGGCCTACGACTACGACATCGAAACGGGAACGCTGTCGAACAAGCGGGTCTTCGCGCGCACCGACGAGGACATGGGTGTTGCCGACGGCTCGACCGTCGACGAAGAGGGCTACCTTTGGAACGCACAGGTGATCGGCGGAGAGCTCGTGCGCTATGCCCCTGACGGACAGGTGGAGCGACGCATCGGCATGCCGGTGCGCAACGTAACCTCCCTCACCTTCGGCGGCGATAATCTGGACGAGATCTACGTGACCTCGATGGCCCGGGTTTCTCACCCAGCCGTTCACGAACTCTTTCACGCCGAATCCAAGCCGCAGTTTGCGGCCGGTGCCCTCTTCAAGATCACCGGTTTGGGAATCCGCGGCCTTCCCGAACCGCGATTTGCCGGCTGAGGCCTCACCTCTTCCATCAAGCAGTTGCAACCGAGGTAAGACCGCCGCACACTGAGCAGATGCTCATGTAAATCGGGCTTAAGACCGGAAGACGTCCACAGCCCGAACCGTTTGACCAAGCGATCGTAAGGCCGCGCAGCGGCCAACCAGCCAGGGAGGAACGCGCAGACCATGTATCCCGCAAGGATCGACTCCTACCATCGACCCAAGTCCGTCTCGGAGGCGCTGTCGGCGCTGAGTTCCGCCGGAGAGGACGCCATGTTCATAGCCGGCGGGCAAAGCCTTATGCAGGCCGTAAAGTCCCGTCTGGTACAGCCGACCGCTCTGGTCGACCTGCAGGACGTCAGCGAACTGAAAGGCGTCAGCCACAACGGCAAGGTCTCCATCGGCGCCATGACCCGCTACGTGGATCTGGCGAACGACCAGAGCCTGGGTGGTGCCTATGCCGCCATCTCCGATGCCGCCAGCCATGTCGGCGACCGCCAGGTGCGCAACCGCGGCACCATCGGTGGCAGCATCTGCTGGAACTACATCGCCGCCTGCATGCCGGCCGTGGCCTTGGGCCTGGGCGCTGAGATGCGCCTGATCTCGGCCAGTGGCGAGCGGCGACTGTCCGCCGACGACTTCCTCGGCGCCCCGCTGGAAACGGCGCGAGAGAACGACGAGATCCTGGCTGCCATCGAGCTGCCCACGGCGCCGGCCAATAGCGGCAGTGCTTATGCAAAGTGGGCCTTGCTGACGGACGGTTTGCCGGTCGTTGGGATCTGCGTCTCCGTAGAGTGCGATGGCGCCGGTACCTGCACCTCCGCCAGAGTCGCGATCGGCGGCCTGGCCAGCGGTCCGACCCGTTCCGCGGCCGCCGAGGCTGCACTGGTCGGCACCTCCGCCAAAGACGCAGCCGGAATCGCTGCCGCCATGGATGCGGCTGCCGGTGATGTCGAAACCCAGGGCGACCTCTGGGCCGACGCCAACTATCGCAAGCAGCTGATTCGCTCCAAGGGCAGCGCTGTCGCTGCCAGCGCGCTCAGCCGCGCGACCGCCTAGAACCCGCCGGACAGATCGAGAAAAGAGGACCGCTTCACCATGAGCACCCAAAAGGTATCCATCACCATCAACGGCGAGGTTTTTGAGGATGAGGTTCCGATCCGCATGTTGCTGGTCGACTTCATCCGCGAGAAGGCCGGTTTCACCGGCACCCACGTCGGCTGCACCTACGAAGGCGTCTGCGGCGCCTGCACGATCCAGATGGAGGACGAGGCCGTCAAGTCCTGCCTGCTGCTTGCAGTCCAGGCAGACGGTCATTCCCTGACCACGGTCGAGGGACTGGCCAAGAACGGCGAACTCTCCGAGTTGCAGAAGTCCTTCAACGACCACCATGCGCTGCAATGCGGCTATTGCACGCCGGGGATCTTGATGAACATGTCCGAGTTCATCGCCAAGCACCCCAATCCGACCGACGAGGAGATCCGTCACGCGCTGATCGGCAACCTCTGCCGTTGCACCGGTTATGTCCACATCGTGGATGCCGTGCGTGCCGCTGCCCAACGCGCGGCTGCCGAGTAGCCCTGACGTAACGCCTTGGGACCGCGTAGCGCGCCTTGCAGATGCGCGCCGGCCCCGCAAGCTTAGGAGAAGACGGTAATGAGTGGACATCAACACGCTGAGACCCGCGAGGGTTGGTTCGGTGCCAAATTCAGCCGCAAGGAAGATCACCGCCTGATCACCGGCCGCGGCAAATACATCGGCGACATGAACATGCCGGGCATGCTGCATCTGGTCTTCAAGCGCTCGGATCGGGCCCATGCCAAGATCCTTTCGGTCGATACCAGCCAGGCCAAGGCGATGCCAGGTGTCGTCGCCGTGCTCTGCGGTGAGGACATCAAGGACAAGATCACGCCGATGCCCGTCGCCGTGGTCCTGCCCAACATGCCAGCCAAGTTCCCGAAGCATTGGCCGATCGCGGTCGGCAAGGTGCGCTTTCACGGCGACGCCGTGGCGGTCGTGGTCGCCCGCGACAAGTACGTCGCCCAGGACGCTGCCGACCTGATCGAGGTCGAGTATGAGGACCTGCCCTACGTCGGCGATCCGGAGAAGGCTCTAGAGCCGGATTCTCCAATCGTTCACGAAGGTTGGGACGATAACCTTATCTTTGAGATGACCATGACCGGCGGTCAGACCAAGGAAGAGCAAGACGCCAACGACGCCGAGGTGCAGAAGGTCTTCGACAGCGCCGACATCGTCGTGAAAGACCGCTTCCGCTGTCATCGCTGCGGCGTCACGCCGATGGAAACCCGCGGCGCGCTCTGTACCTGGGACGAGTCCGACGGCTTGCTCGCCTATGTGACGACGCAACGCCCGCACATCGACCGCCTGGCACTCTCCGACATCCTGGAAATCCCGGCCGAGAAGGTGCAGGTCGTGGCTCCGCGCGATCAGGGCGGCGGCTTCGGCGTGAAGGCCCCCTTCTACCGCGAGCCCATCATCGTCGCCTACCTGGCCAAAGAGCTTGGGCGTCCGGTCCGCTGGATCGAGAGCCGCCAAGAGCATCTGATGGCGGTCAGCCAGGAGCGCGATCAGATCCATGATCTGGAGGTTGCCGCCAGCAAGGACGGCACTCTGCTGGCCATGCGCAACCGCGGTGTCGCCGACAACGGCGATGGCTGCGAGGGCGTCTATTGGGGCTTCCTCATGCCTTTCCTGGGCGCGGTCGAGATGCCGAACGGCTACAACTGGTCGGCCGGCGACATCAAGATCAAGGTGGCGCTCACCAACAAGTCGTGCCTGAGCCCGGCCCGTGCCTTCGGCGAGTTCCCGACCCGCTTCGCCACGGAACGCGCCGTCGACATGGTGGCCAAGGCCTGCGGGATGGAGCCAGCCGACGTGCGTCGCAAGAACATCGTCCCCGCGCTGCCGCACACCTCCATCACCGGGGAGTATATGGACAGCGGCGACTTCCGCGGCTGCTTCGAGAACCTGATGGAGCATGTCGATCTGCCGGCCTTCCGCAAGGAGCAGGCCGCCGCCCGTGCCGAGGGCAAGTACCTGGGCATCGGCTTCGGCATCGGCGTCGAGCTTTCCGGCGTTGCCTCCGAGCTGCTGGTGCCGATGGAGAATCAGCCGGGCTATGGTGCTGCTACGGTGCGCATCGATCCGCGTGCCAAGGTGCAGGTCTATGAGGGCGATGCCCCCGGCGGTCAGGGGCATGAAACCACGGTGGCCCAGGTCGTGGCCTATGCCTTCGGCATTCATCCCAACGACATCACGGTGCAGACCGGCGATACCCGCACCACCCCCTTCGGCTCCGGCACCATCGGTGCACGCTCCGGCTCCTACTTCGTCTCTGCGGCCTTCAATGCCTGTAAGGAGCTGAAGATGAAGATCGCCACGGTCATGGCGCATGATCTGGAATTGGGCGAGGTCGATCCGGAGGACTTCGACTTCCTGGACGGCGAGGTGATCTATCGCAAGACGCCGAACGCCCGCAAGACCTTCCGCGAGATGGTCGAGCGCATCATCATGGCGCCGATCAACCTGCCCCAAGGCGTGTCGGGCGGCCTGGAACAGACCTCCTTCTTCGAGGCCGACAAGCCGATGATCTGCTTCAATGCCGACTGCGCGAAGGTCGAGGTGGACATCGACACCGGCGAGTGGAAGATCCTGTCCTGGACCACCTCGGAGGACGTGGGCCGCATCATCAACCCGCAGATCGTGGACGGTCAGATGCACGGCGCCATCGTCCAAGGCCTCTCCAACGCCTGCTTCGAGCAGTTCATCTACGACGAGAACGGCCAGCAGCTGACTGCGGACTTCGAGACCTACAAGCTCGCAACCGCAGCCGACGTGCCGGACATCACGGTGACGCACAAGCCGACGATCTGTCCGCACACGCCGCTGGGCAGCCGCGGCATCGGCGAGGGTCGGCCCAGCGCCATCCCCGGCACCCTCTCCAACGCCATCGTGGATGCGCTGAGCGAGTTCAACGTGGAGATCAACGAGCTGCCGCTGCGCCCCAATGTGATCTGGCGTAAGATCCAAGAGAGCCGTGCCAAGCAAGCAGCGGAGTAAACACACTCTTGCCGTTACGGCAGGGTGAGGTGAAGACGGCGGCCGCGTCCATTGCGGCCGCCGTTTTCTTTTTGGGCACCTGCACAATCGAGACGCTTTGCCGGGCCAGGGCTTGATGGTCCTCTCACCCCCCGGCACACTGCCGGTCAAAAAAGAGACTGCAGAATTATCTTTGGGAGTCCGCCATGACCTCGCTCTATCAACGCGACGTGCAGAGCCTGTCCCGGCTGCAGAAGCTCCGCTTCTTCCCGCTGGCGGCGACCGGCGGCAAGGGAAGCTATCTGCTGAACGAGGACGGCAGACGGCTGCTCGATCTTTCGGCCTCCTGGGGTGCCGTCAGCCTTGGCCATGCGCACCCGGCACTCAAGGAAGCCGTCGGCAAGGCACTCAGCGACCAGGCGGCTGCCAGCGTGCTCTCGACCGCCAACCTGCCGGCCATCGAACTTGCCGAGCGCCTGCTCGCGCTGACACCGGGAGAGGGCGAAAGACGCGTCTGGCTGGGCCATTCCGGTTCGGATGCCAACGAAACGGCGGCACGTGCCGTGGTTGCCGCCAGCGGTCGGCCCCGCCTGATCTCCTTCGTCGGCGCCTATCACGGCGGCACCGCCGGCTCGATGGCGATCTCGGCGCATAGCGTGCAGGAGCATGCCGAGAAGGCCGCCGGCCTGCATCTGATCCCCTACCCCGACCCCTACCGCCCCTTCGAGGGCGACGAGAGCGGCTCGTCCATCATCGCCGCACTGGAGCGCGCCTTCGAAAGCGACTGCCCGCCCGAAGAGGTCGCCGCCCTCTTCATCGAACCGATCCAGTCCGACGGCGGGCTGATCGTGCCACCTGCCGGCTTCATGATCCGTCTGGCCGAGCTCTGCCGCAAGCATGGCATCCTGGTGGTCAGCGATGAGGTCAAGGTCGGCCTCGGCCGCTCGGGCCGTTTCCACTGCATCGCGCATGAGGGCCTGGAGGCCGACATCGTCGTCATGGGCAAGGGTCTGGGCGGCGGCCTGCCGCTGTCGGCCGTGATCGGCCCGGCCTCGATCATGGACTACGCCAGTTCTTTCTCCATGCAGACGCTTCACGGCAATGCAGTCTGCGCATCGGCCGGCCTCGCCGTGCTCGACACCCTGGTAGCGGAAGGCCTGACGGAGAATGCAGCCCAGGTCGGCGCCCATCTTCAGTCCTGCCTCAAGGACCTCGCCCAGCGTCATGCGCTGATCGGCGACGTGCGCGGTCGTGGCTTGGCCATCGGCGTCGAACTGGTCACCGACCGTCAATCTCGCGACCCGGCGGCGCGCGAAGCCGCCAAGCTGGTCTATCGCGCCTTCGAGCTGGGTCTGGTTCTCTATTACGTCGGCATGAACTCCAACGTCCTGGAGATGACCCCACCGCTCACCTTGAGCCGCGCCGAGGCCGAGGCGGCGGTGGAGATCCTGGATCGCGCACTGAGCGACGTGGTGCAGGGGCGCGTTCCCGACGACGCCATTGCCGGGTTCGAAGGCTGGTGAGTTGCGGGTAGCGCGTATTGACCGGTTAAGAACCCGGCCAACCGCCAGCTTTGCTCGGCAATCAGTTGATGATTCAGATTGCCGATCTTGAAAAAAGTTGGCACCACTCACTTCTGCCTTCAATCGGTGTCTTATGGATCGGAGCCCGTTGTGACTTATGAGAGGAAAAGGACACGCACGCTAAGAGCGCAGATTGCTCTTGCTGCTTTGGCCGCCAGCTTATCTTGGAGTCAGGCTGCAAAGGCAGATCTATCCCAGGATTGCAATCAGGAGAGCGACTGGAATCTGAGGATTGCTGCGTGTACGGAGGTTATCCGCATAGAAACGCAGACAGGCGCCGACCTTGCTTGGGCCTATCACAACCGCGGCGTGGCCTTTGGCAGGACCGGCCAGCACCGGCAAGCAATTCAGGACTTCGATCGGGCAGCGAGTCTCAATCCGAAATTGGCAAGTATCTTTAGCAACCGTGGCATTGTTTATCGATTGCTCGGCCAAGACGAACAAGCGTTAGAGGACTTTGAACAAGCCCTTCGGATAGATCCGGGTTTTTTTAATGCCTACATCGGTCGTGGCAATCTTTATCTTACGCTTGGCAAGAATCGGCGCGCAATTCAGGACTATGATCAGGCAATCCGACTCAATTCGGACCTCGCGTCTGCTTACAGCAATCGTGGCATCGCTTATGCCCAACTCAAAGAGTATCAACAGGCCATACAGGACTATGACCGGGCATTGCGTCTCGATCCCGACCTTGCGAAAACCTACAGTAGCCGGGGCGATGCCTATCAGGCGCTAGCTCAACACAAACGTGCAGTTCAGGACTACGACAAGGCCCTGAAGCTCGATCCTGAAAATGCCGGAACGAACAACAAATTGGCATGGGCTCTCTATCTCACTGATCGCCCAGCCGAGGGTTTATCATTTGTCGATAGGGCGCTGCGCTTACGGCCCAACACTTATGCTCTCCTTGACACCCGCGCCCATATCCTCGCCGACTTGGGTCGGCATGATGAAGCCCGCGCAGAGTTCGAGAAAGCAATGTCCGCAGGCGGCCCGGACTGGGTGCGTGTCTACCAAAGGGCACTTCAAGGTCACGGCTATGATCCAGGAGTGATCAACGGCAGTTATGGAACCAAGACACGGCGCGCGCTCGAAGATTGCTTGGCGGCCGGATGTCGCCTTCTTGAATAGTTGCTTGCACCAATCGATCACCCCACGCCGAAAGAACAGCAGAGCGTCCCTATCCTCGTTACGGTCGCCCATAGCCCCAGTGTTGCAGGAACGCCGGCCAGCGGTCCTCCACCAGCGCCAGGTCACGTTCGGGGAACTGGCGCTTAGCTCGGGTATAGCTCTGCACCTCGCCCAGATGCTGGCGGAACCCTGGTTCCGCTTCGGCAAACCCTGGCAGGTCGAGCGCCTCGTAGAGCTGTGCCAAGGCGCCCAGCGGGTCGCTCTCCAGCTCTTCGAAGCGCAGCTCGATGGCCTGGCCGGGAACCATACCCTCCATATCCTCGATCAAGGGCCGCATCACCTTGGGATAGGTATCCAAGGTGATCTCCTCCGCATCGAGGTGATCGAAGGGCTGCAGGGCTAGGGCCTCCAGCAGTTTGGAGAAGAAAGAGCGGGTGGAGGCAAAGACCTCGTGCGGGTTGCGCACGATGTGCACAAACTTGGCCTCGGGATAGAAGTCGCGCAACATGGCGGCGCGGGCGGTATAGACCGGGTTCTTGATCACCAGCTGGCGATTGCCGTGGTTGCGGGCCAGCTTCCAGAAGAGATGGTCGGCGCGGCGCATCCAGGCCCGGCGCTCGGCCTCGCCGATCCCCTCGAGCAGCAGCCCGGGCGCGAAAAAGCGCTCGAAGTGCTTGGGGAAGTAGATCGCGTGATAGAAGGACAGGCGCGACATGTTGGCGATCGCCAGCTCGTCCTCTTGCGGGCTTTCCGGCGTCACCTTCATGGCGTCGATGAAGCGCCCCTCGGGCAGCGCCTTCACGAGCAAGGGACGGAACAGACGGCCTAGAGTCAGAAACTCCCAAGGCAGCCCGGCTGCGATTGGATCGACATAGGCGAAGTTCCCCTTGCCCAGCAGGTTATAGAGATGCGTGGTACCGCTGCGCCAGTGGCCCAACAGGAAGATCGGCGCCGGGTCCAAGGGCCGTCCACGGCGCTGTGCGGCCACAAGACCGCGCTCCGCGACAGTAAAGGGCAAACGACCCAAGGCAGAAGCCACGGCGAGCGCGACCTGTCCGAGTGATGAGGCCGGCAAGGACCCGGCACGGCTCAAGACCTGCGCCAGGGTCACGAGATCGGCTCCGGACAGAGGATGGGCCGAGGGTTTGGCCGACGCGCCCGCTTTGCCGCCTGTCCTCTGTGGTGTCTCTTTGGTCACCGTCACTCCTTGCAGACAGGGCACCCATGACATCGGGAGCGCGCAATCGGTCACCGATCCTGCTCGTCATCGTCACAGGAGCTATGTTCTCCCTGCCCTCACAGCAAGGCTCCCGAGTTGCTACCTTAGGCTCACCCAGCAGCCGATCCGGATTTGCCATGACCGCCGCCGCCCCCTCTACAGCCGCAAAAGGCTCCACTGTCAACGCGCCGCTCTTCGCCGACGTGATGGAGGCCATCGGCAACACACCGATGATCGAGGTCACCAAGCTCGACACCGGCCCTTGCCGCCTCTTCCTGAAATTGGAGAACCAGAACCCCGGCGGCTCGATCAAGGATCGCATCGGCCGCTCTATGATCCTGGCCGCAGAGCGCGACGGGCGCCTGAAACCCGGCGGCACCATCATCGAGGCGACGGCCGGCAACACCGGACTGGGGCTGGCCCTGGTCGCCGCCCAGCGCGGCTACGCCATGGTCCTGGTCGTGCCCGACAAGATGGCGCAGGAGAAGATCTTCCACCTGCAGGCCCTGGGCGTCGATGTCCGCCTGACCCGCAGCGACGTCGGCAAGGGCCACCCCGAGTATTACCAGGATATGGCCCAGCGCCTGGCTACCGAGAACGGCTGGTTCTACGCCAATCAGTTCGAGAACCCGGCCAACCCGCAAGCGCACGTCGATACCACCGGGCCGGAAATCCTGGCGCAGCTCGACGGCGATCTGGACGCCATGGTCTGCGGCGTCGGCTCGTCCGGAACGATCTCCGGTCTGTCGCAGTTCTTTGCCGAGGCCTCGCCGAAGACGGCGATGGTGCTGGCCGACCCGGAGGGCTCCATCCTCACCCACTTTATCGAAACCGGCGAGATCTCCACGGATGTCGGCTCCTGGCTGGTGGAGGGCATCGGCGAAGACTTCATACCGCCGATTGCCGACTTCTCGCGGGTCAAGCGTGCCTTCAGCATTGCCGACGCCGAGGCGATGGAGACCGCAAGGATGCTGCTGCGCAAGGAGGGCATCCTGGCCGGCTCTTCCTCGGGCACCCTCATCGCTGCGGCACTGAAGTACTGCCGCGAGCAGAGCGCGCCGAAGCGGGTCTGCACCTTCGTGTGCGACAGCGGCAGCAAGTACCTCTCCAAGATGTTCAACGATTTCTGGATGCTGGATCAGGGTTTTCTCAAGCGCCCGGCGCGCGGCGACCTGCGTGACCTGATCAGCCGTCGGCACGAGAGCCGCGAGACCGTGGTTGTGAGCCCCGATGACGCGCTCTCGACGGCGCTGTCGCGCATGAAGCTCTACGACATCTCGCAACTGCCGGTGCTGGACAAGGACGGCCGCGTGGTCGGCATCATCGACGAAGAGGATGTGCTTTTCCCGCTGATGGACCATGCCTCGGACTTTTCGGCTTCGGTCGGCGATCTGATGACCAAGCGGCTGGAGACCATTGCCCACGACAGCCCAATCGCCGACTTGAAACCCATCTTCCAGAAGGGCCATGTGGCCATCGTGACAGAGGGCGAGCAGTTCCTCGGCCTGATCACCCGCATGGACCTCTTAACCTATCTGCGCAGAAAGCAGGCCTGATGGACGATACCCCTAAGCACGGCGGCAATCGCCTGGATTTCGCCACCCGCAGCATTCACGCCGGCCAGTCGCCCGATCCCTCCACGGGTGCGGTGATGACGCCGATCTACGCCACCTCCACCTACGCGCAATCCAGCCCCGGCGTGCATCAGGGCTATGAGTACAGCCGCTCGCAGAACCCGACCCGCATGGCCTACGAGCGCTGCATCGCCGACCTCGAAGACGGCACGCAGGGCTATGCCTTTGCCTCCGGCATGGCCGCGGCCGGCACCGCCCTGGAGCTGCTGGACAGCGGCGACCATGTGATCGCCATGGACGATCTCTACGGCGGCAGCTATCGCCTGTTCGAGGGCGTGCGTCGGCGCAGTGCCGGTCTGGACTTCACCTTCGTCGACCTGGCCGACATCGAGGCGCTGCAGGCCGCCATCCGTCCCAACACGCGGATGATCTGGGTGGAGAGCCCGACCAATCCGCTCTTGAAGCTTGTCGACCTTGAGGCGGTCGCCCAGATCGCCAAGGCGCGTGGCATCATCAGCCTCTGCGACAACACCTTCGCCAGCCCCTGGGAGCAGCGCCCGATCGGCCTCGGCTTCGATCTGGTGATGCACTCGGCGACCAAATATCTGAACGGCCACAGCGACATGGTCGGCGGCGTGCTGGTGGTCGGCGCACGGCCGGACCTGGCCGAACAGCTTGCCTACCTGCAGAACGCGGTCGGCGGCATCCAGGGACCCTTCGACTCCTTCCTGGCCCTGCGTGGCCTGAAGACCCTGGCGCTGCGGATGGAGCGCCACGCGGCAAGCGCCGGTGTCATCGTCGATCGCCTGGCCGCACACCCCGGAATCGCCAAGGTGTTTCACCCGCACCATGCCTCACACAAGCAGGTCGAGCTCGGGCGGCGGCAAATGCGCGGTGGCGGCGGCATGGTAACGGCGGTGATCGCAGGCGGGCTGCCGGCTGCAACGCGCTTCCTGGAGCGGGTCGAACTCTTTACCCTGGCAGAAAGCCTGGGCGGCGTCGAAAGCCTGATCGAGCATCCCGCCATCATGACCCACGCCTCGATCCCCGCCGAGGTGCGCGCGCGGCTGGGCATCGATGATGGTTTGGTGCGCCTCTCGATCGGCATCGAAGCGGTCGACGACCTGCTGGCCGATCTGCTGCAGGCGCTCGGCTAGAAGAATTTTTTTGTGATGGTACGCCTAGGGCTTTTCTTTCGTCGCCCGAAGGGCCAATCTTGGTCATATGGAACGCAGCGACGACGATGCCATGCGGATGGACCAGGGGCGGATGGATCAAGGCCGGGAGGAACCGGCGGTCCTGCAGCCTTTCCACGTGCTACCGGAAACGCCCTGCCCCTACCTGCCGGAACGCAGTGAGCGCAAGCTCTTCACCGATCTTGCGACGCCCGGCGGGCGTCATCTTTACGATTCCCTAAGCCGGGCCGGGTTCCGTCGCAGCCATCGCTTCGCCTATCGCCCGGCCTGCACCGGCTGTCATGCCTGCGTGCCGGTGCGCATCGATGCGAGCGCCTTTCGCTCCACTGCCAGTCTGCGCCGGGTGAAGCGTCGCAACGCGGACCTCTGGACGCAGCAGCGCCCGGCCCGCGCCACGGCCGAGCACTACCGCCTCTTCGCGCGTTATGTCGACAGCCGGCACGGCGACGGCGATATGGCCTCCATGACCTTTGCCGACTATCAGGCCATGGTCGAGGAATCGGTGCTGGACACCCGGCTGCACGAGTTGCGCGACGAAGAGGGGCTACTGCTCGCCGTCGCTCTGGTCGACTGGCTGGATGACGGCCCCTCTGCCGTCTACAGCTTCTTCGACCCGACTCTGTCCGACCGTAGCCTGGGCACGCAGATCATTCTGCAGCTGATCGAGGACGCGGTTGCCTGCGAACTGCCCTACCTCTATCTCGGCTATTGGATCGCCGAGACCCGCAAGATGGCCTACAAGACCCGCTTCCAGCCGCTGGAGGCCTTGGGCCCGAAGGGCTGGTACGTCTTGCAGCCGGACTGACCGCGACCTATTTCGCTAGCAGGAATGCGCAGGTTGGGGCATCTGCACATTGCAATCTGTCGCGTGAACGATCACAGTCCCGCCACCGTTTGTCGACAGCCCCCAATCAGAAGAACAAATAGGGAGGATGAAGTAGGGCTAAGCACCTGCTGGAAGGATGGGGCGGACAAGCGCGACGTTAACGAGATGAACCTTGGGAGGTTTCTATGACGAAGAAAGACGGTCAGGACAAAACGGTTGCACAGCGTCGGAAGTTTCTGACAGCCGCCGGCGTAGCCACCGCGGGCGCAGTTGCGGCCGCCGGTAGCTTCCCGGCACCGGCCCTGGCCCAAGAGCGCCGCGAGTGGAAGATGGTGACCAGCTGGCCGAAGGGCCTGCCGGGCCTCGGCACCGGCGCACAGCGCCTGGCCGACAAGATCACCAGCCTGTCGGGTGGTCGCATCACCGTGCAGCTCTTCGCCGGTGGCGAACTGGTTCCGCCTTTGGAGGTCTTCGACGCGGTTGCCAACAACACCGCGGAAATGGGCCACGACGCCTCATATTACCACATCAAGAAGTCGCCGGGCACGGCCTTCTTCACCGCCGTCCCGATGGGCCTGGTGGCGGACGAGATCAATGCCTGGATCTATTGGGGTGGTGGCCAGCAACTCTGGGACGAGCTCTACGAGCCCTTCGGCCTGCAGGCCTTCCCGGCCGGCAACACCGGCTGTCAGATGGGCGGTTGGTTCCGTAAGGAGATCAAGAGCCCCGAGGACCTCAAGGGTCTGAAGTTCCGCATGCCGGGCCTCGGCGGTCTGGCGCTGCAGAAGCTGGGTGCGACCGTGGTCCTGCTGCCGGGTTCGGAGATCTTCCAGAACCTGCAGTCCGGCGCCATCGACGGCACCGAGTGGGTCGGCCCCTACAACGACCTCTCGCTCGGCTTTTTCCAGGTTGCTCCCTACTACTACTGGCCGGGCTTCCACGAGCCGGGTTCCTTGCTGGAGTGCATCGTGAACAAGTCGGTCTATTCGGAACTGCCGAAGGACCTGCAAGAGCTGGTGAGCACCTGCTGCGCTGCCGAGAACGACACCATGCTGGCAGAGTTCAACGGTCGTTCGGCCCCGGCCCTGAAGAAGCTGGTGACCGAGCATGGCGTGAAGCTGCGTCAGTTCCCCAAGTCGGTGCTGGAAGCCTTCGGCAACGCCTCGGGCGAAGTGATGGAAGAGCTGGTCGCCGATGGCGACGAGATCACCAAGAAGATCGCGGACGCCTTCTTCAAGTTCCGCACCGAGATCATGCCGTGGACCCGCATCAGCGACCAGGGCTTCACCAACGCACGCCTGCTGCCCTACACCTATCCGAAGGGCTAAGCAGTCCAAGCGACTGGACGAGGGCTCCGCAACGAGGGTTGCGGGGCCCTTTTCTTATGAGGCGGACTTTGCTTCCAGGCCTAAGAGCCCTTCCGGAACGCTTCAGAAGCGGTCTTCTCGCGCCCGCACGATGGCAGTCAGCGTTTTGTTGTAGGGCGCATCCATGCCCAGCTTTTCGGCTCTGGGTGCAACCTGTCCATTGATGGCATCGATCTCCGATCGGCGTTTGGCGTGATGGTCCAGCAGCATTGAGGGCCGCGCGTCGGGCATGGAGCGACCGAAAGTCGTGACGTAATCCTCGGGGTCCTCGAAGGCGAAGGCCACGTTTCGCGCGCGCCCGACGGCGTAGGCCTCACGCATGCAGCCAAGCGCAATCGCCCAGCGTTCCGGGTCGCCCATCAACTCCCCGATGGTGCAGTCGAAGACGGTGCAAGGGGCGCTGAAGGTCACGTTGCAGAGGAATTTCTCCCAGATCAGCTGCTCGATATCCGCATAGGCCTGGGCCTGGAAACCGGCCTGGCACCAGAGTGCCACCAGGCGCTCGAGCCGCGCGCTCATCCCGCCCTGCATCTCGCCGATTCGAATACGGCGCATGGCGTTGTGGTGGGCGTGGCCCGGCCCCTTCATGGAGGCCCCGAAGCCCTCGGCCACACCCAGCAGCACGCGATCGGTCGGCAGGTGCTTGGCGACGCGCTCGCCCGTCCCCAAGCCGTTCTGGATGGTCAGCACCAGGCTTGCCTGGTCGCAGAAAGGCGCGATCGCCGCGGCCACGGCCCCGACCGCGGCTGCCTTGGTGGCGATGACATAGAGGTCGGCGCGCCCGACGGCCGCCGGGTGATCGGCCGTCTTGATCGCGGTCACGTTGCGATCTCCGCTGGCGCCCTCCACCCGCAGGCCGCGCTCGGCAATTGCCTGCAGATGCGCGGCCCAGGTGTCAACGGCCCAGACTTCGTGCCCGGCCTCGGCCAGGAGAGCGGCATAGATCGAGCCCATGGCTCCGACCCCCAGTATTGCAATCTTCATGAAGCCCGCATGGCCTCCTCTGGCAGATGAATGGGGAAACGCGCTCTCAGCGCACGCGATAGATCTTCCGGTATGAGCTGCGGGTGATGGCTGGCCAGGATCTCCTTCACGAAGGCCTTGGCGGATTGGCGGATATCCGGGCCGCCGTCTGCCTCCCAGATCTCCGGCGTGCGTCGGTCGGCAAGCTGCGGATAGAGGAAATCGCTCTCCATCCGTTTCAAGGTCTCCGCCTGCCCCAGAAAATGCCCCTCGCTTCGCACCACCTTGTCGATCTGCGCAACAGACAGCGTGTCCGCATCGATCTCGACGGCAATCAAGGACCTGAGGATCGCACCCAGCATCTCGTTGTCGATGGCATAGCTCGCCAGCGAACAGCCCATCAATCCTGCCTGCATGCCGCAGGCCTGGGTGATCAGGTTGCAGCCGGCTTGCGCTGCCAGGTTCACCGAGAGGCACTTCTCGTAACCGCTTTGCGCATCGGCGATCTTGGCGTCGCTGGCGCCGGCAATGGTGGAGTTCGCCAGCCCGTAGTACTGGGCCATCTGCACCGCCGCAGCCGTCAGCAGGGCCTGCTCGCCCCCGCCGCCCGACATCGCGCCACTGCGCAGATCGGTCACCATTGGCCGAGCGCCGAACACGGCCTTTGCATCCGGCTCCGCCAGCCAGGCCACGATCAGGCCTGCCAGGGTCTCGGCAATGGTCTGCGCGACCGAGCCGGCGATGGTCACGGGGCTGGAGGCACCCAGCTGCCCGAAGGTGTTGATGTGAACCGGGATGCCACGGCGCACGGCCTGCAGGAGGACACCCATGGCCTCGCCCGAGAAGCGCAGCGGTGGCACCACATGATTGATGTTGAGCGACAGGAAGGGACGCGCACGAAAAGCCTCGGCAGAGCCGGCAAGGGCATAGCAGATCTCGGCGATGGCATCGACGGCGTCAGGCGAGGCAGCGCTGACCATGACGTGCTTGCCGGTCCCGGCCAAGCAGGCATAGGCCGTGTTGATATCCATCTCCAGGGGATCGGCAATGTCGCGCGCCACGAGAGATCGGCTGAAGAAATGGATATGTTCCAGCCGATCGACCAGCCTTGCGGCATCGTAGAGATCGCGCAGCGTCGAGGGCCGGTAATGCTCGCTCTCCAGATCGACCACCAGGGGTGCTGCCCCGCCTGTCCCAAGGTGGACGCGCTTGCCCTCCAGCAACAGATCTTGCCCCGCCTTGCGCGCGAAGAGCGTCACCGATCTGCGCATAGCCGCCACGGCCGAACGCGTAAGCGCTTCGGGAAACAGCAAGCGCCCGTCCGCCCTGAGCTGGCCGCCCTGGGCCAAGACAAGCGCCTCGACCTCCGGCGGCGCCTCCGCCAGGCCGACCTTTGCCAGGATCTCCATCGCAACCTGGTCCAGGCGCCGTAGGTCTTGCGCGCTTAAGGGGGCATATCGGCCGCCGTCGTGGCTGCCCTGCGGTCCGCGGCGCGCAGCTTGGCTTCGCGCGCGGCGCGGGCGTCGCCTAGAGGGCGCGCGCTTCCTGTCGTCTCCAATCACTCGTGACTCCCTGGCGATGCACCATTCTCGGCACTTCTCCGGGGCAATCCAACCCTCCAGCTGCCTCCGACGCAACCCTGTCACCGATCGTCACTCAGGATTGGTCATCCTCGTAGGCACCGATTCGCGCCCTTGCTATCGGGTCGCAACGTCTAGCTGCACTCGAAGATGAAGATCCATCGCGTGAGCCCGCTCCAAATCGCACGGACGCAGGCCTCCTGATAAGACCTGCGTCCGCCGGGCATCAAACAAAGAGAGGCGGTCCGCCTCCCCTATCGGGCCTCGCCCCGAAGGACAGTCACAGCCACATGAAGTCGGTGGCGCTCAGGCGGCTTGCATCGTTGAAGCCATCGACTTGCACATGAATGTCGGCCGCGCCATCGCCATCCTGATCTATCTCCAGCTGGCGTGACGCGGCAAAACGGGCTTCGCTGTTGCCACCGCCGGTGAAGGCCTGATCGCCGATGTAGGCAAAGCTGCCGACCTCCAGCCCGGTACCGAACACCAGCAGGTCGCGGACACCGCCGCCATCCAACTGCACGCCGGAGAAATCGCGGATCACCTGCGAACCGCTGCCGAGGTTCGCCTGCCCGAAGAAGAACCAATCCTCGTCGGCCCCACCGAAGACCTTGTCGTCACGTCCGATGGCAATGGTGTCCTCGCCAGCCTCGCCATTCAAGCGATCGCCAGCGCCGCCGCCGAAGATCCGGTCGGCGCCCTCACCGCCATCGACCCGATCGACACCGGCCAGGCCGCGCAAGACATTGTCTCCCGTATTGCCGTCAATGGTGTTGTCCAGACTGTTACCGGCTCCGTCGATGTTGCCAAATCCGCCCTGCATCCGCAGGTTTTCCACGAAGGCGCTGGCGGTCCCATCGGGCAGGGTGTAGTCGACCTCGGCGCGAACCAGATCGGTTTGATTGCCCACCGCATCCGGCCCGGCCTCCAGGAACTCGAAAACCCTGTCGTCCGCGTCATCGACGACGAAGGTATCCTCTCTGGCGCCGCCGAAGAGGCTGTCTACGCCGCCCTTTCCGTTCAGTATGTCATCGCCGAATTCACCGAAGAGCGTGTTGGAGAAGCTGTTGCCAAGGATGGTGTTGGCGATCCCATTGCCGGTAAAGTTCGCGTCGCCCGCACCTTGGTTGATGATCGCGCGTTCAATGTCCCCGCCGGTGTCCTGCAGCAGCGTGTGATCCGAAGCATTGGAGCGAATGACATCCGAAGCCCCTTCGCCAAAGTCATCGAAGGCGACATCATCGATTGAGTCGATGATGAAGGTATCGTTACCCAGGCCACCATAGGCGGTGTCTGTTCCGCTGGCGCCATTCAGGATATCGTTCCCGGCTTCGCCATACATCGTGTCGACACCGGTGCCGCCCACAAAGCGGTCACGGCTGGCGCCGCCGAAAGCTATGTCGTCGCCAGCGCCGGCGAGATGACGGTCCGCACCATCGCCACCGCGCAGCAGATCGTCACCGCTACCGCCACGGATCACGTCGTTTCCGGAATCGCCGTCGATGACATCTTTTCCGTCGCCACCGCGCATATCGTCGTTGCCGCTATCACCGGCCAAGCTGTCGGCGCCCTCGTCACCGAAGACCCGATCGTCGCCACTGCCGCCGAAGACGAAGTAGTCGTCGCCCGCGCCGCCAAAGACATGATCGTCGCCCGCGCCACCATAGACAGCCGCTTCGCGCCCCGATCCGCCGTAGATCTTGTCGGCATCCTTGCCGCCATAGAGATAGCGCTCACCTCCGGTTTCGCCGTAGATCAGGTCCTCGCCGTCGCTTCCGAAGATAAAGTTGTCATTCCCTTGGCCGCCAACGATCGAATCGTTCCCGCTGTCGCCTATCAAGGTTGAATCAGACTCGTCACCGCCAAAGAGGCCATCGTTGCCGCTTCCGCCGCGCTGCCACCGATCCGATCCGGCGCCGCCGAAAATCAGATCGTCGCCCTTGCCACCGTATAAATTGCTGTCGGCACCCTCGTCACCGTAGAGGCTGTCGTTGCCCTCGTCTCCACGCATAAGGAGGTCGTTGCCGCTGCCACCGGACAGGAGATCATTGTCGCTGCCGCCGGCAATCGAGAGGTCGATGCCACTTTGCCCATGAAAGGTATCGTCGCCGCCGTCGCCGAAGAAACTGCGGTCCGTTCCCAGGCCGCCGAACAGGATGTCGTTACCACTTCCGCCAAATACGAGGCTGTCTTTGCCGGTTGCGGCGACAAAGAGGTCGTTGCCACTCTCGCCGTAGAAGCGATCGCTGCCGCTGCCGGCGAAGAAGCTGTCATCCCCCTGACCTCCTTGGAAGGCGTCATCGCCGCCAAACCCGACGGCCGTATCGCTGCCAGACAGACCGTAGATGGAATCGTTCAGTCCCGTGCCGGGAATGTAATCTGCACCGCTGGTGCCGAAAAGATTTGCCATCGTTCGTTCCCTTTCCTCCGTACGACCAGGATTGGCCGTGTAGCTGAAGAAAGAGGTAAGGGACGATGACCAGCCCCGCTTGAGCCCTCCCTAAGGATCGCCTGAGGATCCTGTGAGAAGTTGGCTCTAGCACTGTCAGGTGAATTCCTCAGACTTGAAAGACGCTGCCTCTAGCCTGGATATCTCATCAGGATAGGGCCGGCTTGTATCGCCCACCCTTCGGGTCGCGTCGGGCGGGCCGCCCGCGGTGTCGAAAGGCTCAAGCCTGGCTCAAGGCTACGCTTCTCGACCTTCTCCTAGCGGATCGCACTCCTCCCGACGCGATGACGGCCCTATCTTGGTGAAACATCCAGGCTAGTATCCCAGAGAGACAGCGCGCGCCAGAACCTGCGCGCAGAGCGCCAGGTCCTCGGTCTTGGTGTCTTCTGCGAAACTGTGGCTGACCCCGCCGATGGAGGGCGCAAAGATCATCGCGGTGGGCATACGGCTGCTGAACAGCATGGCGTCATGCAGGGCACCCGACGGCATAGACCGCCAGCGACCCGGCGCCAGTTCTTCCGCCGCTGTCTCCAGCCCGGCGATCAGCCCCCGATCCATTATCGATGGCTTAAGGGCGGCCACCTCATCCAGAGAGACCTCCAACCCGCATTCCTCGGCAACCTCACTGGCCAGGGTCAAGGCTGCCTCCTGCATACGATCCAGCCGAGCGAGATCGCCATCCCGCCATTGCAGGTTGGCCTCGACCGAGCCCGGCACGATGGAGGGTGCATTGGGATGCACCAAGACACGGCCGATGGTCCAAACCGTAGACGCTTGTGCCAAATCGCTGAAGACTTCGTTCAGACGCTGGCTAAAGCGGACGAGGCCCTGAAAGGCGTCGCGGCGCAGCGTCATCGGCGTGGTGCCCGCGTGGTTCTGCTGCCCGGCAAACCTGATCGGCAGGTTGCGCCAGCCGACGATCGTTTCCACAACACCGATCTTTTCGCCGGCCGTATCGAGAACCGGCCCCTGCTCGATGTGCGCCTCGTAGAAACGCTGGAAGCGCTCCACCTCGAGAAAGGCAGCGCCTCGAAGCTCCGGGGTGGCGGCGCGCAGATCGCCAAGGCGAAGACCATCGGCATCGCGGCTCTCATCGGCTTCCTCCAGGCTTGCCTCACCCAGCCAGACCTGGCTGCCGGTCAGGCCGAGAAAACGCCCCTCTTCGTCCTGCAGAGACACGACAGCAACCGGCGGCCCGCCGCATTCCAGGCTGGCGCGCGCAATCTCCAGACCGGCGATCACGCCAAAGGCCCCGTCCAACCATCCGCCCTCCGGCTGGGTGTCGCTGTGCGACCCGATCAGGACGGCCGGCGCGTCACCCGGTGGCAGACCGAAGAGGTTGCCGATGGGATCGTAGTGCGGCGTCAGGCCGGCATCGCGCATGCGCCCGGCCAACCAGCGGCGCGACTCCCAGTCGATCGGACTAAAGGCAGGCCGCACCACGCCATTCCCCGAAGCGCCATAGCTCCGCAGGTGCATAAGGTCGGCAAGCAAACGTTCCCCATCAATCCCAATCATGCGCTCTCCATTTCCCCCGATACCCTCGCCGCACCTGTCCTGGACAGCTTAGCGCGATACGGCCATGACTGAAGCAAAGATAGACCGACGACAGCTAACAGTCTCCTGCAAAGCGGCCATTCGACACCGACAAACCCTCTGGGCGCGTGCTAAGCCAGGTCTTGGACCACAGATGAAGCACCACTGAAGGCCGAACAGGGAATGGGCAAGGGCGGCAGCATAGCTGTTCTGGTGTTGGCGCAAATTGCAGTACTGAGCTTGTGGTTCGTATCCGCTGCCATACTGCCGGCAATGCAGGGCGAACAGACGATGAGCGCCTTTCGCGAGGCCGCGCTTTCCAGTGCGGTGCAGGCCGGATTCGTTGTCGGCGCCCTGATCTCGGCGCTGAGCGGCCTTGCCGACCGTTTCGACCCACGGCGACTGGTTGCATCGGCTGCCGTACTTGCCGCAGCTGCAAACGCCGCACTCCTGCTGGTGCCGATTGGCTCGCTCTCCGCCATTGCGTTGCGCTTGGTGACCGGGGCCCTGCTTGCAGCCGTCTATCCCATCGGCATGAAGATCGCGGTCGGCTGGGGGCAGAAGGACCGCGGATTCCTGGTCGGCTTGCTGGTTGCCGGGCTGACCTTGGGATCGGCCCTGCCGCATCTCTTTGCGGCGATTGGAGCCGAGGACTGGCGCCTGACCGTCACTCTGGCCTCTGTGGCAGCGTGTGTCGGCGGCCTTTCGATGCTGCTCATTCAACTGGGGCCCTATCACAGCCGCGCTTTGCGCTTCCGCTTCCAGGATAGCTTTCTGGCGTGGCAGGACCGACGGATCCGCTATGCC
This sequence comes from Kiloniellales bacterium, assembly GCA_040219175.1. Classification (GTDB taxonomy): domain Bacteria; phylum Pseudomonadota; class Alphaproteobacteria; order Kiloniellales; family JACOMY01; genus JACOMY01. The sequence goes on from JAVJSY010000019.1 coordinate 142,026, forward strand.
ATCGCCGGCTATCTGGGACACATGTGGGAGCTCTATGCCATGTGGGCCTGGGTCGGCGTCTTCACCGCCGCCTCGTTTGCAACGCATCTGCCTTGGCCGACCGCAGTCCAGCTCGCAACCTGGACCTCATTCTGCACCATAGCGGTCGGCGGGATCGCATCGGCCTTCGCGGGCCCTCTGGCCGACCGGATCGGCAAGCGCCGCGTCGCCAGTCTGGCCCTATGCGCAAGCGGCAGCGCGGCGATCGCCACGGCTGCCAGTTTCGGCGGGCCGGTCTGGTTGACTTTTGCCGCTCTGATGCTGTGGGGCCTGACAATCGTGCCCGATTCGGGCCAGTTCTCTGCGCTGGTCGCCGACTTCGCGCCAGCCGACAAGGTCGGCAGTCTGATGACCCTGCAAACCGCCTTGGGCTTCGGTCTTACCGTCTTCGTTGTCCAGGCCGTCCCTTGGCTTGCACGATCGATAGGCTGGCCCTCGGTCATCCTGCTCCTGGCGCTGGGGCCGGCATTCGGAATTTGGGCCATGGCCCGCTTGAAGAAGGTCAGGGAGTCCTAAACCAGCACTCGATCGCCATTCCTGGAACCTGAGCGGACCTTTTGCATCGCAGCGTCGGCATGCACAGCCGACAAGGCCGAGAGATCGATCGATTTCTCCATCGCGATCTTAGCCGTCCAAATGTCGGCAAAGATCTCCATGTACTCCTTGCGTGTCAGACGCCGCATCGCGCATTTCCCCTCGGGAGAGTAAGGTGCGAAGGGGGAAGCAAAGGGGCCGCCCAGATAGTCTCGATTGAACCGGGCCATTGGATCGCGCAAGAGATCGTTCATCTGGGTGACGATGTCTTCGGGAACCAGAATTCCCTCCCGGTTCGAAACAACCTCGCAAAGTACGGCCAGTTCCCCGCGCAAGGGGTTTATCCTCTGGTCCACATAGCGGGGAACCAGCCTGTTCATCTCCAAAAGGAAAGATCCAACCAGATAGTCCACGCTTCGATTGGCCATCGGATCTGTTGCATAGCCGAAATCCAGAGCACTCTCCTGCAGCCCGAGGACCTGGCAGAAGTCGTGGCGAATGTCGCCTGACTTGAGATGATCCTTTGAGAAGAGGCGTATCGTCAGGCTGTCTCGCCCGAAGACCTTGGACCAGAGATCGACGATCATTGGGTAGTCATACCAGCGGTCAAGATTCTTGCCGGGGGGTACTCTGATGGTATTCGTGCGACCCTGCTTTAAGTTGGTCGAAAAACGACTAACCAGATAGGAAACCGGCTCACGAAAATAGACAATAAGCCGGACATCTTGCCCAGTTGCAGTCACCAGGCTCTTGAGGCGGCTCAGTTCGGATTCTTCTGCAAGGTAGGTTGTACAGTGTTCGCTTGAAAATATGTAGTCGCCTTTGGCAGAGACCGCTTCTTCAAAATCTCGTTCAAGAGTGGCGTTGAATTCTTGACGAGCGTCTTCATCGGTCAGCTTCATCTCGATCTTAAGGCCGACGTCGCGGCTCGGCTCCAGGGCGTAGGCTGCGAGTTTGGCGTGGTTTTCTTCGCCAAGGAAGCTGGGGAAGTCGTAACCCAGCTCTGCCAGCGTTTCCCGGTTCGCGGCGAGAAAGCGTTGCAGGGCAGTCGTGCCGGTCTTCGGCGTTCCGATATGAAAGAAGATCGTCAAAAAGCTGCCCTTTCGTTCACATTCTTGGGTTGGCTGGGGAATGACAGGAGTCTGCACTATTGCGCCGGCGTCGGCACAACAGTTCGGCCTTCCCGCCTCTGAGAGGGCGCACGATCGGCGTGGTGGGCGGTGACGGATTTGAACCGCCGACCCTCTCGGTGTAAACGAGACGCTCTCCCGCTGAGCTAACCGCCCATCCGATGTTCGGAACGGGAAGTTAGTGTCGCTGCTGGGGACTTGCAAGCCTGCGACCATTCCAGCGTGATGCCGGCGAACAACTAGAGCACCGATTTGAGCCACTATGCCGTCTTTGGAAAGGCTGCTCCGCGCGCTTAGACTGGCCCTCCCTCCCCTCCTTCACTAGGAGCCGAATGCCTGATGGCGCAACGTTGGATCGACCTGCACCCGCACCCCTGGCGCGATCAACTGGTGGCAGAGGCGCATGCGCGCCCACCGGCAACGCTGACCCAGCCGGCCTTGATCAGCCGCCTGGTCATGGAATCGGGAGAGCGCGGGGAAGAGAAGGATCACGACCATCTCGTGGCGCTATGTCGCTCTTTGGGCGTGCCGGAGCCCAGTGCGACGGCAAGGCGCCACAAGGTCGATGCGGGTGGCCTAACCATCGTCTGGGAACGGCACACGGAATTCTCAACCTATACCCTGATGCGCGCGCAGAGTGCCGACCGGGCAGTCCAATGGCGAGCGGCTGTCGATGCGGCACCCAAATGGTGGCGCACCGACCTGCCAGGCAGGCTCTTGGCAGCGGTCCACGTCGCCGTACGGCGGCAAGAGAACGGCGGTCCGGAACGCAGCCTCTATCGCGATGCCTTTGGGAAAGACCGAGTGATCGAGAGCAGCCTGACGGGCGGCACGGCCTCGGTCGCGGCCGACTTCCGGCCGGACGGCGACGGCTTCGTTCGCATGCTGGTCTTCGACAATGAGACGAGTGAGATCAAGCGCGGACGCCTGGTGCAGACGCTTCTGGAGATCGAAACCTATCGCATGGCTGCACTGCTGGGCTTTGCGCAGGCTCGGGAGACAGGCGGCGACCTCAGACGGCTCGAGGACGCCATTGTGACGCTCTCTGAAGGTCTTTCGGCGCCGGCCGATGTCGCGCACGACCGCGACCTGCTGCAACAGCTGACCACAATCGCCGGCGAGGCAGAGGCGCTTCGGACCCGCACCACCTATCGCTATGCTGCGACCCAGGCCTACTGGCGGATCGTGCGCGAACGCATCGAGTCCCTGCAGGAACAACCCCTGGATGGCGGCATCGGCATCTCCGGCTTTATCGAGCGACGTTTGGCGCCGGCCTATCGCACCTGCCTGGCCGCCGATACCCGCCAGAACGCACTGACCGACCACATCGCCAGAGCAACCCGGCTGCTGGCAACGCGTGTCGAGGTGAAGGTATCCGAACAGAACGCCGAGCTTCTGCTGTCGATGGACCGACGCGCTAAACAGCAGCTGCGGTTACAGGAAACGGTGGAAGGTCTGTCCGTCGTCGCCATCACCTACTACGCGGTTGGTCTCGTCGGCTATTTGGCAGAAGGCCTGAACGGCCTGGGCGTTGCTGTCGACAAGACCGTGGTCACCCTGGTGGCCGTGCCGATCATAGCGCTTGCCGTTGGCTTTGGCGTGCGGAGACTACGCCGCCGCCTCACGCGCGACGAAGGCCGCGCTTAGCCACTACTCCGCTGCTTCCTGCCTCGGCTCGGGAACCAGATTGGCGAGCGCCTTACGCAGGCCGGCGACCCGCCCCTTGGGCTTGCCCCAGGAGGCTTGGATGACCAGCCTCTGGTCGGGGCGGATACGCACGGAACCGTCACGCGCGCCGCTTTGCAGGTAGGCGATCAGACGATCGGGCGCTGCCGGCTTGTCTTCATGGAAGGAGAGCACGGCACCCTTGGGACCGGCGTCGACCTTGCCGATGCCCGCCTGACGACAAAGCTGCTTGATGGTCATCACCTGCAACAGGTTCTCGACCTCAGGCGGCAGCGCACCGAAGCGGTCGATCAGCTCTGCGGCAAAGGCCTCGATCTCCGCTTGCGCCACCAGATTCGCCAAACGCCGGTAGAGTCCCATGCGCACGTTCAGATCGGCGACGTAGGCTTCCGGAATCAGGACCGGAACGCCCAGGTTGATCTGCGGCGTCCAACCCGCGCTCGCCGTCAGCAGGATGTCTTCCGCCCCGGTCTGCTGCTTCAGGCCCTGCACGGCCTCTTCCAGCATCTGCTGATAAAGCTCGATGCCGACCTCTCGAATGTGCCCGGATTGCTCTTCGCCGACCAGGTTGCCGGCACCGCGGATGTCCAGATCGTGCGTCGCCACGGCAAAGCCGGCACCCAGGGTATCCAGGGTCTGCATGACCTCCAGGCGACGTTGCGCGGTCGGGGTCAGCTTCCGACCTGTGGGCAAGGTTAGATAGGCATAGGCCCGCAGCTTGGAGCGCCCGATACGCCCGCGCAGCTGGTAGAGCTGCGACAGGCCGAAGAGGTCGGAGCGATGCAGGATAAGGGTGTTGGCCGTCGGGATGTCCAGGCCGGACTCGACGATGTTGGTCGACAGCAGGATGTCGATGCGGCGATCCAGGAACGCGCCCATGACCCGCTCCAACTCTGTAGCCGGCAGCTGACCGTGCGCAACCGCAAAGCGGGCTTCCGGCACCAGCTTACGCAGACGCTCGGCCACCTCCTCCAGGTCCTCGATGCGCGGGCAGACGTAGAAGACCTGTCCGCCGCGCATGCGCTCGCGCAGGATGGCATCGCGCAGCACCACCGGGTCGTAGGGAAGTACGAAGGTCCGCACCGCCAGACGGTCGACCGGCGGTGTCGCAATCAGGCTCATCTCGCGTACACCCGACATGGCCATCTGCAAGGTTCTGGGGATTGGCGTCGCCGAGAGGGTGAGCACGTGGATGTCGCTGCCCAGCTCCTTCAGGCGCTCCTTCTGCTTGACGCCGAAGTGTTGCTCCTCGTCAACGATCAGAAGGCCCAAATCGCGAAACTGCACCGACTTGGACAGCAGCGCATGGGTGCCGACCACCAGATCCAGCTCGCCGCTGGTCAGCGACTTGCGCACCTGTGTTGCCTGCTTCGGCGCCACCAGACGCGAGATCCAGTCGATGCGGACCGGCAGGCCCTGGAATCGCTCGGCAAAGGACTTGGCATGCTGGCGGGCGAGCAGCGTTGTCGGCGCGACGATGGCGACCTGCCGACCGCTCATGGCGACCAGGAAGGCTGCGCGCATCGCCACTTCGGTCTTGCCGAAACCGACGTCACCGCAGATCAGCCGGTCCATCGGTCGGCCCGAGCCCAGGTCGTTCACCACGTCGGAGATCGCGCTCAACTGATCGTCGGTCTCAGGATAGGGGAAGCGCGCCGCAAACTCCTCGTAGATGCCATCCGGCGGTTCCACCGGCTCGATCTTCTGCAACTGGCGCTGCGCTGCGATCCGGATCAGCTTCTTGGCGATCTCACGAATGCGCTCGCGGGCCTTGGCCTTGCGTGCCTGCCAGGCGACACCGCCCAGCTTGTCCAGTTCGGCAACCGCATCCTCGCCGCCGAAGCGGGTCAGCACGTCGATGTTCTCGACCGGTACGAAGAGGCGGTCGCCGCCGGCGTAGATCACCTTCAAGCAGTCGTGCGGAGCACCGCCGACATCCAGGGTTTCCAGGCTCTCGAAGCGACCTATACCGTGTTCCACATGGACGACAAGATCGCCGCCGGTCAGCGACGCCACCTCGGTCAGGAAGTTCTCGGCCCGGCGTCGCTTGCCGGCAGCGCGCATCAACCGCTCGCCCAGCAGGTCCTGCTCGCTCAGCAGCAGCATGTCCGGCGTGGCAAAACCCCGCTCCAACGGCAGGCTGGTGAGCGCCAAGGCGTCCTCGGGGCTAGAGAGGACCTCTGACCAACGGGTGACCTTGGCCTGCGCCTCCAAGCCATGTTCGGCCATCAGCGCGCCCAAGCGATCGCGCGAGCCGTCGCTGGAACCGGCAATGACCACCCGCTGACCGGCGGCCTGTGCCGCTTTCGCTGTCTCGCCCAAGGCGACATAGAGACCCTGCTTGCCCTGCCGAGCCTCGGCAAAGTCCGGCGCCGGGCGACCGCCCAGGTCGGCATCCTCACGCCCCTGTGGTGCTGCAAAGGCAGACAAACGCCCGACGGCCCGGCTGGCCAGCAGGCGATCCCACTCCTCGGCCGTCAGATAGAGCGCCTCCGGTGCCAAGGGGCGATAGGGTGCAGACCCGTCGTCACGCGCGCGCATCGCCGCCCGGCGCGCCTCATAGAACTCGTGGATCGTGTCCAAGCGCTGATCGCGCTGGCTCTCCGCGGCTTGGCTCACGATCAGCGGTGTGCCTTTGGGCAGGTAGTCGACAAGCAAATCCAGGCGCTCGTAGAAGAGCGGCAGCCAATGCTCCAGGCCGCCATAGGCCCTGCCCTCGCTCACCGCCTCGTAGAGCGGATCGTCCTTGCCGCTGCCGAACTGCGTGCGATAGCCCTGGCGGAAACCCTCGATCGTCGTCTTGTCCAGGCGCACCTCGGAGACCGGCTTCAAGACCAGCCCCTTGGCCTTGCCGGTTGAGCGCTGGGTCAAGGGGTCGTAGACCCGCACGCTCTCGACCGTGTCACCGAAGAAGTCCAGCCGCAGCGGCGCCGAGCGCCCGGCCGGGAAGACATCGACCAGCCCACCGCGCAGGGCGTATTCGCCCGGCTCGCTCGCCGTCTCGACCCGCTCGTAGCCCTGGTCCGACAGAGCCTGCTGTAAGGCTTCCGGCGCCAGCTCTTCGCCGGGCCGCACGATCACGATGCGCGACCAGATCAGGCGCTTTGGCGGAACGCGCTGCAGCAGCGCATTGACCGTGGTCAGCAGCACCCGGCCGGACCCGCGGATCTTCGCCTTCAGACGGATCAGGGTGTCCAGACGCTGAGCGATGATGTCGCGGTGAGGCGACACGCGGTCGTAAGGCAAGCAATCCCAGGCCGGAAAGCGCAGCACCTCGGTGCCGACCGCAAAGAAGCGCAAGGCCGCCGCCGCCCGCGCCAGGGCTGCATCGTCCTGCACCACCAGCGCCAGGGTGCGATCGGGATGCTGTGCCAAAAGCCGGGCGATCCAAATGGCCTCGACACCCTCGGGGGCGCCGTAGATCTGGGTCTCGCCCGTCTCGAACAGAGTCTGCGTCAACTGCTCTTGGTCCATCGTTTGGCTCTAGGCCCTCTTGGGCTTGGCATGAAAGTCGCGGATCAGCCCGACCAAGACGACAAAGTCGACCGGCATGCCGGCCAGCGCGTCGGGCTCTTCGGTTCCGGTCAGCAGGCTGTAGATCAGGGGTTCCGGTAGCTCTAGCAGCGCTTCGTAGGTGTCCATGCCCTGATCGCTGCTGCCGTCGAAACGCGCATCGGCATAGGGGCCCAGCAGCAGATCCAGCTCTTTGGTCCCACGGCGCCAGCTGCGGTAGCGCAGCCGTTTCGCGCGGTTCTCCAAGGTTTCAGTTGCCATCTGCCACTCCCCTCACACAGCCCCGGAAATCCGGCCCTTCGCCCACGCGCAACCTCCGGGCAAGGGCAGAATTCCTTCTGCCGATACCGCGGCGGGCAAAGCTGTTCTAGGATATAGACCGCGCCGGCCGATCTGTCATGCTGTCCGGCATCACCTGCTCACTCGGGAGCCTCGCGCTGGCCGCATGCGTCCGCAGATCCTCTACCCCCTCTTTGCCGAAGTCACGGCACTTCCCGGCATCGGCCCGCGTCTGGCCAAGCTGGTCGACAAGCTGGCCGGACCGCGCGTCATCGACCTGATCTGGCACCTGCCGAGCGGCCTGATCGACCGTCGCTACCGCCCGCATCTGGCCGCGGCCGAGGTCGGGCGCCTGGTCACCTTAGAGCTGCTGATCGGCAGCACCCAGGTGCCGCGCAGCAAGCGTCAGCCCTTTCGGGTGACCTGTTTCGACGAGGGCACGGCGGTCGACCTGGTGTTCTTCCATGCCGATCCCGGCTGGCTCGGCAAGCTGCTTCCCGAGGGCAGCAAGCGCCTGGTCAGCGGCAAGCTTGAGCGCTACGGCCAGAACCTGCAGATCACCCACCCGGACCATGTCCTGCCGCTGGACGAAGCGGACTCCCTGCCGCTGGTGGAGCCGGTCTATCCGATGACCGCGGGCTTGACTCCAAAGGCACTGCAGAAGGCCATCGCCGGGGCGCTGGAACGCGTGCCGGACGACCTGCCAGAGTGGCAGGACGGCCCGCTGCTGAAGCAACGCGACCTGCCCTCCTTTCGCAACGCGCTGAACAAGGCGCACGCGCCGGAAGACGAGGGCGCCCTATCGCCCTTCGCTCCTCCACGCCAACGCTTGGCCTTGGACGAACTGCTGGCCAATCAGCTGGCCTTGGCCTTGGTGCGGCGCCGCCAGAGGCGCAAACGCGGTCGCTCTCTGCGCGGTGATGGCCGCCTGCGCAGTCGGGTGCTGGAGGCCCTGCCCTTCCGACCGACCGACGCCCAACGCCGCTCCATCGAGGAGATCCTGGCCGATATGGCCGGCGAACGCCGAATGCTGCGCCTGCTGCAAGGCGACGTCGGCTCGGGTAAGACGCTCGTGGCCCTTATGGCCATGCTGACCGCCGCCGAGGCCGGTGGACAGGCGGCCTTGATGGCACCGACCGAGATTCTGGCTCGCCAGCACCTGCACAGCCTGCAACCGCTGGCCGCCGCAGCCGGTGTCGGCATCGAGCTGCTGGTCGGCAAGGATCGAAAGTCCGGGCGCACCGCCGCCCTGGAGCGCATCGCCAAGGGCGAGAGCCAGCTGGTGGTCGGGACCCATGCCCTCTTCCAGGAAGAGGTGGCCTTCCGCGAGCTGCTGCTGGCCGTGGTCGACGAGCAGCATCGCTTTGGCGTGCATCAGCGGCTCGCCCTGGCACAGAAGGGCCAGGCCGTCGACATCCTGGTGATGACGGCAACGCCGATCCCGCGGACCTTGACCATGACGGTCTATGGCGACATGGACGTCTCGCGCCTGGACGAAAAGCCGGCCGGGCGCCAACCGATCGACACCCGCGTGATCCCGCTCTCGCGCCTCGACGACGTCGTCGACGGCTTGGCGCGCGCCTTGAACGAGAACCGCAAGGTCTATTGGGTCTGTCCCCTGGTCGAGGTCTCCGATGTCAGCGATCTGGCAGCCGCGGAGGAGCGTTTCGCCCATCTGCGCGCCCGTTTTCCGGGCAAGGTCGGCCTCGTGCATGGCCGCCTTTCCAGCGGTGAGAAAGAAAAGACCATGCAGGCCTTTGCCGAAGGCCCGCTCAGCCTGCTGATCGCCACCACGGTTATCGAGGTCGGCGTCAACGTGCCGGAAGCCACGGTCATGGTGATCGAGCATGCCGAGCGCTTCGGCCTCTCGCAATTGCATCAGCTGCGCGGGCGTGTCGGACGCGGCAGCGACAAGTCGAGCTGCCTGCTGCTCTACCAGTCACCCTTGGGCGAAACGGCCCGTGCCAGGCTAGAGACCCTGCGCCAGACCGAAGACGGGTTTCTGATCGCAGAAGAAGACCTGCGGCTGCGCGGCGCCGGCGAGGTTCTGGGCACCAAACAGAGCGGGCTGCCGCAGTTCCGCATGGCCGACCTTGCCGTTCATGGTGAGTTGATGGCTGCCAGCCGCGACGACGCCCGCCGCATTGTCGAGCAAGACCCGGAGCTGACAAGCGAGCGCGGCCAGAGCCTGCGCCTGCTGCTCTACCTCTTCAGCCGTGACGAGGCGATCCAGCTGCTGGGATCGGGATAGATCCCAAACGAAAATGGCCCGACCTTGCGGCCGAGCCATTCCGTTTTCAGTGCGCTAGGTTCCCTTAGGAGGCGAACCACCAACGCTCGGCCGAGCGACCGCCGTCCAACTCCCAGTTACCGGAGATGTTGGGGCCGTGCTGTACCTTGTCGCTGCGCGCCATGACGCGGTTGCGGAAGAAGGGCACGATGGTGCCACCGTCATCACGACAGAGCTGCTGCATCTCACGATACATGCCGGCCCGGGTGTCGTTGTTCAACTCGCCCTTGGCCTGCAGCAAGAGCTCGTTGAAACGCGCGTTGTTCCAGTGGCTCTCGTTCCAGGGGGCACCCTCCTTATAGGCCAGGGTGAACATCACATCCGGGGTCGGACGCGCGCCCCACTGAACCACGACGAAGGGCTTAACCAGCCAGACATTTGACCAGTAACCATCGGCCGGCTCGCGCTTGACGGAGAGGTCGATGCCGCTCGCCTTAGCACTCTCGGAGAAGAGCACAGACATGTCGACCGCACCGTCGAAAGCCGCAGGGCCTGCGGAGAGCTCGACCTTGAGGTTCTCCATGCCCGCCTTCTTCAGGTGGAACTTGGACTTCTCCGGGTCGTACTCGCGCTGTTCCAGGTCAGCCCAGTAAGGCAGGGACGGTCCGATCGGATGATCGTTGCCGACGGTACCGTGGCCACGCAAAACCTTGTCGACGATCGCGTTACGATCGATGCCGTACTTTAAGGCCAGACGGACGTCCAGGTTGTCGAAAGGTGCAACATCGCAGAACATCGGAATGGTGCAGTGCGCACCACTGGCAACCTCGTCGATGACGATTCCCGGGCGACGAGCCAGAAGGCCAACCGTCTTCAAATCGACGTCGCTGATGGCGTCGACTTCGTCGGTGATGATGGCACTCTGCCGCGCATTGCCGTCGTTCAAGGTGATGGCGTCCACCGAATCGAACCAGGCTCGATCGGATTTGAAGTAGTTGTCGTTGCGCGTCATCTCGCAGCGCACGCCGGGCTCGAAGTGGTCGATCGCGTAAGGCCCGGTACCGATGCCGCTGTCCTTGTCGACATTGCCCTCGCCGTCTGAGGGCATCATCACCAGATGGTAATCGGACATGATGTAGGGCAGATCGGCATTGCCGCCGTTCATCGTGACGACCAGGGTGTGATCCCCATCGGCCTTGATGTCCTTGACATCGGCCAGCAGCGGCTTAGCGGCCGAGGCATTGTCCGGATTGCGATGATAGTTCAGCGAATCCATCGCGTCGGTCGCCGTGAAGGCCTTGCCGTTGTGGAAGGTGACACCCTCGCGCAGCTTGAAGGTCCAGACCGAGGCATCGTCGGAAGCCGACCAGCTTTCGGAGATGTCGGGACCGATCTCGTTGGTCGGCGTGATCTCGGTCAGATAGTTGCGCATGGTATGATTCAACTGAATCATGAACACGCCTTCAGTCGTCGCCGGATCCAGCTTGTCGGTCGTGTTGCCGTCATGCCAACCGACACGGTAGTTGCCGCCGCGCTGCGGGGTGTTTGCCAGGACCTTTGTGCTCCAGAGGGTTGAAGCAGCCGCGACCGTCAGTCCGACAGCCGCTGCGCCCTCCATGAATGTACGACGCGAGATGCGCCCCGAAAGGGCGGCCTTGGCAAGCATCTCTACATGGGCGTCGCGGTTGGGATCATCTATCATAGGGTGGAAAGCCTCCTAATGCTTTCATTTCAACGGACTTCGGACGGCACACCAGAAACGGGAGCCATCCTGTCCGAACGTTGTTGGCAATCGGCACTGTTGCGGTGCCTGCTTGCCAAAGTTACCGTGCCCCGCCGTGCTGTCCATAACGACACGGGCCGGCGTCCTAAGCTGACCAGCCGGGGCACAAGTCTGTGCTCTGTGAGCGACTCTTAATGTCGAGTTTGACCGAAGGAAGGTCAAGGGAAGATGAAAATTTGACAGAAACAAAAATTGCACTTGTGTCAGGCGGTAACCGAGGCATCGGCTTCGAGACGGTCCGCGGCTTGGCGCGCCAAGGTCTTCGCGTCTATCTGACGGCCCGACGCGAAGCGGCAGCAGTGGATGCAGTTCTCGCTCTGGCCAAGGAAGGGCTCCGTGCAGAAGCGCGCGTCGCCGACGTCACCGACCATGCCAGCCTGGAAGCAGCTGTCGCCTCTATCGAGGCAGAAGCCGGGCGAATCGACGTGCTGGTCAACAACGCCGGCATCTGGCTGGAGGGCGCACACATCGACAACGGCGTCTCGACCTACGCCATGGAGCAGTCGGTCGAGCATGTTCGCCTGACCTACGAGACCAATCTGATAGGCCCCTATCGCCTGACGCAGTTGGTGGCACCCGGCATGCGTGAGCGTGGCTACGGCCGCATCGTCAACATGTCGAGCATATCCGGACAGCTGAGCGAGATGGGTAGCGGCCAGGCCGGGTATCGCTTCTCGAAGGCAGCACTCAACGCCATGACCCGCGTGTTCGCGGCCGAGCTGGCCGGCAGCGGTGTGCTGGTGAACTGCCTTTGCCCCGGTTGGGTCCGCACCGAGATGGGCGGCCCCGAGGGCGATCGGACCCCGGCAGAAGGCGCCGATACCGCCATCTGGCTGGCCACCCTACCCGACGACGGCCCCACCGGCGGCTTCTTCCGCGACCGCAAGCCCTTTGCCTGGTGAGAGGCACCTGGTGAGAGGCACCTGGTGAGGGGCACCTGGTGAGGGGCACCTGGTGAGGGGCACCTGGTGAGGGGCACCTGGTGAAGGGCACCTGGTGAAGGGCACCTGGTGAAGGGCAAAGGTCCAGCGAACTCGCTGCATCGCCTGCATCCAGATAAAGTCGCTGGCGGTCAATTGGTTGGCAGCGAAGAGGCCAATGTTAAGCCTCGGGAATCTCGATCTCGCCCCTGCAAACAACAACAGCATTGCCGGCGACCCGGATCTCCGTCGTCTCCCAGTTGCGGCGCTCTGCGGTGATGTCGGCGCGGCCGGCGCGGCCCATCTCGACGCCCTGGGCGACCGACCAGCGCAAGGTGCCGTTCTCCGTTCCTGCGGCAGCCGCCAGAATGATGCCAAGTGCTGCATTCGCACTTCCGGTCACGGGATCTTCGTCCACCCCGTGCGAGGGCGCGAACATGCGCGCACGATAATCGGTATTGGAATCAGCGGGTTCGCCCGTATAGATGAAGACACCGTTGAAGTCGTGCGCCTGCTCCAACTCGGAAAGCCGTGCCGCATCGGCGCGGGCGGCCGCCAGAGCGTCGCGGTCCTTGACCTCGACCATCAGGAAGGCAAGACCGGCAGAGGCAACCATCGGCAGGTGACGCTCGAAGACGATCTGATCTTCGCTGAGCGACAGCAGGGCGGCAGCCTCGGCGGGAGAGATGACGGTGCCCATCGGATGGATCTTCGGCGCCGTAAGCTCGGCGCCCGTCACCTCTTCGCCCTCGCCCAGCAGGGTGATCGGGACCAGCCCCGCGGCCTCGTCGAAGACGATCTTGCTACCCGGCTTGACCTCGCCAAGCGCTCCGCTGCGCGCCAGAACGACGGCGGTTCCCACATTGGGATGCCCGGCGAAGGGAACCTCTGCCATGGGCGTGAAGATGCGCACGCGCTTGACCGCGCCCTCCTGTTCGCTCGGCAGCACGAAGGTGGTCTCGGCATAGTTGAACTCGCGCGCGATTCTCTGCATCTGCTCAGACGAGAGGCCGCGCGCATCGGTCAGCACAGCCAGGGGATTGCCGCCGAAAGTCCGATCGCTAAACACGTCTGCAGTGACATAGGCGTAATGCATGGCGGTTTCCTTATCCTCTAGGCCGCTTGGCCGGCCTTCCCTTGATGGCGATCCTCTGGTCTAGTGTGCCCGTGGTCTAGTGTGCCCGTCACATTTCGGATCGGTCGAGGGTGGATAGAAGCAATGCTGATACGCGGCTGCAAGGTCTTGTTGGTCTTCCTGATGGCGCTCTATTTCGCTGTGATCGCGCTTGGGAACATCACCGATCCGGACGCCAACCTGGCCTTCATCGGCCACATCATGGCGATGGACACGATCTTTCCGGACTCGACCCTGACGTGGCGCGCCATAACCAACCCTGTCGCGCATCACATCGCCTTTTGGATCATCATCCTCTGGCAGATCGTGACTGCCATCGTGCTGGGCATCGGCGGCGTCGCACTGTGGGGCGAGCGGGATAGCGGGCCGGCCTTCCAACAGGCGAAAGGGACTGCCTATCTGGGGCTGATGGCAGGCCTTTCGCTCTATCTCTTCGTCTTCATGATCGTCGGCGGTGAGTGGTTTGCTATGTGGCAGTCCGAAACCTACAACGCCCAGCCTGCGGCCTATCGTTTCCTGGGGATGATCGGCTTCGTCTTCCTGATCCTGCTGCACCGCGACGACCAGCCGAGCGACCTGTGAGCCTGTGGCCGACGTCGGCTTAGAGGAAACCGGGCCCGGCGCAATCGAACGACCGGATCTGGCAATGCCGGCGGTGCGCCGTCGGGTCTGGCTGCTGGCCGCGCCCATCATCCTGGCCAATCTGGGCCAGCCCTTGATGGGAATGGTCGACACCGCGCTCAGCGGGCACCTGGAAGACCCGGCCCTGATCGGCTCGGTCAGCGTCGGTGCCCTGATCTTCTCGTTTCTCTTCTGGGGCTTCGGCTTTCTGCGCCTGGCGACCGGTGGCTTCACGGCAGCGGCGCGCGGCGCGCACGACGACATCGAGATCCGGGCCGTCTTGGGACGCGCGCTCTTGATGGCCTGGGTTCTTGCCCTCGTCGTGCTGCTCTTGCAGGCGCCGGTAGAACGGCTCGCGCTCGATCTGATTGCCGCCAGCGAGGCGGTGACCGCCGGGGCTGCGACCTACTTCTCCATCCGCATCTGGGCGGCACCGGCGACGCTCGCTTTCTACTGCATGCACGGCTGGCTGCTGGGCATGCAGGACACGCGCTCGGTCATGATACTGACCCTGACCCTGCAGGGCCTGAACGCCGGCTTCAGCTGCTTTCTGGTCCTGGTCTTGGATTGGGGCATAGAGGGTGTGGCAGCCGGCACGCTTGCCGCCGAATACGCCGCAGCCGGCATCGGACTGCTGCTGGTCAGACGGCACTGGAAGCGCCATCCCGCCCGCGTGCCGCGCAAACTGCTGCTGGATCGGAACAAGCTGAAGGGCATGGTCGGGGTCAACGTCAACCTGATGATCCGCACCTTCGCGCTCTTGACCAGCATCGGTATCTTCACCAGCGTCAGCGCCCAGTTCAGCGATCGCACGCTTGCCGCCAACAACCTCCTGCAACAGCTCTTCGCGCTGCTCGTCTTCGCGCTCGACGGCTTTGCCGATGCCAGCGAGGCCCTGGTCGGCTATGCCAAGGGTGCGCGCGATCGCCTGAGGGCATCGAGGACCATCAAGGCCGCGGTGCAGATCGCCTGTCTGCTGGCGCTCTGTGGGTCGCTTGCCTACTGGGTCGTCGGCGGGGCGGTCCTGGAACTCTTCACCAAGCACGAGGAGGTGGTCGAAGAGGCCCGCGCCTACCTCCCCTACATGGTCGTCCTGCCGCTGATCGGGGTCTGGTGCTTCGTCTTCGACGGAACCTTTATCGGTGCCCTGCGCACGGTGGCAATCCGCAATGCCATGCTGATCTCTCTGGCGTTCTTCTGGGCCGCACAGGCCCTGCTGGTGCCGATCTGGGGCAATGACGGACTCTGGCTTGCCTTCCTGCTGTTCTTCGCTGCCCGCGGCGTCACCCTGGCAGTCGCCCTGCCCCGCCTCTTGGATTCTATCGGGCCAAGACCGTAAGCAACGCGCAAGCCTCGCCGGCATCGCGAGCGACGAGGCTCTTGAAGTCATCGCGACCAAGACCAAGCGCGGCCGAGACCTGACGAGCCTCGCTGCCGTAACCGCTGGCCAGGAGAATGCCGCCGGCAAGACCGGCCGAGCGCCCGGCCGCCAGATCGCCCGCCCGATCACCGACGATCCAAGAGCCTGCAAGGTCGATGTTCAAACGCGCGGCCGCCCGCAGCAGCATGCCGGGCCGCGGTTTGCGCGCGGGATGCTCGCGCTCCAGATAGTGCCCGCGACCGGCGGCCGAATGGGGACAGGCGAGCAGCAGGTCGGGACGCGCGCCCTTGGCGGCAAGCAGGCCCTCGATCCGTGCTTGCGTGGCGGCAAAGGCCCGCCAATCGAAGTAGCCGCGCCCGACACCGGACTGATTGGTCACGATCACCGAAGCCCAGCCACGCCCCTTCGGCCAGGCGAGGAGGTCGGCCGCGTAGGGGAGAAGCCGGGCCTGGTCCGGGTCGTGCAAATAGCCGACCTCTTCGACCAGCACGCCGTCACGGTCGAGAAAAAGCGCTGGGCGTCTGCGCCCAGGACCGGCCGGCGCCGTCAGCCCCGGACCACTGCACCAAAGCCCCTCGGCATCGATCCAGGAACGCCACTGAAACGCGTCCGGCACTTGCCCCTCCTCCACGCATCACCCGGTCCCCTTAGAGCCAGTGCGGGATTGAGGCAAGCAGCCATTCACCTGCCACCCCTTGCCCAGCACCAGGCGATGGTCTAGGCCGCAGGGAATGTCACCTCTGTTCGCCCAGCTGGTGTTCGGCCTCTATCGTCTGGCCGGACGCTTGGCAGCCCCTCTGCTCCCTCTGCTGCTCGCGCGACGCCTGAAGCGCGGCAAAGAGCTGCCCGAACGTGTGCAGGAGCGCTGGGGCAAGGCCAGTCAGGCCAAGCCGGCTGGACCGCTGGTTTGGGTTCATGCGGCCAGCGTTGGCGAATCCCTGGCCGTCCTGCCGCTCGTGGAGGCCCTCGCGCGCGAGAGGAGCGATCTGACCCTGCTGATGACCAGCACGACGGTGACCTCGACGCGTCTCCTGGCCAAGCGGCTGCCGGAGGGCGTGATCCACCAGTTCTCGCCCTTGGATCTGCCCGCTGCCGTCACGCGCTTCCTCGACCACTGGCAGCCGGATCTCGCCATCTTTGTCGAGTCGGAGCTCTGGCCCACCCAGTTGCATGCGCTCGACCGGCGCGGCATTGCGCGCGTGCTGGTGAACGGGCGGATGTCCAGCCGCAGTTATCGCAGTTGGCGGCGCTGGCCGGGCCTGGCCGCGGCCTTGCTGCAGAACTTTTGCCTGGTGACCGCGGAAAGCGAGCGCTCGGCGCAAAGGCTGCACAAGCTGGGCGCACCGCATGTCATTCCGACCGGCAGCCTCAAGAATGCCGCCGGACCCTTGTCGGCCGATCCGGAGGACCTGGCAAGGCTCACGGCCGCAATCGACGCACGCCCCTGTTGGCTGGCAGCCTCGACGCATCCTGGCGAAGAGATCAAACTCTTCCGCGTTCACAAAAACTTACGGAAGACTCTTCCGAATTTACTGACACTTGTAGCGCCGCGACATCCGGAGCGTGGGTCCGAGGTCGCGGACGCCGCCCAAGCAGCCGGCCTCACCTGCAAGCGCCGCACACTGGACGAGGCGATCACTGCAGACACCGATGTCTATCTGGCCGACACCTTGGGCGAAATGGGGTTGCTCTATCGTCTGGCACCGCTGGTCTTCGTCGGCGGCTCTCTGGTGCCGGTCGGAGGACATAACCCGCTTGAGCCTGCACGCCTCTCGGCAGCCCTGATCGCCGGCCCGCACAGAGACAATGTCGTCGAAACCTGCGAGCGACTGGAAGCCGCCGGCGCATTGCTCTGCGTTGCCGATGCCAAGGCCCTCGAGGTGGCGGTGCTGCGCTTGCTGCAGGATCCCGCAGCGATGACGGAGGCCGGGGCCAAGGCCGAGGCGATTGCCGGCGATCAGGCCCAGGTATTGCGCCGAACCTGGGAGGCCTTGACCCCCTTACTGCCGACGGCTGATGGCGCGACGATCGAAGGTCGTGCTCTTCACCAAGGCGAAGACCCGCTCCCCGGGACCTAGCTCCAGATCGGAGACCGAGGCGCGGGTGATGCGCGCTCTCAAGCGCGGGCCATCCAGGTCGATCAGGACTTCGGCGAAGGCGGTTCCGGCTTCCTCCGAGACCTCGACCACCTCCCCCGCAAGAATGTTGCGGATGCTGAGGCCCTCCGGTCGCTGCTTGGCCAAGGCCACGTCACGCGCACGGATGCGCAGACGCACAGCGTCACCGACGCTCAGGAAGGACACCATCGGCATGGTGATGGTCTGCCCGGCGAAGCTGAGTTCGGTCAGACGAAAAGCCTCGTCTTGTCCGGTTACCACCGCCTCAAGCAAGCTGCCGGCCTCGAAGCGGCCGGTATAGCTCTGCAGGTCCGAGCGCTCCAGAATTTCGGAGACACTGCCGACCGCCTGCACCCGCCCCTCGCCCAAGACGATCATACGATCGGCGATCTGCACGACCTCGTCGATCGCGTGGCTGACGAAGATCGTCGGGATGCCGAAGTGGCGCGGCGCAGACCCCAGATAGGGCAGGATCTCCGCCTTGCGGCCGATGTCCAAGGCCGAAAGCGGCTCGTCGAGCAGCAGCAGCTTCGGACGGGTCAGTATGGTGCGCGCCAGGGCCACGCGCTGACGCTCGCCGCCGGAGAGCCGGGCGACGCGACGCTCCAGCAGATTGCCCAGATCCAGGGCCTCGATGACGCCCTCCCAGGTGATGCCGCCGCCGTTGCGCCGGCTGCGGCGATCCGCGTAGCGCAGGTTGCCGGCCACATCGAGATGCTCGAAGAGGCGGGCATCCTGGAACACCAGCCCGACCGGGCGGCGGTAGGCTGCCAGGTGAATACTGCGCGCGCTATCCGCCCAGACTGCCTCATCATAGCGGATGCTGGCAGCCTCGGCCCTATCCAGGCCGGCAATGACTCGAAGCAGTGTGCTCTTGCCACTGCCATTGGGACCGAAAAGCGCCGTCACGCCCTCCAAGGTGAGATCCAGTTCGGCCTCCAGCCGAAAGGCTTCCAAGCGGAGGCTTGCCTGCAACTCCAGCCGTCTAGCGGACATGGCTGAACCCACGGCGATTGACGGCATAGACCAGAACCAGGACGGCGAAGGAGAAGATCAGCAGACCGGCCGAGAGCAGGTGGGCCTCGCCGTACTGCAAGGTCTCGACCTTCTCGTAGATGTCGATGGCAATCACCCGTGTCTCGCCTGGAATGTTGCCGCCGACCATCAGCACCACGCCGAACTCGCCGATGGTGTGCGCGAAGGTCAGTACGGAGGCGGTCAGGAAGCCGCGGCCGGCCAGCGGCACCGCAACGGTGAAGAAGGCATCCAGCGGCGAGGCACGCAGGCTGGCCGCAGCCTCCATCGGTCGCGGGCCGATTGCCTGAAAGGCGCCCTGCAGCGGCTGCACCATGAAGGGCAGTGAATAGAAGAGCGAGGCAACGACCAGTCCGGAGAAAGAGAAGGTCAGGGTCTTGCCGGTGACGGTCACCCAGAAGCTGCCGATCCAGGAATTCGGGCTGAAGAGCACCAGAAGATAGAAGCCCATGACGGTCGGCGGCAGCACCAGCGGCAAGGCCGTCACCGCCTCGACCAGTGGCTTAATCCTGGCGCGCGTGTGCGCCAGCCACCAGGCCAAGGGCGTGCCGACGATCAGCAGCAGCACCGTGGTCACCAGGGCCAGGTGCAGGGTCAGCCATAGCGGGGCGAGATCGGGCAAGGCCTAGTCCGTCCGATAGCCGAAAGACCGAATGATAGCGCGCGCGTCATCGCTTTGCAGATAGGCAAGAAAAGCACGCGCGGCCCGGTTGTCTTCCGCCCGCCTCAGCAGAACCGCGTCCTGTCGGATCGGGTCGTGCAGATCGCCCGGCACTTCCCAATAGCGGCCCTCGCCCTCCATCTCCGGCTGCAGCAGGAAGGAGAGCGCGACCAGACCCAGCTCGGCATTGCCCGTTGCCACCATGGCAAAGGTCTGACCGATGTTCTGGCCCATGACGATGCGACCCTTCACCCCGTCCCAGAGTCCGAGCGCGGTCAGGCTCTGCTTGGCCGCCAAGCCATAGGGCGCCAGCTTGGGATTGGCGATGGCCAGCCGGCGGAAGTCGCCGTCTTTCAGCGCATCGAGCAAGACATCGTCCTCGTCGTAGCGGCTCAAGGCGCTCCAGAGCGCCAGCTTGCCGATGGCATAGGTAAAGCGACTGTCGGGAAGCGCCAAACCCTGCTCGACCAACAGTTCCGGACGCAGTTCGTCGGCCGAGAGTAGAATGTCGAAGGGTGCACCCTGCGAAATCTGGGTGAAGAGCTTGCCGCTCGATCCGAAGGACACCAGGACCTTGTGCCCGCTCGCCTCCTCAAATGCGGGCGCCAAGGCATCCGCGACGGTCTTGAAGTTGGACGCCACCGCCAGGGTCACACGCTCTCCCCCTGCGCTGCCGGGGGCGGCCAGAACCAGACCGAACAGCAGCGTCACCAGAACCTGGCGACAGGCACGAAACAGCAAACCCAAAGCCTTGCGCTCCTCTATGGCGAGGGGATGCTTGGGTACTGCCAGCCTAACCCGCCGCTGGCAATGCGCGATGCCGATGAAACCGAGAGCCATCGCATCCGAAGCTGGCTGACTACCTGGTGTCCTCAGCCAGCGAGATGGTCTTCTCGACCGGCCAGCTCAGCCAGACCGGGCCGCTTTCCGGCAGGTCCACCAGATCCTGGTCTCGGGCCAGGACCTTGAGCACCTGACCGTTCCACTCCAGCAGACAGGTGGCTGTGGCGCCGGCGAAGATGCGCTGGGTCAGTTGGGCCTTCAGGCGATTGGCGCCTGCCTCGCGCGGCGGCTCTGCGAGGTTTATGGCGATGCTCTCGGGCCGAACCGCAAGCACCGCGCCCGCCTTGCCGTCCGGGTGGCGCAGCAGCTCACCGGTCTCGAGCCGGAGTGCCCCCTCCTCTCGCCTGCCGCGGAAGAGATTGGCATCGCCAAGGAAAGAGGCGGTGAAGACGTCTGCAGGGGCTGCGTAGACCGCGCGCGGGCTGCCCTCCTGCACCAGTTTGCCCTGACGCAGGATGCCGATGCGGTCGCTCAGGGTCAGCGCCTCTTCCTGGTCGTGAGTGACGAAGATGGTGGTGATCCCGACCTCGCGCTGAATGCGTTTCAGCTCGATCTGCATGTCGACGCGCAAGGCCTTGTCGAGCGCGCTCAAGGGCTCGTCCAGCAGCAGAACCCGCGGGTTGGTGACCAGCGCGCGGGCGAGGGCAACCCTTTGGCGCTGACCGCCGGAGAGTTGGCGCGGGCGGCGCTGGGCCAGGCCCTCCAGTTGAACGAGTTCCAAGGCCTCGCCGACCCGCCGCCGGACCTCGCCCCCCGCTAGCTTGCGGACCTTGAGGCCGAAGGCCACGTTCTCCGCCACCGACATGTTGGGGAAGAGCGCATAGTTCTGGAAGACCATGCCGATCTCCCGCTTCTCGACCGGGACCCGGGCCACTTCCTGCGCATCGATGGTGATCGAGCCGCTCTCTGGGAAGAGAAAACCGGCGATGCAGCGCAGCAGGCTGGTCTTGCCGCTGCCGGACGGCCCCAGCAGGCCGAAGAACTGCCCGTCGGGAAAGGTCAGGTCGATCTCTTGCAAGGCCCGAAAGGACCCGAAGGAGAGGTTGAGGTTGGCAACCCTGACCTCGGCCATCAGCGTTCTCCCCCGAAGCGGAAGAAGCGCGAGGCGGCCAGCATCAGGCCCATGGAGATCACGATGATGATGGTGGAGATGGCGTTGATCTCGGGCGTGAAGCCCTTGCGGATCGCCGAATAGATGATCACCGGCAAGGTGGTGTCCCCCGGTTCTGACAGGAAGTAGGAGATGACGAACTGATCGAAGGAAACCGCGAAGGCAAAAAGCGCGCCGGCGACGATCCCCGAAGAGATCCACGGCAGGGTCACCGCCCGCGTGGTCTGCCAGGCCGACGCGCCAAGCGAGCGCGCGGCCTCTTCCAACGTGCGGTCGAAGGTGGCCAGGCGCGCCGTCACCACGACGATGACGTAGGGCAAGGCGAGCGCCACATGGCCCAGGATCACGGCTGGCGTGCCGCGGTCGATGCCGACCGAGAAGAAGAAGATCAGCATCGCGGTTCCGGTGATCAGCCAGGGTATGGCGATCGGCGGGAACAGCAGGATCTGCAGAATGCGCTTGCCGGGAAAGCTGTAGCGGAAGAAGGCCAAGGCAGCCGCAGTGCCAAGCGCCGTTGCGATCACCGTCACCACGCAGGCGATCCAGATGCTGCGCCAGGCCGAGGCCAGGATCTCCTCGTTCTCGGCCAAGGCGCTGTACCAATGGGTCGAGAAGTCGATCGGCAGCACATAGAATTCGGAGCGATTGAAGGACATCAGCGCCATCACCAGGATCGGCGCATAGAGGAACAGCAGCACCAGGACCAGGAAGATCCGGCCCGACAGGCGATAGAAGCGTCCGCGCTGCATCACGCTGCCCCCTTCTTGATGACCGGGCTGGCGACCGCCAGGATAAGCAGCACGGCGAACAAAAGGACGAAGGAGAGTGCAGCCCCAAGCGGCCAGTTGAAGACCGTGGTGAACTGATCCTCGATCACCGTACCGTAGAAGGTGCCGGCGCGCCCGCCCAGAATGCGCGGCTCCATGAAGGAGCCCACGACCGGCACGAAGATCAGCACCGCGCCGGCCAGCAGCCCCGGCAGCGACAGCGGCAGGACGATCCGCAGGAAGATGGTGCGCACCGGGGCGCCCAGCGAGCGCGCCGCCTCTATCAGTTCGTCGTCGATGGCCTGCAAGGCCAGGTAAGAAGTCAGGATGATGTATGGAAGGTAGGAGTGCACCAGCCCGATCACCACGGCCGGATAGCTGAACATCAGATTGACCGAGACATCGAAGGGCAGGATGGCATCCAGGCTGTAGTCGATCACCCCATTGCCGCGAAGCACGATGGCCCAGGAGAAGATCCGCACCAGACTGTTCGACCAGAAGGGCAGAATCACCAGTAGGAAAAGCGCCTCTCGCCCGCGCCCCTTGATCACCTTGGCCAGCACGAAGGCACAAGGATAGCCGATCAGAATGCACAGCAGGGTGACCGTCAGGCCCAGCTGCAGCGAGCGCCAGAACAGCACCTGATAGACCGTCTTCTCAAAGAAGGCCTGATAGTTGGCAAGGGTCAGATCCCATTGCCGATCGCCGAAGGGCACATCGGTCAGGAAGCTGAAGAAGAGCATGGCCGAGAGCGGCAGGAAGACGGCAAGCGTCAGCCAGAGGTAGGCCGGCGACAGCAAGGCCGCCGCCCCTAGCCCGCTGCGCCCGGCCATGCTCCTGCGCATCGCCCGGCTGGCGTCTACTGCATCGCCTTCAACTCTTGCCACATCTCCAGATAGGCCTTGCGATCGGCATCGGAGACCGGCTGCATGAACTGCACCCTAGCCACGACCTCCGGATCGCCCAGGACCCGACGATTGAAATCCTCTTCCGGCAGGGCCGCGGCTGCCCGTGCATTGGCAGAGGCCGGTGCGCCCTCTTTCGACCAGGTCACGTAGAACTCGGGATCGATCATATAGTCGATGAAGGCAGTCGCCGCCTCGGTCTTCGTCGATCCGCTGGGGATCGAGAGACCGTCCAGCCAGCCGATGGCGCCTTCCTTCGGCACCACGAACTCGACCGGCAAGCCCTTGGCGATCGAGCGACTGGCCGAACCGCTCCAGAAGGGCGCGACGACGAAATCGCCGGCCGCCATGAACTGGTTCCAATCGTTCTCCGAACCCCAGAAGGTGCGGATCTGCGGCATCAAGGCCTCCAGCTTGGCGCGGATAGCCGGCAGGTCTTCAATGGCGTTGATGTTCTGCCCGGTTGCCAAGGCGCCGAACTGAACCGATTCCAGGGGATCGTCGCGCCAGCCGACACGGCCCTTGTAGGCCGGGTCCCAGAAGATCTCGAGAGAGCTTGGCGGCGGATCCACCTCGGTCGTGTTGACGGCAAAGGAGGTCAGGCCCCAGGTCCAGGGCACGCCATAGACATCGCCACCCGGCACTAGGTCGGCATTGCGCGCCATGTTGGGCGCAAGATCGGAGAAGTTACCCATCCCCGAGACGTCGATCTCCTGGATCAAGCCCTCTTCGCGAGCCTGGCCGGTGTAGGCCGAGTTGATCAGCACCACGTCATAGGCACCGGGGTTGGTGCGCAGCTTGGTCAGCATCTCCTGCTCTGAGTTGAAGTAGTCATGCACCACCTTGTGGCCGGTCTCCTCCTCGAAAGCCTTGACCGCCCAGTCGGCATCGGTGCCGTAACCCTTCCAATTGAGGACTCGGATCTCCTCGGCCGCAGCGGCGCTACTCAGGGCGAGAGCGGCCGCCGCCGCCAGCAGGCACAGTTTCACAGGCTTTCTCATGATGCTTGTCTCCCTTTCAGGTCTGGAGCAGAGGGGTTTCCGGTTTCAATTCGGCCTTGGCCATAAAGGCCCTGGTCTCGCTGGCAAGCGGCGCCGTCGCCGGGCCGTGGCGTGTGGTCGAAAGCGCGGCTGCCGCATTGGCGAAAACGGCCGCGTCCGCCGGCGGATGACCGGCGCTCAGCGCCGCGATGAAGCTGCCGACGTGGGTGTCGCCGGCGCCGTTGGTGTCGATGGCATCGACGGGAAAGGCCGGCAGGTGCAGCGGCGCGCGCGCGGAGGTTGCCAGCCAGCAGCCGGCCTCGCCGCAGCGCAAGAGCGCGCCGCCGTCGACAGTCAGGGCTTGCAGCGCACGCGCCGCCGTCTGGGGTTCGCTCTCGCCGGTAATGGCAAGGGCCTCGCGTCGATTGGCACTGATCCAATGGGAACGTGCAACAGCGCGCGACAGCAGTGTCTCGGGGATCTCCGCGATCACCGGCGAAGGATCGAAGACCAGGCGGGTTGCCGGCGGGCAGGCATCGAGCCAGGCAGCAAGAGCCTCCTGCGACAGCGGCATGGCCAAGCCATAGCCGGACAAGAGCCACCAATCCTGCGGCCCTGCCTCAAGGCCTAGCAACGCCTCTTTGTCAAAGGCGCGCTCGGCACCGTCGCGGGTGATGAAGGTGCGCTCGCCGCTGGCATCGATCAGGACGGTACAGAGCCCCTGATCATCCAAGGCGGTGGCTGGAAGCAGAGCCTCGATAAATTCTTGCGCCAAAGACTGCCGCAACAGGTCCGCAAAGGGACCGCTGCCGTGCGGCGCCGCATAGACAACCGCCATGCCTGCCCGCCGGGCTGCGAGCATGGCATTGAAACCCCCGCCGGGCGCTAGGCGCGAGGCAAGCACCCTCGCCTCCTCACCAGGCTTGGGCAGAGCCTCTACCTGGTAGACCAGGTCGATCACCGCTCCGGAGAGCTGCAGGAGCCGGGGCCGCGTCATCCGTCGAGATCCAGTTTTGGAACAGGCAGGACTCGCGTTGCCCGCAGCGCCAACAAGCGCTCGACCAAGGGGTCTATCTGCAGATCGTTGACGGCCAGCAAGCGCTCCAACGGCGCCGCCGGTAGCCGATCGACACCGGCGCAAGCGCCAGCGATCGCCCCGGCAATCGCGCCGATTGTGTCGCTGTCGCCGCCGGCATTGGCGGCAAGACAGACGGCACGCCAGGGATCGCCCTCGGCCAAGATCACCAGGGCCAGCGCCATGGGAACCGACTGGATGCTCGCGACGTCGGTGCCGATCTCCTGCAGCAAGCGCTCGTGTGCCTGCTCCCCTGTACCGTCCTCGACCAGCGCCAAGGCCGTCGTGATGCGCTGCGCCATCCGGCTCTCTCCAGGTGCCAGGCCCAGCCTTTCGCTCTCTCTGGCGACCGCAAGCGCTGCTGCAACCGCGGTCTCGTGGTCCGCACCCTCGATGCCGGCACTGATCGCAGCCCCGACTGCGGCGGCGCCAGCGACCGCGACGGCGGAATTGTGCGTAATCCGACAGGTCTCCAGCACGTGACCCAAGAAGCGCGGCAAGGGATCGAGAGGTGTCGCGATAGCCAGTGGGCTGATCCGCATGGCCGCGCCATTGGTGGTACCGCCGAGCCCCGCTTCGGCAGGCGGCACGCCGGCTTCCAACCGCTCCAAGGCACGCTTGGTCGAGGGACCCAGCAGATCCAGCAGGCCGCGCGCCTTCACGCCCTCTTCCCAGGCAAGCAGGGCGGCTGCCCAAGCCGGCTCATCGAAATCGTCCGGAGATGCCAGGATCTGCTCGGCCAAGAGCAGCGACTGCTCGGTATCGTCGGTGATCATGCCGGCCTTCAGTCCATGCGAAACCGGGTGGCCCTCGTAGGGTGCCAAGAAATCCTCGATCCGACCGTAGGTCTCTTGGATCTCACGTCGACTCATCACCTGGCTTGGCATGCCCAGCGCATCGCCCATCGCCAGGCCCAGGAGGGCCCCGCGGGCTCGGTCCAGGCTTGCGATGGCAGGGTTCATCTTCGACTCGCTCAGAAGGTCAAGTGCAGGCCGAAGCGATCGGGGTCGAGCAGGCTCTCGACATACTCGATCACCGCACCATCGGCGCTGCGTGTCAGGCGTTTCATCAACAGCATCGGTGTGCTGGCCGGTCGGGCCATAATGGCCGCATCCGCTGCCGAGAGCGCCGGCAGCACTTCCGCCCACTCTTCACCGCAGGCGACCTGAAGGCCACTCTCGGCGAGGACACGATTCAGAGAACCGTCCGGTAGCCCCTCCTCCAGCACCGCCGCAAAGGGCGCTAGCCAAGGCAGCCGACTGCGCTCCAGGGAAATACCAAGCCCGCTCGCGGACAGAACCCGTAAGCGGTCCAGTCGTAGGGCATCGCCCATGGCGCCACCCAGCTTGTCCTCGCCCAAGACCGAAGCACCGCGCGAGAGATCCAGCACGCGGGTCTCGATCGCGCTTTCCTCGCGCGCCAAGGCCAAGGTCCAGCCAAGCGCATTGTCGATCATCTGGCCGTCGTAGGTGACGAAGGAGCCGATGCCGGAGCGGGTCGTAATCATGCCCTGGCGCGCCAGCTGTTCCAGCCCTTTGCGCACCGTGTTGCGGCTGACCGAGAAGCGCCGCATCAGGGCCGCCTCGCTGGCCAGAAGATCGCCGTGCGGGATCTGCCCGCTGCGGATCTCCCGCTCCAGTGTCTGCGCCACCTGCATGGACTTCGAAAGACCGACCGGGGTCTTCACAGCTGCACCTCGAGTGAATCTCGAATGAACCTGTACCTACCTGTTCATTCTCGCTCGTTGGCGTGCCTTGTCAAGAACCAACGGCAGCCTGAACCGCCGGCGACCAGAAACCGGCCGGCAGATCCTCGCCACCGCTCCGACCCGCCCAGTGGTCCGCATACCAAGCGCGGTGCCGATCCGCTTCCTCCTCGATCCAGGCCTTAAAGGGCCCTAGTCCCTCGTGCGTTACGGCCCGTTTCGGCTCGGCCAGGAAGTAGGACTCCGGCGAGGGCAGTTGAAAATCCAGCGGGGCAAGCAGGCTACCCTGCTCGAGATAGTGGCGTGCGCTGACCTCGTCGCCGATGGTAACACCATCTCCCCTTGCGGCCGCGTCCAGGCAGAGCGTCGTCGAACTGAAGGTGGTGCCCTGCTCGGGCTCCAGGGCGGATCCCAGAGCAGAGAGAAAAGTCGTCCACCAGTAGCCGTCACGGTCGTGGATCAAGTCGCAACCGCGCAAGCCCCGCTCCCTCGCCTTGGCCAAGAATGCCGGTGAGGCCACCGGAAAGACGGCATTGGTCAGAAGCGGCCGGAAGCGGCAGTTGCGCCAGGTGCCGCGACCCCACAGCAGGGCGCAGTCATAGCCCTCGTCCGGCGGGCTCTTGAGGCTGCTTTCGGAGCGGACCGACAGAGCGACCTCAGGGTGGCGCTCGCGAAAGCGCGGCAGCTTGGGAAAGAGCCAGAGCTGCAGGAAGTCCGCCTCGGCCACGACACGCAGCGCCTCTTGTCGCTGTTCGGTCAGGGCCACCATGCGCGCCGACAGCTCGGCCAGGGTCGAGCCGGCAATCCAGGACAGGCGGCGTCCAAGTTCGGTCAGTGCGACCCGGCGGTGCCCACGCTCCAACAGATCCCGGCCCAAGAGGTCCTCCAGTTGGGCCACCTGCTTGCTGACTGCGGACTGGGTCAGGCCCAGCTCTGCGCCGGCCTTGGTCAGGCTTTCCAGACGCGCGACCGCTTCGAAGACCTTCAAGGCGCGCAATGTGGGCAATTCCCGCAACTCGCATTCCCATCACGACTGCCAAGAAAGAGAATTATGAATTTTGCGGAACAGCGCCTTTCCGTCAAGACTGCTCGGCAAGGAGGACACCCATGGCACAGCTCTATCCCTTCACCGATCCCCTGCTCGCCGAGAAGCAGCCGCCCAACGCTATGGTTTCCGGCGAGGGCTGCTGGGTCGTCGACCGCAGCGGGCGGCGCTACCTCGATGCCGTCTCGGGCCTCTGGTGCGTCTCGCTTGGCTTCTCCAACGAGCGCCTGATCCGCGCGGCCGAGCGGCAGTATCGCAACCTGCCCTACTATCACAGCTTCATGGGCCGCACGGCCGAGGCCACCGAACGCCTGGCCGACGCCCTCGCCTCCGTCCTGCCCGCGCATATCAATCGCGTCTTCTTCGGCTGCTCGGGCTCCGATGCCGTCGAGACTGCAGCCAAGTTGGTGCGCTTCTATTGGAACGCCCGCGGTGCGCCTGAGAAGAAGAAGATCATCGCACGCGACAAGGCCTATCACGGCTCGCTCAGCGCCAGTGCAGGCTTGACCGGCATGGACTACTGCCACGACGGCTTCGATCTGCCGGGCCCCGATGTCCTGCGTGTCGGACGCCCCAGCTACTTCCACGACGCCGAACCCGGCGAGGGCGAGCACGACTTTGCCATGCGCCGCGCCGGAGAACTGGAGGAGACCATCCTTGCCGTGGGTGCCGACAAGATCGGCGCCTTCATCGGCGAGCCCGTGGTCGGCTCCGGCGGCGTCTTCCCGCCGCCGGAGGGCTATTGGCAAGCGATCCAGGAGGTTCTGAAACGTCACGACATCCTGCTGATCGCCGACGAGATCATCACCGGATTCGGCCGGACCGGCGCCTGGTTCGCCAGCGACAAGTACGGCTTGACGCCCGATCTCATGACCACGGCCAAGCAGCTCTCCAGCGCCTACTTCCCGATCTCTGCCGTCGGCATCTCCGAGCGCGTGGCAGCAGTGATCGATCCGCACGCGCACGACCTCGGCACCCTGGGACATGGCTTGACCTATGGCGGCCATCCGGTCGGCTGCGCGGTCGCCTTGGAGACGCTTGCGGTCTATCAAGAGATGGATCTGCCGGCCACAATCGGACGACTTGCACAGCGCCTGACCGGCGGACTGGAGGCGCTTCGTGACCACCCGGCCATTGTGGACATTCGCTACAGCGGCCTCATGGCGGGCGTCGAACTGGAGGCGCGCGTGAAAGCAAGCGAGGTCTCGGCCGCGGCCGAGCGGCAGGGCGTCCTGCTCCGGGTGATCGACAACACGCTCGCCATCAGCCCGCCCTACGTCATCAGCGACCAAGAGATCGACCTGGTGTTGAGCGTGCTGAGAGAGAGCATCGATGCCGTCGTCGCGCGCCAGCCCCTGCGGGAAGCCGTCTGATGTCCGTCACCGTGGCTGCCACGCAAATGGCCTGCACGCGCAATCGCGACAACAACCTGGCCAAGGCCGAGGGCCTGATCCGTACCGCCGCCAAGGCCGGTGCTCAGATCATCCTGCCGCAAGAGGTCTTCTCGCAGCACGAGTTTCAGTTCATGGACTGGAAGCCGGAGCACTTCGCCCTTGCCGAGAGCCTGGACGGACCGACCGTCTCGGCCATGCGGGCACTGGCGAAGGACCTGGGCGTGGTCATCCCGACCAATGTCTTCGAGCGCGCCAACAACGCTTACTACAACACGGTCGCCATGATCGATGCCGACGGAGCAGTCCTGGGCATCTACCGCAAGAGCCATATTCCGATGGGTGCGCCCGGATGCTACGAGAAGGTCTACTCGAACCAGGGCGACACCGGCTTTCGGGCCTTTCGCACGGCCTATGGCACGGTCGGCAGCGGCGTCTGCTGGGACCAGTGGTTCCCGGAGGCCGCAAGGATCATGGCGCTCAAAGGGGCGGATCTGCTCTGCTATCCGACCGCCATCGGCTCGGACTGTCACGACCACTGGGAAACGGTGATGCGCGGCCATGCCGGAGCCAACATCGTACCGCTGGTCGCCGCAAACCGCGTGGGCCGCGAGGACGGCGACCTGGGCGAAGTCACCTTCTGGGGCCGCTCCTTCATCGCCGGCCCGCGCGGCGAAATCCTGGCCAAGGCAGACCGTAGCAGCGAGAGCTTCATCCTGCAGCGCTTCGACTTCGAAGAAATCCGCGAACTGCGCGCCCACTGGGGCCTGTTTCGCGATCGCCGGCCCGACCTCTATGGCCCCCTCCTCACCCTGGACGGCCAGACCCGGGCTGCCTGATCTTGCGAGGACTGGGCCACGCTGATCTTTCGGCTGGCCCGAGACAGCCTCTATCCGCTCGCGGATATGCCGTCGGCGAAGGGGTCGTTGGGATCTCGGATCAAGGTTGCCTCGGCGCAGACATAAGCGCGGCCGGTGATGGTCGGGATCACCGCAGTTCCTTCACCCGGCCGGTAGCGCGCTTCGTAGCGACTGCCGATGATACTCTCTTGCCGCCAAAGCTGACCGGGATCGAGGCGTCCGTCGGCTGCCAGACAGGCCAGCTTCGCCGAGGTACCGGTGCCGCAAGGCGAGCGGTCATAGGCGCTGCCGGGACAGAGCACAAAGTTCCGGCTGTCGGCATCGCCGGCCTTGGGCGGGCCGAAAAACTCGATGTGATCGATGTATCCCGCTTCCGCCCCGGTGATGCCCTGGGCCACCAGGGTCTGGCGGATCGCCTCGGCGCTCTGCGTCAGTTCCGGCAGATTCTCCAGAGTGAGATCGCAGGGCGCATCACCGCTGAGGAAGAACCAGTTTCCGCCCCAAGCCACATCGCCGGTCACCTTCCCAAGGCTCTCAACTTGTAAGGATAGATCTTTGATATAACGGTAGCTTTCGACGTTCTCGACACTAACTTCATTGGCCGAATGCAGCTCGACCCTCACCACACCGACCGGGGTTTCGAAGCGATGGACGCCGACCCCGATGCGGCCCAGATAGGCCAGGACGGCGGCCGTGCCGATGGTGCCGTGGCCGCACATGCCCAGCAGGCCGACGTTGTTGTAGAAGATGACGCCGGCCGCATTGGCCGGGTCCTCCGGCGGCGTCAGCAGGGCACCGACCACAGCATCTGAACCGCGCGGCTCCAGCACCGTCATCCGGCGGAAACCATCAAAGTCACGAGCGAAACGGCGGGCACGCTCGGCAAGCGGCCCCGCGCCCAAGGACGGGCCACCCTCGATGACGACGCGCGTCGGCTCGCCCTCCGTATGGGAGTCGACGACGCGCAGGCTCATTCTTCGGCGTTCCAGTTGGCATACCAGGAGCGAAAGAGCTGCAGCTGCCGGGTCGCGTAGTTGCGCTGGCTGTCGGAGAGCGCGTCGCTTGGATTGAAGTGCAGTTCAAAGGCCGGATCGCCCTCCAGCACCGTCATGTGCTTGAAGTAGAGCACCAGATCCGGCCCCTCGTCGAAGGAGCTCAGCACCGCCATCGCCTGGTCCAGTTCCAGCGCGCGCCGCCGCGCCACCGCATCTCCCTTGGCTGCCTGCCGGCACAGCTGGACCAGATGCAGCACCTCCTTGGGCAGCACATTGCCGATGCCGGTGATGGCACCACTGGCCCCGCAGTTGACATAGCCGTGGAAGACATTGGTATCGACGCCGATGACCAGCAGGACCGCCTCGTCCTGACTGGTGATGGTCTCGGCCGCATAGCGCAGCGACTCGCGACCGCCGAACTCCTTGAAGCCGACCAGGTTTGGATGCTGGCCACGCAAGGCGAAGAAGAGATCGGCACGGGTCTCGAAGCCATAGTAGGGGCTGTTGTAGATGATCGCCGGCAGCTCGGGTGCCGCCGAGAGAATGTCGGCGAAGTGGGCACGCTGGGCGGCCGGCGAGGGCCCGCGCGAGAGCACCCGCGGGATCACCATCAGGCCCTTGGCGCCCACCTTCTGCGCGTGCTCGGCATGGGCCACGGCCTGGCGCGAATTCTGCGCGCCGGTGCCGGCGATAACGGGAACGCCTGCCTCGACCAGCGCGGCAACGCCGGCCTGCCGTTCGCCGTCGCTGAGCAGCGGCCAGTCGCCCATGGAACCGCAATAGACCACAGCCGACATGCCGGCATCGATCAGCTCTCGCCCTTTGCGCACGAGGGTATCGATGTCGGGCGTGCGATCCGCCTTGCAGGGGGTCATCAGGGCCGGAATACAGCCGGTGAAAATGCTTGCGTCCATTGCAGAATCTCCTTGAGGCAGCTCGTCTGCCCAAGATGGCGAAAATGGCGCCGTTTGTCTTGTCAGAAGGAGCCGTCTGGTTTCGGAATC
The DNA here is from genome assembly GCA_040219175.1 of Kiloniellales bacterium. GTDB lineage: Bacteria > Pseudomonadota > Alphaproteobacteria > Kiloniellales > JACOMY01 > JACOMY01. The sequence goes on from JAVJSY010000019.1 coordinate 173,771, forward strand.
AAGACGAAGAAAACCCTAGACCAGCCAGTCGCGGACCGCGGCCACCTGTTGCGGCTCCAGCAGTGAGGGGGCATGGCCACAGCCCTCGAAGGTTATGATCTCGGCCTTGGGTCCCCTGCCCCGCATCTCTTCCGCGGTCTCCGGCAACAAGAGGTCGGACACGGCACCGCGCAGCGCCAAGGTCGGCTGCTTGATCGCGTCCCAGACGCTCCAGAGCTCGACATCCTTGATCGGCTGAGTCTTGAAGACCTCGGCAATCGCCGGGTCATAGCGCAGGCGATAGCGGCCATCCTCTGCACGGGCGAAGGTGATTTCGGTCATCAGGTCCCAGTCCGTGTCGGTGAGCGCACTGCCGAAGCTGGCGTAGGTCTCGCGCGCATAGGTCTTGGCCTCTTCCCTGCTGGTGAAGGCGATGTCCTGGCCGGCGTAGGTGGCGATGCGCTCAAGCGAGGCCTTGGGGATGAAGGGGCCGATGTCGTTGAGGATCAGCCGGGTGATCGGCGAGCCAGGCTGGGCAGCCAGCATCATGCCGACCAGGCCCCCCATCGAGGTCCCCAGCCAATCCAGCCGCTCGACCTCCAGGCGGGCAATCAGCGCGTTCATGTCGGCAAGGTATTGCGGATAGCCGTAGACCGTCGCGGCGACTGCCCATTGGCTGTCGCCGCGCCCGACAGTGTCGGGTGCCACCACGCGCCAGCCCTCGGCCGCCATCGCCTCGGCGACCCGCACAAAGTCTTTGCCGTTGCGGGTCAGGCCATGCAGGCACAGCAGGGTCCGCTCGGCGCGCTCCGGCCCCCACTCGCGGTAGACGATCCGATGGAAGCCGAGGCTGGAGAGCCCCAGAAAGGTCTTCACGCGCATGTTCTTTGTTCCCTACTGGCGGGGCTGATTGGGCAGTGCCGGGATCCGGGGACCGGTTACCTGCTTGGAGAGACTGCGCAGCTCGGAAGAAAGCGCGATCTTGCCATGACGCATATAGGCCTCATGGTTCGCATCAATGTGATCGGCGGCATAGAGGTAGTTCAACATCATGCCATGCGATGTCTTGCAGCCCTTGTCCGAGAGGTCCGCCAACCAGTTGATCCGCTCCAGCCGCGCACCATTGCGCAGGTGAAAGCGCGCGACCGGGTCGATCGGCTGGCCGTCGCTGCGCCGCTCCATCAGATAGCGCAGGCACAAGCGCCGCATGATCGGCTGTAGCAGTTCGGCCAAGGCTTTATCCTTAAACCAGCCCTCCTTCTCCAGCGCCTTGCGCAGAGCGGTGGGAAAGCTCTTGTTCTCACCCACATGGGCTTGCAGCTTACTGCGCTCGCCCTCCGGCGTCATCCGAATGAAGAGGGCCGCCTTTTGCTCGGCCAGCCACTTTGCGAAGCCCGGAATCGGCGACAAGGTCGCGTAGGTCTTGATGTTCGGGAGCTCGCCGCTCAGCTGGCCGACCACCTTCTTGATCAGCCATTCGCCGAAGGCGATACCGGCAAGACCCTTCTGCGTGTTGGAGATGGAATAGAAGATGGCCGCGTCCGCGGCCGAAGGCTCCTTCTCCGGTGCTGTCTCGTCCAGCAGCACCTGTACGCTGGTCGCCAGACCTTTGGTCAAAGCCACCTCGACGAAAGCCAAGGGCTCGTCGGGCATACGCGGATGGAAGAGGCCATAGAGGCGCCGATCGCTCTCCAGCCGATTGCGCAGATCCGACCAGGAGCGGATCTCGTGCACCGCCTCATAGTGAATGATCTTCTCTAGAAGCGAGGCGGAGGAGTCCCAAGAGACCAGGCGCACATCAAGAAAGCCGACGTCGAACCAGGATTCGAGCAAGGCCCGCAGATCGCGGTCGAGCGCCCGCAAGGCCGGATCTTCGCGGGCCAAGGTCAAAAGGTCCGCACGCAGATCGACCAGGAACTTGACACCAGCCGGCAGGCTGAGGAAACGGGTGATAAGCGTCACGCGCGGCGGTCGCAGAGACATCCGCAGGGCTTCTTGGGCCGCTTGACGCTCCCCCGCCTCCGCCGACTGCCAGGCAACGATACTGGCAGCGATCGCGTCCGGCTTGGCATCGAAGTCCTCGGCCAAGGTCGCCAGAAAGACATGCCGCTGTTTCAGGTCGGCTTTCAAATAGGCCTCACCCAGCTCTGCCGCCTTCATGCGCGCCGCCACCTCGCCGCCCGGTGCATCCAGGCAGATCCGCATGGCGTCCCTGAGAGCGGGGCGCTCAATCGAGACCCCGGCCGCGCTCAAGCCAAGCGTGCGGGCCGTCCCGGTGGCAAACTCACGAAAGCCGCGCGCCAGATTGCCCCACGCGCGCTCGATGGCATTTTCCTCGTCCGTTTCCATACCGACGGCTTTGCCCTTTCCAAGAGAGTGACTGCTGAAATCTAAGCGAACCTTAGGACAGCAGTGTGGCGACGAGCGCTCGACGCTTTGCCGCACCTTGCAAGCACGCGCAGGAAAGCCAGTCTATAAGAGGACATCACATGTCGGGCACCCCTGCCCGAGCCGACCTGCAAAGGACGAGGCCTCTTTGACCAGCATGCCCCTGTCACACCAGCCCAAGCGCAAGCGTCGCTGGTGGCTGCGCATCCTCCTGATCCTCTTTGCCCTGCTGCTGATCTCGATCGCGGGCTTCTACGGCTGGCAGCGCGCCTCGCTGCCCGATCTCTCCGGCGAGACCCGTCTGGCAGGACTGCAGCAGGAGGTACGCCTCAGCCGCGACGCCGACGGTCTGGTCTATATCGAGGCCGAGAACGAGGCCGACGCCCTCTTCGCACTTGGCTATGCCCACGCACAAGATCGCCTGTTCCAGATGGACTTCGTGCGCAGGCTGGCAAGCGGTCGCTTGTCGGAAGTGGTGGGGCCGCAAACCGTCGGAACCGACAAATTCTTCCGCACGCTAGAGCTCTATCGCTATGCCGAGGCGAACCTGGAAGCCCTCTCGCCGGATGTCCGCGCCGCGCTGGACAGCTACACGGCCGGTGTGAATGCCTTTATCCAGAACCCGCCGGGGCCACTGCCGCTTGGTTTCGCCATCACCGGCCATGATCCGGAACCCTGGAAGCCGGCGGACAGTGTCGCCTGGGGCCGAGTCATGGCGCTGATCCTCTCAGCCAACTACATGCAGGAACTGCTGCGTGCACGCCTGTTGGGCATCCTGCCGGAAGATAAGATCAAGCAACTCTATCCCGCCTGGCCGGACTGGGCGCCAACCTCTGTCCCTGCCCTGCAAGCGATGGAACAGCAGGGAATCCTGAAAGACCTGCGGCAACTCCTGCCCTGGGAAATCGCGCCGAAGCTGGCTTCCAATACCTGGGCGCTGGCACCCGAGCGCAGCACGACCGGCGGTGCGCTCTTGGCAGGCGATCCCCACCTGTCCCTCAGAGCACCGGGCGATTGGTATCTGGTGCGTATCGAGACACCCGATCTGACCTTGGCCGGCGCCACCACGCCGGGCGTCCCGCTGCTGCTGTTCGGACACAACGGCGCGCTGTCGTGGAGCTTCACCACGACCTACAGCGATACACAAGACCTCTTCATCGAGGATGTCGATCCCGACAATCCGGGCCGCTACAAGACCAAGGAAGGCTGGCGCGATTTCGAGACCCGCGAAGAGGTGATCGAGATCGCCGGCGAAGAGCCGCTCCATTTCACCGTCCGCAAGAGCCATCACGGCCCCATCATCAGCGATGTGGTCGATGACGCGCAGGGTCTCTATCCGGATAGCCAGGTCCTGGCGCTTTCCTGGACCGCTTTGCGGGAAGACGACCGCAGTGCGGAGGGTCTCTATCGGCTGAACCGGGCGCTTGACGTAGCGCGCGGGATCTCGGCGCTGCGCGACCTCCATTCCCCGCAGCAGACCATGATCCTGGCCGACAGCGGCGGCTCCATCGCCCTGGTGGCACCGGGCCGCGTGCCGATCAGAGCCAAGGGCAACGGCCTGGCGCCGGTGCCGGGTGCGACCGGCGAGTACGACTGGATCGGCGAGATCCCCTACGCGGCCCTGCCGCGCAGCGTCGATCCCGAGAGCGGTGTGCTGATCACCGCCAACAACAAGCTGGTCGGCGACGACTATCGCTACATGATCGCTGCCGAATGGGCCTATCCCGACCGCGCTTCACGCATCGCCGAGGTCTTGAAGACCAAGCAGGTCTGGTCGCCGGAGGAGATGCGCGAACTGCAGCTGGATGCGCTGACCTACGGCGGACGCCGGCTGATGGGTCGTCTCTTGAAGGCGGACTTGCCGGCCGAAGCCGAGGCTGCGGTCGCGATGATGCGGCAGTGGAACTTCGAGATGGCGATCGACCGGCCGGAGCCCTTGATCTACAGCGCCTGGCTGCGCGCGCTGGAGCGACAGCTGATAGCCGACGAGTTGGGCGAGGTCTTCATCGAGCTGGCCAAGGGCGACGCCTGGAAGGTCTATAACCTGCTGCAGCCGGGCAGCCTCTGGTGCGACAACGTCGCGACCGCCGTCGTCGAGAGCTGCGACATGCAGATCGCCGAGGCGCTCGGCCAGGCCTTGACCGAACTGGTGGGCGAGTATGGCGACAATCCGGATGAGTGGCGCTGGGGCAAGGCCCACTTCGCCAGCTTCGATCACCCCATCCTGCGCTTTATCCCCGTGGTGAACGGTCTGACGGCCATCGAGATCGAAACGCCGGGCGGCCAGGACACGGTGAACCGCGCCGGCTCCGACTACGCCCTGCCGATCGAGCGCGCCTTCCAGGACCGCCACGGCCCCGGCTTCCGCGGCGTCTACGACATGGCCGATCCCGATGCCTCGGGCTTCATCATCGCCACCGGCAACTCCGGCAACATCCTCTCGCCCTTCTACGGCAACCTGGTCGAACGCTGGCGCGACGGAGAACTGCTGCAGCTGCCGCCGACACCGCCGGCCGGATCGGAGACGATGGTTCTGAAGCCCTAAGAGTCCGCACCTAGCGATGCATGGCGATCGAACGCCGGAATAGCAGAAGGCTGGCCCCGAAGAGTGCGAGCCCGAGCAGGGCAACGGCGGCAAAACTCGGCCAGACGTTCTCCAAGCTGGCGCCCTTGTAGAGAATGGCCTGGCTCGCGGTGATGAAGTGGCGCGTCGGCAAAGCCAAGGTCAGGACCTGCAGCCATTCGGGCTGACTCTCGACCGGCGTCTCACCGCCCGAGAGCATCTGCAAGGGGATGATCGCAAGAATGAAGAGCAGCGCAAACTGCGCCATGGAACGCGCGATGGTGGCCAAGAAGATGCCCAGCGCGGTTGCGGTAAAGAGATAGAGCACGGCACCACATAAAAACAGCAGACGCGAGCCGGCGATCTGGATGCCCAGCAGCCACTCGACGATGATGATCATAGCCAGCACGGAGGCCGTCAAGACGACCAGTCCATTGGCCCAGATCTTCGCCAAGGCGATGTCGAAGGCCGAGAGCGGCATGGCCAGCAGATGCTCGATGGTGCCATGCTCTCGCTCGCGCATGAGCGCTGCTCCGGTCAGGATCACCGTCAAGGTGGTGATGTTGTTGATCAGCGAGATCACCCCTTGGAACTGCACCGTGTCGCGGTTTGGATTGAAGGCGCTGCGGATCACCAGATCGACTTGAGGTCTCGCCACCAGGTCCTGTCGCGTGGCGAAATGGGTCACCTCCTTGCTCAGGATGCTATGAATGTAGCTGGCACCGATCCCGGCTTGCTGCATCGCCGTTGCATCGATCAGAACCTGCAACTCGGGCCGCTGCCGCGCCCTGATATCGGCCTCGAAGTTCGGCGGCACCACGACGACGAAGAGAAAGCGGTCGGCATCGATGGCGGGGTCGATCTCCGGCGCCTCGATGAAGGTCACGCTTTGAAACTCCGGCGGCAAGAATGCTCCGGCCAAGGCTCCCGACAGGGCCGAGCGGTCCTCGTCGACGAAGGCGATCGCGGCATTGTTGACCGAGGTGGAGGTGCCGGTTGCCTCCATCACCAGACCGACCGAGAAGGAGTAGGCCAAGAGAGCCATCATCACCACGTCGCGACGCAGTGCCAGAATCTCCTTCAGGCCCAGCCAGAAAATTCTCTGCACCCGTCGCAAGGCTCAGCGCTCCTGCCCGCGCAACGCGAGCGCGGCAATCAGGGTGAAGGCAGGGCCATAGACGGCCAGCTTCACGATGTCCGGCGCCAAGCCTTCCCAGCCAAGGCCCTTGGTGAAGGCGCCGACGCTGAGATGGAGGAAATGCGAAGCCGGCCAGAGCGAGCCGATGACCTGGGCGCCACCTTCCAAGGTCGAAACCGGCTGCAGCAGGCCGGAGAACTGGATTGTCGGGATGACGGACGAGAGCGCAGTGGCGAAGACCGCGGCCACCTGGCTGGTGGTCAGGGTCGAGATCACCAGCCCGAAGGCAGTGGTGCCCCAGACATAGAAGAAGCCGCCCAAGGCGAGGGCCAGGACACTGCCCTTTAGCGGAACACCAAAGAGCAGCACCGTCATGACGGCCAGCAGGATGAAGTTCGCAAAGGAGATGAGGATGTAGGGCGCCTGCTTGCCGACCAGGAATTCCAGGCGCGTCGTCGGCGTGACGTAGAAGTTGGCGATGGAGCCCAACTCGCGCTCGCGCGCCACGCTCACCGCAGTCAGGATCGCCGGCAGCAAAATGAGCAGGATCGCCGGCATGCCGGGTGCCATGGCGTTGATGCTCTCGAAGCTGGGGTTGTAGCGAAAGCGCGTTTCGACCTCTGCCAAGGGACGTGCGTCACCATAAAAGGCACTGTCCACTTGGCTCATCAGCTTATCGTGTATGCCGGCGACATAGCCCTCGATGGTTTCGCCCTTGTAGGGCATGGCCCCGTCCACGATGGCCAAGACCTCGGTCGTTCCCCGGCGCGCGATACTGCGACCAAAGTCGGGGGGGATCTCCAAGGCCAAAGAGATCGAACCGTCCGTGAGGCGGTTCAGAGCATCCGACGGGCTGGCGAGCGGCGCTGCCTCAGTGAAGTAGCGCGAGCCCTCGAAGGCGCTGCTATAGGTCCGGCTCTCGGGGCTTTGGTCGAGATCCAAGACGGCAAAGGTCAGATCCTCGACGTCCAGCGAGATGCCGTAGCAGAAGACCACCATCAAGAGCGCTGACCCGAAGAAGGCGAAGGCCAGGCGGACCGGGTCACGCAGCACCTCTCGTCCCTCGCGACGCGCATAGGCGGAAAGCCGTTCCCAACTGAACCAGAGGCCCTGCGCAGCCCGATGCGGCCTCGCCGATGGCATGGGTTGCTCGTCTGCCGGAGGCGCAAGGCTATCGACCTCCTGCAGCTTTGCGATGAAGGCCTCCTCCAGGGTTTCGGCACCGGCAGCCTCGATCAGGCGCTCAGGCTTGTCGCAGGCCAGAACCCGACCGGCATGCATCAGCGAAATCCGGTCGCAGCGCATCGCCTCGCTCATGAAGTGGGTGGAGACGAAGATGGTGACCCCCTGTTCGCGCGAGAGTTCCAACAGCAAGCGCCAGAAGTCGTCACGTGCCTCGGGGTCGACGCCGGAGGTCGGCTCGTCAAGGATCAAGACCTTCGGCTCGTGGATGACGGCAACGGCTAAGGAGAGCCGCTGACGTAAGCCCAACGGCAGGTCTTGCGGCCGCGCGCCAAGGTGCTGTGCCAGGCCGAAGCGTGTGGTCAGCGCCACGATACGCTCCTGACGCTTTTCCTTTGGAAGTCCGAAGACGCGTGCATGCAAGGCCAGGTTCTGCTGCACGGTCAACTCGCCATAGAGCGAGAAGGTCTGGCTCATGTAGCCGATGTCGCGGCGCGCTTCGCGGTCCTCGGCCTTGACCGGACGGCCAAAAAGCCTGGCCTCGCCGGCGCTCACCGGCAGAAGGCCGGTCAGCATCTTCATCGTCGTGGTCTTGCCGCAGCCGTTCGAGCCCAGGAAGCCGAAGATCTCGCCCCGTTCGATCTCGAAGCTGACCTTGTCGACAGCAACAAAATCGCCGAAGCGACGGGTCAGATCGACGGCCTGGATCACCGGCTCCGCTGAACCTTGGTCCCGCGGCGGTACGACAAACGCCTCGCTTGCGGTGCCACCCGGCAGCAGGCTGCGATAAGCCGCTTCCAGGCTGCCGGCGCCGGTTCTGGCGACCAGCTCTTGAGGGCTGCCGCTGGTCAGCGCGCGGCCGCCGTCCATCGCCACAAGCCAGTCGAAGCCCTCGGCTTCGTCGATGTAGGCGGTCGAGACAATAAGGCTCATCTGCGCTCGGCGCTCGCGCAGATGCGCCAAGAGCTGCCAGAACTGACGCCGCGACAGCGGATCGACGCCGGTGGTCGGCTCGTCCAGAACCAGCAGATCCGGATCATGGATCAGCGCAGAGCAGAGACCCAGTTTCTGCTTCATGCCGCCTGACAGCTTGCCGGCCGGACGATCGACGAAGGGCGCAAGCCCGGTGGCGGCGAGCAAGGCTGCGATCCGTTGCGCGCGTTCCTCGCCGCCTTGTCGGAAGAGCCGGCCGAAGAAATCCAGATTCTCGCGCACCGTAAGCTCGGCATAGAGGTTCTTGCCTAGGCCTTGCGGCATGTAGGCGATCCGCGTGCAGACGCGTCGGCGATGGTTTGCCTCGCCGATGTTGCCGCCGAGCACTTCGATGCGGCCGGTCTGCAGACGTTTGGCGCCGGCGATCAGCCCCAGCAGCGTCGACTTGCCAACCCCGTCCGGGCCGATCACACCCACCAGGCAACCGCCGGGAATGGTCAGACTTACCTCTTCAAGCGCTGGCAGCTTTCGGTAGCGATGCGAGACAGCCTGGATTTCGACACTGGGGACCTCCGTCATTCGAAGAGTTCCGACGGCATACGGCGCTGCAGGCTGTCCGGCCAGGTCAGGGATGGGCTCAGTTTCACATAACCCACGCCACGCAGACCCGTCTTCACGTGTTCGATGCGCGAGCGCACCAGGTCAGCTGGAATCCGCAGACGCGTGCGAAACACCAGCTTCTCGCGCTCTGACAAGGTCTCGACCTGCTTGGGCGTGAACTGAGCCTCGGGAGAAACGAAACTGACGACGGCGGGGATGGCAAAGTCCGGGAGTATGTCCAGCACGATCCGCGCGTCCGCCCCGATTGCAACCTGCGCTGCGTCCCCGGCCGGCAAGAAAATCTCCATATAGACCTGCTCGAGATCGAGCAGAGTCAGGATCGCTTCACCCGCGCCCACGACCTCGCCTGGCTCGGCCAGGCGATAGAGCACGCGGCCGGCGCTCGGCGCCGTCAGAATGCTGTCGTCCAGCTGGCTTTGGATACGCCTTACCTCGGCCTCGGCTGCTGCAATCTGCCGCTCGGCGGTGGCCACATGCGCCTCGGCCGCGCCCAAGACCGCCGCGGCCACATCGCGTGCGGTTACACGTTGATCGAAGATCGAGCGCGACACATGCCCCTTGTCGACCAGAGTGCGGGCACGGAGCAGTTCTTGTTCGGCAAAGCGCTGCTCGTGACGTCGCTGGATGACCAGAGCCTCGGCCTCATGCAAGACCTCTCGTGCCAAGTCCACTTCGGCTTTGGCCCGGTCCGATGCCGCCTCGACCTCGGAGGTGTCCATGCGGGCGAGGACCTGATCGGCCTCGACCAGATCACCTTCACTAACCAGAATGGCGTCGATGCGGCCGGCATACTTGGGCGCGATGTCGACCTGATCGGCCTCGATCCGACCGTTGCCGTAGGCAATAGCCTCCGGCAGCGCGTCTTGCTCTGCCCGCCACCAAGTATAGCCACCGTATCCAGCTGCCAACAGCAGCACGACAGCAATGACGACGAGAACGCTCTTTCGCGAATTGGTCACCTGGCCTACTCTTTCTGGCTCGATGTTTTGCTTGCGGGATCGTCGCCTAGACGCGGTGCCGGTGCATTGCGCTGCATCAAGACCAGCGCCTCTTTGCCTTCACTGATGCCGGCTGCACTCGCAGCAGATACGCGCCGTCGATCTTGCTGCATCGCTAAGCGACCTCCGCTGCCGTGCAGGCGGCCCGTACACCCTCGTTCAGCGCCCCATGGGCTTGCGCAAACTGCGTGGGCGATCGTGCCTCGTCGGTGAAGAAGAGACGCTCACCCAAGGGTTTTCGCAAGCCCAAGCGCGCATCTGCAGTACATCGCTCGTAACGACAATCAGCCAAGCCAAAGAAAGTCGCTGGCCGTTAGCTGGTTTGCCGCAGAGAGTCTGGAGATGAGAAACAGCTGGTCGACCGCACCGTCGCCGTTCTGATCGACTTCGACGCGCTTTACGCCGCTGTGGCGCACCTCGCTGTTGCCGTTCCCAGTGAAGCTTGCATCGCCGATGTAGGCAAAGCTACCGACCTCCAACCCGGTGGCGAAGACCAGCTTGTCTTCGCCGTTTGCCGCTCCCAGCGACACGCCATTGAAGTCGTGGATGACTGGGGCACCGCTGGCATCCGGCGTTAGGGTGCTGCCGTCGAAGAAAAAGCTGTCCTGGGCAGATCCGCCGAAAAGCAGATTACCGCTCTCCATAGCCAAGGTATCGCTGCCGCTGGCGCCGCGCAGCTGATCGGCACCGCTGCCGCCGGCCAGACTGTCGTCGCCACTCAGGCCGAAAACGCGATCATCCCCCTGCCCGCCGAAGCCCAAGTCTTGACCGCTGCCACCGATCACCCGGTCATCGCCACCGTCACCATGAACAGAGTCGTTGCCGTCGCCACCGAAGAGGCTGTCGATGCTTGCCCCCCCGAAGAGACTGTCCTTCCCATCGCCGCCAATGAGGCTGTCCAGGCCACTGTCGCCGTAGAGCTTGTCTCCCGAAACGCCGCCGAAAAGAAGATCGTCGCCATCGCCGCCGAAGGCCGTGTCGAGACCGAAGCTGCCGTAGAGCCGGTCATTGTCGGCACCACCGAAGACCAGGTCGTTGTTCAGACCGCCGTCGATCCAATCTTGACCCGCTTCACCCATCAGCGAGCGATCGTCGCCGGCACTGGCATTGATCGAATCATTGCCACTACCGCCATAGAGAAAGGAATCGTCCCCCAGCCCGCCGATCAGCCGATCGTCACCGCCGGCACCATAAAGATAAGCGTCGTCTCCGGCGCGACCATTCAGGCCGTCATCCCCAGACGCGCCATAGAGATTACGATCGTTGCCGCTATCGCCTGCGATGAAGTCGTCACCGCTGTCTCCGTGCAGCTCCGTATCGTTTCCACTGCCGCCGAAGAGAAGGTCGCGCGCGGTGCCACCGAAGAAGGCTCGATCCGTGTCCTTTCCGCCGAAGATCACGTCTCTGGCATCGCCGCCGAACAGGAGGGTGTCATTGCCACTGCCGCCAATGATCTCATCGCGACCCTCGGCACCGAAGAAGTAACTGTCGCCGCCACCGGCGCCGATCAGAACATCCACGCCCGAAGCACCGTAGAGCCCCCGATCGTCGCCCGAGCCGGCGCCGACCCAATCCTTCCCGTCGCCACCGAACAGGCCGCTGTCGCTCCCCGAGCCGCCGAAGACGCTGTCATCGCCCGCCAAGCCATCGAGCGAATCGCTGCCCGCATCGCCATAGAGCAGATCGTCGTTCGCGCGGCCGTATAGCCGGTCGTTCCCGGTTCCCCCTTCCAGCAGGTTCGTGCTGCTGGCGCCGAAGAGAAGATCGTCCCCCGACCGCCCGAAGAAAGCATTCAAGGCCACTGCCGAGACGCCGCTTATGGTGTCGTCACTGTTGGTGCCGACGAAGCTGATTTCCTCGATGCCGATCAGCCGGACGCCCTCGATCAGAGAGGCCGCTTCGCGCAGGATGACGGTGTCGTTGCCGGCATTTCCACTGAGCGTCTCGCCGGACACCAGCTCGTCTTGCGAGCGCGCGACGAAGGTATCCGCCCCGGTTTGACCTTGCAGCCAATCCTTCCCGAGCCCGCCGTAGAGCAGATCGTTCTGGCTGCCGCCGTAGATGGCACCGATGTCGGAACTACCGCCAAAGCCATCGTCTCCGTCGCCCATCATGATGGTGTCGTCGCCGGCGCCGCCGAAGAAAAAGGGCTCGCCGCGATGACTGCCATAGATCAGATCGTCGCCGGCTCCACCGCCGATAAAGCTGTTCACGGCGTGATTTGGCGCTTGACCGTAGATCGTGTCGTTGCCGCTATCTCCGTAGACGGCGACGAAAAACACCGTGCTGGCCGTGGCCTCGCCGAAGATGATGTCATCGCCGTCGTAACCACCGATCTGGCGTGCACCGCGGCCGCCGGCGTAGATCCGATCGTCACCGGCACCACCGATGAGGACGCTGTCCTCGTCCTGATCGCCGTAGATGAGGTCATCGCCGGACCCTCCGTTCAGCCTGGAATCGCCGGCATCGCCGCCAAAGAGCGTGTCCGTGCCGGATTTGCCGTAGAGGCTGGTGTCACTGCCGTCGCCACCGTAGATCAGGTCGCTGCCGTCGCCGCCGAAGAGGCTCTTGTCCTCATTGTCGCTACCGAAGATGCTGTCGTCGCCAGAGCCACCCTCTGCCCGATCGTTTCCGCTGTTGCCGCGCAGGGTGTCGTTGCCATCGTCGCCGATCAGGCTGTCGCCGGCACCCCCGCCATACTGGCGGTCACTGCCACTGCCCCCGAAGAGCGTGTCGTTATCGCCCTTGCCGTCGATGCGGTCGCTGCCGCTTAGGCCGTAGATCGTGTCCTTGTTGCCGCCGCCGTTCAGCGTGTTGTTCTCTCCGGCAGTTCCGTAAATGACGGCCATTCAATCGATTTCCTTCGTCACGGGCTCCGCGGAACTTCCAGTCCTAATCGCGGCTGGATTGGAATGACAGTAACATGCCAGGCGGTGGGTCCGGGAGGATGTTCTCCGCCGACGGCTCCCGCTTCCGCCTGCCAAGAGCCCAACCCGAAACTGCTTGTGCCCTGCACTGACTTATCAAGGTCTTGGGCAAGGAGAGCGGCGCGCGGCGATGCCGGGCGCATCGTAAGCGTCGCTCGACCCAGTCCCAAGGCGCAGTTCCAAGGGGCAGTCCCAAGGGGCAGTCCCAAGGGGCAGTCCCAAGGCCTTGATAAGTCAGCCCTTCGGGTCGCTGCCGGAGCCGCGATGCAGGGCACAAGCAGTTTCGGGTTGGACTCTAATGAAAATCCCGCGACTTCTGGAGCGCCGGTGGGCGGGCGCGCGGTGGTTGACGCTGCTCGCTCTGCGGACGGCGGACCTCGTCGGCATGGGCGAGCGCCGACTGCATGATCTTGCGGCTGCGGGCCGGTTTGCTGCGGGTCGGGCCGCCCATGTCGGGGCGCAGGCTCTCGTTCGCGCGGGCCTCCAGGGTCGCCAGGCGGCCGGACAGATCCTCCAGCCTGTCGGCGATCAGGTGGATCACCTCCCCCTCCTTCTGCAGTCGCCCGGTCACCTTCAGCAGCGAGGCCTGCAGGATCACCCGGCGATAGCGCTCGAAGGTCTTGGGCCAGACGATGATGTTGGCGACACCTGTCTCATCCTCCAGGGTGGCGAAGATCACCCCCTTGGCGCTGCCCGGACGCTGGCGCACCAGCACTAGGCCGGCGAGGCTCAAGCGCTTGCCGTCCGGAAGTCGCTCCAAGTCGCCGGCCGGGGTCAGACCCTCGGCGGTCATGCGTTCGCGCAGGAAGCTCACCGGATGGGCGCGCAGGGTGAGCTGCAGCCAGCGATAGTCCTCCACCACCTGCTCGCCCTCGGCCAGGTCGGGCAGTTCCACCGGCGGCTCCGCCCCCCGCTCCTCCTCCCCCGCAGCGGCGAAGAGCGGCAGGGGTGCCGGCGCCAGCCCCTTGACCGCCCAGAGTGCCTCGCGCCGCGAGAGACCCAGGCTCTGAAAGGCATCGGCCTTGGCCAGGCTCTCCAAGGTGGCGGCCCGCACTTCGGCCTGGCGCCAGAGCTGTAGCGGATCGGCGTAGCCATTGCCGCGCCTGGCCACCAGCCGCAACAGCTCCTCTTCCTTCAGTCCCTTCACCTGGCGGAAACCAAGGCGCACGGCCAAGCCGGCGTCTTGGCGCGGCACTTTCTGCAGACGCTGTCGCTTGGTCTCGGCAGTGCCGGAGAGTTCTTCCTCCCCCGCCATCTCCAGGTCCTGATCCCAATCGCTTTCATTGATGCCGAGCGGAAGCACCTTTACGCCATGCTCGCGCGCATCGCGCAGGATCTGTGCCGGGGCATAGAAGCCGAGCGGCTGGCTGTTCAGCAGGGCTGTCGCGAAGACGGCCGGATAGTGGCACTTGATCCAGGCGGAGATATAGACCAGCAGCGCGAAGGAGCAGGCATGGCTCTCCGGGAAGCCATAGGTACCGAAGCCCTCGATCTGGCGGAAGCAGCGCGCGGCAAAGTCCTCCTCATAGCCCTTGGCGACCATGCCGCCGATGAACTTCTGCCGGAAGGTGTGGATGGTGCCGACGTTGCGGAAGGTGGCCATGGCGCGGCGCAGGCGGTCGGCCTCCTCCGGGCTGAAGTCGGCGGCGACGATGGCGATCTTCATCGCCTGTTCCTGGAACAGCGGCACGCCCAGGGTCTTGCCCAGAACCGCCTTCAGCGCCTCGGAGGGAAAGGCAACCGGCTCCTTCCCCTGGCGGCGGCGCAGGTAGGGATGCACCATGTCGCCCTGGATCGGCCCCGGCCGCACGATCGCGACCTGGATCACCAAATCGTAGAAGGTCTTGGGCCTGAGGCGGGGCAGCATCGACATCTGCGCCCGGCTCTCGACCTGAAAGACGCCCAGGGAGTCGGCGCGCGACAGCATCTCGTAGACCGCCTGGTCCTCGCCCGGCACGCTGGCCAGGTCCTAGCGCCGCCCGCAGTGCCGCTGGGTCAGCTCGAAGGCCTTGCGGATGCAGGTCAGCATGCCGAGCGCCAGGACATCGACCTTGATCAGACCCAGCGCATCCAGGTCGTCCTTGTCCCACTCGATGACGGTGCGGGCCTCCATCGCCGCGTTCTCGATCGGCACCACCTCGCTCAAGGGGCTCTCGGTGATGACGAAGCCGCCGACGTGCTGCGAGAGATGGCGCGGGAAGCCGACGATCTGCCCGACCAGCTCCATCAGGAGCTTGAGGCGCGGCTGCTGTGGGTCGAGGCCGGATTCCTTCAGGATATCGCTGCCCAGCCCCTCCAGGCTCCAGCCCCAGATGTTGGCTGAGATCGCCTCGATCACGTCGTTGGTGAGCCCCAGCGCCTTGCCGACCTCGCGCAAGGCGCCGCGCGAGCGGTAGCGGCTGACGGTGGCAGCCAGGCCGGCGCGCTCGCGACCGTACTTCTCGTAGATGTACTGGATCACCTCCTCGCGCCGCTCATGCTCGAAATCGACATCGATGTCGGGTGGCTCACGGCGGGCGGCCGAGACGAAACGCTCGAACAGCAGGTCCATGCGCGCCGGATCGACCGAGGTGATGCCCAGACAGAAGCAGACGGCCGAGTTGGCAGCAGAGCCCCTGCCCTGGCAGAGGATCCCCTCGCCGCGCGCGAAGCGGACGATGTCGTGCACCGTCAGAAAGAAGCGCGCGTAGTCCAGCTCGGCGATGAGGGTGAGCTCGCGCGCCACGACGTTGCGGACCTTGGCCGGAATGCCGCCGGGATAACGCTCGGCGGCACCGGCCCAGGTCTCGCGCGCCAAGGTCGCCTGCGGATTGCCGCCGGGTGCGACTTCGGAGGGGTACTCGTGGCTGAGGCTATCCAAAGAGAAGCGCGCCCTGGCGGCGATCTCAGCCGTCGCCGCCAGGGCCTCGGGATAGTCGGCGAAGAGCCGCGCCATCTCCTCCCCGCTCTTCAAGTGGCGCTCGGCATTGGCATGGATGCGCCAGCCGGCCTCGTCGACCGAGACGCCTTCGCGGATGCAAGTCAGGACGTCGGCCAGGGCGCGACGGCCCGGCACATGCATGATGACATCGTTATGCGCGACCAGCGGCAGACCGGCCTTGCGCGCCAAGTCGGCAAGGCCGGCCAAGCGCCGCCGGTCCTGCCCGCCATAGCCGTGGCTCAAACCCAGCCAGATCTGCCCACGCCAGAGAGCCGCCAGTTCGCCTGCACGTTCGGCAAAGTCTGCATCGGGCAGCAAAGGCGGCAGCAGGACAAAGAGCTGCCCCTCGGCCGCAGCCTTGAGATCGGCCAGATCCAGATCGCAGCCCCCCTTGACCGTGCGGCGCTTGCCCAGGGTCAGCAAGGCCGAGAGCCGCCCATAGGCCGCACGATCCTCAGGGAAGCACAGCAGCTGCAAACCATCGCGCAGGATCAGCCGGGCCCCCACCAGCAGCGCCAACCCCTGCTGCTTGGCCGCCACATGCGCGCGCACCACGCCGGCCAGCGAGTTGCGATCGGCAATCCCGATCCCGCCCAGCCCCAATGCACGCGCGGCCGTCACCAGTTCATCGGCATGCGAGGCCCCGCGCAGAAAGGAAAAGTTGGTCATCGCCCCAAGCTCGACATAGTCGGGTCTGGGGTCAGATCTGGGGCCGGATTTGGGGCCGGATTTGGGTTTGGCGCCTGGCATGGTCACCTCTAAGTGTTCTTATTATGTTCTAATTTGAGTTTGCCACTTTGTCCAGAGGCGGTCGCGACCGGCCATGGTGGGGCGGGTCCGTGATCGCACCCAGTCGAGCGACCGACTTCACGCGGCTATTGATAGGGATTTGCCCCTGCCTTTGAGGCAAGGGCCGCAGATCGGCGGCATCAAAACGATTGAAATCGCCTACTTCGCTCCACCCCGTTGGTCCAGGCTGGAGAGGGCGGCCTGGATCTCCGCCTGAGCGCCGCGCAGCAGATGCACAAATCGTTCTTCGTTGGCCGCCAGTTCGCCACTGGGAAAGGTAAAGCCAATGACCGTCAAGATCGTCCCGGATCGCTCGGTGATCGGCATGGCAACCGCGGCCAGGTAGGGATCGACCAGCCCAGAGACAACACTGTAGCCCTGCTCCTGCGCCTTCCTGCTGTCGGCCTGAAACTGCTCCAAGGTGATCCGCCGTCTGCCGTTCAGATAGTAGTCCTCCTCGGGTATGCGCTGCCTCAAGGTCTCTTCGTCGACGCCGGCGATAAAGAAACGCCCGGTCGCGGTCAGCGGCAACGGATACCTGTCACCCGGATAGGACTTGTACTCGAAGGGCCTTTGTCCTTCCGCCATATAGAGAACGCACTGTTTCCAATCGACATTGCTGCAAAGCTCCGCGCGCTCGCCGCTCTCTTTCGCCAAGAGATCGATTATCGGCTCGGCAAGGCCCAGCAAGGAATATTCATCCTGAAAGGCCTGACCGTACAAAAAGAGTTTGCGCCCCAGATACACCCGCCCACCATCGCCGTAGTGATCCAGAATGGAGCGACCGATCAGGGCCTTGGTCAGTTCGTAGACGGTGGAGCGCGGGGCGCCCATGGCAGCCGCCAGTTCATTCACGACCATCGGACGGCCATGCTCATAGAGACAATCGAGAATCTGTATTGCTCTCTCCAACCCGCTTTCTCTCGAACTCTTTACCATAAAACCTCTGTCCTGCGCTCGACTCCGCCGCCCGTCCCGCTTGGTCGCTGGCGGCGACCTAGAGCGGCTTTCCTATAACGTCAAGGCGGACGGGCTCTAAGCCGCTTGACGAGCAATCCGGCAATCTCTACGCTCTAACAGACATAATGTCCACTATAATGGACATTGCTAGAAGTGGATAGCCAGCCCCAGAGGGCAGGAACCCGCCTAATCGTGCGACCAGGGAGAGAAAAATGGCCACTATGAAGTCTGCATTAACCACCCTCGCCGGCGTAGCAACCGCCATGTCCTTGGCAGGTGCCGCGCTTGCCGAAGACATGACGCTCAAGATGGCGGGCGTGGTTCCCGTCGACCACATCGGCCACAAGATCCTCGAGGATATCGCAGCCGATATCGAAGCCGCCGATGTCGGCCTGACCGTCAAGGTCTTCCCGGCAGGACAGCTGGGTTCGGGCGAGGAACTGCTGGAGGACACCATCCGCGGCAACGTCGATATCGTCCATGCCTTCGTCTATGCGCACAAGGATCCGGTTCTGGAGATCAACTCCCTGCCCTTCCTGGTGACCAACTGGGACGAGATGGAGCGGGTCTACGGCAGCCAGGATTCCGAATACTCCAAGATCATGACGGAAGTCCTGGACCGCATCGGCCTGGTGTTCCTGGGCAATGTCGCAGAGGGACCCATCGGTGTGGTCTCGACCAAGAAGCCGGACAACTACGCCACCATCGAGCCCAAGAACGTCAACATCCGCGTTTGGAGCTCGAACGTCGCCAAAGCGGCCACGGAGTCTATCGGCTACAACACCACGACGATGAACTGGGCCGAGGTCTTCCCGGCGATCCAGGCCGGCGCGGTCGACGGTGCGATCTGCTGTACCGCACAGCTGACCTACACCAACTTCGCGCTGAGCGATGTCGGACAGTACTTCATCCCCTACAACGCCTTCGTCGAGGCCTCGACCTACTACGCCAGCAAGCGCACCTGGGAAAAGCTGAACGACGCCCAGCGCGCTGCCATCCGGGCCGCCGTGGAGAAGGGTGCGGCCGCCTACACCAAGTACTCGCGCGAGAACGACGCGGGCTACATCGAGAAGCTGCGGGAAAAGGGCTGGGACGTCTTGGAGATCACCGATGAGGAGCGGGCCGCACTGGCCGACCACATCAAGGCCACCGTCTGGCCCATGGTCGCCGAGACCGTCGGGCAGGACATCATCGACCGCCTGAGCAACGACAAGTAACCGACTGTTCGTGCAAGCCAGATCGGCTCCCAAGGCTAGACCCCGGGGGCCGATCCGAGCTTGCGGAACGATAGTGGCCTAGACCCATCGTCCTTCTCGATCATATTCCGCCGCTCTGGCGCAAGCCGGTTCGCTTCTTCCTGGCAGCCAAGAGCGTCTATGTCTGTATTGCCTGCCTGATCATGGCCTTTACCTTCTTCTTCGTGGTCATCTTTCGCTATATCTTTGCGACCGACCTGTTTGCCTACGAAGAATGGCTGCTGATTATTTGCTTCTGGCTCTACTTCATGGCCAGTGCCATTGGCACCTACGAAAACAGCCATGTGAATGCCGACCTGCTGGAATATGTGATCAAGCGCCCGACGGTCAGATGGGCGCGTGCGCTGTTGGTGGTGTCGATCGAGTTCGTGGTCTGCCTCTTTGCCATCTATTGGTCGGTCCTGATGATCCAAGACGAGATCGGCTCATACCCCTATTGGCAAACCACGATCGCGCTGAAGATCCCCTTTTTGCTGCCGCGCGCAGCCGTCTTGGTCGGTTTCGGCTTCATGGCCTTCTATTCCTTCCTGCGCCTCTATGTTCTGATCAAGCTGGGTCCGGAAGGTCTGCTGCGCGAGGCGGCTGGTGATGCCGGCGCACAAGACGCGCCCAGAGGCGCCGAGTAGCGCCGATGCTGATCGTTGCTTGCCTCGTCCTGCTCTGCGCCCTGCTGGTCATCGGGGTTTCGGTGCCGATGGCCTTCGGCGCGGTGCTGATCGTCATCTCGCTCTTCGGCGGCCACGACGTCTCCGGCTTTATGCCGGCCGGCCACTGGAAGATGAACACCATCGTCCTCTTGGCGATCCCGCTGTTCATTCTCGCCGGCGGCATCATGGAGAAGGGCAAGATCGCGGCCCCGCTGGTCAGCCTGGCGGAGCTTCTGGTCGGCCGCATGCGCGGCGGCCTGACGGCCGCGGCCGTCTTCGCCTCTGCCATTTTCGGGTCGATCTCGGGCAGTGCGGCTGCGACCTTGACCTGCATCGGCTCGATCATGATGCCGCATCTGCGCAAGGCCAACTATCCCGAAGGTCAGGCCGCAGCCGTTATCGTGGCCGCCTGCCCGCTGGGCCTGCTGATACCGCCCAGCGCCTCGATGATCCTCTATGCCTGGGTGACCCAGCAGTCGGTCCTCAAGTGCTTTCTCTCGACCGTCATTCCCGGACTGATCCTGGTGACCCTGCTGTGCGTGGTGAACTTCTTTCAACTGCGCAAGCGAGACGATCTGGAACTGGCCGAACGGCCGGAGAGCTATGTCAAAGAGATGAAGACCCGCAGTTGGGTCGCCGTGCCCGCGCTCTTCATGCCGGCCATCATCCTGGGCGGCATCTACGGCGGCATCATGACCCCGACCGAGGCCGCCGGCGTCGCCGTTGTCTATGCCATCCCGATCGGCTTCTGGGTCTACAAGGGCCTCAACCGCCAGAACTTCTGGCCGGTCATCCTGAACTCCGGCGTCACCATCGGCGTGGTCATGCTGATGGTCTTCATGGTCCTGATCGTCAGCCGCTTTCTGATCTTCGAAGACATTCCAGGCATGGCCAAGACCCTGGTCTTCTCGATTTCCGAGAACCCCATCGTCGTCCTCTTGATGGTCAACCTGGTGATGATCCTGATCGGCATGGTCATGGACGACATCTCCGGGCTCCTCCTCTCGGCGCCGCTGTTGCTGCCGATCGTCACCAGCGTCGGCATGGAGCCGATCCATTTCGCCGCCGTCTTGGGCGTCAACCTGGGCATGGCGAACATCACGCCGCCGACCGCCCCGCTGCTCTATTTGGGCGCGCGAGTGACCAACACGCCGGTCAACAAGATCATTTTCCCAACCCTGGTGATGATCGCCTTCGCCTGGATGCCGACCCTGTTGCTGACGACCTTCGTGCCGGAAATCGCGCTCTGGCTGCCGAACCTGTTTTTCGGTTCGTAGAGAGATCCTTCCACCCCTAGAGACAAAGAACGAGGAACAACGATGCTGACTGCAGTAAAGGGCAATCTTCCGACCCCCGACGCACCGCTCAACTGGGCGGTCAAGGCCCCGGCAAGCGAGGTTCTCTACACCGTGCACCTCTCCATCGGCCCCGACGGCGCCTTCGTCGACGGCACCATTGAAGAGCAGACGCGCCGGACCATGGAGAACATCAAGGCCCATGTCGAGGCCGCCGGCGGCACCATGGCCGATGTCGCACAATGCCTGATCTATCTGACCGATCCGGCGGACTTCACAGAGATGAATGCGGTCTATAGCGAATACTTCTCCGGCACCTATCCGAACCGCGCAACCGTGATCGTCTCGGCACTGGTGATACCCGAAGGCAAGGTCGAGATCGTCGTTTACGCGCACATCGGTCAAGGTGGATGACGGAGGTCCTCGTCGTCGGCGGCGGCCTGCTCGGGGTCACGACGGCGCACCGCCTGGCAAAGCGAGGCTGCTCGGTCACCCTGCTTGAGGCCGGTGAGAAGGCCGGCGAGGGTGCCTGCTTTGCCAATGGCGCGATGATCTGCCCCTCGCATTCCGACCCCTGGAACCGGCCCGGCGTCCTGGGCTCCTTGTTGCGCTCTTTCGTGGAGCGGGATTCGGCGATCCAGCTCAGGCTCACGGCTCTGCCGGGCCTGATCTCCTGGGGTCGCGCTTTTCTCGCCAATGCAACACCCGAGCGCAACCGGCAGACAACGCAAAGGCTGTTGGCCTTGGCGCAGCACTCGGTCCAGTCCTATGGCAGCGACATCGATGCGCATGGTGGCGCCTTCGATGCCGTGCGGTCGGGCACGATGAAGGTCTTTCGCAGCCAAGAGCCACTGGACGCACACATCGCCGCCAACACGCGGCTGAAGGACTTTGGACTGGCATTCGAGGTGCTGGATCGGGCCGGGACGATCGCGACAGAACCGCAGCTGGCACCGATCGCAGACGCTCTGGTCGGTGCGCTGCGCTATCCCGGAGATATCGTCGCCGATGCGCGCAAGTACTGCCAGTTTCTGCTTGGCGAGCTGTCCAAGATGGGCGCGCGAGTCGAAATCAACTGCCGGGTCAAGTCCCTGATCGAGAAGGGGGAGGCGATCTGCGGCGTCAGCAGCACCAAGGGGGACTTCGAGGCCGAGCATGTCGTGCTCACGCTGGGCGCCGATCCTCACGGTCTGGCAAAGCAGGCCGGACTGCGCCTGCCGATTCGGCCGGTCAAAGGCTACTCGATCACCTACGACACCAGCGCCTTGAACGCCAAGCCAGGCATCCCGGTGATCGACGATGCCCTGCATGTCGGCGCGATCCCTCTGGGAGATCGCTTGCGGGTTGCCGGCAGCGTCGATTTCGCAGGTTTCGACCGCAGCATCCGACCCGAACGCATCGCCCTCCTGGAGAGCATTCTGGGTCGCGTCTACCCCGAGTTGATAGGCGCGCTGCAAGCGCGTGGCGGTCAGCCTTGGACGGGGTTACGCCCGATGAGCAGCGACGGCCTGCCCTGCATCGGCCGGGGCCATCGCCCGGGCCTCTGGGTCAATGCCGGCCACGGCCATCTGGGCTGGACCCTGGCTGGCGGATCGGCCGAGTTACTGGCAGACCTGCTGACCGGGAAGGCGCCTGCGGTCAATCCGGACTGGTATGCGGTGACGAGATAGGCGGCTGATATTTGAGCGGCAGAGCTTCGGACTCAAGGCACGTTTTTGAGCGTTCAGACGCCACGCAGGCTTATCCTCGCTTCGCTGCGGGCGCGCAGTCGCGCTTGCCGAGCGTCGATGAGTTCCACTCAACGCCGCTTGGTATGACTTGGATTCTGCGCGCCCCACAGCCGCAGAGCCTCGATCACGTCTCGCAACGCCCTGCCCTTCTCCGTCAGGCTGTACTCCACCTTGGGCGGCACCACGGCATAGACTTCACGGTGCACGATCCCAACGCTTTCCAGCTCGCGTAGCTGCTTGGTCAGACTGCGTTGTGTGACGCTGCCGACGCGGCGCGCCAGCTCGTTGAACCTAAGGGTTTCGTCCAGCAGGTGGAAGATGATGAGGCCTTTCCACTTGCCGGCGATTTGCTCCAGTGCGGCCTCAACCGGACACCCCGCGCTGCAGTCGTAGCGCTCAAACCGCTGCCCCGCGCGCACGATGTCGTCATCGACAGTATCCATTTGCTACCTATAGGTCAAAGTTGTGCGTACTTGCGCAAAGTGTCTTGTCCATTCATATGCAGCGTCGAGCCTTGGATGTCAAAAGGAGTAAGAGCCCGTCCGGAAACTGCTTGTGTCCTGCATGAGATGACACAAGTCGCCTGAAAGAGCCCACGCAAGCCACCGCTACACGAAACAGCCTGACCTCGGAGACATGCCATGAAAGCCGTCGGCTACAAGACCTCTAAAGCCATCGACCAAGACGATGCCCTCTTTGATTTCGAGATGGAGACACCCAATCCTAGCGGGCATGACCTGTTGGTTCGGGTCGAGGCAATCTCGGTCAACCCGGTGGACTACAAGGTCCGCTTGCGCAAGCAGGCCGAGGGCGACCAGCCGGTGGTCCTGGGGTGGGACGCGGTCGGCGAAGTCGTTGGGCTTGGCGACAAGGCCACTGCCTTCAAAGCCGGCGATCAGGTCTGGTACGCCGGTGCCATCGACCGTCCCGGCACGAACGCGGAATTCCATCTGGTCGACGAACGCATCGTCGGCAGGAAGCCGGCATCCGCAACCGCCGCCGAAGCCGCCGCTCTGCCGCTGACGACGCTCACGGCTTATGAGATGCTGTTCGACCGCTTGCGTGTAAGCGATCCTGTTCCGGGTGCGGCACCTGTTGTCCTGATCATCGGTGGTTCCGGCGGGGTCGGATCGATCGCAATCCAGCTGCTGCGTGCCCTAACGGATCTGACCGTCATCGCCACGGCATCGCGCCCCGAGACCAAAGCCTGGGTAGAGCAGCTGGGGGCACAGCATGCGATCGACCACAGCAAGCCCCTGCCCGCCCAGATCGAGGCCCTGGGGATCGGTCGGCCGGCTTATGTCTTCTCCACCACCCACACCCACCTCTACATCGACCAAATCGCCGAACTCATCGCCCCGCAAGGCCGCTTCGGCCTGATCGACGATCCCGACACGCTGAACGTGATGCCCTTCAAGGCGAAGAGCGTATCGACCCATTGGGAGCTGATGTTCACCCGCTCTCTCTTCGGAACCGCAGACATCGCACGACAGGGTCAAATCCTGAACGAGGTCTCGGGCCTGCTGGACGCCGGAAAGGTGACCTCGACGGCGACCCAGACACTGGGCAAGATCTGCGCAGAGAACCTGAAGCGTGCCCACGCGATCCTCGAAGGCGGGAAAGCGCGCGGTAAACTGGTGCTGGAGGGCTTCTAGCCTACTCGTGACAAAGAGGTGATACGCCGCCGTCTCCGATTGGGCGAACGGCGTAGCGCCTACCCCTCCCCGCGCAGCTCGACACGGCGGATCTTGCCGGAGATCGTCTTCGGCAGCTCGGTGACGAATTCGATGCGGCGGGGGTACTTGTAGGGAGCGGTCTGGGCCTTGCAGAAGTCTTGGATCTCCTGCGCCAAGCTCTCGCTGGCTTCCTGACCGGCGGCCAAAATGATGTAGGCGGCGACGATTTGGCCGCGGACCGGGTCGGGCTCGCCGATGACGGCGCTTTCGGCGACGGCCGGGTGTTCCAGCAAGGCGCTTTCGACCTCGAAGGGGCTGATGCGATAGCCAGCCGAACTGATCAGGTCGTCGGCACG
Organism: Kiloniellales bacterium; assembly: GCA_040219175.1. Lineage (GTDB taxonomy): Bacteria > Pseudomonadota > Alphaproteobacteria > Kiloniellales > JACOMY01 > JACOMY01. The sequence goes on from JAVJSY010000019.1 coordinate 198,129, forward strand.
TCCCACGAACCAGAGGTAGCCGTCTTCGTCCTTGGTCGCGGTGTCGCCGGTGTAGTACCAGCCATGACGGAAGGAGCTGCGATCCAGTTCGCCGCCGGTGTAGTAGCCCTCGAAGAGGCCGGGCGGCCAGGGATCGGTCAGCTTGACCGCGATGTGACCGATGTCCCCGACCGCTTGCACCTGCCCCTCGTCGTCGACCACCTCGATCTCGAAGCCGGGCACGGGCTGGCCCATCGCGCCGACCTTCACCTCTTGGTCGGGGAAGTTGGCGACTATGTTGATGGTCTCGGTCTGGCCATAGCCGTCGGCGATGGTGGTCCCGGTCGCCTCGGCCCAGATGCGGATGACCTCGGGGTTCAGCGGCTCACCGGCACCCAGGGAACGGCGCAGGCTGCTGAGGTCATAGGCTGCCAGGTCTTGCTGCGCGAAGAGACGATAGATGGTCGGTGGCGCGCAAAAGGTGGTGACACCCAGATCCTTGATCAGCCGGAGATGCAGGTCGGGATCGAAACCGGCCCCGTTGAAGAGAACCACGGTGGTCCCCAGCAGGAACTGGGGAAACAACATACCCCAGGCCGCCTTGGCCCAGCCGGTGTCGGTGAGGGTCCAGTGCACGTCTTCGCGCCGAAGGTCCATCCAGAAAAGACCGGTGGCGGCATGCGCCAGGCTGTAGGCATGGTTCCGCGGTACCATCTTCGGCATCGCGGTGGTGCCCGAGGTGAAATAGGCCAGCATCATCTCGTCGGCACGCGTTTGTACGCGCGCGTCCGCAGCGATCTCGTCGGCTTGCCCGGCGACCAGGGTCTCCAAGGAGGTCCAGCCCGGGCGCGTGTCGCCGATTACGATCAGATGCTGCAAGGTGGGGCAGTCGTCGCGGATGGCGTCGACCTTCTCGCAATGCTCCGGCGAGACGATGACGGTGGAAGCGGCAGCGTGATTGATCCGATAGGCGATGTCTTTCGCCGTCAGCAAGGTCGTGCCCGGCATGGCGACGACACCGGCCTTGATGCAGCCGAAAAGCGCGTCGTACCACTCGGGGATTCGACCGGCGATGAGGCAGGCAAAGTCGCCGCGCTTCGCGCCCAGCGCCTGCAGGCCCAAGGCCACGCGATTGGAGCGCCGCGCGAGGTCGCCATAGCTGAGGCGCGCAGCCACGCGACCGGCAGCATCCAGCGCGATGACAGCTGTCTTGTCCGCCTGGGCGGCATGGCGGTCGATCACGTCGAAACCGAAGTTGAAGACCTCCGGCAGCGCGAAACGATAGTCCTTACGAGCACTCAGATAGCTGCGTGGCTCCTCGATGAACGCAAACATCACGGGCTCCCTCTCCAGTCCTTGCGCCCACCAACTCCAGGCGCTCGTCTATAGCTCGCCCTTGCGGTGACTGACCCGCAACAAGCGAGAGATCTCGGGCAGCAGATCGGCCCGCTTGTCGAGCGGCACCTTTAGCTGTTCTGCGATCTCGGCCGCTGCTTCTCTCGGGCGGCTCTTCAATTCGGGCTTGTCCTTAAACAAGGCTCTGCCCGCTTCGACCACAACCTTGCGGCTCAGACGCAGGGTTGACGGCTTCGTGCCTGCAGACGCCTGCGCCTCCTTACTTTCCGGCGCCAGCGAGCCATTGGCCTGCTTGAGTGCGGCGCGCAGTTTCTCTTGCAGCTGCTGGGCCGACAGCCCGTTTGGCAGAAACGGGAAAAAGTTCAAGAGAAGGTCGGGCCGTGCACCCTTGATGTTGGCGGTATCGTGGATAGTCGGCACCAAGGTCTGCCAGGGTCCGACCTCGTCAATATCCTTTCTGATCAAGGTCACCTCCAGCAGGTAGGGAACCGGAAGACCGCAAACCGACTGGACCGTCTGTGCGTTGTTGGCGTGCACATGGACGATGTGAAAATCTTCCAGCAGCTTGGTCAGCGCGCGCACGAAGGTCTCGTGATAGACGCGGCGATCGAGCAAAGTCAGGCTGTGCATCTCGATCACCATCTGCTCGAAGCGGCGCAGCACAGAGGCATCGGTCTGCTCGATGACGCCCCATTCCATGCCTTCGATGTCCATCTTCAAGATCATGTCGTTATCGTCATGACCGTTGGTCTGGATATGATGATCGATGGTGTAGAGCGCGCCTGCGGGATTGTTGGCGCCGGCTACGCCCTCGCGAAAGAAGGTAAAGTTCGGATGATCTGCCACCAGGCGCGCAATGGTGTGATCGTAGAGAAAGACCTCAAGCCCGCGCTCTGCCAGATCGAGGTCGAAGCTGACCTCGTCGAAAACGCCGTAGCTATAGACCTTTTGCCCAGGGCGGAAACGGTCGGCCAAGACATAACCGCCGTCACCATCGGGATTGCCGATGCGAACCCGGCTGAGCGTTTTCATTTCATAGGGGGTCAGAAGCGCGAGCGCGTCAAACACCTCTTCGAAGCTGGGCATAAATGGCTTTTCCTCGTTTGCGGCAACTACAATCGCCGCCCTGTTACGACCCTAGATCAGTACCGCAGCGCTCGTCACTAGTGTGGCGGCGAGAAACGCAAAGACAGGCACGACATGCCGCCATCCAGTTTGGCAGCCTCGCTGTTGCCGATCTCCCTGACCTGGTAGCCGGCCGAGGCCAGCGCCTCCGCCGTTCCGGGAAAACCGGCCGGCATCACGACCAGGTCGTTGAAGCGGATGGAGTTGGCTGCGGCTTCTTCGCCCGGAGCGGTGTGGAGGACCCGATAGCCGGCAAAGCAGCCCGAGCGGCTCAAGCGCTCGGTCGCCAGGATCGTCTCTTCGTCCAGCAGAGAGCAATCGGTCTTGAAGTGCAGCACGCCCGGCGGTGTTTCTACGATCCTGATCTTGCGGTCCCACGGCGCCAACAGCTTCGCCAACGCATCGACGCCTGCCTTGTCGGTGCGCGCGGAGAGGCCGATCAGAACCTCCCGCTCGGTGGTCAGGATGTCTCCGCCCTCAATGAATCCCGGCCCCGCGATGGTCAGCATCTCGGGGTAGAAGGGCTTCAGGCTTGGCGCCATCGCCGCGGCCTCGCCCAGGCGCGAAGCAGCCCCGGGCCGCATGACGACGGCGACCTCAGGCAGACAGAGTGCCGTGTCCTCAACGAAGACGGAATCGGGAAAAGCCTCCAAAGCCGGCAGTTCGATCACCTCAGCCCCAGTTGAGCGCAAGGTCGCGACATAGTCGGCGTGATGCTGCCGGAAGGTCTCCAGGCTGGGCATGCCGCTGTCAACGGCCCGCAGACCCTCTACGACGCTTCCCGCGGGTGCCCGCACCAGCGCGTGGCTGAAACGATAGGAACTGGTCACCTGCGTTTTTCCCTTGAGGCTGTCTTCTACGCCCCCTGCTTATAGGCCGGCCCCATCGGCATCAAGCGAATGCCGTCGCGAAGTCGCCGGTAATCCAGCAGCAGGTGATCGACCGGATTCGGTCCCGGTGCTGCGACGACAAGGACCTCCGCGGCAATCGGCGAGAAGTCCGCTCGGAAATGGACCGAGGACTTTAGCCCCATGATCGGCGCCTGGCTTGGTTCAATGCCCAGATGGCGGAACATCTCCTGGTCGGCGGCCTGGGTCTTGCGACTGCAAACCGCAACCAATACCCCTGCGACATCCAGCAGCGCCATCGCTCCCAGGTCCATACGGCTTCCCAGATAGAAGGTGCCGGTACAGGTGAAGCGGCCGTCGCCCAGTTTGACGACACGGGCCTCGGTCTCGAAGGGCCGGTGGCCGGGAATGCCGGACTTTGCACCCAGTCGGAAGGAGCCGCTGGCACCCTCGCCAAGGGCATGGGCCTGCGCGGCGCTTTCCGGGTCGGCCAGCAACCCCAGGACAGCGCCCTTGGCCGACTGTGCGACCAGGGCTTCCAGCAGGCCGACGGTGTCGCCATTGCCGCCGGCACCGGGATTGTCCTGCGTGTCGGCCAGGACCACCGGCTTCGTCGCCGTCTTGGCCAGTTCCAGCGCTTTGGCCACGCCCGCCGCGGCAGCGTAGATGGGAGAGCCAAAGCGCGGCTCCTCTGCCGTTACCATCTCCGCCAAGCGCTCGGCCAAGCGCTCGGCCGTCGCCTCGTCGTCGGCGTAGGCGACGACGCTGGGCCCACAGACCGGGGTGTCGGCCGGCGAGAATCCGCAAGCGAAGGATAGAGCGGTGCCGCTCTCCAGTTCCATCTCCGCCAAAGCGCTGTAGAGGCTGGCCGCCGGTTCTTGGTCGGTACAGCCGGCCGTCAGGGGTATGAGGAAGGGAATCTGACGATAGCCGCAGTGCTGCAAGCCGCCGGCCATCAAGCGCTCCAACAGCCTAGCAGCGCGCGCTCCGGTTTCTGCCATGTCGATGTGCGGGTAGGTCCGGTAGATGGTCAGCAGGTCAGACTCCGCGACCATCTCCTGGCTGACATTGGCGTGCAGATCCAGGGACACCACGATCGGCAGGTCGGGACCGACCTGCGTGCGGATCCGGCGGATGAGCTCGCCTTCGCCGTCGGGCAGATGCTCGGTCACCATGGCACCGTGCAGATCCAGATAGACCGCATCGATCCGACCGGCCGCGGCCAGACGATCGGCGATCTTGCCGGCGATGGTCTCAAAGGCCCGCTCGGTCACAACATCCGATGGCTCGGCCGCTGCCCAGGCCAGCCCGACCAGCTCGTGACCTTGGCCCACCGCCGCCTGCACGAAGCCGGCAACCGGCAGGTTGATCCCCCGCGTCCCCTCGAAGATCGCCTCGCCTTCCAGCAGTCCCGGCCAGCCGCCGCCGGTCAGAAAGACATCCAGGTCCGCCTTGGTTGGCGCGAAGGTGTTGGTCTCGTGTTGAAAGCCGCCGACAGCGATCCTAACCATCCCCTACTCCCGTTCTTCTGCGTGTCGCCAAAACGATTAGGGGCGCATGCAGCGCCCCTAATCAAGATCGATCCTATACCTGCGCCCGCTTAGATGTCGGCGTAGCAACTAACCTCGCCTTGGCCGCCGGGATGGGTCACCGCCCCCTTCTCGGCGTCGCCGACGGTCTGGGCATAGCGCCAGATGGCGCCGGAGCCGAACTCGCTAGACCGCGGCTTCCAGGCCTTGCGGCGCTCGGCCAGCTCTTCGTCGCTGAGGTCGACAGAGATGGTGCCGGCCACCGCGTCGATGGTGATGGTGTCGCCGTCCCGGACAAGGGCAATCGGGCCGCCGACCGCTGCCTCCGGTCCGACATGGCCGATGCAGAAGCCGCGCGTCGCGCCGGAGAAGCGTCCGTCGGTGATAAGCGCCACCTTGTCGCCCCTGCCCTGGCCGTAGATCGCCGCCGTGGTCGCCAGCATCTCGCGCATGCCCGGCCCGCCGCGCGGTCCCTCATAGCGGATCACCAAGACCTCGCCCTCCTTGTAGTCGCCCCGCTCGACCGCGGCGAAGCAGTCCTCTTCGCAGTCGAAGCAGTGGGCGGAGCCGGTGAAGCTCTGCTTGGCCATGCCGGCGACCTTCACGATCGCGCCCTGCGGGGCCAGGTTGCCGCGCAGTCCGACGACGCCGCCGGTCGGCGTCAGCGGCTTGGCGGTGGTGCGCACGACGTCCTGATTCTCCGGGAAGGTCACATCGGCCAGGTTCTCGGCGATGGTCTTGCCGGTGACCGTCATGCAGTCGCCGTGCAGATAGCCGCCATCCAGCAGCGCCTTCATCAGCACCGGCACGCCGCCGATCTCGAAGAGGTCCTTGGCCACATAGCGCCCGCCGGGTTTCAGGTCGGCGATGTAGGGGGTCTGGCGGAAGATACGGCAGACCTCGTGCAGGTCGAAATCGATGCCGCACTCGTGCGCGATGGCCGGCAGATGCAGGCCGGCGTTCGTCGAACCGCCCGAGGCAGCGACGACGACGGCCGCGTTCTCGAGTGCCTCGCGGGTGACGATGTCGCGCGGGCGCAGGCCGCTGGCCAGCAAGCGCATCACCGCCTGACCCGAGGCCTCGGCGTATTGATCGCGGCTTTCGTAGGGGGCCGGCGCGCCGGCCGAGCCCGGAATGGCAATCCCCAGCGCTTCGGAGACGCAGGCCATGGTGTTGGCGGTGAACTGCCCGCCGCAGGAACCGGCCGAAGGGCAAGCCGCACACTCGACGGCGTGCAGTTGCTCGTCGTCGATGTTTCCGGTCGAATGCTGGCCGACGGCCTCGAAGACGTCCTGGACGGTGATGTCTTTGCCCTTGAGGCGTCCCGGCAGGATGGAGCCGCCATACATGAAGACCGCAGGCACGTTCAGGCGCACCATGGCCATCATCATGCCCGGCAGAGACTTGTCGCAACCGGCAATGCCGACCAGCGCATCGTAGCAGTGGCCGCGCATCGTCAGCTCGACGGAATCGGCAATCACCTCGCGGCTGACCAGAGAGGACTTCATGCCCTGGTGGCCCATGGCGATGCCGTCGGTGACCGTGATGGTGGTGAATTCTCTGGGCGTTCCGGCCATCGCCTTGACCCCCAGCTTGACCGCTTGGGCCTGGCGCGACAGCGAGATATTGCAGGGTGCCGCCTCGTTCCAGCAGGTCGCCACGCCGACGAAGGGCTGGGCGATCTCTTCGGGCGTCATGCCCATGGCGTAATAATAGGAGCGGTGCGGAGCCTTGGCGGGCCCGACCGAAACGTGACGGCTGGGAAGCTTCGTCTTGTCGAATTTCGGCTTATCGCTATCGAGCGGCATGGTCGTCTCCTGGCTAGGTCTGGCCTGTCTGTGTTGGTCCGATCGGGATGCGGCAGCCGAGCAACGATCTGGGCCGTTGCCGAAAGGTCCTGGACAGTCTCTATGATGCCGCAGCCTAGCCCTTCGGCGGCAGGCGCTCCAGCGCCGAGGCAAGAAACGGGCATGCACGCCACGCATAAGTGTATCGGTCAAGTGCTGCGCAAACAGAATGCCACGCGCAGCAATGGCCGCGTTGCGGGCCTCCTCATTCTAGTGGTGCAACCCAGAGG
>JAVJSY010000020.1:0-29694 GCA_040219175.1 Kiloniellales bacterium
CGCCTCATCCTCAACAAACTGAGGCTTCGGCTTGTCCAAATCCTATCCGATCTCCTCAGCGCGCCCGCATATCTCCATACTTCAAAACCTCGCCCCACCCGCACTGTTTCAATCGCTTAAGCGTTTTTCAGGGCCAACTACTTACGTGAGTATTTGGAACTATTAAAGCGAGCACCACATAAGTTTTCAGTATCCTATTTCAATCGATATGCAATTGATGATTTTGTTCTTGCAATGTACGATAAAGAAGACTCGCCAGATCGGATGACTCAGATTTGTAGGACATTTGCTGAATCTGATTCACAAGAATCGCAACGAATAATTGTTTCTGTAATAATATCTACTATGTACAAAGTTGGCGCCATTAACTTGAGTTTTCTCAATGAAGAAGGAATGACAAAATATGAAGATAAAAGAGATAGCTTTGAATCCTCAGATATTGACAATATTAGGCAAATTTTCGTATCTCCTATGATTTGGCCTGCGCTCAGCATATCAAGGAAAAACCCCGAAGGACAGTTCATTTAGCTTCAGAAAAAGTCAAATTTCTACTATATGAACCGAGCATACAAACAATGCATGTGATGCAGAAATTCCAAATTTTTAGCGCATTGTTCCTCTCTAAGACTGAGCCAATGAGCAGCAATTCTTATGCTCCGTGACCTAAACCCTTATCGGCCTCTCCAATCGAAAATTTCGACCGCATCCAAGGCAAGCGCGCCGCGCCCGCGCAGGCGGAGCCTGACGAAGCGCGCCTTGCTGTCTGGCCGCACCAACTGCAAGGGCGCGCCGTCGAGACCGCCGAAAGGCCCCTCGGCGCGTCCAAACTCCTGCCAGTCCCGGCCATCGGCCGAGATCTCGATCACCAGGTTGCGCAAGCGATCGCTTCTCGTGCTGAAGGCGCTGGAGCAGCGGACCTCGTCGAAGCGCCGGACAGTGCCGAAGTCCACCTGCCACCAGGGGTTCTTTTCCACGGCGGTTCGGAATGCGGCCTCGCCCGTCTTCCGGCCCGCCACCGCGTTCTGCGCCTCGTCCGGAGTCCTCGATTGCGGGGAGAGCGAGCTTTGGCTGCAGCGGCCCTCGCCGGCAATGTCTCGGCCGTGCGGTTCTGCGACGGCAAAGCGGCTCTGCAGCGGCGGCACCTCTCCCGGCTCCAAGGGCCACCAGCGCCGCAGGAAGAGGGCATTGCCCCAGCCGAGGCGATTGCAGTCGAGGTGGTTCAGGTAGAAGCCGGCCGGGCGCAGATAGCTGTCGTAGAGGCCGTGCAGGGTCGCCCCGCCCTCGTAGAGCGGATCGAGCGACACCTCGACGATCATCCCCCAGAAGTCGGGCGAGGCCAGCAGACGCGATGCCCCTGCCAGCACGCGATGCTCCGCGCCCTGCACGTCGAGGACGGCAAAATCCACCGGCTGCGGCGCGATCCGATGCTCGATCAGATCGTCCAGGCTGACGCTGGTGCAGGCGATCTGCTCGCCATAGGTGACCTCGCTGTAAGCCACGGCGTGACGACCGAGCGGCAGCAGCGAAGACGAGGTCTCGTTGCTGGAGATATTGAGCGTGACCGCCTCGCCAGAGCTTGCATCGAGGCAGGCCAACAGCGGCACCTGATCGCGATGGTCGGCGCAGGTGTTCAGCAGGCGCCGATAGGGCAGCGGGTTGGCCTCAATGTGAAAGGCGGCAATGCCACGCTCGACATAGAGCGCCACCTCTTGGCCCTCGTGCGCGCCGATGTGCAGCAGGCAACGCGGTGTCAGCCGGTAGTCGAACATTTCCTTAAGCCGATCCAGCAGATCCGCCGTGTCATTGCTCACGTAATGCCGTCCCTTCCCCAGTTCTTGCCTTAAGCCGGCTGGTGCTTCGGCTCAGATCGCCCGCGTCCGACTTAGTTAAGCTCTTGCGGTCATTGGAAGACAAGGATTGACGGCATTCGGCGGGGCAACGGCATTCGCGTGTCTTGTCCGGAGAGGCTGTTGCCGCAATCGAAGCCCTGATCGAGGATCCGCGGCTGCTTGAAGAACCGGTCACGGACGCCGGTCTTGTGTTCATTGCAGGCTGTCGAAAAAGTCTGGCGACGAAGGCGTGAATGGTGTCATGAGACGGGGGCCGCTTTGCCCCCGCCTCTCGTCATGCTCTTTCCGCTGGCCAGGCCAAAGTGGCAGAACGAACCGGGAGTAGCCATTCATGACACCTGACGTGTCGAAGCCTGAAACCGCCCTCCAGCTGGCAGCGGAGCTGCAAAGCGGGCGCCGAGACGCTGTCTCGCTGGTCGAGGCCAGCCTAACCGCCATAGAAAATCACGAAGACTCAAAGATCTTCGTCTCTGTCGGCGAAGCGCGCGCCCGGCGCGAGGCCAAGGCGGCGGCCACGCGCCTGGCAGCCGGTCGACCGGCCAGTCTGCTGGACGGCGTCCCGGTGGCCTGGAAGGATCTCTTCGACCTGACGGGCGAGGTGACGGCGGCCGGATCCAAGCTCTTGCGCGACACGCCACCGGCTGCGGCCGATGCCGCCGTGGTTCAGCGTTTGCGCGACGCCGGCATGGTCTCGCTCGGCCGGGTCAACATGACGGAGTTCGCCTATTCCGGACTGGGTCTCAATCCGCACTACGGCACGCCGCGCAATCCGCTTGCCAAGGATGTCGTGCGCATTCCCGGCGGCTCCTCCTCCGGGTCCGGCGCGGCGGTGGCAGCAGGCCTCGCGCCGATTTCCATCGGCAGCGACACCGGCGGCTCGGTCCGCATCCCGGCGGCCTTCAACGGCTTGGTTGGCTACAAGTCCAGCCATGGCCGCTATCCCATGCAGGGGGTCTTTCCGCTCTCCACCAGCCTCGACACCCTGGGCGTGCTCTGCCATTCGGTGCTGGATGCGGCCCTGGTGGATGCTGCGATGTGCGGACGCCTGGCGCCGGCCTTCCAGCGGCGCTCTGCCGAGGGCCTGCACCTGATCGTGCCGGAAAACGTCGTCTTCGAGCGCGCAGAGCCCGACGTGATCGCCGCCTTCGAGGCCACCCTGGCCCGCCTGGCAGAGGTCGGTGTCACCAGCGAACGCCGCCGGGTGCCGCAGATCGATGCCTTCTTCGCGCTGAACGCCGCACACGGCACGCTGATCGCCGCCGAGGCCTACGCCCTGCACGCCGAACGCTTGGCCGGGCCGCAAGTCGCCGACTTCGATCAGCGCATCGTGCAGCGCCTGCGGCTGGGCGAAGCCATGTCGGCAGCCGATCTGGTCCATGTCCGCGATACCCGCGCCAGGCTGATCGCAGAGATGGCGGCGGAACTGGGCCCCAACTGCATGCTGGCCTACCCGACCGTTGCCCATGTCGCGCCGCCGCTGGAGCCACTGCTGGCCGACGACGACCTCTATGTCGAGACCAACCTCTTGACCCTGCGCAACACCATGATCGGGAATTTTCTGAATTTCTGCGGCGTGACCCTGCCCTGCGGCCGGGATCGCAACGGCATGCCGATCGGCTTTCTTCTCTCGGCCGCGCATGGCCACGACGAGGCCGTTCTGGCGGCGGCCTTGGCCGTCGAGAGCAAAGTCACCGCAGCGATGAACGTTGCCTAGGAAACCCGGGACCAAGCCCTTCTTGACAGAGGTATCGATGACTGAACCCGCCCCGTCCCACCTCTTCTACCAGACCCGCAAGCGACGCCCGCTGCTGGACTGTGCCCGCGGCGTCTACATGTGGGATGTCGAGGGCAAGCGCTATCTGGACGGCTGCTCCGGCGCCATGGTCTCCAACATCGGCCACTCCAACCCGCGCGTGCTGGAGGCCATGCGCCGCCAGATGGAGCGTTCGACTTTCGGCTATCGCCTGCATTTCGAGACCGAATCCTCGGAACGTCTGGCGGCCAAGACCGCAAGCCTCGCGCCGCCCGGACTGGACCGCGTCTTTTTCGTCTCCGGCGGGTCGGAGGCGGTGGAGAGTGCGATCAAGCTGGCCCGGCAACATGCGATTGCGGTTGGCGAGCAGGCGCGCTGGAAGGTGATCTCGCGCAGCCCCAGCTATCACGGCTGCACCTTGGGCGCCTTGGCGCTGACCGGCTTTCGCTCGCTGACGGCCCCCTTCGAGCCGATGATGCAGGCCATGCCGAAGATCCCGGCGCCGCGCGCCTATCTCGACGGCCTGGACCCCGAGGCAGCGGAGAGCGGGCGCCACTATGCGGAGATGCTGGAGGCGAAAATCCTGGCCGAGGGGCCGGAATCGGTCCTGGCCTTCATCGTCGAGCCGATCGGCGGCGCCTCGACCGGCGCTTTAGTGCCCCCGCCGGGCTATCTGAAACAGATTCGCGAGATCTGCACGCGCTATGGAGTCCTCCTGATCCACGACGAGGTCATGTGCGGCGGCGGGCGGACCGGCCGCTTCTTCGGGGCCGAGCACTGGGAGGTGGCGCCCGACATCATCGCACTCTCCAAGGGTTTCGGGGCGGGCTATGTCCCCCTGGGCGCCATGATTGCGCACAACAACCTGGTGGAGGCCGTCCTGGACGCCGGAGGCTTCGCGCACGGCTTTACCTCAGCCGGCAATCCTCTGGCGTCGGCCGCCGGGCTTGCCGTCATCGAGGAGATCGAGGCACAGGGCCTGCTCGCCCAGACCGCCAGCATCGGCGCAGCCCTGAAAGCACGCCTGGAAGCACTGATGCAGCGGCACGCGCTGATCGGCGATGTCCGTGGCAAGGGCCTGCTGCTCGCCTTCGAACTGGTCGATGACAGAGAGACGCTTGCCCCGCTAGCGCGCGATCTGCAGGCCCATAGCCGCCTGGTCGACATTGCCTTCGAAAAAGGCCTGGTTCTCTATTCCAGGCGCACCCGCGACGGCATGGAGGGCGACCACTTCCTGGTCTGCCCGCCGATGATCGCGACCGAAGAGCATGTCGAAGAGATCATCGAGATCCTCGACCAGTCCTTGACCCAGTTTGGGCAAGAGATTGGACGGGCCTAAATGCCGAAGGCCCGAGGATAAACAAGTTCTTCTTCAGGAATATCATCTCCCCGCCGCGCGATCAGGGTCTGGCTCAAGGGGTAGGGTGAGCTCAGTTGCTGTGCGCGGCCCAAACTAAATCCGGCGCGTTCGTAGAAGCTTGGTTTGCCAACGACAACGATCGTATGGGGAAAGGTACCAGCACGGGTTCCAACGATGTAGGTCAACATATTCACCATCCGCGTTCCAATGTTGAAACCATGGCCATGCCCAGGCTTCCTGGCTGCTGCGCCGCGTTGAAGCCGTGGAACTACGGCAACCGGAGCAAGGCAGGCCCAGTCGTCCGGTGCGCGCATACGTGAAAGCGCTGCATAGCCGGCAACAACACCCTGCCATGGCGCAACCACTTCCGCCCACATGTCACCATCAGCTCTCAATTGCCGGACCAAAGTTGCTTCATCCGGCCTTCCAAAGGCTGCCAGCAGAAGCGACTCGATTTCCTCGTGCTCCTCCGCTTTAGCACCACGGAAAAAGTCCACGCCGATGATCATTAGGCGGAGGACCTAAACGCTGTAAGGTTCAGCGTCACTCTATCCCTCCACGCCGGGCAATCGATAGCCCTCCAGCTGCTGGCGCAAGGTGCGCTTCGAGATCTTGCCGGTGGCCGTTAAGGGCAGGCCCTCCAGAAAGACGACATCGTCGGGGACCTGCCACTTGGCGACCCGCTCGGCGACGAAGGCCAGAATCTCCTCCTTGCTGGGGTCGCTGTCCACGGCCTTGACCACGCAGAGCAGCGGGCGCTCGTTCCACCTGGGGTGCGGGACGGCGATCACCGCGCAGTTGCCCACGGCAGGATGCCCCATGGCGATGTTCTCCAGATCGATCGAGCTGATCCACTCGCCGCCCGACTTCACCAGGTCCTTGGTGCGGTCGACCAGCTGCAGGAAGCCATCCGGGGTGATCTTGGCGACGTCGCCGGTGGCAAACCAGCCCTCTGCGTCGATCGCCGCCTTGGTGGCCTCTTCATCCTTGAAGTAGCCCTTGGCGATGAAGGGGCCGCGCACCAGCAGCTCGCCACTGGCCTGGCCGTCTTGCGGCAGGCGCTTGCCCTCGCCATCGACGATCTTCATCTCCACCATGAAGACCCGGCGCCCCTGCGTTGCCTTGTAGCGGATGCGCTGCTCCAGGCTCTCGGTCTTCATGTCGGGCGACAGCATGGTTGTACTGCCGACCGGGCTCATCTCGGTCATGCCCCAGCCGTGGATGACCTGGACACCATAGTCGCGCTCGAAGGTCTCGATCATCGACAGAGGTGCGGCCGCCCCGCCGATCAGCACCATCTCCAGCCCTTCGGGCAGGCGCCCCCGCTTCTTGATTTCCTCCAGCAGACCCAGCCAGACCGTCGGTACACCCCAGGCAGAATGGGGGCGCTCGCGGTCCATCAGATCGAAGAGCGACGGGCCGTCCAGCTTCGGCCCCGGAAAGATCAGCCCGCTGCCGGACAGCGGCGCGGAGTGCGCCAGACCCCAAGCATTGGCGTGGAACAGCGGGACGACCGGCAAGATGCTTCTGCCGGCCCGATAGGAGCGTATGCCGGTGACGACGCAGGACAGTGCGTGCAGCACCATGGAACGGTGCGAGTAGAGGGTGCCCTTGGGCGCACCGGTGGTGCCTGAGGTGTAGCAAAGCCCGGCGGCCGCGCGCTCGTCCAGCTCGACCCAGTGAAAGTCCTCCGCCTGACCGGCAAGCAGGCTCTCGTAGCAGAGCAGCTCCGGCAGAGCTTCGTCTTCGGGCATATGCGCGGCATCGGTCATGGCCACGTAGCGCAAGCCGTCGTGCCACTTTCCCTGCATCTTCTGCACCAGCGGCGCGAAGGTCGTGTCGAAGAAGAGGAACTGGTCCTGGGCGTGATTGACCACGTACTCCAGTTGCCCCTCGAAAAGCCGTGGGTTGATGGTGTGACAGACCGCACCGATGCCGGCGGTGGCGTAGTAGAGTTCGAAGTGGCGATAGCCGTTCCAGGCCAAGGTGGCGATACGGTCGCCGGGCCCAACGCCCAGGGCCCTCAGCGCATGCGCCAGCTGCGCCACCCGCTTGCGCGCCGCGGCATAGCCATAGCGATGCACGCCTCCCTCGACGGTGGTCGAGACGACCTCTACGTCCGGGTAGGAATCGGCCGCATAATCGATAATCGAGGGAATCGACAAGGGTCGATCCATCATCATGCCTTGCAGCATTGTTTTGTCCTCCCTGCAGGCCCTCTCCCTTGATCGGAGAGGATCACTTGTTCACCCTTGACGCTAACTTAACCCTCCTCGGCGCGCCGGCCAATCCGTTCGCTCTGCGAAAGACGGTTCTGCAATCGCTGGACAAGCGGTCCGGAAGCTTGCGATAGAATGATCCCAGACGAGAGCGCCCCAGAGGAAGAAGAGCAGGCAGGTTCATGTCCGAGACAGCAACGAACGAAGCCACGAAAGTCCGCGTCCTCACCCGGCCGGAGATGCGCGAGCTGATCGGCAAGGTGATCGGCATATCGCCCTGGATCCTGGTCGATCAGGCCCGCATAGACGGCTTTGCCGACGTCACCGAGGATCACCAGTTCCTCCATGTCGACCCCGAGCGCGCGGCTGCCGAAGCTCCCTTCGGGGGTACCATCGCGCACGGCTTTCTGACGCTGTCGTTGCTGGTGCGCATGGCGAACCTCTGCGCCCCGCTGCTGGTCGGCAATCCGCCGATCATAAACTTCGGTCTGGACAAGATCCGCTGGCTCACCCCGGTAAAATCCGGACAGCGCATACGCGGCCGTTTCACCCTGGCGGAGATGAACGAGAAGACCCCCGGACGGATCCTCTTCCGCCACTCGGTAAGCGTCGAGATCGAGGGCGAGGATCGCGCGGCGATGGTTGCACATTGGCTGACGGCCGCGCTGATGGACGACGAGGCCACCCCGTGAGCGCGCGCGAGCAGGTCACCTTGGACGAACTGACGCGCCGCGTCGGCCTGGAACTCGGCGTGTCGGACTGGATAGCACTCGACCAGGCGCGCATCGACGCCTTTGCCGAGGTCGGCATCGACCATCAGTTTATCCATGTAGACCCGGCGCGGGCAGCAGCGGAAACGCCCTTCGGCGGCACCATCGCGCATGGTTTCCTGACGCTTGCCATGCTGGTGCCGATGGGCGAGACGGCGCTGCCGGAGCTGGCGGGCCGCGCCATGGGCATCAACTACGGCTTCGATAAGCTGCGCTTCCTGGCACCGGTGCGCGCCGGGCGGCGGGTGCGCGGCCGCTTTCGCCTGGCCGAGGTGAGCGAGCGCCAGCCGCAGCAGATACTGGTCCGCTATGATGTCACCGTGGAGATCGAGGGCGAGGAAAAGCCGGCGCTGGCCGCCGAATGGCTGGCACTCTCGGTCATGAAGGAGAAGCAGTCGTGAGAGAAGCCGTCATCGTTTCCACCGCCCGCACACCGATCGGCAAGGCCTACCGCGGCGCCTTCAACGACACGCAAGCACAAGCGCTGGGCGGCCACGCGATCAGCCACGCCGTGGCGCGCGCCGGCATCGACCCGGCGGAGGTCGACGACGTGATCCTGGGGGCTGCTCTGCAGCAGGGCTCGACCAACATGAACATCGCCCGCCAGTCGGCGGTGCGGGCTGGGCTGCCCACCTCGGTTGCCGGCATGAGCGTCGACCGGCAGTGCGCATCCGGCCTGATGGCGATCGCGACCGCGGCCAAGCAGATCGTCGACGACGGCATGACGGTGACCGTTGGCGGTGGCCTTGAGTCCATCTCTCTGGTGCAGAACGAGCACCGCAATGTCTATCGCTTCAAGGATCCCTGGCTGGTCGAGAACTGCCCGGCGCTCTACATGTCGATGATCGAGACCGCAGAGATCGTGGCCGAGCGCTATGGCGTCAGCCGCGAAGCGCAGGACGAGTTCGCGCTCCTCTCCCAGCAGCGCATCGCCGCCGCCCAGCAGTCCGGCAAGCTGGATGACGAGATCGTGCCAATGCCTTCGGTCAAGAAGGTGCAGGACAAGGCAAGCGGCGAGATCTCCGACCAGGCCGTGACCCTGGAACGCGATGAGGGCAACCGCCCGAGCACGACCCTGGAGGGCCTGGCCAGCCTGGCCCCGGTCTTCAAGGATGGTCAGCGGGTGAAGGAAGGCGGCTTCATCACCGCCGGCAATGCCTCGCAGCTCTCCGACGGTGCCTCGGCGTCGGTGCTTATGGAGGCCAAGGAGGCCGAGCGGCGTGGCCTGCAACCCCTGGGAATCTATCGCGGCATGGCCGTTGCCGGCTGCAATCCCGACGAGATGGGCATCGGGCCGGTGTTTGCCGTACCGAAACTGCTGGAACGGCACGGCCTCAAGATCGACGACATCGGCCTTTGGGAACTGAACGAGGCCTTTGCCGTCCAAGCGCTTTATTGCCGCGAGAAGCTGGGCATCGACAAGGAGGTCTACAACGTCAACGGCGGCGCGATCTCGGTCGGCCATCCCTATGGCATGTCCGGCGCCCGCCTGGTCGGAACCGCGCTGATCGAGGGCAAACGCCGCGGCGCCAAGTATGCCGTCGTCACCATGTGCGTCGGTGGCGGCATGGGTGCCGCCGGCCTCTTCGAGATCGCCTAGGTTAGCAAACTCAAGAACTTGTTCCGAAAGGCTAGAGAGGGGTTAAACTCAAACTGAGAGTAGCAAGAGCGCCGACAAGACCGGAATGGCGAGCGGCGTCAAAGCCAACAACCACGGGAGGATTATGGTATGTTGAAGCGAAGCTTACTGGCAGCGGTTGCTGTTGGAACCCTTATGGCTGCGGGTGCAGCCCAAGCAGACACGGTGAAGATCGGCTACATCGATCCGCTGTCCGGTGCCTTTGCCAATGTCGGCGACAGCGGCAAGCGCCACTTCGAGTTCATGGCCGACAAGATCAATGCCAACGGCGGCCTGAACGGCGAGATGGTCGAGATCGTGGCCTTCGATAACAAGATCAACCCGAAAGAGAGCCTGATCCAGCTGCAGAAGGCGATCGACCAGGGCATCGACATCGTCGTCCAGGGCAATGGCTCCTCTATTGCGTCAGCCATCATCGATGCGATCGAAAAGCACAATCGGCGCAATCCCGACGAGCCGGTGCTGTTCTTGAACTACGCTGCCGTCGATCCGGCCTTCACCAACGACCGCTGCAGTTTTTGGCATTTCCGCTTCGACGCCGATGCCGATATGAAGATGGAGGCGCTGACCGATTGGCTGGCGACCCGAGAGGACCTGAGCAAGATCTACATCATCGGCCAGGACTACTCTTTCGGTAAGGCCGTGCAAGCCGCCGCCAACCGCATGCTGGCGGCCAAGAGCCCGGAGAAGGAGATCGTCGGCGACGAGCTGCATCCCCTGGGCAAGGTCAAGGACTTCAGCCCCTACATCGCCAAGATCAAGGCCTCCGACGCCGATGTAGTGATCACCGGCAACTGGGGCACCGACATGACCCTGCTGGTCAAGGCGGCTTCGGACGCCGGTTTGGATGCGCCGATCCTGACCTACTATGGCGGTGGGCTGGGCACACCGACGGCCATGGGCGAGAGCGCTCTGGGCCGCGTGATGCAGATCACCGAGTGGCATGAGAATGTCGCCGATCTGGGCCTCGAGCCGATGATGGACGAATTCGAAGGCGAGCATCAGATCGACTTCTACTATTACCGGGTCAAGAATCTGATGGAGATGCTGCAGAAGGCGGCCGCAAAGGCCGGCTCGACCGAGCCTGCGGCCCTGGCAATGGCGCTCGAGGGCATGGAGCACGAGACCGAGGTTGGAACCATTTCCATGCGGGCAGACAATCACCAGCTGATCCAGCCGCTCTACCTCTCGACCTTCTCCGACGATGTGCCGCGCGATGTCGAGGGCACCGGCTTCGGCTTCAAGACTGACTATCGGATCGAGGGACCGGCGACGGCGACCGATACGACCTGTGAAATGAAGCGACCCAGCTAAACGGAAGGCAGCGGGCGGACGGGCGGCCCAGCGGCCGCCCGTCCGTCTGACCTTCTATTGCGATGGAAGTCATCGTCTTTTCGGCCCTGAACGGGCTGCTCTATGGGCTGCTGCTTTTCATGCTGTCGAGCGGTCTCACCCTCATCTTCTCGATGATGGGGGTGCTGAATTTCGCGCACGCCAGCTTCTACATGATCGGCGCCTACGTTGCCTACACGCTCTCCAGCGGCATCGGCTTCTGGCCGGCACTCTTCCTGGCGCCGGTGATCGTCGGCCTGATCGGCGCGCTGGTCGAGCGCTATGGTCTGCGCAAGGTGCACAGCCACGGCCATGTCGCCGAGCTGCTGTTTACCTTCGGGCTTGCCTATTTGATCGAAGAGGCGGTGAAGCTGATCTGGGGCAAGCTGCCGGTGCCCTACGGCGTGCCGGACTCGCTGGACTGGGCGATCTTCACCCTCTTCGACACCACCTATCCGGCATTCCGCGTCTTCATGATGGTGGTGGCCAGCCTGATGTTCGTCGGCCTCTGGCTGCTGCTGAAGAAGACCCGAGCCGGCTTGATGATCCAGGCAGCGCTCACCCATCCACAGATGGTCGGCCATCTGGGCCACAACGTGCCGCTGATCTTCATGCTGGTCTTCGGCATCGGCTGCGCGCTGGCCGGACTTGCCGGCGTGATCGGCGGCGCCTTGCTGGTGACCGAGCCGGCGATGGCCTTTACCCTGGGACCCATCGTCTTCGTCGTCGTGGTGGTCGGCGGCATGGGCTCGCTGACCGGGGCCTTCGTCGCCTCCATCCTGATCGGCCTGCTGCAGACCTTTGCGATCGCCATCGACGCCTCCTTGGCCGATCTCTTCGCGCTGGTCGGCATCCAGCTCGACCCCAAGGGCGAGCTGACCGGCATCACCCTGGCGCAGATCGCCCCCATGCTGCCCTTCATCCTGCTGGTGCTGATCCTGATCTTCCGACCGCGCGGCCTGATGGGAGCCAGGGAATCGTGATGAAGCCCGACACCCTGCGCAGTCTCCTGCCCTGGCTTGCCGCCCTGCTGCTGTTGGCGTTGCTGCCGTCGATCTTCCCCTCGCGCACCGCCTTTTCGGTGATGAACGCGATCGGTATCCAGCTGGTCTTCGCGCTCTCCTACAACATGCTGCTGGGACAGGGCGGCATGCTCTCCTTCGGGCATGCGGTCTACTTTGGCCTCGGCGGCTATGGCGCCATGCACGTGATGCGCCTGATCGAGGCCGGCAGCCTGGACTTTCCGGTCTTCGGCCTGCCGCTGGTCGGCTTTGCCGTCGGCTTGCTCGCCGGTGCGGTGATCGGCTGGCCCTCCTGCCGCCGCTCGGGCGTGCCCTTCGCGATGATCTCGCTGGGCATCGGCGAGCTGGTGGCGGCCGCCGGCTTCATGTTCGTCTCCCTCTTCGGCGGCGAGGAAGGCATCTCCGGCGACCGCATGGTCGGGCCCGAGACCTTCGGGCTCTCGCTCGGTCCCATCGGCGAGGTCTATTGGTTCATCGCCTTCTGGGCCTTCCTTGCGACCCTGGCGATGTGGGCCTTCACCAAGACGCCCCTGGGGCGTCTCTCCAACGCCGTGCGCGACAACGATCAGCGCGCGCAGTTCATCGGCTTCGACCCACAGCGGGTACGCTATCTGGTCTTCATCATCTCCGGCGGCTTCGCCGGTCTGGCCGGCGGCATGTCGGCGGTGAACTACGAGATCCTGACGCCGGAGACTTTCTCGGCCCTGGTTTCGGGCGCGGTCCTGATCATGGCCTTCATCGGCGGCATCGGCACCTTCTACGGCCCGATCCTGGGCGCCACCCTGATCGTCATCATGCAGTCCCTGCTGTCCGACTACACCGAGGCCTGGCAGTTCTATATCGGCATCCTTTTCATGGTGATCGTCATGTTCGCGCCCGGCGGCCTGGCCGGCCTGGTCGAGCGGGTCCGCCTGGCGATCAAGCGCCGCGAGCTGCTTGAGGTGGCACCGGGCTGGGCGCTGAAGGTGGGTTCGGCCATGGCGATGACCCTGGGCATGATCATCCTCGTTGAACTGGTGTTCCGCTGGCGCGAGCGCTCCGACCCGATGGAGTTGCTGGGCGTCGTGCTGAACCACAGCGAGGTCTTCCCCTGGCTCCTGGCGCTGGCCCTGCTGGTAATGGGGACCTACGGGCTGCGCGGCGCGCCGCAACGCTGGGGCCGCCTGCTGCGCGGAGAGACGCCATGACCGCGGCCCTGACCCTCAGCAAGCTCACCAAGTCCTTCGGACCGGCGCAAATCATCCAAGGTGTCGACCTGGAAATCGCGGCCGGCGAGCGCCATGCCGTCATCGGCCCGAACGGTGCCGGCAAGTCGACCCTCTTCAACCTGATATCCGGCGCCTTCCCGCCGAGCGGCGGCGAGATCCTGCTGCGCGGACGCAAGATCTCCGGCAAGCCTGCCTATGCGATCAACCGCATGGGCCTCTCGCGCTCCTTCCAGGTGACCAACATCTTTCACAACATGTCGGTCTACGAGAACCTGCGCTGTGCCGTCCTCTGGTCCTTGGGTTACCGCTATACCTTCTGGCGCTGGGCCTCGCGCCTGGCCGATGTCACCGCCCGCAGTGACGAGCTCTTGGCCCTGCTGCATCTGGAGCACACCCGTGACATCCCCGCCGGCCTGCTCTCCTACGCCGACCAGCGCGCGCTGGAGATCGGCATCACCATTGCCGGCGGAGCGGACGTCGTGCTGCTGGACGAACCCACCGCGGGCATGAGCCACGCCGAGACGGACCGCGCCGTCGACCTGATCCGCCGTGTGACCGACGGCCGTACCCTGCTGATCGTCGAGCACGACATGGGCGTGGTCTTCGGTCTGGCCGACCGCATCTCCGTCCTGGTCTACGGCGAGATCGTCGCCAGCGGCACGCCGGAGGAAATCCGCGGCAACCCCAAGGTGCGCGAAGCCTATCTGGGTGAGGAGGCCGTCTAGCATGCTGAGCGTGCGCGACCTTCACGCCTACTACGGCAAGAGCCATATCCTGCAGGGCGTCGACATTCGGGTCGAGGCCGGCGAGGTGGTGAGCCTGCTGGGCCGCAACGGCGTGGGCCGTTCGACCCTGGTCAAAGCCGTCATGGGCGAAGTCCCCCCGCAAGGCTCCGTCCTCTTCAAGGACAAGGAGATCGCCGGCCTGCCGAGTCACCGAATCGCGCGGCTGGGATTGGGCTACGTGCCGGAAAACCGCGATGTCTTCCCCTACCTGACGGTGCGCCAGAATCTGGTGCTGGGGGTCAAGGACATGCGCCGCCCCGGCCGCTGGTCGATCGAGGAGATGCTGGATCTCTTCCCCAATCTGCGCGAGCGGGCGGAGAGCCCGGCCGGCGTGCTTTCCGGCGGCGAGAAACAGATGCTGACCATCTGCCGGACCCTGATGGGCGACCCGGAGCTCATCATGATCGACGAGCCAACCGAGGGCCTGGCCCCGCTGATCGTCCGCCAGGTCGGCGAACTGATCGCCGAGATCGCCCGCAGCGGCATCTCCATCCTGCTGGTCGAGCAAAAGCTCTCCATCGCGCTCGACATCTCGCAGCGCGTCTACGTCATGGGCCACGGCCGCATTGTCTTCGAAGGCACGCCAGAGGATCTACGCAACGCGCCCGCCATCAGGGAGGAGTGGCTGGAGGTCTAGCGAAGCGGCCTCTATTGCGGAACTTTCTGGCGCCGGGCGCGTTGGGTTTTTCGTCACCAGGGAGAGCATTCTGGAACCGGTCAAGATACTGCTCGAGCAATTGAATGCCATGGCGCGCGCCTCGATCGCGATGCTGCCGCAGATTGTCGTCGCGTTGATCGTCATCCTTGCGACCTGGTTGTTGAGCAAGGGCGTGCAGCTTCTTCTCGATCAAGTCCTCAAGCGCAGCCGTATCCGGCAAAGCTTGAAAGAGCTTTTCAAGCTGTTGGCCAGCATCTTCGTCTGGGTCATCGGCATCATGGTGGCCGCGGTCATCGTGTTTCCCGAACTGACACCGGGCAGCATTCTTGCCGGGCTGGGCATCGGGTCGGTGGCCATCGGCTTTGCCTTCAAAGACATCTTCGAGAACTTTCTGGCCGGGATCATCATCCTGTTCCGGCGCGAGATGCGGATAGGCGATTTTATCGAATGCGAGTCAATCGAAGGACAGGTCGTTCGCATCGCCGTTCGCGAGAGCCACATCCGACAGACCGACGGGCAGCTGGTGATCGTGCCCAACTCCATCCTCTTCAAGAACCCCGTCGTTATCCGCACCGATCACGACGTGCGTCGCGTCACGGTGATCTGCGGGGTCGCCTATGGCGAAGACGTCGACGCGTCTCGTTCGGTCATCGAGAAGGCTGTGAAAGCGTGCGAAAGCGTGGTGCGGAACAACAAACCCGTAGAGATTTTCGCCCAGGAGTTCGCCTCGTCGTCGATCAACTTCGAGGTGACCTGGTGGACCGGCTCAAAGCCTGTCGAGGTCAGGCAGTCCAAGGATGAGGTCGTCGCGGCCATCAAGCGAGCGCTGGACGAGGCGGGCATCGAAATCCCCTTCCCCTACCGCACGCTGACCTTCAAAGAGCCGCTCGCGCTGAAAAAGCAACAGGCGGACACCGGGGAGACATGACCCGTCAAGCCGTCTCCGCGATCTCGGCCAGGGCCTCGCGGTCGCTGAGCGCCACCAGGTTGCCGGGCTTCAGCTGGATCAGGCCTTCGGTCTTCAGCTTGGTGAAGGTGCGGCTGACGGTCTCCGTCGTCAGGCCCAGATAGTCGGCAATGTCGGTCCGGCTCATCGGCACGTAAACCGGGTCTTCCGAACGCCCGGCCGTCTTGGCCCGGCGCGAGAGCACCAGCAGGAAGGAGGCGATCCGCTCCTTCGCGGTCTTGCGGCCCAGCAGCAGCATCTGCTCCTGCGCTTCCGCCAGTTCGTGCCCGGCGATCACCAGCAGGCGACGCTCCATCTGCGGATAGCGCTGCAGCAGCTCGTCCAGCTGGCCGCGGCGGAAACGGCAGACCTTGGTTTCGGTCACGGTTTCGGCCGAATAGGCATAGGCCGAATCCGACGCCAGCCCGAGAAAGTCGCCGGCGAAGAGAAAGCCCGTCACCTGGCGGCGCCCATCGGCCAGCAGCTTGTAGATCTTGATCGTGCCCTTGGTGACGTTGAAGAGGTGCTGGGAGGGCTCGCCCTCGTCGAATATGTTCTGCCCGGCTTCGAAGGTGTGTCGGCTGGCGATCGCATCGACCGCCGCCAGGGCCGCGTCTTCCAGGGGCGCACAGACCGTAAGCGAGCGCACACCGCAGGCCGCGCAGGCCTGGGGAATGGCCGTCCGATCGATCAGATCTTTCTCGTCTCTACGTCCCGGGCTCGTTGCCATGTCAATCTGCGCCTTCCGCGAACGCCGCCTGTACAAACTTAAGCAGCTTTTGACACAGATCAAAGCGCTTGATGGCGCAGGTTCCTTAGCCTTCGAGATCAAGCTGTCTGCAAAGCGAAGGATATGATGGATCTGCCACCGCCAGCCGCACCTGGCCTTTTCGTCCGATCC
The DNA here is from genome assembly GCA_040219175.1 of Kiloniellales bacterium. Lineage (GTDB taxonomy): Bacteria > Pseudomonadota > Alphaproteobacteria > Kiloniellales > JACOMY01 > JACOMY01. The sequence continues at coordinate 16,444 of JAVJSY010000020.1, forward strand.
TTGGACCAAAGCCGCTTTGCCTTGGCCCATCCTCTGGCGAAAACGGCTATTCCGGACCTGAGCCTGACAGAGTGGCAGCGCTTTCTTGACGAGCATCTGAAACAGCCGGCCAGCGGCATTGTGACCGTGGAGAACAGCCGGGGAATCATGCTGGCCTGTGCGGCCTACTGCGTGCGTCCCGACCTGCAGCACGGACAGAGCCTGATGGTCGACCCCCTGATCGTGATGGATCTGGTCGGCTCCAAGATGGTCGCGCAGTTGCTGGACCAGCATCTGCAATGGCTGGCACGCGAGTTGCGCTGTGCCGGCCTGCACCTGCAGCTGCCTGTGACCAGGAGCACGGCGGCGGAAGAACGCGGCCTGTCGGCCTTCCGGGGCTGCGGCATGGCCGCCGACGCCCTACGCCTGTCCAAAGCCGTTGTCGGGCTGGAGCCTGCTGCCTAACCCTGCGCGGCAGGTGCCTCGGGCAAGAGGGCTGACCCGCGCCCGATCTGCTCTGCCATCCAGGTCGCGAACAGCCTTGCGTCGGCGCGATCTTCGGTGCGGTCGATCAGGTAGTAGGTATCGCGCGGCAAGGGCGCGATACCCGCGATGGTCAAGAGGCTGCCGTCGGCTATATAGCGGTTGATCAGCGGCGATCCCGCCAGCGCGACTCCCTGCCCTTCGATCGCTGCCTGCAGCATGGTGATGTAGGTGTTGACGACGACCCCAGCGCTCTCCTGCGGAGCTGCCAAGCCCATCCGGTCGAACCAGTGCGGCCAGCGCGCCTGCGGGCGATAGCTGCCGGAGAGGTGCAGCAGCTGCTCGTCCAAGAGGTCCTCGCTGGTTCGCATCGGGCTGCGCTTGCGGTAACGCGGACTGTAGACCGGGTAGAGGTATTCCTGGCAGAGACCGGTCGAGCCGGTTTCTGGGACGCCTACATCGCTGTAGCGTATGGCGATATCCACCCGCTCCGCCTCGAGGTCCAGATAGCGGTCCGAGACCACGAGGTTGAGCTCTACATCGGGATAGCGCGCGCTAAAGTCTCCCAACCTCGGCATCAGCCAGTATGTTGCGAAGGCGGTCGTGGTGGTGACGGAGAGGCGTTGATCGCTGGAGTCCCGCTGGATCCGATCCAACGTCTCGGCGATACCGGTCAATGCCGGTACGACCGAGGACTTGAGGAGGGCGCCTGCCTGGGTCAAGGTTACCCTACGGTGTCCGCGATGGAACAGCTTCGCGCCCAGCGCGGCCTCCAGGTCTGCGATTTGCCTGGAGACAGAGACACGCGTGACCCCCAATTCTTCTGCGGCGCGGGAGAAGTTTTGCGCGCGCGACGCCGCCTCGAAGATCACCAGGGCCGGAAGGTTTGCCAGCCGCCGTCGCAGGTTTGCCATAACGCATAGAGTAACAGACCGCGTCCCATTTCGGAACTTCACAATGGCGCCCACGTCTCTACGCTGCAGCGATCACAGCAAAGCCGGGCGAAACCTCGGCATGAAGCAGGAGGGAGACAAGATGGGTTCCAGGAAACTACTTATCGCCGCGGCGACGGCCGGGTTCACCTTGGCAAGCCTACCGCTGCAGGCAGCCGAGCTGCCCGGCGAAGGCGTCACCGTTTCGCCCATCAAGGGTTCGCCGGCCAATGCCTGGTTCCAGCACATGGTGGTGCAGATCGCCCTGGAGAAACTGGGCTACGAGGCCGACGAGACCCTGGAGGCAGACTTTCCAGCCCTCCACCTGGCCGTCGCCTCGGGCGATGCGGACTACACGGTCAACCACTGGCGCCCGCTGCACAACGGCTTCTTCGACAAGTCCGGCGGCGAGGACACCATGAGCCGGGTCAAGGCGGTGATCACCGGCGCCGGCCAGGGCTACTACATCGACAAGAAGACGGCAGAGGCCCAGGGCATCACCTCGATCGATCAGCTGAAGGATCCGGCAGTCGCCGCCCTCTTCGACAGCGACGGCGACGGCAAGGCCAACCTCTCGGGCTGTAACCCGGGCTGGGGCTGCGAGCTGGTGATCGAGCATCACCTGGACAGCTACGATCTGCGCGACAGCGTCGAGCACGATCAGGGCAGCTATTTCGCCATCATGGCCGACACGATCACGCGCTACAATGAGGGCGCGCCCATCCTCTACTACACCTGGACGCCGAACTGGATCAGCGACGTGCTGGTTCCGGGCAAGGACGTGGTCGCCATCGGCGTGCCCTTCTCCTCGCTGCCGAACAACCCCGACGCCGATACGACCCTGCCCGACGGCAGCAACCCCGGCTTTGCCGTGAACGATGTCTATATCGTCGCCAACAGGGACTTCCTCGAGGACAATCCGGCCGCCGCCAAACTCTTCGCTCTGATCGAGATTCCGCTCTCAGCGGTCAACGCCGCACAGGTGAAGCTACGCGACGGCGAAGACACGCCGGAAGACTTCCGTCGCCACGCCGAGGACTGGGTCGCCGCCAATCAGGCGACGGTCGATGCCTGGGTCGCCGAGGCCGCCAAGGCCGACCAGTAGGCTGCGGCGCCCTGGCAGTTCGGGAGAGGAGACCCAGATGTCGGATCCGCAGATCGAATGCCGTGATCTCTGGAAGATCTACGGCACGCAATCGGAAGCGGCGATGCAAGCGGCCCTGCAGGACCAGCTGAGCAAGGAGGAGTTGCGCGAGCGCTTCAACTGCGTGCTGGGCGTGCGGGACGTCAGCTTCTCGGTCAAGCAGGGCGAGATCTTCTGCATCATGGGCCTCTCCGGCTCCGGTAAGTCGACCCTGGTGCGCCATGTGAACCGTCTGATCGAGCCGACCTCCGGCCAGATCCACGTGGCCGGCGCCCGGGTCGACACCATGGCCGAGCCGGAGCTGCGCAAGCTGCGCGCCACCACCATCGGCATGGTCTTCCAGCACATGGCGCTCTGGCCGCATCGCACCTTGGGCGAGAACGTGGGTTTCGGGCTCGAAGTTCGGGATGTTCCTGCCGCCGAGCGCCACGAGGCCGCGGCCAGGGCATTGGAGGCGATGGAGCTGGGCGGTTGGATCGACAACTACCCCGACCAGCTCTCCGGCGGCATGCAGCAGCGCGTCGGGCTCGCGCGAGCCTTAGCAGCCGATCCCGACATCCTGCTGATGGACGAGCCTTTCTCGGCGCTCGATCCGCTGATCCGCCGGCAGCTGCAGGACCGCTTCCTGCGCCTGTCGGCCGAGATGAGGAAGACCACGCTCTTCATCACCCACGATCTCGACGAGGCGATCCGCATGGGCGACCACATCGCCATCATGAACGACGGAGAAATCGTCCAGATCGGCACGCCGGAAGAGATCGTGACCAATCCGAAGGACGACTATGTCGCCGCCTTCGTGAAGGGCATCTCGCGCATCGGCCTGCTGCGCGCCGAGACCATCATGGAGCCCTTGGACGGGCGCGAAGCGACGGCCAAGACCGTGCCGGTGAACGCAGAGCTGGGCGCGGTTATCGACGGCTTCATGCCCGATCAAGAGCCGCTGGTGGTAATTGATGGCGATAACAAGCCCATCGGTGTGATCACCATCACCGCCGCTCTGGCGGCCCTGCGCGGCTAGAGGGATTCATCGGACATGTCCTTTCTGAACCTCTTCGACGAAGAGCTGGTGCCACTGGGTGTGTGGGTCGAGCAGCTGCTGCAGTGGGTCGTCGGTAACTTCCGCTTCATCTTTCAGGCAATCAAGACGCCCTTCGATGTTGTGCTGACCGGTCTTGAACAGGTGCTGACCGGCACCCCGGACCTGATCATGCTGGCGATCATCGTGCTGATCGCCTGGCAGGCCGGCGGGCGCAAGCTGGGGGTGATCGCCTTCCTCTCCATGGTCTCGATCGGGCTGATCGGTGCCTGGGAGGCCAGCATGACCACGCTCTCGATCGTGCTGACCTGCGTCGTATTCTGTGCGGCGGTCGGCATCCCGCTGGGCGTGGTCGCGGCCAAGAACGACCGCTTCTGGCAGGTGCTGCAGCCGCTGCTCGACCTGATGCAGACCATCCCTTCTTTCGTCTATCTGGTACCCATCGTGATGCTATTCTCAATCGGCAATGTCTCGGGCGTGATCGTGACCTTCATCTATGCCCTGCCGCCGGTCGTCCGCCTGACCAATCTGGGCATCCGCCAGGTGCGTCCCGACATGGTGGAGGCCGCGCGCGCCTTCGGTGCCAGCCGCAAGCAGGTGCTCTACAAGGTCGAGCTGCCGCTGGCGATGCCGACCATTATGGCCGGCGTTAATCAGACCATCATGATGGCGCTCTCGATGGTTGTCGTCTCCTCGATGATCTCGGTCACCGGTCTTGGCCAGATGGTCCTGCGCGGCATCGGCCGGCTGGACATGGGTCTGGCTACGGTCGGAGGCCTGGGTATCGTCCTCCTGGCCATCGTCATCGATCGCACCTCGCAGAGCCTCGGCGTGTCCTCACGCGAACGCGGCCACAAGAAGTGGTATGAGACCGGCCCGATCGGTTTGATCTATGCCAAGCGCAAAAAGGGCCAAGCGCGGGGGAAGACGCAGTGAAGCAGCCCAACATCCTGCTGCTGCAGGTCGATCAGCTCTCTGCGCAGTCTCTGGCCGCTTACGGTGACCCGGTTTGCGTGACACCGACCCTGGATCGCCTGGCCAATCGAGGCGTGGTATTCGAGCGCGCTTACTGCAACTTCCCACTCTGCGCGCCGGCACGCTTTTCCATGGCAAGCGGCCGGCTTCCCTCGGCAATCGGCGCCTACGACAATGCAGCAGAGTTCCCGGCCTCGATTCCGAGCTATGCGCATCACCTGCGCCGTCGCGGATACCTCACTCTGCTCTCGGGCAAGATGCACTTCATCGGTCCGGATCAGCTGCACGGCTTCGAGCGACGCCTGACGCCGGAACTCTATCCGGCCGATTTCTCGTGGGTGCCGAACTGGGAGAACGAGGGTAAGCGCGATACCAACGATGCGCGCGGCGTGCGCACCGCCGGCGTGTGCGCCCGCTCGGTCCAGATCGACTACGACGAAGCGGTCGCGCATAAGGCAGAACAGCAGCTCTATGACCTGGCACGCACGAAGAACGAGCGACCCTTCTTCCTCCAGGTCTCCTTCACCCATCCCCACGAGCCCTTCCTCTGCCAGCAAGGCTTCTGGGATCTCTACGAAGGCAAGACGATCCCCCTGCCCCGTGTCGGCTCGCCGGCCGAGATACAGCTGGATGCGCATTCCCGGCGCCTGCTGCAGGACTTCGACATGCTGGGAGAGCGCTTCACCGAGGAGGAGGTGCTGCGGGCGCGGCGTGCCTACTACGGCTCGATCTCCTACATCGACAGTCTGGTCGCGCGAGTCCTGGCTGCACTGAAGGCAACAGGTGCGGACAAGACAACGGCGGTGATCTTCACCTCCGACCACGGTGAGATGCTGGGCGAACGCGGCCTCTGGTTCAAGAAGCACTTCTTCGAGCGCGCACTGCGCATCCCCCTCCTTGTCTATGCGCCCTGGCTGGCTGCCGAGCGCCGCAGCGAACTGGTCTCCCTGGTCGATCTGCTGCCGACCTTGAACGGCATCGCCGATGCGCAGCCCTGGAGGGACGAGAGCGAGCAGCTGGATGGCGAGGATCTTACGGGATTGCTGGGTCGTTCCGGGACATCGCGAGAGCGCAGCGTCTATGCTGAGTACCTGGCGGAAGCCACGCCGGGCCCGATCGTCATGATCCGCCGCGGACGCTACAAGTTCGTTTACTGCGAACACGACCCCGCACTGCTCTTCGACCTGGAGACAGATCCCGACGAGATGGTCAATTTGGCCGAGGCCCCGGAGCAGGCCGGCGCGATCGCCGCTCTTCGCGCCGAAATCGATGCGAGATGGAACCTTCCCGACTTGGCGCAGCGGGTTCGGCACAGCCAGCAACAACGCCTCTTAATCAGGGGCGCCATGCGGCAGGGCCAAGCAGCCGAGTGGGAGCGGACCACGACGCTCAGCGATACCGGCCAGTGGTACCGCGGCAAGGGCAGCTACAACGACTGGGCCTTCAACTATCTGCCGGTCACGGAGAACGCCTAGGCCTTGTTGGCCTGGACCGCAGGGTCCCGCTGCCATAGGGTCCGCGGCCATGTCGACTGACCTGCCACAACTCTCCCTTCTGCCCGGCCGCCATCGGCGCTTGGCGCAGGGCTATCCCTGGGCCTACTCCAACGAGATCGCCATGGACGAGGCGGCGCGCGCCTTGCCGCCCGGCCAGCCGGTGCGGCTGCTGACCGCCGGCGGCGAGACGCAGGGCACAGCGCTCTTCAACAGGCACAGCCTGATCGCCGTCCGCCTGCTGAGTGCCAGCAGCAAGCAGGCCATCGACAGCGCCTTCTTCGCCCAGCGGATCGCGCGTGCCCTGGCGCTGCGCGAGACGCTCTACCCCGAGCCCTACTACCGTCTGATCCATGCCGAGGCCGACGGCCTGCCGGCGACGATCGTCGACCGCTTCGGCGACAGCCTGGTCGTGCAGCTGAACTGCGCCGGGATGGAGGCTCTGAAAGAGCCATTGGTCGACGCACTGGACCAGCTGCTCTCGCCCAAGGTGATCCTGCTGAACGACGAGTCCTCGCAACGCAGCCTGGAGGACCTGCCAAGCGGCCAGCGCTTGCTGCGCGGCACGCCGGAAGACCCCCAGCCCTTGCGCGAGAACGACCTCAGCTTCTTTGCCAACCTGCGCAGCGGTCAAAAGACCGGATGGTTCTACGACCAGCGCGACAACCGCGCCTGGATCGCTCGCTTCGCTGCGGGCCGGCGCGTGCTGGATGCCTATTGCTATGCCGGCGGCTTCGCTCTCAACGCTGCCAAGGCCAGCGCCACCTCGGTCCTGGCACTGGATCGCTCAGAAGCCGCTCTGGCTTTGGCCAGCCAGTCCGCCGCCGCCAACAGCCTGGATGGCCTCTGCAGCTTCGAGCGCGGCGAGGTCTTCGGCCGGCTCTCCACCCTGGCACGCGAAGGCGAGCGCTTCGGCCTCACCATCGTCGATCCCCCGGCCTTCGCCAAAAGCCGCAAGGAGCTGGCGCAGGGCCTCAAGGGCTACCGCAAGCTGGCGCGCCTGGCAGCGCAGGTGACCGAACCCGAGGGGATTCTTTTCATGGCCTCCTGCTCGCAGGCGGCCGATGTCTCGGCCTTCGGCGAGGCGGTCGCCAAGGGCCTGCAGGATGCCGGCCGCAGCGGCCGCATCCTGCGCATCAGCGGTGCCGCCGCCGACCACCCCTTGCATCCCCACCTGAAGGACAGCGCCTACTTGAAGGCCTACACCATCGCGCTGGACTGAGGGAAAGCGGCGCCGTTAGAGAAGGGTCACTCTTCTCGGATGACCTTCAGGAAGGCCTCGCCGTACTGCTCCAGCTTGGCGGCACCCACGCCGTGCAGGCGCGAGAGCCCGGCCTTGTCCTGCGGGCGCTCGGAGGCCATGGCCAGGAGCGAGCGGTCGGGGAAGACCACGTAGGCCGGCACCGCGCGCGCCTCGGCGAGGCTGCGGCGCAGCGCCTTTAGCCGCTCGAAGAGGTCCTGGCCCTCGGCATCCAGTTCGGCGGCCACGGCGCGGCTGGGGGCGGCCTTGCGGTTGCGCCCGCTGCCGCCGGCCCGGTCCCCCCCGGCCTGGTCAAGCGTATCCTTGCGCAGCGAGACCGGGTTCTGGCCGCGCAGCACCGTCATGCCCTTCTCGGTGATGGTCCAGCGGCCGTATTCGCTCATGTCCATGCCGACGACGCCCTGGGCATAGAGCTGGCGGCCGATGCCCTGCCATTCGCGGCGGCTGTACTCCTTGCCGACGCCGAAGGTCTTCAGTCGCTCGTGCCCGAACTTCTTCACCGTTTCGGTCTCGTCGCCCAGCAGCACCGCGATCAGATGGCCGATGCCGAAGCGCTGGCCGGTGCGGGCGATGGCCGAGAGGAACTTCTGGGCGGCGACCGTGCCGTCGACGAGCGCGACCTCGCTCTCGCAGAGATCGCAGTTGCCGCAGGGCTCCAGGCTCTCGCCGAAATAGGCCAGCAGGGTCTGGCGGCGGCAGAGCGGCGCCTCGCAGAGCGCGATCAGCAGGTTCAGTCGCTGCCGCTCGACCCGCTTCTGCTCTTCCGAAGCGTCGCTCTCGTCGATCTGCAGATTGCGCAGGCGGATGTCGTCGAAGCCATAGAGGGTCAGGCTGTCGGCCGCCAGGCCATCGCGACCCGCCCGACCGATCTCCTGGTAGTAGGCCTCGATCGATTTCGGCAGGGCGGCATGGGCGACGAAGCGCACGTCGGGCTTGTCGATCCCCATGCCAAAGGCCACAGTGGCAGCGATCACCAGCCCGTCTTCGCTCAAGAAGCGATCCTGGTTCTCGGCCCGCTGACGGGCCTCCAGCCCGGCGTGATAGGGCAGGCTCGGCCGGCCCTCGGCGGTGAAGTGCTGGGCCAACTCCTCGGTCTGACGGCGGGTCGAGCAGTAGACGATGCCGCTCTCGCCGGCGTGGCGATCGATGAGGCGCAGCAGCTGGCGCTTGGGGTTCTGCTTGGCCCGCATGGCCAGGCGGATGTTGGGCCTGTCGAACCCCTCGATGAAGAGCTTCGGCGGGCGCTCGAAGAGCTTTGCCAGGATGTCGTTGCGGGTGGCGGTATCGGCCGTGGCGGTGAGCGCCAAGACCGGAACGCCGCCCAGCTTCGCGCAGGCCTCGCCCAGGATCAGGTATTCGGGCCGGAAGTCGTGACCCCATTGCGAGATGCAGTGCGCCTCGTCGACCGCCAGCAGGCCAATGTTGCAGCCCTTCAGGCGCTCCAGGATTTCCGGCCGCATCAGCCTTTCCGGCGCGATATAGAGCAGGTCCAGCTCGCCGGCTTCGGCGCTCTCCAGCAGGAAGCGGTTCTCGGCCGGGTCGTTGGCAGACGAGAGGCTGGCCGCCTTGATGCCGAAGTCGCGCAGCTGTGCCACCTGGTTGCGCATCAGCGCGATCAGGGGGGAGACCACCAGGGTGAGGCCCGGGCGGATGATCGCCGGCAGCTGATAGCAAAGCGACTTGCCGCTGCCGGTCGGCATGATGGCCAGCGCCTCCTCGCCGGCCAGCACGGCCTCGACGACCTCGGCCTGACCCTGGCGAAAATCCTCGAAGCCGAAGACCGCCTTGAGCGCCCGCCGTGCCTCCGTCATGCCGACCATCGAATTCAATACTCCCTCACTCTATCGAGCCCGCAAGGTAATCTAGTCTGCCGCGCGCCGGGAGGGGTCTAGCTGTGTTTTCGCGACCGCCGCGACGGGGGCCGCAACAGGGGCCGCAACAGGGGCTGCCACCTCGCGCACAAATGATCAGGCTTAATGAGGTTTCAAGCCACGCCTTCCCACCTTAGGCCTGGGATGGTCTATACCGTCCCTCAGGCAGACCGAGATCTTTGGGAGATCGCCGGAATGGCAGCAAGCATTATCACCTTTGCCGAGGTCTACGCCTGGATCGGTCTGGTGATCGCCCTGGTCTTCCTGCTTTGGGGAGTCGAGCGGGTGGTGCCGGGCGCACGCGGCGCCTATGCCTTCCGACCGCTGGCAGTTCCGGGCGTGGTGCTGCTCTGGCCGCTTGTGCTCTGGCGCTGGTGGCGGCTGGAGAAGGGCGGCGGCCCCTGGAAGGCACGCCACGCACCGCCGCGGCGGCTGCAGGACGGGCTCGCGCTCGGCCTTGCCGTGATCATTCCGGTCCTCATCCTTTCCGCCCTGCTGATCCGCCAGGACGGTCCCTTCGAGCGTCCGGCCGTGCAGCTGGCAGCCCCCGACACGCAGAGGGAGGATGCCCAGTGAGTGCCAAGTTCGAACCAGTCATCTGGCAGCGCAGCAAGATCGTCTACGACCTGGTGCTGGCCGTCGCCGTGGTCTTCTACATCACCGCCTTCCTGACCCTCGCGCCCTATCTGCAGGACCCCACCCGGCCGGTTGACGGCTCCATCCTGCGCATGCGGGCCTTCGGCACCTGCGCCTTCCTGATGCTGACGGTGATCCTCTGCATCGGCCCCCTGGCGCGGCTGGACAAGCGCTTCATGCCATTGCTCTATAACCGCCGTCACTTCGGCGTCATGACCTGTATCGTGGCGCTGACGCATCTGGCCTATGTGCTGGGCTGGTACTATGCCTTCAGCCCGACGCCGCCCTGGCTGGCGCTGCTGACCGCGAACACCTCTTTCGGCCAGGTTCTGGGCTTCCCCTTTGAGCTCTTTGGCCTTTTCGCCCTGCTGTGCCTCTTGATTCTGGCGACGACCAGTCACGATTTCTGGCTGAGTTTCCTGACGGCACCGGTCTGGAAACGCCTGCACCTGCTGATCTATCCGGCCTATGCGGCGGTCGTGGCGCATGTCGGCCTGGGCTATCTGCAGGACGTGAACAGTCCAGGCTTTCCGCTGGTCGCCTGCGGTGGCGCGCTGGCGGTCGCCGTTCTGCACATCGCCGCGGCCCGTCAGCCCAAAGGAGACATCCAAGAGACAGAAGACCACTGGGTCGAGGTCTGCAGCGTCGACGAGATCGCCGACAAGCGGGCCTGCATCGTGCGCCTGGGCGCCAGCGAGCGCGCCGCCGTCTTCCGCTACGACGGCAAGCTCTCCGCCATCTCCAACGCCTGCGCGCACCAGAACGGGCCACTGGGCGAGGGCCGCATCGTCTTCGGCTGCGTCACCTGCCCCTGGCATGGCTTCCAGTACCGGCCGCAGGACGGCTGCTCGCCGCCGCCCTTCACCGAGAAGGTGCCGACCTACAAGCTCAAACTCGACGGCCGCAAGATCCTGATCGACCGCCGCGCCAACCCGCCCGGCACCTTCGTCGAACCCGTCCAGATTCCCGAGGCATCGCCATGACCGCCAAGAAGCCCGATCCCTTCTTCCTGGGCTGGTCGAAGAAGCTGCCCAAGGGCATGAAGCGTTTCGTCCCGGCGCTGGCCGTCGTGCTGGTCTGCCTCTTCGGCGGCGCCGGCTTCCTGGTGGGGGCGACCCAGAACGACCCGGGCGACGGCGGCTGGGTCGGCAAGCGCAGCCTGACCGCTGTGATGATGGCCAATCCCTATCCGGTGCTTTTCGCCGTGGAGAGCGATCACTATGCGCCGGGAACGGCCATCCTGCTCTCCGGCTGGGGCAAGCGCGGCGTCCAGGAGCGGGCGGCACCGCTGGACGGCAAGCTGGTCTCCGTGACAGGTGGCGGCCTGAAGCGCGGATCTCTGGATGGCCTGCAGCTCTGGAACGGTGAGGCCGGGCTGAAGGCGGCAAGCGAGGCAAGCGCTGCCAGCCTACCGGAAGCGGTCTCGCTCGGCCGCTGGCAGCTCACCGGCGAGATCTGCGACGGCAAGTGCTATGTCGGCGCGATGCGGCCGGGTAGAGGCGTAGCGCACAAGGCCTGCGCCAACTTCTGCGTGCTGGGCGGCGTGCCGCCGATCTTCGTCTCCACCGGCGCGGTCGAGGGCGAGATCTTCTTCCTGATGGCGGGCCCCGACGGCGGGCCGATCCCCGAGGTGCTCTTGAACGACAGCGCCGTCCTGGTCCAGATCGACGGCGAGATCGAACGCCGCGGCACCTTGATGATCTTCAAGGTCGATCCTGAGAGCCTGGAGGTGCTTTAGCCCATGTACCGCCATTACGCCGGCCGCCTGCTCGTCCTGGTCATGGCCGCCCTCATCTGGCTTGGCTACGACAACATCGACGTCATTGAAACACCCTTGCTGTGGCCCTATCGCTATCTGATTCTTGCTCTTGCCGCATTTCTGCTTCTAACTGTCGTCCACCGACTGGCGGGTCTCTACGATAGCAAGCAGAAGTCCGACGCTTAAGGAGGGCCGCCACCCGAGCGTCGAACGCATAACGCCTGGAGCAAGCGATGGCCGCGATCTTCGGAAACTCCTTCGACAACTCCCTGTTCGGAACCAGCCTCGACGATGTCATCTCGGGTTTCACCGGGAATGACAGCCTCTACGGTCTGTCCAGCAGCGACACCCTGCTCGGCGGCGACGACAATGATTCTGTCTTCGGCGGCGTTGGCGCAGACACTCTGCTGGGCAACAGCGGCGACGATCGGGTCTATGGCGGCTCCGGTCCAGATGACCTCTTCGGTGTCCAGGGCAGCGACATCCTATTCGGGGGACAGAGCAAAGATCGGCTCTACGGGGACGACGGCAACGATTATCTCTACGGCGGCGCCAACCCAGACACGCTGGACGGCGCTGTTGGCAACGATCTCTTGGACGGTGATGACGGGGACGATTCGGCCTTTGGTGGGCAAGGTGAAGACAGAATAAACGGCGGCAGTGGCGACGATTATCTGGAAGGCGGTGGTGCCCCCGATTCCGTCTATGGCGACAGCGGCGATGATAGACTCCAGGGCAACAGCAACGCCGACATCCTTATGGGCGCCTTGGGCGATGACACGGCAGCCGGCGGTGCCGGGTCCGACACGATCTACGGCGGAAGTGGTTTCGACAGTCTGGGCGGCGAAGAGGACAACGACACGCTCTATGGCCTGAGTGGCAACAACCTCATGATCGGTGGCGACGGCGACGACAGTCTGATTGCCGGGGGCAAAGAGAACTTCCTGATCGGCGGCAGCGGAGACGATATTGTTTTTGGCGGCAGCGGCGCCGATCTTGGTACGGGACAGACTGGCAACGACACGATTTTCGGCGGTAGTGGCAATGATCGCTTGTACGTTTCGGTTGATCAATTGGGTCCGACCGAGATCAACGACGGTGGCTCCGGCGAAGACACGCTGGCGATCATCGGTGGCGGCGTTTCCTCGGCACCTCATACCAATTTCGAGTACTTCATCCTCGTCGGAAGCACAGGAACCGACACGCTCGACGGAAGTTCCTTCGACGATCGCATGATCGGCTATTTCGGCAACGACAGCCTTCTCGGATACGGCGGCAGCGACTCGCTCGAAGGCAACAGCGGCGACGACGAGCTTCGTGGCGACGATGGCGTCGACCGGCTCTTCGGAGAATCTGGCATAGACTTCCTCCTCGGTGGCGACGGCAACGACACCGCCGCCGGCGGCGATGACGAGGATCGATTCGTCGGCGGCGACGGTCGAGACTTTATGGACGGGGGCGACGACGACGATTTCCTGAACGGCGGCAGCGGTGCGGATACGGCGATCGGCGGCAGCGGCGACGATACCTTCGTGGTCGATCGGGAGAGCGACGTGGTCTGGGAGTTCATCGGCAGCGGTGCGGCCGACCTGATCCGCTCCAACGCCAGCGACTTCACGCTCACCAGCGGGCCCCTGGGTGGGATCGAGCGGCTGGATATCCTGACCGCCGCCAAGACCGCG
>JAVJSY010000021.1:0-64044 GCA_040219175.1 Kiloniellales bacterium
GGGGTGCCGATACCCATGCCCTCATCCGATCCGTCATCGGAACCGGTCGACTGCAGGGATTTACGCCCCATCAGGCCCTCTCAAAGGCGCTCGACGGCAAGTCCCTCTTCGCTACCTGACCAACACCCTGAGCAATTACAAAAATGTTAAACTGTTCCGGCGAATCATTGAAGTCGATACAGTTTGCGTTTGCGAATTCTTGTAATCCTACAGTTGGTTTGCGCTGTCTCCGTACCGTGCGCTCTACTATTTCACCGACTTGTCGATGAACCCCAGGGTGTTGGCATTCTCGATCAAGGTCCGCACCTTGCCGCGGTCCAGGCCCGAGGGCACCTCGGCGTCGATCTCCAGCTTCAGTGTGACCTCGCTGCCGGGGAGCGTCGTCAGCTGTTCGACAACGGCCTCGATGATCTGGTGGATGTCACGGGCCGGGCGGTCGGGTGAGATCATCACCGTGCCCACGAAGCGGGTCGGATTCTGCTCCTGAGCGGGCTTTGGCGTCGGCGCTTCATCGTCTCTGAAACCGGCTCCCCGGTCGTCGCCTGGGGCCTGATCGCCACCGGCCTCACCGCCGTTGATCGGCTCCTCCTTCGGCAGATGCTCCCTGGCGACCTCGGGCCTGACGATCACCGACTCGCTGTCGATCACGATCTGCGCGTGGCCTGCCTGCGCGATCGCGAGCCCCGCGTAGGTCTTGGCGCCCTCGTCCCAGCGCTCGGCATAGGCGAAGGGGCCCGGCAGCATATCGCTGACCGCAGCACGAACGGCATTGATCAGCACGGCGCGGCCCTTGACACGCGGCAGATAGGTGTAGCGGTTCAGATACTCCCAGAGATCCTTCAGGAAGAGGTGGTCCTTGTCGTTCCAGATGTACTTCTTCAGCTCGCGGTCCAGGCGTGCCGGCCCCAGTTCGGGCAAGAGCCCTTCGTCGCTGACCAGCTTCTTGCTCGCCCGCGCCAGCAGACCGTCCTGGGTCGGCACCTTGGCGATCATCCACTCCACATCGGCTTGCGCGCTCTCCTGCAGCGGATAGAGGAGATAGCACCAGGCCTCCTTGAGCCGCGTGTTCAAAGTGTCCCGGGATTCGGAAAGCTTGGTCTTGGCGAGCGCGCTATCGCTCTGTGTCAGGTTCAGGGGCTCCGTGTCGCGGACGATCTCCGCCCAGGCCAGGGCCAGCCGCATGGCGGACTTGAGATTGTCGAGCGCGCGCTGGTCGGCGGCCAGAAAGACCAGGATGTTGCGATAGACCCTGGGCGTGCTGCCGCGCTGCAGCAGGATATCCTTCGCCTCGATCAGCGCCTTGGAGCCGTTGCGCGGCGCATGCGGATGGTCGACGCCCAGCACCACGGCGCGCACGCCGCCGGCCTCGTCCGGCACCTCTCCCGAGCTGCTGGGAGCCACCTGGACAGCATCGAAGAGGCCGCGATCGGTCAGGCCGTTAATGTAGCCCTCCAGCGCCTTGTCGATCTCCATTAAGACCAGCGCCTCCTCCAGCTGCCCGGCGCGATCGCTGGCGACGCGATTGAGGCTCGCCGACATGGAGTACCAATAGCGTCCAAGCTCGCCGTGCATGAACTTGGCCTGATTCGCCAGCCGCCGCAGGGCGTCGCCGAAGATCGCCGGGCGCTCTCCCGGCTGCACGACGCCCAGGCCGATCTGCTTGTCATCCAGCCCCCGGTTCTCCTGGCCATGCGTCGGCGCCGTGCCCATGAAGACGGCACGCGCCACGCGGCGGGTCGCCGAGAAGCGGTTCAGGTTCGGGGCGGACTGGTCGACCTTGTAGGGGGTCGAGGCCGCCCCGTCGACGTCGCCAGCGATGATCGACTGCCAGCTGGTATCCAGGTAGTGCAGCAGCTCCGGCTCCACCCGGGCCGAGCCGATCGCCACGCTGCCCGGCATGATCATGACCGAGGGGTCGTTGCCCATCCAGAGCTCGTGAATCACCTGCGCCATGAGACGCAGCACGCCGCGAGTACGCTGGAACTTCTCCAGCGCGCCCCAGCTGGTGTAGAGCTGGTCGAAGAGCTCCGGATGGATCGGATAGGCCTTCGCCAGCTTGCGGCGATAGTCCTCGTCGGCGCAGCCCTGGGGAAAGTCGTTGGCGTTGTCGCGATAGAGCCTGGCGAACTGCTTCAGGGTGTTGTCGCGGTGGTGGAAGCGGTCGCCGGGGATCTCCTTGAAGAGGCGCCGCCGCACGATCTCGTAGCTCTCCTCTTGGCTGGCTGGCCGCCAGGAGGACTCCACCCGGCTGAAGGTCTGCTTCAGGCGGGCCAGCGCCTCCTGCCCGCCCTCGCCGCCGACCTCGATCTGCGAGGCCGGCAGGGAGGCGACCAGCAGGGTGCCGGGGCTGGCCTTCACCGCCTCGGTCAGGGCCTGGACGAAGGAGAGGTTCGCATCGAAGGAGCCAGACGGCAGGCCCTCCACCTTGTAGATCTGGCGCAGGTAGGCGACCCACTCGTCGACCAGGATCAGTGAGGGCGCACAGGCCTTGAAGATCGCCTCCAGCAGGTGGGAGCCAGGCGCGATGCCGCGCGCATCGTTCTCGGCGATCATGTCGAAGGCCTTGGCCCCACCCAGCTGCCAGGCAAGCTCGCCCCAGGTGGTGCGGATCTTGCGCCCTCCCTCCAGGCTGATGACATCCTGCGGCCCGCGGGAGGTCCCGACCAGGACCGCGCGATTGACCTTGCCGGGGATCTTCAAGCCGTGATCCGACAGCAGCTGATCCAGGCCGGGCAGGTCCTGGACCGCCGTGTCGCTGACCATGTGATAGAGCGCTAGCATCGAGTGGGTCTTGCCACCGCCGAAGTTCGTCTGCAGCTCGACCACCGGGTCGCCGCTGGCGCCGGCCAGGCGCTTCGCGGCCCCGACCAGGAGGCTGCTCAGCCCCTCGGTCAGGTAGGTGCGGGCGAAGAACTCGGTCGGATTGCGGTACTCCGACGGCGCGCTGCCGCTGTGCACCTTGGCGAGGTCCGCGGCGAACTCTGCCTGCTGGAAGTCGCCGGTTGCCACGTCCTGGTGCGGCTCCACCACCTCGCGCCAGGGCAGCAGGCCGGCAACGGTCTCGACCGAGATTTCGGCGCGCTGGGTCTTGCGCCGCTCCTCGTTGCGCTGAAGCTCGGTGAACTTGGTACGAAGGATGGTGTCGCGCATCTTGCCGAGCTGGTTGGCGGCCTCGCCGGCGCTGATTGCCTCCATCAGACGCCGCATGCTGTCGAGCGCCCGCTCGGCATCGTCATAGTTGAACTGCTCGTTGTGGGAGAGCTTGTTGCGCACATCGCGCAGCTCGTTCACGATCGACCGCTCGGTGTTTCCCAGAACCTGCTTGAAGGCCTCCATCCAGAAGAGGTTCATTGCATTCAGCAGCGCCGACTGATCCCAGGCGACGTCGCCCTGGCTGTTCGGCCGCACGCTGTTCAGCTTTTCGACGACCCTGACCTGCCAGTGCCCGGACAGCGAACTCTCGAGCCGCTTCTCGACAAAGGGAATCAGAGCCTCCGGGAGAAGTTCCATGCCCTCGAAGACATATTGGCGTGTGCTCTTGGCCATGATCGTCCCCCTCAGATATCCATACTGGTCTGACCGCTGCCGCGAACGTCCTGGATTGCAGCGGCCTCGCGGGTCAGGTTGGTCCAGTCGGCGATCAGCGCGTTGTAGGCCGTGGCCTCCTTCGCATCCTGCCGCTTGTTCGCGCAGATGTCGTAGAGGCAGTAGGCAAGGTCCTTCACTGCCTCCGCCTTGTCGTCGATCTTGCGCAGCAACAGCGCCGTGTCGTGGGAGATGCCGTCCGTCTGGTGCTGACGGACGAGGTGCTGCAGGCATTCCCAGACAGTCAGATGATCGTCCGTCTGCGGGTCCCACTCGGTATCGAGCTCGTCGCGCTTCAGGATGCGAACCTTGCCCGCCGCGCTCTCGACGATCCCGGCGTGCTTCACGCTGTCGACCGAGATTCCGCGTGCGCGGGCCAGGTTGTCAGCCACGCCATAGTCGCCCTTGCTCATGCCATTCTGCTCGAACCAGGTGATGGCAAAGCGGGTGTCACCGTCGAACTCACCCTGGATGCCGCCGAGGTAGTCGTCGAGCTCGGCATTGATCAGCTGCAGCGCGGTCTTGACTGTCATCGGACTATCGTCGGCCTCAAGCACGGCCTTGTAGCGCGAGAAGACACCCATTCCAGGGCCGATGGCTGATTGCGGCATGTCGGCGGGAGAGACGTTAGCGGCCAGGAGTTCAGCGATGGCAGGGGGCAGTTCGTGTTTCAGGGCGCGGGTGAACTCGGCGCGGGTAATAGTGTCGGCGGTTTCTTCCTTCTTGCGGCAAACGAGGACGACTGAATTGGCGAGGGCGTTGGACTCCACTGCGCGCATCCGACCAGGACGTTCAGTACGCAATGGCCATGTGCTGACTATGGAGTATCCAGCATCCATTATTGCCTGTAAAAATGTTGCCCAACCAGTTGAGCTGATACCTTCCCGTTCGATCTCGTTCTGTTTGAAGGCATAGTATATACTTGACGGGTAACTGCTTGAGGACTGCCGCGCCAAATTGCCTACAGCAATTCGCATGCCATCGAGAAAAAAGGCCTCCGCCGCTTGCTTACCACCTTGACGATAAGGCGTGGCAACAAGTTCTTCCGTCTTCGGAACCGCAATTGTGCTACTCAACGCAGGAAAAACATCTCTAATATTTCGACGTAACCAGACATAAAAATAGTCCGAAAGATCCGCATATCCGATGTTATCGTAGTAAGGTGGATCTGTTGAAATTACAGAACCACGTGGAATCACTACATTCTGAGCATCATGCTGAACTTGAACGCCTGATGAGCGCGGACACAATCCTGTCAATGCTTTCCAGACCCAGTCGACGGCACCCATAAAGTTTCCGGTGCTATCGCTCAGCACATTGCACTCGGCGAAATCCCAGGTCATCTGAAGTGCCTGGCGAGCAAACGTAAAGCGGATGAATTCGGAGGAAGACCAAGTGGCGATAGAGCTACAAGCGTCTGCCAACCGATCAACGGCAAAACTAAGGTACACACTTACTGCTTCGGCATAGCCTATAGCGCCTTGACCGTCATCTCGCAATGGAATGGAGTTCGGTGAGAGATGAGCGACCAGCCCATCATTTTCGATTTGCTTTCGTGCCAGATGTATCAACTCACTGAACGTAGTTAACGCGACCAGTTGTCTTTCAGTGAAAAGATCACCGAACGCTCCCATGCCATAGTCGGGTGGAGTGAAAGCCCTGCGATCAGGCGAGATGGTCAAGTCTGGCCGCCAACATGCCTTTGCAGATTGTGCTATGTCGCAGTGCTCCTGCACCGGAGCGACATAAACTCGACCACTCTTCCCTTCGGCAACGATGGCGATTAGCTGCTGACCCAAACCTGTCTTGGCCACGCGACGCACATGATCCATCGTGATCGCAGTGCCGGACATAATGCAGCGAAAATTGGCCCCCCGCCCAGCCTTGGTGCCCTTCTTCGCTGCCGAGATTTCAGCTTTGGTACCACCCCGGTGAATGCGGTAGGTGATCGTATTGGCCTGCTTATCTACAACGGGCTCAGTCCGGATCTCTTTTCCACTCTTTGAACTGAGTAAAAAGCTCGACGCTATCGGCACCTGCACATTCAAGAAGGCCGGATCTGGGCTCGGCACTGTCCGAGCCCAGATCCAAGCAATCACTGTCGCTTTGCCGCCGCCACTCTCCGGCGGCAAAGCGACCTGTGGATAGAGATTGCCAATCCGTTCCCGTGCCTTCTCACGGATCCACTCGCCGTAGTATTTCACGTCCTCCGCTAGCCCCTCGGCATTGCGATAATGGGTGCGCTCTTTCGGGCCCGGATGGATCGGCGGCATGTCCTTGAACTTCGGCGGGATCTCGATCATCGCCTTGCCGATCATCACCGCCACCGGGTTCAGGTCTGAGCCATAGGCGGGCAGGCCCAGCCGCTGCGCCTCGAGCGGGATCGACCCGCCGCCCGAGAAGGGGTCATAGACCGGGGGCAGCTCGACATCTTTGAGGTCCCCGTCCGGGAGTCTCCCGTCCAGGCCTCTTGCGCAGCTGCGCCGGATCTCCACCCGCGCGCGTTCCAGCACCTCCTCGTTGGTCGAGTTCTCCCACTTCACCAGCTCCTCGATGATGGCGAAGAGCCGCCTGCGCTCGATCTCGACCGCCACGTCCTCCAGGGTCGGCTCGGGCGCATTCGCCGCCGCCCCCTGCGCCGAGGCCTTGCTCTTCTCCCAGGCCTTCACCCGCGCGGGCAGCGCCGCCTCGGCCTGCGCGCGCCGCTCCGGATCGGCCAGCAGCGCATCGACATGGCCCGAGGGGTCGTCCACCAGCTGCGCGAAGAGCACCGCCCGGCAGGCCGCCAGCGGGCGGCGCGCCCACCAGAGATGCAGGGTCGAGGGATGCCCATGCCGGATCGACTTCTCCCGCGCCGAG
Source organism: Kiloniellales bacterium (assembly GCA_040219175.1). Lineage (GTDB taxonomy): Bacteria > Pseudomonadota > Alphaproteobacteria > Kiloniellales > JACOMY01 > JACOMY01. The sequence continues at coordinate 6,445 of JAVJSY010000021.1, forward strand.
GCCGTGTTGATCGCCTCCAGCGGAATGGCCACCTCGATCAGTTTCTTCTTGTAGGTCTGGGTCATGAAGCTGCCTTCGGGCTATTCAAGGGGCTCCGCCCCGGATTGATGGTCGGTGCGCTGCCAGGTGCGGCAGGGACTCTCGTTGCACGGCGGCAGCCCCTGGCCGACGCAGGCACAGACCGCAGGGAACCAGACGACGTTGGATTCTGTGCCCGGATCGGACCGCGCCAACCGGGTTTCTGCGCCATCCGCCTCATGGGCCTCGCGCAAGCTTTGCTTCCAAGGAACATCCGAAAACCGGTCCAGAAGCGCAAGACAGAGGCTCGTCTCGGCCTCGTACCCAGCCGGCTCGTTCTGGTTCGAGAGTATGAGCTGCACCGAGCGCACCATCCGCGGTTCATCGATCCAGGTCGAAAGCTCCGTCCGCAGCCAGTCGAGCCAGCGCGCCTCGTCCAAAAAGGCATCCTCCACGAGCGGCAACTCTCCCTGCCGCGAGCCCTCTCTGAAGCGCCAGGCGGCAGCAAGCAGATCGTGCGCACCCTGAAGCGTTCGATGATCGCAGCCCTCGATGCGCCCCCACTCTTTATGTCCGGAATCGCCCAGCAGCGCCACCGCGAAGAGGGCGAAGCGGTTGCAGGTTCCCACGACGATGCCAAGAGCCTGGCCGTAGACATCATGCTGCTTCCACGCCAGTTCCATGTCATCATCGCCGTCGAAGTAGGTGCCGACGATCATGACGGCACTTCCGTGATCTCATCGTTAGGCGCTTGAACAGCACCGAAGTTTGATCGATGCAGGACCTCCAATACGCCAAAGATCAATCTCTCCAAGAACACCTCCTTACCGGCCTCCAACTAATCGAATACAGAAGCACTAACAACCATATCATCCGGCAAATCTCTCCAGAATTCTTCAATGGAACTCGCAAGCTGTTCAAATGATCTCGGTTCGATCCATAGATTATCAGAATTTCCTTCAGAGAACCCAAAGATATCACCGTATGGCCCCCTCAGAACATTTGGCGCATGCTTCGCCAATTTTTGGCAGGACGGTCCATCACCGTGTTTGATCGTGTTGGCTATCAGTCTGCAAGTTTCTAGGTCCTCACGGTAGGCCTTTTGACCAAGGGTGACTCCCATTGCGCCCAGCCAGCCGGCTAGGGTATTGTAATTGGCGCTTTCGACATTCCGTCGCCGTTGCGCTGACATATAGTGGTGACTGAGTTCCCGCAGAAAAAAAGCCTTTAGGGTCTTTTCCCAAAGATGATACGTGCCTGCGATAGCAAGACCTGAGAGCTGACCCTTGACGAAAATCAAGCTCTCGAATTTTACCACACCATCGTCGATTGCGGATTCAGCAATATCAGCTATGTCCGGTCCATCCTCGTTTCCGTGAATTTCGACAAGCCGCTGATAAGCTTCATCAGAGAGCCTGTCGGCCTCTTCCTCAATGTTATCGAATGCCGGAAAGAGCTTTTCCTTTATGCCCTCGACGAAAGCTCGATGCTGTCCTAAGGCAAGCGCACGGTTACTAGAGCAGAACTGCAATCTGACAGTGTCCGTCATGCTGGCTTCCCCGCCCGCTCCAGCAGCCGCTTCATGCTGAACTGGATCGCGTTCTGCTCGAAGGGTGGTTCGCGGGTATCCAGCGCCCCGCGCAGGTAGCGCGGCTCGCGGGCGAAGCCGTTCTCGACCTGGACGATTGCCAGGATGAACTTCTCGGGCTCGTGCAGCGAGGTGATGACCTCCTGGCGGGTGATCATCACCGTGTCGGCACCTTCGATCCGGCCCTTCACCTCGATGAAGCGGAGGTGGCCCGTCTGCGGGTCGTAGGAGGCGATGTCGTAGCCGACCTTCTGCGCCGAGACGTCGCTCGGCTCGTTACCAAGTCCGCGCTCCAACGCCATGACCGCTGACATGGCGGCCTGTTCGATCTCGCGGCGGGCGGCTGGGTCTTCCGAAAAGCCGGTGGGTGGATCGCTGCTGTTTCCAAGCTCCGGGCGCCTTGCCTCGAGCAGTCCGTGTGGGATGACGACCATGCCGCCCCGCACCCGTGGCGGCTGTGCCGAGATGAAGCGCTCCTGTTCCAGAAGCTCCATACGCCGCTTCAGCCGGTCGGCCAGGTCCTCGGCCCGGCGCTGCGCGTTCTGCCAGTTGAGCCGGGTTTTCTTCCCGGCCCGCTCCTGCTCCTTCAACTCATTGGCTCGCGAATCCCAATAGTTGATCTCCTTCTTCAGGCGTCTCTCCACCTCCTCCTTGACCTTGCCGATCTCCGGCAGACGGCGGGCCCGCACCTCGGCCAGGTGACCCTGCGCAAGCTCCACCGCGGCGAAGCGAACCACGCCCGTCTCCATATCGCTACGCAACCAGTCCTCATGCAGATGATCCTGCACGAGGTTGATCTCGTCCTGCTCCGCCGGACGTAGGTTCAAATGCGGGGCGATCCCGGCGTTGGTGATGGCCCCCTTGCCGTCAATCGCTGCGAACTGAAGCTTCTGGGAGATGATGTGCGGCTTGCCGGAGGCTGTCGTCCGACCGTCCTGGATGCTGTGGTCCAGTAGGAAGAGCGCCTGGATCTCCTGACCGCCATCGGTGTCGTCGACAAGGACTGCGCCCTGCTTCATGAGGTGGTCGTATTTTTCGCGCACGACGCTGATGACGGCCTCCAGCAGCGGGTGGCCGGGGCAGACGAAGGCGGCGACCGGCTGCTGGTTGATGCGGTTCTTCTCGAAGCAGATGCGCTCGTACTTCTTCTGCACCGCTGCGCCGGTACCGATCTGGCGGTCCCTTTCGCGCAGGCTCATCGGCACGTGCGTGACCTCCCAGCGCCCCTCCTCGCGTCGTTTGATCTGGCCGCCGAGTTGCTTGAAGGCATCGACGAAGAAGCTCTGGATGTGATGCGGCTGCAGGCGTTGGGCCTCCGCCCGCTCCATCTCCAGCCGCAGCTCGTGCACCCTCGACTTGGGCAGGGAATCGTTCGTAAGCGCCCGGCGTTGCAGCAAGCGCAGAAGGTGTTCCTGGTCGACGGCGCCGTCGACGACGCGGAAGAGCTTGGCCTTGGTCTCCTCCCTCTCGCCGTACTGGATCGCCTCGATCAGCAGGTCCTTCAGCGCTGTTCCTTCGAAGAGCTCGCCCAGCACGTCGTAGACCCGACCGCCAAGTGCCGCACGGGCGGCCTCCAGCTTCTCGAGGAGCCGGGCATAAACCTCGCCTTCCCGGGTGTCCGCGGCCACCAGGTTCCAAAGGTGACAGACCTCGGTCTGGCCGATCCTGTGAATGCGGCCGAAGCGCTGCTCGATCTTGTTGGGGTTCCAGGGCAGGTCGTAGTTGACCATCAGGTGGCCGCGCTGGAGGTTCACGCCCTCGCCGGCCGCGTCATTGGCGATCAGCACCAGCAGGTCGCGGTCCTGCATGAAGCGTTCGATGACCTTGCGGCGCTCTTCGCGCTTCACCCCGCCATGAATGACGTCGACCGCCTCCGGCTTGCCCAGCCGGGCTCGTACTTTACCGGTCAGGTAGTGCAGCGTGTCCTTGGGCTCGGTGAAGATGATGAGCTTCCGCCGGTTGCCGTCGACATCGATCATCAGCTCGTCGTCCAGGATTCGGTCGAGCTGAGTCCACTTCGTATCCACGCCGGCGCTCAGGACCCCAAGGGCCATGCTCTCCAGTCTCTTGAGCGTCTCAACCTCGATCTCGAGCTGCTCTATCGTCTCCGCCATGGTGGCACCGGTGGAGATCAGCTCCTCGAGCTGGTCGACCTCCTCCTGATCGTACTCCTCGATGTTGTCGAGCTTCTCTTCGTTGATGCTTGATGCGTAGAAATCGACCTTCGCGCCCCTGCTGGCGAGACGGGCCTCGCCAAGCTCGTTCTCCAGTCGCTCGCGGCGGCGTTTCAGGGACTGGTGGATGGCAGCCGGCGAGGACGCCAGGCGACGCTGGAGGATCTGCAGGGCGAAGCCGACGTTGTTTCGCTTCTTCCCGTCCTGCTCGGTGAAGCGCCGCACACGGTTCATCTCGGTCCGCACGTAGTCGGTCACCTCGCTGTAGAGCAGGGCCTCTTTGGGGGAGAGCTCGTACTTCACCGTGTAGGCCCGCCGCTCCGGGAACAGCGGCCGCCCGTCGAAGCGCAGCAGCTCCTCCTTGGTCAAACGGCGCATCATGTCTTCCGTGTCGGCAACGTGCACGCCATCGCGGAAGCGTCCTTCGAAGCGGTCGCCGTCAAGCAGCGCCATGAAGAGCTGGAAGTCCGCTTCCTTGCCGTTGTGCGGCGTCGCCGTCATCAGAAGCAGGTGGCGACAGATCGGACCCAGCATCTGGCCGAGCTGGTAGCGTTTTGTGAACTTCACCTCCTGGCCGAAGTAGGTGGCAGACATGCGGTGGGCCTCGTCGCAGATGATCAGGTCCCACTCGTCCGAGCTGACAAGCTTCTGCTGGAGATCTTCGTTCCGCGCGAGCACGTCCAACCGCGCGATCAGGCGGTTGTGGTCGTTGAAGGCATTGCCCGACCGCGAGGTCTCGATCCTGTCACGGTTCAAGATGTCGAACTCCAGCGCGAACTTCTCGCCGAGCTCGTCCTGCCATTGCTCGACCAGGCTGCCCGGCGCCACGACCAGGCAGCGCTCAAGGTCGCTGCGAGCGACGAGCTCCTTGATCAGCAGGCCGGCCATGATCGTCTTGCCGGCGCCGGGATCGTCGGCCAGCAGGAAGCGCAGCGGCTGACGCGGCAGCATCTCGCCATAGACGGCGGTGATCTGATGCGGCAGGGGGTCAACCAGGCTGGTGTGGATGGCGAGGTATGGATCGAAGTAGTGCGCCAGCTTGATCCGGTTCGCCTCGGTCACCAGCCGCAAAAGCGCGCCGTCGGCGTCGAAGGACCAGGCACGGCCCCGCGACTCGATGCCAAGGCGATGCTCGTCATCGCGATAGAGGATGGTCTCCGCGACCTGGCCGTCCGGCGACCGGAAGGTGACGGTCAGAGCCTGATCGCCGATCGCGTCGACGGATACGACCTCGGCGGGCCGGCCGGGAACCAATCCGGTGACCATCGCACCAGGCTTTATGTCTTCTAGGCGCGTCATATCGGTTGTGCGATACCTCTCCCTCCCGCGAAGTGTGACACATTCGATGCAGCGATAGCTAGAGACCGCGAGATCGGGAGCGCGGCGGGCTTTCTGGCGACGCCTCTTGCGGCGACCCTTCTCGACTTCTCCCCATAAGAGCCCAACCCGAAACTCCTTATGTCCTGCACCGTCTTATCAAGATCTTGGGCAAGGAGAGCGTCGCGCGGCGATGCCGGGCGCATCGGAAGCGGCGCACGACGCAGTCCCAAGGCCTTGATAAGTCAGCCCTTCGGGTCGCTGCCGGATCCGCGATTTCCGCGTCTCGGCGGCTTGACGATGCGCCCGGCATCGCCGACGCCACCGCTCCTAACACTCGCGGCTCCGGCAGCGATGCAGGACACAAGGAGTTTCGGGTTGGGCTCTAAGGAATGCCTTCTTCGACCTGGAAGCCTCCCCCTAATGGCCACGACCAGACGGAACGAATGCGCATGAATGCAAAGTCTTCGAATGGCAGAGCACCAAAAGTGGGGTCCCTGACGTCTTGTGCGCCGCGGGTATTTCGCACGCGCGACATGCCACCCGCCACAGTTCATTTCAGCCATGTCGTGTCGTCTAATGTATTGTCTTCGTATGGTTGCTTTCTATCTATCCATCGACATGATAGCGGAAATACTATCTGCTCTTCTGATGGATCTCTTGCTATGCGACTCGGACACCACCGCGATGTCGCCGTCGAGCAAGGGGCATCGCTCCACCCGCGACTTCAGGATCGAGCAGGCAGGGCCCAAAGACGGTGTTTGTTTTCCGACCATTTCGTCTGACGCATTGTCGACCCTGCTCTTTGTGCAGGGGACGTGGCCGCATTGCCTCGCCACTTGCCGTCTGCCCCAGACCACGTCGCCTACTTCTTCTCCGTGGACGGCTGCGGCAGCTTCTTGCCGAAGACCTCCGTCGCCTTCCTCAGCGGATCGTCCGCCAGATGCGCGTACCGCTTTGTTGTCAGTGGTGAAGTATGTCCCAGCAGCCGACCGACCACTTCCAGGCTCAGACCATCAGAGACCAGGTGCGAAGCGTAGGTGTGACGGTTGTCATGCCTACGATAGTCTTTGATTCCGGTTTGGCCCAGGATGGATGCCCAGAAGCGCTTGATATCGCGCAGCGGTCGCCCCGCCTTTTTGCCCGGGAAGAGCCAGACCTCGCCCTCCGGAAGGCTTTGATCGATCGCTGCAACCAGCCCCAACGCCTGGGCACTAAGCGGCACGTGCTCGGTCCGTTTCTGCTTGGTCTGATGCGAGGGCTTTGTCCAGACACCGCGGTCCAGGTCGAAAGCGTCGCGCCGCGCTTGCAGCACCTCTCCCAGTCGGGCACCGGTCAGGACCTGCAACTTCACTGCGTTTGCTGCCCGACGGTTCGGGTGCGCTTCGACAGCCTCCCAGAGCCTGTGAAGTTCGGTGTCAGATAGCCAGCGCTCGCGCTTCTCCTCCGAGTAGCGCTTCAGACCCTTCACCGGGTTGTCGCCCCGCCACTCCCACTGAACAGCCAGATTAAACATCTTCGACAGCAGCGCCAGCACGCGGTTCGCCCGGTAGGGCCGGTCCTTTGAGCGCAAGTGCAGGTCCTCGATCTCCCGACGGGTCACCTCCCCCACCCGCTTATCACCCAGGGCTGGCAGGACGATCCTGTCGATCATCGACTGATCATCCTTCACGCTCTTGGGTCGCTTGTTCGGCTTCGCGTGCCGCTCGATGTAGTCCTGGCAGAGATCGCGTACCGTAGGCGCCGTCCGGGCCGCACGCCGCGTCTCCGCGACGCCATCCCCGCGCATTGCATCGGCCAGCAAGGCCCGCGCCTGGCGCTTGGCCTGGTCGAAGGTCAGCAGAGGGCCGTGCTTGCCGATCGTCGCGCGCCTCGACCGGCCGGTCTGGCTGTTGCGATACTGAACGACGTAGCTGCGGACACCGCTCTGCTTCACCCTGACCCCAAAGCCGGGCAGCGTCTCGTCCCAGACAAGCAGATCATTGGACCCAGCCTTCAGCTTCTCGACCACCGCCTTCGACAACCTCTGCACCGCCATCTTGCTCCACTCCCTGCCGTTCGGGTAAGCAGGAGGTAAGCAAGAGCAAGTGGATTTCCAAGAGCTTTGTCGAAAGGTGGCGAAAACGTACCCCTCTAAAACTTATATAAAGCAGCAAGTTATGAAAGAATGTTGTAACCCAGAGAACCGCATCGAAGCATAGCCCCACCGACTTTTAATCAGCGGGTCACAGGTTCGAATCCTGTCGGGCTCACCAAAGGAACTCAGGTCCATACCGGAAACACAGGTTCCACCGGGTACCGCCGGAGGCGGCTTTCGCCATCTTCGCGTTGATGGGTTCATGACGGGTCAGAGCCATCCGGGCTGCCTATCGAATAAGCCTAGGTGGGCCTGGCGCGTGGCCGGGAGGCGCTCTTGGAAGTCTTCGACGTCTTTGCCGAACATAGGGCCTGACGGCGCACCGCCAATCCAGAGTGTCTGTAGCACGGTCCGACGCCGAAACCTCTCTACCAAGGGTTGCCGCTCGCACCAGACGGCTACCAGCATGGTCTTCTCAGGGATCACCGCCACTGCCGAAACATGGCGCTGGCCCAAAGGTCGCAACGAAGTGCCAGAGATCATCCAAGGCGGCACATTCCAAGACGACATTGCGGTCACCGACGACGATCGACCAGCCGCCGCCCGACCGCTCATCGGCGAAGTCCGAGCATGGCTGTGGTTCCCTTGACTAATGCGTCCCAGTGATATCACATATTTCTTAACGGGCAGGTTTCTTAACGGGCAGGGGCGTCGCGCTCTCATGAGCGCCTGCTCGATCGGGCAGGTCGAGCGCTCTGATGTGTAAGCTTCGACGGTCGTACGTCGGGACTGATCGCTGGCGACTCGAGCGTCGATGGGTGACCGGCAATCGTGGGAGAGGACCGCTATTTGAAGCAAGACCACCGATGAAAAGACGCCGATGAAATGACGCCGATGAAATGACCGCGCGGCGGTGCGGCGCATGGCATGCGAGGGAGTAAGCGATCACGAGAGATCCGCTTGCCTGCCGACCTAGAACAAGAGGGATCCTGCAGCCTCAAGAGAGACTTCGGCTAGGAGGCCAAACCCCACAAGCAGCACAACGAACAAGCAGAGCTTACCGCTAACGAGGGAGGAAGAGATGACAATTATCAAGAGAATAGGTCTTCAGGCAGGCGCGATGCTGGCAGCAGCAGCGCTCTGCACCGCTGCCCTGGCCGAGGGCGTAGACGAGTTGCCGAAAGACATCCAGGACGAGCTCTACAATCCTGAGATGGCCGATCCAGCACAGCCGATCGGACCAAGCGCCTACCGCGACTGGGCTGCCAAGAATCCTCCGCCCTGGAAGATCGGCTATGCCAGCTCCTATGCAGGCAACACCTGGCGCGCAAACGTCATGGAGCGCTTGCAGGAAACCATCATTCCCAAGTGGAAAGAGCTGGGCATGATCTCCGAGGTGGTGATCACCCAGTCCAACCTGAACGATTCCACCCAGATTCAACAGATGCGCCAGTTGGTCGACAGCGGCGTCGATGCCATCATCGTCTGCTGCTCAAACCCCACAGCGCTGAACCCGACGGTCCAGTATGCGCATGAGCGCGGCGTGCCCGTCTTCTCGGCAGTCGGCTATCTGACCTCGCCCTATGCGGTGAATTCCTCGGCCAACTTCGTGGTCGGTGGCCACATGATGGGCGAGTGGATGGCTCAAGAAATCGACGGCGAAGGCAAGGTGTTGGTCGTCGAAGGCATTCCGGGCGCCTCTTCCTCGGATTCTCAGGACCTGGGCATCAAGATGGCGCTGGAAGCCTATCCGGATATCGATGTCGCCGGTACGGTCGCCGGCATGTGGACCGACCAGGTGGCACAGGCCGAGATCCAACGTTGGTTGGCGACCCATCCGCAGCCCCTGGACGGCATCGTCATTCAGTCCGCCTCGGAGTTGGGCGCATTGCGCGCCTTGAAGCAGAGCGGCCGGCCGATGATACCGATCACGATCGGCGGCGAGTTGGGTGCGCTCTGCTATTGGCGCAAGAACCCCGACTATGTCTCGGGCGCCATTCACGCTTGGCCTCCGGGCACCGACTTCGAGATGAACTGGAACATCATGATGCGCACCCTGCAGGGCCAGGGCCCCAAGATTCAGTCGATCCTGACCCGGCCGCACGTGATGACGTTCGAAGAGCTGACGAAGGTGCTGGACGAGAACTGCAACGAGGATTCGGACGGCTGGTACAACGTTCCGATCGAAGAGTGGGCCGGCAAGGCCTATCTGGATCAGTTCTTCCTGCGCCCCGCCGACCCGGAAGCCTACGACGTCAGCAAGCACGGCCAATAAGAGCAGGCAAGCGAGCGACCTACGGGCGGCCGATAATGGCCGCCCGTAGGGCTATCGCGCGGCCGCATCGCCGGAACCGACATGGCCAGAGTCACCGTCGAACTCTCCTCCGTGCGCAAGACCTTCGGTCCGACCGTGGCCTTGGACGACTGCAATCTGACCGCCTATGCGGGTGAGGTGCATGCGATCATCGGCGGCAACGGATCGGGCAAGAGCACGCTTGCCAAGGTCATGTCCGGGGTGCTGATCCCCGACAGCGGCCAGATCTCCGTCTTGGGCAAGGTCGCGACCACCCCGGTCGAGGCGCGCGCGCTGGGCATCGCCAATGTCTTTCAAGAAGTGCTGGTGGCCGACGGCTGCTCTGTCCTGGATAATCTCTATCTCGGCGCCGACGGGCTGGTGACCTCCGCCGCCAACCGCGAAGACAAGCTTGCGCGGGCCGGCAAGCTGATGCGCGAACTGCTGGGTTTCGATCTGGATCTCTCGACACCCGTCGGCGCCCTGCCGCTTAGCTTGAAACAGTGGGTTACCATCGGACGCGGCCTGCTGGCCGAACCCAAACTGTTGATCCTCGATGAGAGCTCCGCCGCACTGGACTACGAATCAACCGAGCGTCTCTTCGCCAAGATGCGCCAGCTCAAGGCCGGCGGCACTTCGATCATGATCGTGACCCACAGGATTGCAGAGCTGGTGCGCATTGCCGATCGCGCCACGGTGCTGCGCGATGGCAGCGACGTCGGCTGCCTCAGCCGCGAGGAGATCTCCGAACACCGCATTCTGGAGCTGATCGCCGGCGCGCCGGGCGAGAGCGCAAGCGCGGACATCCCTGCACCGCAGGCCTTGGACGAGCGGCCGGCACTGCGGGTCGAGAAGGCGCGCATCTGGCACGACGCGGGCACGATCGACTGGAAGATCCGTCCCGGCGAGATCGTCGGCATGACCGGGCTGGACGGCCAGGGCCAGGCCGATTTCGTGCGCGCGATCGCCGGTGTGTCCAGCCTGTTGTCTGGGCAGATCACCGTCTTCGACGGGACCGGCGAGCACGCGATTTCCGACCTCCGCTCGGCGCGCACGAACCATGTCAGCTACGTCAGCGGCGACCGCAAGAAAGAAGGGATCTTCCCGAACCTCTCGATCTTCGAAAACCTGGTGATGCCGGTCTATCGGGAGTATCGCTCCGGCGGCATTCTGAACCTGATCAACCACGTCAAGCTAGAGCCGGTCTTCAAATGGGAGAGCAGCAAGCTGAAGGTGAAGATGGGCAACCCCGACAATGCCGTCACCTCGCTTTCCGGCGGCAATCAGCAGAAAGTCCTGATCGCGCGCGCCTTCGCCGAGAAGCCGCGGGTTCTGGTCTTGAACGACCCGGCGCGCGGCATCGACGTCGGCGCGAAACGCGACCTCTATCAGAACCTCAAGGCCTTTGCCGCCAGCGGCCGTTCGGTCATCTTCCTGTCGTCGGAGATCGAAGAGTTCCTGGATCTCTGCACCCGCGTTGAGGTCTTCCGCAACGGCGTCATCTCCTCAGAGTTCGAGCCGCCTTTCGACGCCAACGTCATCCTGAACGCCACCTTCGGGCGCAAACCCGGCGGGCCGCAGCTGGAAGAACTCGAAGCCGCTTTGGATGTCCTCGAGGCGCACGAGATCCCCCCTGTCGAGGAGGGGCGCCCGACGCCTCGGCCGGTCAGGGTCGCCAAACGCCCGGCCGAAGCGAGCCCACCGGCGCTGGCGGCACCCGGCGACTTCGTCTTGACCAGTTCCGCCTTCGGGCCGGGTGCGGAGATCCCCGATCGCTACGTCGAAGACAAGATCTGCTCCCCGCCCCTGGCTTGGTCGGGGGTGCCGGAAGGGACCAGGAGCCTGGCCTTGGCGATGACCGACCCGGACCTGCCCGAGGCCTTGAACTTTCCACGCTCCTTCGCGCACTGGCTGATCCACGATCTGCCCGCTGACCTGCGCGAACTGCCGGAGGGCGCCAGTCAGACCGAGGCGCTACCGGCCGGCGCGCGCGAACTCAATTCCGACTTCGTGACCTTCGCCATTCCCGGTTTCGGCCGCGGCTATGGCGGACCCTGGCCGCCGGACCGCGCGCATCGCTATGTCTTCACCCTCTATGCGCTGAAGAGCCGACGGGTCGAGCTTCCGGAGGATGCCGACCTGACACAGTTCTATGCGGCCGTGATGCCGCTGGCCATCGCCTCGGCCTCCCTCGTCGCGATCTATGGCCCGGCCCGAAAGCCGCTTCCATCCAATGAGTGATAGAGTCCAAGAGAAACCCGCGGCAGCAGTCCGCATCCCACACCCGCCCGGCTAGCAGGAAGACAGGAGACAGGCGTGAGCAGCACCTATAGCAACCGCAAGAGCTTCGATCTGGATTGGATCGAACGTTGGGCACGGGCCGTCAACGACGACCGAAGGCTCCCCGTGATCGGCCGCTTCTTCAACTGCCGTTTCTTGATCGGCATCGACGAGCGCGAATACCTGATCGAGATGCAGGACGGCAAGATCAAGCGGATCTGCGAGGGGATGACCCCGGACAACTTCGGCTACGAATTCGGTCTGAAGGCCTCGGCAAGCGCCTGGTCGAAGTTCTGCCAAGAGATTCCGCCGCCGCTGTTCAACGACATCTGGGCGATGGCCCATCCGCTGCACAAGCATATGGTCATCGAAGGCAACACCCTGCCGTTCTGGCAGAACGTTAGGGCGCTGACCCACATGCTGGCGCTGATGCGTGGCGTTTAGGCGTCTCGAGAAGGGAGAGAGCGAATGAACACTCATGATCCGATCGTCGGGCGCTACGTCTATGTCCAGTGCGAGGGGAAGACCTACCGGACCTACTATGAGGAAGCCGGCGAAGGTATCCCGATGATCTGCCTGCACACCGCCGGCACCGACGGCCGCCAATATCGCCACCAGCTGTGCGACCCTGCCTTCACCGACACCTTCCGCATGGTCGCCTTCGACCTGCCCTGGCACGGCAAGTCGATCCCGCCGGCAGACTTCTATCTGATGGAGGACGAGTACAAGCTGACCGCGCGCTTTTATTCGGAGTTCATCGTTGCCTTCTGCCGGGCGCTCGACATCGAGAAGCCGGTGGTGATGGGCCAATCGATGGGCGGCAACATCTGCCTGGAGCTGGCGCTGCGCTTCGAGAACGAGTTTTCGGCGCTGATTGCGCTGGAGGCCTGCGACCATTCTCCCGGCTGGTGGATCGACCCTCTGCATCACACGCAAATCCACGGCGGCGAAGCGGTCGCGACCTCGACCTTCGGCCTGATGTCACCCGAATCGCCGGATGAGTACCGCCATGAAACCTGGTGGTACTACGCCCAGGGCGGCCCCGGAGTCTTCAAGGGTGATCTCTACTACTACAGCATCGACAGCGATTTCCGCGACAAGGCGCACAAGATATCCGGGCGCGTGCCGATCTTCTTCCTGACCGGGGAATACGACTTTGCCTGTACGCCCGAGATGACCGAGCGCACGGCCGAGAAGGTGAAGAATTCTGAGTGCATCATCTTCTCCGGCGGCCATTTCCCGACCTCGGAAGATCCGGACAAGTTCCGCGACGTGATCGCGCCGGTCTTGAAGAAGATCATCCAGAACGATCCGGCGCGACGCGGAGGCGCGGCCAAGAGCCCGACGTCTGCCGGCAACGGCCGGCAGGGGGTTGGCCGCGCAAGCCGAAGCCCGGCACGACGTGTGATCGACCTGTGAGGCTGGCCGCCCCGCCGCAACGCGTGAGCGTAGCGGCGGGGCGGCCGAGCGAAGGCCCGGCGATGTCTGAACGAAGCGCGAGCGAGAGTACCTATCTACTGGTGCCAATTCTGCTGTTGGCGGTCTTGCTTGCGCTTGCCGTCATTCGCGGCCCCAGCCTGGTCTCTCTCTCGGGCCTCGGCTCGGCCATCATCGTCGCCGCCCCCCTGATCCTGGCGACCTACGCCCTGATGGCCACCACGATTGCCGGGCGCGGCACCACCGATCTTGCCGTCGGGCCCCTCTTGGCCTTCATCAATGTCTCGGTGGTTCAACTGAACGGTCTGGGTGCCGTCACCTCGCCGATCGGCGTCTTTCTGGTGGCCCTGGGCATCGGCATCGCCTACCAGCTGCTCTTCGCGCTGATCATCATCTTTGTGCGGGTGCAGCCGATCATCGTCGCACTCTCCGGCTTTCTGGCGCTCTCCGGCATCAATCTGGTGATCATGCCGCGACCGGGCGGTCTTGCCCCGCAGTGGATGGCCGAGTGGGGTCTGGGCAACACCCTCTTCTCGCCCGTGCTGCTGATCGTGTTGTTGGCGACCGGGGGCTGGCTGCTCTTCACCACCACCAGCTTCTACTCGAACCTCAGACGCATGGGCTATGACGAGCGCGCTGCCTACACCAGTGGCGTGCGCATCTACCTGGTCAGGATCGGCGCGCATGTGATCTCCGGCATCTTCGTCGCCCTGGGCGCCATCTGCTATACCGCGCTCATCTCCTCCGGCGATCCGACTCAGGGCACCACCATGACCCTGACCTCCGTCACCGCTTTGGTTCTGGGCGGCGTAGCACTGTCCGGCGGCCGCGGCTCGGTGACCGGTGCACTGCTGGGTGCGGTCAACCTCTTCCTCATTGGCTATGTGCTGGCGACATTCGACTTCGGCGCGATCCAATCCTTCGTCACCCAGCTCTTCTATGGGCTGATTCTGGTGCTCTCGCTTCTGCTGACCTTGCTGGTACCGGTCATCGCGCGACACATCTCCTTCGTCTCTCCCTATGCCGCCTTCATCGTGCTGAGCATGGTGGTGGGCGCGATCATGCTGCAGGTGGCAACGTCGGACCACTACATCCAGCAAGCGGACACGGCCACAGCCGAGCAGACCCAGCAGGAAGCAATGGCCCCATTGCTCGACCGCTATCTCCTGTTCCCCGAGGTCGCTTCCGCAGCGGGCGAGTCCCCAACAACAGGCGGCAGCGCCTTGAGCCCGCTGCAGACCTTTGTCTTTGCCGCACTTGCCGTTCTGACCGTCGTCGTTCTGACCTTGCGGGTCACCGTCGCCGAGGCCCTGTCGCTGCGCCTTGGCGGCTTCGTCTACCTCTCGATCTTCGTGCTGATCCTCCTGCTCTTCCTGGCGGCTGCGCAGTACGGCAATGCGAGCCCCCTCACCCCGGCTTGGCGGGGCGTGCCATGAGCGACGACAGCTTGAACAAGGCCACGCCGCAGCGGCAGTTCTTTCCGATGCCGCGCTCGCCGATCTTGATGTGGCTGAACATCGCGCTGGCGCTGATCCTGGGCGCCATCGGTTTCGGAATGGGATTCGTGCAGGAGATCGCCGCCCAACTGGTGATCCTCTACACCATCATCTCGGTCGCGCTCTCGCTCTGGCTCTTCAACGCGCTCGCCGTCGCCTTCGAGGCGCGCGCCGAAGCAAGAAGCAGCGCCGCGGTCAGCAGCGCAGAGGAGGATCACCGACCTGGTTGGTGGAAGAACAACCGGATCATGATCCTCTCGATGACCGCCTTGCTGCTGGTCTATCTGATCGTGACCGCAACGGTTCCCTCCTTCCGCTCGCTGACCAACCTGATCGCCTTCCTGGTCCTGCAGTTGATCCTGCTCTTCGCCTTCAAGGTCTCGGGCCTCTTCGCACAGGGACGCAGTGCCTTCATCGGCCTGATCATCCTGGGGGCGCTCATCGTGATCAGCGCCTTCACCATCGAGGGCTTTCTGACCGGGCCCAGTATCCGCGCCATCCTGCTCTTCGCCGCCTTCCTGGGTATCGCCTCCATCGGCCAGACCATGGTGGCGCTGCTGGGCGGCCTGGATCTCTCCATCCCCTTCGTCATCGGGGCCTCCAACATCGGCCTGATGTTCCTGATCTCGCTGGGCGTGCCGCCGTGGCTGGCGACCCTCTTCGTGCTGGGGATCGGTGCGGGCTTCGGGCTCTTGAACGGCCTGCTGTCCTTCCGCCTGCAGGGCCAGGTCCTGATCGTGACCCTGGGCATGGGCTTTGCCATTGCCGGGCTGGTGCAGATCCTGACCAGCATCGGCTCGGCACAGGCCGGCAACGTCATGGGCCGGGTCCCGGCCTGGCTCAGCAATCTGGCGGCGATGAACGGGCAGACCTTCGGGATGGGCGTTCCGCCGGTCATCGTCATCTGGATCGGGCTTGCGATCGCGGTTATCGTCGCGCTGCGCTATTCCGCCTACGGGCGCTTCCTCTACGCGCTGGGCGGCAACCGCCAGTCGGCCAAGCTGATCGGCATCTCAGAGCTCAAGTACTGGTCCATCGCCTACACCATCAGCGGCTTCTTTGCCGCGGCGACCGGCTGCTTGCTGCTCGGCTGGTCGGGTGGCGGCTTCATCGGCGTCGGCGACCCCTACCTCTTCACCACACTTGCAGCCGTGGTGATCGGCGGCACCTCCTTGGCCGGCGGCTATGGCGGCTATGGGTTTACCCTGATCGGCGTCCTGGTCTTGCAGGTGCTCAGCACTTTCCTGATCGGGATAGGCCTTGCCTACGAATGGCAGCAGTTCGTGTTCGGGCTGCTGATCTTGCCGATGGTCGCGCTCTACAGCCGCGCACCGCACATCCGCGCGCAAGTCTAAAGGGACGAAGCATGCAGCAAACGCTTTACCTCTCGAGCGACCTCGTCACTCTCAGTCTGTCGACGGCCTCTGTTGCAAGCTTGGCAACGGCAGCCCTCTTGGCGCTGGGCCTTTCGTGGATTGCCGATCGCTGGCGGGTGCCAGTGGCGCTTGCCGTGGTCGCGTTGCTGGCCAGCGCCCTGGTCTACTACCAGTCGCTCTCGATCTGGCAGGCGCACCAGGCCTTGAGCGCCGCACCGCGCTATGTCGGCTGGTACGTCGTGCAGCCGGCTCTGGTGGCCGCAACCTACTTCTTTGCGCGCCTCTCGGGCCCGGTGTCCGTTGGGGTCTTCTGGCGCACCTTGGCTGCGGCGATCCTGATGGTCTTCTGCCGTTTTCTGGGCGATGCCGGGATCTTCGATCCAACCCTGGGTGCGCTGCTCTCCATCGCCTTCTGGCTCTATATCCTGGGCGAGCTCTACTTCGGCGACATGAACCAGGCCGTACGCGAGGCCTCGCGACCGATCCGGCTCGGCTATTTCTGGATCCGGCTCATCCTGACCATCGGCTGGGCGATCTATCCGATCCTGCATTTCGTCGACGTCGTCATCGGCACCGGCCACTCGGCCGGTATCATCGTCCTCTATACGCTCGCCGATCTCGTCAACCTCATCACCGTGGCGCTTATCTTTCTCGCCGTGGCTGGGAAGGAACGGTACTGAACCATGAGCCCAAACAGCAAAACACGGCGCCCTGCAAAGACTAGGAGAACCAGATCATGACCGGTGCAGATGCCATTGCCATCCTCATTCTGGTAACGATCGTCATTGCGATCGGGGTCTACCTCCTCCACTGGCTCTACCGCCATTCGGCAAAGGACGAGAGCTTCGTTCGAACCGGCTTCGGCGGCGAGCGGGTGGTGATGGGGGGCGGCGCCTTCGTCGTCCCGATCATCCATAACCTGACCCGCGTCAGCATGACCGCCATCCCGCTGGAGATCAGGCGTGCAGGCGAGCACTCGCTGATCACCAGCAACAAGATGCGGATCGACGTGGTGGCCGAGTTCGACGTGCGCGTGATCCCCACCAAAGAGGGGGTCTCGATCGCGGCGCGAACCTTGGGCGCGCGTCTCAGTGACCCGGCCGCCTTGAAGGAGGTGGTGCAGGGCCGCTTCGTCGATGCCATGGCGTCGGTCGCCGCCAGCCTGACGATGGAGGAGATCCACGGCGACCGGCGCAGCTACATGAGCAGGGTCTACGACCTGGTCGAGAAGACCCTGGACAAGAACGGCCTGGAGCTGGAGAACGCCTCGCTCACCGCGCTCAATCAGTCAGACATCTCCGCCTTCAACCCGGCGAACGCCTTCGACGCCGAAGGCCTGACGCAGCTGACCGAGCAGATCGAGGCGCGCCGCACCCTGCGCAACAGAATCGAAAACGAGGCACGGGTTGCGATCAAGCAAAAGGACTTCGAGGCCGAGCAGCGCGCCATCGAAATCGATCGCGACCTCGAGTATGCGCGCCTGGAACAGGCCCGCGATCTGGAGCGGCGTAAGGCACAGCAGCAGTCGGAGATCGAGGAGGATCGCGCGAATGCGGCGATCTCGATCCAGACCGCCAAGACCCGCAGCGAGCAGGAAGCCGAGCGCATTCGCATCGCCAAGGAGAAGGCGGTCGAGGAGGAACGCATCAACTCCGAGAACGCCATCCGCATTCTCGAAATCCAGCGCCGCCAGGATAACGAGATGCAGGCCATCACCACCGAGCGGGAGCTGGAGGCAGAGCGCATCCAGACTGAAAAGCGGATCCAGTCCGAGCGGATCGAGAACCAGCATCAGGTCAAGGAAAGCGAAATCCGGTCACGACAAGACATCGCGATCTTCGAGACCAGTGCGGCCGCCGAGGTCGACAACGTCAAGAACGAGAAGATGCGCGAGGTCGAAGCCAAGCGTATCGAGATGACCAACGCCGTCGACTTGCTCTCGGTCGAGAAAGACAAGGAGCTGCGCGTCAGCAACGAGATGGCCGCCGCCGAAGAAGAGCGGGCGTCCATCACCCGGCGCTTCTCCGTCGATCAGGAGCGGGTGCGCCAGAGCGAAGAGCTGCGCCGGCTGGAGATCGATCGCGAGCAGACGGTCAAGCTGGCTGAAACCGCGGCCCTGCGCGAAACGGAGGACGCCAGCATCATGGCCAACCGCAGCATCGAAGAGCTGCGCATCGCCGCGCGCAACTTCGTCGAGCGTTTCGAGATCGAGCAGCGTCGCGAGGTGGAGATCGTCGACAAGGAACGCCTGATCGCGGTCATCAACAAGTCGATCGAAGAAGCCGTCGCCAGGGCCGAGGCCGCAAAGGTCGAGAAGACCGTCAGCAAGCTGACTGCGGAGATCGACAGCGCACGCGCCCTGGAGATCGCCGATCGCACCAAGCGGGTCGAGCTGCTTGAGGCCAGCTCCAAGGTTGAGCGGGAGGCGATGCGGGTCGTCAGCCAGGCCGAGGCCGACCGCCAGGCGGAAGAACAGCGCGCGGAAGCCGAGATCGCAGCCGCCAAGGCGGCAGAAGTGCGCTACGAGAAGGAGGCCGACGGCGCCCGCAAGCTGAACGAGGCGGAAAACCTGCGCAGCGAAGAGAGCCGGCGCTCTGCCATCTACGAGGAGCTGGTCCGCAGCCTGCCAAACATCATCCGCGAGACCGTGCGACCGATGGAGAACATCGAGTCGATCAAGATCCTGCAGGTCGACGGCGTTCCCGGCATCAACAGCCCTTCGGAAATGATGGGCCAGGAGGGCGGCGGCGAAGGCGGCAGCGGTGGCGGCGGTGGCGGCAACATGACCGATCGGGTCGCCAACTCCGCGATGAAGTATCGGACCCAGGTGGCCTTCGTCGACGGCCTGATGAAGGATCTGGGCCTGCCGCTGGACCATCTGGGGAGTGCCGGCGGCATGTCCTTCCGCAACTTCACGGACAGCGGCAAGGGCAATAAAGAGAGCTAGCGACGAAGCGACTGCGCGCGGGCAAGGGCCGAGGACAGGATGCAGAGCAAAGACGAGGGGGAAGCGGTCATCGGACGGCTGGACCGGCATGTGCTGGTGCTGTCCTTCTGGCTGCCGCTCGGCTTCCTTGCCCTGGCACTCTTCACCAGGGGCCTGGATCTGGGGAACCACTGGCTGGTGGCCGGTGCTTTCGTGGCGGTCCTGGTCGGCTTCCTCGGTCATGTGATCGCCAATGCGGTCTACCGGACCTTCTTCACCAGCCGCGAGCTGGCGCTGGGCCTGGTGGTCTATCTGCTCGCCCTGCTGAGCTTCCTCCTGGCGCTGCTGCTCGGCTCCGAGCGGATCGAGGCGCTCTTTGCCGTCATCGGCCTCGGCTTCCTTGCCTTGGCCCTTGGGGTCATCGCCTACCTGGTGATCCACCTGGGCGTTCGTCGGGCCTTTGAGGCCTTCGACGTCATCAGCGACTTCCGCACCCGCCGCAAGCTCGAGGAACCGGACTCTTGACCGCGCTCTTGATCGCGGTCCTGGGGTTCTTCCTTGCCTACGCGATCTATGTCGCCACCTTGACGGCACGGCAGTCGAGAGGCCCCGAGGACTACCTTGACGGCGGCGGCGACCTGCCGGGCTGGTGCTTCGCCTTCGCCGCGACCGGCATTCTGCTCTCCGCACTCGGCCTCTATGATCACCACCTCCTGCAAGCGCTTTTTGGCCTGCAGTACAATCATGTGGCCTTGGGCATCATCCTGGCCGCCCTGGCCGGTGCCGTCGTGCAGAAGCGGCTGTGGTTGGCGGCGCGCATCACCGGTTTGAGGACGTTGGGCGATCTTATTGGGGCCTACTACGGCTCCACAGCGCTGCGCATCTTGCTGCTGATCTTGCTGCTGCTTTTTACCCTGCCCTTCGCAGCGCAGAGCCTGGGGAGGCTCGGTCTCGTGGTCGAGGCTGCGAGCCAGGGCCAGGTGCCGCGAACGGGCGCAGTCTGGGTGATGGCTGTCTTCTTGTTCCTTGGCGGTGTCATCGGCGGCTGGCGTGCGGTCATCTATGTGATAGCCGGACAGACGCTGCTGCTCTTGACCTTGATCGCGCTGACAACGGGCGTCGGCGCCCTCACGCTGGACTGGATAGCCGTGCTGGGCGGGGACCTGCCGGCCGCACCGGGCGTCCTGGCGAAGCAGATCCCGGGCGTCATCCAGTATTCGTCGGGACTGGGCAAAGAGGCGACCAGCGGTGGGATCTGGACCACGACGGCAATCCTCTCGGCAGCGCTGCCGCTGGTCGGCATCCTGCTCTCGCCGGCTTTCGTGTTCCTTGCGATCACCACTGCTCGTGGCAAGGGCTTTGCCTTCAACCAGGTCTGGATGACCTCCGGGCTTGGCGTCGGCGCTATGCTGCTCCTCACCCCGCTAATCGGGGCTGGTATCGGCCTGGCTCAGCCGGATGCCCTGGCAGAAGGCACGATCTCCTACGCCAGCCTGCTGCTGCAGTTCCTGGCGATCGACCAGCTCTACGCGGTCGGACTGGCGCTCATGCTGGTTACTGCCCTGCAGATCCCCGTCGCCGTCTTCGCCCAAGCCGGCGCCAACCTCTTCGTGATCGAACTCTTCGGCCGCTACGTTATGCCGGGGCTCTCGGCGCGTGATCGCAGACTTGCCGCGCGCGTTACCTTGGCCGTGGTCTTTGTGCTGATTGCCGCTCTCGCCAGCTTCGCCCCGCTCTGGGCAGAAATCTTCGGCGCGATGACACTCAGCCTTTCGGTCCAGTTCTTTCCGGCGATCCTCGGGCTCTGCTGGGTCCGCTGGATCAGCCGCGGTGCGGTCATCACCGGCTTGATCTTCGGCATTCTGCTGGTCGTCTTCACCGAGCCCCTGGGCCTGATCTTGTTTGAGGGCCTCTTTGTCGAACTGCCCTGGGGACGCTGGCCGCTCACCATCCACTCGGCCGCCTGGGGCTTGGCCTTCAATCTGGCTGCCTGCCTGCTGATCTCCATCTTCACCCTCAGCGCCCCCGACCGCAGCAACCGCGAGCGCCTGCACGCCATCTTCGCGCGCGATCACAAGCAGGGGGCAAGCAGCCCGGCGCTGCGCACGGCACTTTGGTCGCTGATCCTGATCTGGGCCTTCTTCGCCTTCGGGCCCGGCGCCATTCTTGGCAACTGGTTCTTTTCCGAGCCGATCTTCAGCGATACGGCACTGACCCTGGCGATGCCATCGCTTTGGATCTGGCAGATCGTCTTCTGGTTCCTGGGCGTCTTCTTCGTCTGGTGGTTGGCCTATCAAGCGCGTCTTTCGATCATCGAGATGCCAGTCAAGACCCACCTCTCGTTGGAAGAAGGACGCAGCAGCTTCGGCCAACTAACGCCGGGCTTTTTCGCCAGGATCCTGGAGCGCGTCGCGAAACGCTGAGCGGTCTTTGGAAATGCTGCGGGGCGATCGAGGTCTTGTAACCGCGCCGACAGGACCCGTCTTCGGCGAAGGATCGGACGCATGACCTCTTTCCGGAACACTGTAAGTGCGCTCTTTCTGGCGTCGCTGCTGGTTCCCGCGGCGAGCCAAGCCCAGACATCGGAGGAACTGACCCAGGTCTTTACTGACTCCGACAGCGATGCGAATGGCCAGCTCTCGGCGGAGGAGCT
The DNA here is from genome assembly GCA_040219175.1 of Kiloniellales bacterium. Lineage (GTDB taxonomy): Bacteria > Pseudomonadota > Alphaproteobacteria > Kiloniellales > JACOMY01 > JACOMY01. The sequence goes on from JAVJSY010000021.1 coordinate 28,080, forward strand.
GTCGCTCGCCTTGGAGGCGCCAGCCGACTCGGACCGCGGGCGGCTGCTGGTGGTGATGCTGGATGCCGACGGCAGCGACGCTCTCTCGCTGGCCGAGTTTCAGGACATCGGTGCGCTGATGCGCGGCACGATGAGCGATGCGCAGCTCGACCGCCTCTTCGCCCTGCTTGACGGTAATGACGACGCTGCCCTCGATCGCTCGGAGTTCCTCGAGGCCGTGGTGCTGTTGGGTGATTTCCAAGACCAGGCGACCAGCGAAGCCGAGTTCCACGCGGCCGATCAGAACGGCGACGAAGCGCTCGACTCCCAGGAATTCAAAGCGCTTTTCTTCTAGGCGGTGTGGACGGATCTATCGAGTATGAGAGCCGCCGCGATAGAGACGATAGCCTGGAAGTTGGCTTTGGTCTTTTCCCGGAATGCCGCCCCCTTCTGCGCCTGCTACCCCCTTCTGCGCCTGCTACCCCCTTCTGCGCCTGCTGGCCAGACATGCGCGCGCACCACGGTGCTATCGACCATCTGCACCAGATGCGCAGACGCGCTGAGGTCGGCCAGAACTGCGAAGCAGCAGTCGAACACGCCGGCCACGCTCAGTCGTGAAAAGCGCTTCCAGACCGTGTCCAAGGACTAAACCGCTCCGGCGTCGGCCCGCATTCGCGCCCGCTGCCTTCCGATGCAGCCTAGTTGTCCAAGCCGGCCAGACCTTCCATGGTCTTGACCGTGGCGAAGAAATCCAGCGCGCCGTCGCCTTGCGCCTCTGCCACGGCGAAGAGTTGACGGACCATGGCAGCGATCGGAAGCGGCGCATGCACCTGCTGGCCGCTTTGCAAGTAGAGGTCAAAATCCTTGATCATCTGCTCGATCGTAAAGGTCGCGGTGAAGTCACGCTTGCGCAGCGGCTCCAGCTTGTAGCCAATCAAGGGTGACGCCACGGCGCTGGCGCCGAGGGCTTCCAGCATGGTTTCCCAGTCGAGGCCGCCGCGTCGGCCATAGGTCAAGGCTTCCCCGACCATGGCCGCGGTCGCACCGACCATCATGTTGATCAGCAGCTTCAAGTGTCGCGATTCATCGGCGGTTCCGACATTTATCTGCTTGCTGCTCATGGCCTCAAAGAGCGCCAGAGAACCGTCCTGCGCCTGCTTGGATCCCGACATGAGGACCGTGAGCTTCGCCGCCTCGGCCAAAGCGACCCCGCCCGAGACCGGTGCGCGCAGATAGTCGATGCCAAGCGCGCCGGCCTCCGAAGCCACCTCGGCCGAGGCCGCCGGCGAGACCGTGCTCATGTCGATATAGACCGAGCCTTTCGCTGCGTTGGCGAGGACGCCAGCCTCCCCCAGCGCGACCGAGCGCAATGCTGCATCGTCCGAGACCATCGAAACGACCAGCGGCGCGGCGGCCACCTCCCGGCAAGATGCGGCCGCTGTGGCGCCCTCTTCGACCAGCGGTGCAAGCTTGCTCTGCGTGCGATTGAAGGCCACCACCGAGAAACCCGCCCGCAAGAGGTTGCGGCACATGGGCAGACCCATCTTGCCAACGCCGATCCAGCCCACCACGGGCGCACTGCCTTTGCTCATCCGACACTCCTCACGCTCTGTCCGCCCCGATCAAAGACGCGGACCTGGCAAGGCGTCAAGCTGTCGGGCGCCCCCAGGTTAGATGAAGAACAGCAGGGTTATCACCACGAAGAGCGGCACCAGGAAGATGGCGGACCAGGCCATGTAGCCGAAGAAACTGGGCATCTTCACGCCCTGGTCCTCGCAAATCGAGCGCACCATGAAGTTGGGCGCGTTGCCGATATAGGTGTTCGCACCCATGAAGACGGCGCCGCAGGAGATCGCCAGCAGGGTCGTCTGGAGCGAGCCCATCAGGTGCTGAGCATCGCCGCCGGCGGTGTTGAAGAACACCAGGTAGGTGGGCGCGTTATCCAGGAAGGAGGAGAGGATGCCGGTGATCCAGAAATACATGATGTTGTTGGGCTGTCCGTGATCGGAGACCGTTTGCACGATCAAACCCAGAGGCCCCTCGTCGCCTGCCTTCAGCATGGCGATCACCGGGAAGATGGTGATGAAGATGCCGGCGAAGAGCTTCGCCACCTCGACGATCGGGAACCAGGAGAAGGAGTTCGCCTTGCGGCTCTCGTTGTTGGTCAGGATCAGCGAGAGGATGGCGATGGCGACCAGCAGCAAATCGCGTACCAAGTTCTGTAGTTCGACATGGACGTGATAGACGTTGAACTCGATCCCGGGCTTCCAGACCCCCGACATCAAGACCGCCGCAATGACGCCGACCAAGAGCAACAGGTTGACTGTGCCTTCGAGGGCCAAGGGTTCCTTCGCGCCGCTGTCTCCAGCTTCGGCCGGTGCCTCCTTGTTGGCCTCGCGGCGGAACATGATGGTGTCGAAGATGAAGAAGATGATCAGCAGTGGGATTGCCACCACGAGCATCGGCACCAGCAGGTGAACCGTGGGCCAGAAAAAATCGACGCCCTTCAGAAAACCGAGGAACAGCGGCGGATCGCCCAAGGGGGTAAGCGAGCCGCCGACGTTGGCGACCAGGAAGATGAAAAAGACGAAGACATGAACCTTGTGCTTGCGCCACTCATTGGCGCGCAGCATCGGCCGGATCAGCAGCATCGCTGCCCCCGTTGTCCCCATCCAGCTGGCCAGAATGGTCCCAATCAGCAACAGCATGGTGTTCACTATCGGGCTGCCGCGCAGCGAGCCCTTCAGGCGCACGCCTCCGGCCACGGTGAAGAGCGAGAACAGCAGGATGATGAAGGGGATGTATTCCAGCAGGCCGACGTGCAGAACCTCGAAGAGCGTGAGTCCGAAACCGAAGACCAGGGCAAAGGGGACGACAGTCAAGAGGCCCCAGAACAGCGACACCTTGCCGAAGTGATGGTGCCAGAAGACCGGCGCCACGAGCGGAAAGATCGCAATCGAGAGCAGGATGCCGAGGAAGGGCACCCCCCACAGCAATCCGAGATCCGCTCCGTCCAGATGCGGCGCCCCTTCCCCGGCCGCAAAGGCCAGTCCTGGCAACAGCGCCACCGCCAACAGGGCAAACAGAGCTGACCCTGCAGAGGCCAAACGAGTCTTCAGAGCTTCCCTTGCGGCTGTCGCGGCCATGTTGCCCCCTGTTTCTTGCTTCTTCGAGTCTTCGGCTCTGCGCGCGAGTATGACGAAACCATTGCGGCTGGCCAAGACCAGCGTGCAAGAGCGATCGCACCTGTGTTGTTTTGCCCTGCACGCCATCTGGCTTTCGCCCGCACATTCGGACTCTTAGCGCTGCTGGCCACTACGAGGTCTTGCGAAAAATCGGCGAACGTGGTCTCAAAACCGCGCAAGCCATTTGCAAAGGTGCAGGGCGAGACCAAATCACGGCAAAGCCTTGGGCATCCGGCGCCAAGGACAATGCCCCCAAACAGCGCCCTTTGCGGAACGAAGAGGATTGACCGATGGAAATGACAGGCGAGCAGAAGATCCCCGCCCCACGCGACAAGGTTTGGGAGGCTCTGAACGATCCGGAGGTCCTGAAGGTCTCTATTCCCGGCTGCCAGGAGCTGACCAAGACCGAAGACGGCGGCTTCGAGGCCAGGGTCAAGAGCAAGGTCGGCCCGGTATCGGCCACCTTCACCGGGGCGGTGCAACTCTCCAACATCGATGCGCCGAACGGCTATACAATTTCTGGCGAAGGTAAGGGCGGTGTCGCCGGCTTTGCCAAGGGCGGCGCCGATGTGCGCCTGACCGAGGAGGGCTCGGAAACGCTGCTATCCTACACGGTCAATGCCCAGGTCGGCGGCAAACTTGCCCAGATCGGCAGCCGACTGATCGACAGCACGGCGAAGAAGATGGCCGGCCAGTTCTTCGAGAAGTTCTCGGAGGTGGTTGCGGCCGAACAGCCGGAAGCCGCTGCCGCCCCCGCTGAGGTTCCGGCAAAGGATAGCGAAGCTGCGGTAGCCCCCACGGCGACTCCAGCAGCGACGCCAGCAGCGACGCCAGCGCAGCCCCAGGCGGAGACGCCGAAGGAAACGGCCGCCAAACCTCCCGCGGAGGAAGCCCCGGCAGAAAAAGCACACGACGATCACGGCCATCATCCGGAAATCCCGGCGGAGCTAAGCGACGAGGCCTTGAACAAGGATGTCGGCAAGGGCGTCAACACCGGCATCTGGGTCACGGGTGCCTTCGTGGTGGTGCTGATCCTCTTGGCCATTTTCGGTCTTGGTGGGGGTGAAGAGACGCCGGCTGGTGGTGACGCCAGCCACGGCACCGAGACCAACAGCAACTAGCGCTGCCATAGGCTTTTCAGGGGAAGACGGTCAGTATGGCGAAGGCAGCGCGCCCCGACGCGGGTGCGGAGACAAAGGCGCCTGCACGCAAGGCTCTGCTGCATCTCGATCGGCGGATCTGGACAGCGATACTGATCTTGGCAGCCTTGGTTGCCGGCCTGTTGCGCATGATTGTGCGCACACCGGGTCAGGTCCAGCTCGACGGGCAACTGGCCAGCGGCGCCTATATCGGCGGCGTCTTGGGCGGCGCGCTCATGCCCTGGGTGATTGCCCTCATCGCAGCCTACGGTTACTGGCTTTGGGAGAAATCCCGTCGCACCGCCGACTACATGCGCGAGAGCTTTCGGCCCAAACAGCGGCGCCTCATGCACCGCATCGTCCTCTTCATCGTGCTCTTGATGGTGGTCGAAGCCTGCGGCATGGCCGCGGTCAGACTGGGTCTAATCTAACAGGCTGTCGGAGAGATTTGGTGGACCTCACTCCCGGCTCTTAGGTATTCGGACTTGACCCTCGCAGGCCCTGGACCCAGACTTCTGAATGAGACTGCGGGCCAAGCCTGTCCGTCGGGGCTGTCGGCTTGCCCGAGCAGCCTATGTTTCGTTCAGGGGGATGGCCCCACAATCGCAACGCAGGTTTCTAGCAAAGAGGCAGGGAGAGACGCATGCCCAAAGTGACGATAACCGTGAATGGGCGACAGGAGTCCCGAGAGGTAGAGGGACGCACCTTGTTGGTCCAGTTCTTGAGAGAACATCTCAATCTAACGGGCACACACGTCGGCTGCGATACCAGCCAGTGCGGCGCCTGCGTCGTGCACATCGACGGCAAGTCGGTCAAATCCTGCACCATGCTGGCCCTGCAGGCCGATGGCAGCGAGGTGACCACGATCGAGGGTCTGGCATCGGGCAGCCAGCTGCATCCGATGCAGGAAGCCTTTCGCGAGCACCACGGTCTGCAGTGCGGATTCTGCACGCCGGGCATGGTGATGAGTGCGGTGGACCTGCTGCAGAAGAACGCCAATCCAAGCGAGCAGGAGATTCGCGAGTGGCTGGAAGGCAACATTTGCCGCTGCACCGGCTATCACAACATCGTAGGTGCAATTCAGCACGCTGCCCGGCACGGCAGCGGCGCTTAGGGGAGGTCTAGATTATGCCGGACGGTTCGGTAGGACAGTCGGTCAAGCGACGCGAGGATCAGCGTTTTCTGACCGGTAAGGGACGCTACGTCGACGATCTCCATCGCCAGGGCGAACTGGCAGCAGTCTTCGTACGCTCGCCGCACGCCCATGCGACGGTGAAGAACGTGGACAAGACAGCAGCGATGCAGGCACCCGGTGTGGTCGCCATCTTCGTCGGCTCGGACATGGAAGAGGACAGCATCGGCTCGCTGCCCTGTGGTTGGACGATCACCGATCGCCATGGCGAGCCGCACAAGTCGCCGCCGCACTTCCCGCTGGTGCGCGACAAGGTGCGCTATGTCGGCGACCAGGTGGCAGTGGTGCTGGCAGAGACTCTGGCGCAGGCACGCGACGCGGCAGAAATGGTCGAGGTCGACTATGAGGAGCTGCCGGCAAATGTCTCTCCCGCAAAGGCTATGGGCGCAGCGCTGCTACACGAAGAGGCCCCCGACAACCTCTGCTACGATTGGGTGCTGGGCGAAGAGGAGGCTGTCAACGAGGCCTTCTCCAAGGCGCACCACATCACCAAGCTGGATCTGGTCAACAATCGCCTGATCCCCAATGCGATGGAGCCGCGCGCGGCCATCGCCGAGTTCGATACCGGGACCGACGGCTATACGCTCTGGTCGACCAGCCAGAACCCGCACGTCCTGCGCCTGATCCTCAGCGCCTTCGTCACCGGCATCCCGGAGACCAAGCTTCGGATCATCGCTCCTGACGTCGGTGGTGGTTTCGGCAGCAAAATCTTCTGCTATGCCGAAGAGACCGTCTGCCTGTGGGCCTGCAAACGCGTCGGGCGACCGGTGCGCTGGACGGCAGATCGCAGCGAGTCCTTCCTGGCCGACGCGCACGGCCGCGACCACGTCACCCACGTCGAGCTGGCGATGGATGAAAACGGCGAGTTCCTGGGCCTCAAGGTCGACACCACGGCCAACATGGGCGCCTACCTGTCCAACTTCGCCTCCTGCGTTCCCACCTACCTCTATGCCACGCTCTTGGCGGGGCAGTACAAGACGCCGGTGGTCTATTGCAACGTCAAGGCGGTCTTCACCAACACGGCCCCCGTCGACGCCTATCGCGGCGCCGGTCGGCCGGAAGCCACCTATGTGCTGGAGCGGATCGTCGAGGCTGCAGCCCGAGAGTTGGGCGTCGACCCGGCCGAGTTGCGCAGACGGAACTTCATCAAGCCGGATCAGTTCCCCTACCAGACGCCGGTCGCGCTGACCTACGACACCGGCGATTACGAGGCCTCTTTGGACAAGGCCTTGGAGATGATCGACTATGCCGGTTTCGCCGGGCGCAAGGCCGAGTCCAATGCGCGTGGCAAGCTGCGCGGCATCGGCTTCTCGGCCTACATCGAGGCCTGCGGCATCGCCCCCTCCTCGGTGGTGGGCTCGCTGGGTGCAGGCGTCGGTCTTTGGGAATCTGCGCAGGTGCGCTTCAACGCCACCGGCACCGTCTCGATCCTGACCGGCAGCCACGCACACGGCCAGGGGCACGAGACCACCTTCTCGCAGGTGGTCGCCGATACCCTAGGCGTGCCGATCGAGAACGTGGAGATCGTCCACGGCGACACCGGGCAGATCCCCATGGCCATGGGCACCTACGGCTCGCGCTCGCTGGCCGTCGGTGGTTCCGCCATCATGCGCGCCTGCGGCAAGGTGATCGACAAGGGCAAGAAGATCGCCGCCCACCTGCTCGAAGCCTCGGTCGAGGACATCGAGTTCAAGGACGGCAACTTCACGGTCGCCGGCACCGACAAGTCGAAGTCGATGGCCGAGATCGCCTTTACCGCCTACGTGCCGCACAACTATCCGGAGGATCTGGAGCCCGGCCTCGACGAGACCGCCTTCTACGATCCGCTGAACTTCACCTACCCTGCAGGAACACACATCTGCGAGGTGGAGATCGACCCGGACACCGGTGTGACAGAGATCGTCGATTGGGTCGCCGTCGATGACTTCGGCAAGGTGATCAATCCCATGATCGTCGAAGGCCAGGTGCACGGCGGCATCGCTCAAGGCGTCGGCCAGGCCATGCTGGAGCACGGCGTCTACGACGAGAGCGGCCAGCTGATCACCGGGTCCTACATGGATTACTGCATGCCGCGCGCCGACGATCTGCCGTCCTTCCGGGTCGGCATGACGGAGACCGCGTGCACGCACAATCCCCTGGGCGTGAAGGGCTGCGGTGAGGCCGGTGCCATTGCGGCACCGCCGGCCTTCATCAACGCGGTCACCGATGCCCTTGGCATCATGCACATGGAAATGCCGGCCACGCCCGAGAAGGTGTGGCGTCTGGCCCAACAAGCCGCCGCGGCGGAGTAAGAAGGAGGAGACGACCGAGATGTACGATTTCGGCTATCACCGCCCGACAAGCCTGGCGGATGCGATCAACGAGCTGCAACGGGCCGAGGACGGTCAGGTTATGGCAGGGGGTCAGACTCTGATCCCCACCCTGAAGCAGCGTCTGGCGCAACCGTCGGACATCGTCGACCTGGGTCAGGTCGACGAGCTGAAGGGCATCAGCGAGGACGGCGGCGCGCTCGTTGTCGGCGCCATGACCACCCATGCGGAGGTCGCAGCCAGCGATCTGGTCAAGTCCAAGATCCCGGCCTTGGCCTCGCTGGCAGAGGGCATCGGCGACCCGCAGGTGCGCCATCGCGGCACCATCGGCGGATCCATCGCCAACAATGACCCGGCGGCCGACTATCCGGCCGGCTGCGTCGGCCTAGGCGCCACGATCCACACCAATCAGCGCCAGATCCCGGCAGACGATTTCTTCGTCGGCCTGTTCGAGACGGCCCTGGAAGAGGGCGAGATCGTCACCGCGATCTCCTTCCCGATCCCGGACAAGGCCGCTTACGCAAAGTTCCCAAACCCGGCCTCGCGTTACGCCATCGTCGGCGTGATGGTGGCTCAAGCCGGGTCGACCGTCCGTGTCGCGGTTACCGGCGCCGGCCCCGGCGTCTTCCGCGATCACGCGATCGAGGGGAGCCTGGCTGGCAACTTTTCGGCCGATGCCGTGGGCGACAGTTCGGCAGACGAGGGCTCGCTAAACGGAGACATGCATGCCTCTGCGGCCTATCGCAAGCATCTGATCTCTGTGATGACGAAACGGGCCGTTTCAGCCGCAAATGGCTGACTAAGGTCCGACAATAGCTAAGGCGAAGGGCGCTTCTTTCATTGAAGCGCCCTTCGTCGTTCTGCAATACTCTCCCCCGAAACGAGCGGAATCGATGAGGGGAGATCTAGATGACGCGACGGATGGCTGCTGAACCAAAGCCCTTCCTGCCGAAAAGCGACAGCGTCATTTGTCTTTTTCTGGGATTCCTTCTGGCCCTTCTCCTGGCCTGGTCGCCGACGGCCTCGGCGCAAGAGGCCCTGAAAGAGGCCGCGCGCGACCGTCTGGGTATCGGCGGCAGCGAGGCCCCCCTGCCGCCGATCGAGAATCCTGTCCCTTTTGCGCTCCGCTTCGACGGCCAGGTGCGCGGCCTAGCGCCCGGCGCATCGGTGGAGATCAAGGGCATCCGCATCGGCGAGGTCAACGACATCGCCCTTACGTTCGATTCCGATCGCAACGCCTTCGCCGTCCTGGTGACCCTGGTTCTGCAGCCCGATCTCTTCCCGGCCATGGGCACCAGGCCGCAAACTGCGGAGGAGACCTATCGCGCCGTCGCGGCCCTGGTCGAGCGCGGTCTGCGCGCCAGTCTGGCCAGCACGCAGCTGATCGGCGGACCGCTGGTGATCGACCTGGACATCATGGAGGATGTGGCGCCGGCCAGCCTCGACCGCAGCATCCAGCCGCCGCTGTTGCCCACCGGCCCCAGTCAGGCGGACAAGGTGAAAGAGCGCCTGCAGGCCTTGATCGAAAAGATCGGAAACCTGCCGCTGGATCCCCTGCTGGCCGACGCCAAGGAGGCGCTGCAATCCTTGAAGGCACTGGTCGAAGGTCCGGAGCTGAAGGAGGCCCTGACCAACCTGCGCGACAGCACGGCCCAGATCGAGAGCTTCCTGGAGGGGATGGACGGGCGCCTGGACGGCATGGTGGCGCAGGTCAACAAGACGGTGGCCGCCGGCAGCCGCATGTTCGATCAAGCCGGCGATACCCTGTCATCGGTGCAACGGGCGATCGGCGATCGCTCGCCCATCCTGACCGACCTGCGCAAGTTGCTGCGTGAACTCGACGGCGCCGCCCGTTCCCTGCGCCTCATGGCCGACTATCTGGAGCGTCATCCCGACGCCCTGCTCCGCGGCAAGAAGGATACCCGTCAATGATCCTGCGACTGGCGACAGCCGCTCTCGGCCTCTTCCTGCTTGCCGCTTGCGGCAGCACCCCGCCCACCCAGGTTTTCGGCTTGAACGACGCAGCGCAGCGCAGCGAGACGCCGGCACCCGGCGGCGCCCCTTTGATCTATGTCGATACAGCGGTCATCGCCGACTATCTCGACCGTACGCAGATGGTCACGCGCAAGGGCACCTATCGCATCTCGCTGCACGAGTTCGCGATCTGGAGCGAGCCGCTGGGCGACCTCATCACCGCCAGCCTGGTCGACGACCTGGCGCAGCGATTCGGCGATGACCAGGTGATGGCAACGCCGATTCCCTCCTACCAGGACCCGGATTGGCGGGTGGAGCTGGACGTGCTGCGCTTCGACGTGGACGAGGCCGGCGATGCCGTAATCGACGTGCGCTGGACGCTTCTCCAAGGCCGCCGCGAGGACCTGGCGGCGAGCAGCCGCGAGGTCATCGTCACCAAGGCCGCCACCCCGCTGGAGCCTGCCAGTCGCGTCGACGCCTTGCGCGAAGGCTTGAGCCTGCTTTCGGAGCGAATCGCCAATCGCATCGCCGCCGGGTAGCCATTGGTTCTGATTTCCTCTAAAATTCAATATATTAGAATTGACATCTAAGGCTTGTTTTAGGCTTGTAGCATCTCGTTAACTGAGAAGTTCCCTAAAGCTGGAGCCTTCTCGGGCGCGGTGTCTGGTCAGATCGGGGATTCACCCGTAAGACTGTGCAGCCGACCGTCGACCGCTGAGTGTCATGCGCCGCCTGCTTCTCGCTTTGCTCTTCCTGCTCGCGCTTCTGGCCGCACTGATTGCCGGCCTGGTGCTGGTGCGCCATGAAGCAGCCGAGATGGCGATCCGCCACGGCCTGGCGAGCGAAGGCATCAGGAACGCCACCTTCGTCGTTACCGACATCTCAAGCGACCGCGCCCGCGTCGAGAATCTCGTCCTCGGCCGCTACCGCAATGTCCAGGCCAAGAGCGTCGAGGTGCGTTTCGACGGCTTGGCCGGCTGGAAGCCCTGGGAATGGAATCCCTCGGTCGCCGAAGTCAGGGTGAGCGGCCTCGATCTCCGGCTGAACGCACAGGGCGACGGCGGCCCCCTGAACGACCCGGATTTGGATCGCCTCTTGAGCGGCCCGGAGGAAGCCGAAGTCGGCGAAGCTTCGGCCATCCCGCCCATCGTCATCGAGGATGCGCGCATCCTCGCCACGACCGCCGACGGGGAGATGGAGGTCTTGCTGAACGGCAGTGTCGTGCGCCCGCCCGACGGGGCTTTGGCCGGACAGTTCGCCTATGTCCTGGAAACACCCTTCGGCCTCTCCAAGGGCGCCATCGAGATCTTCCAAGACCCCGATCAGCCGCTGCGCGTCGCCGCAACGGCGGAGGGCGCGACCTTGGACCTGCCAGGCGCAGAGATCGACAGTCTGCAGGCCGCAATCGAGCTCACGCTTCCCGAAGATGCACTGCCGCAAGCGAGCGGAGAGGTCACCATCAAGGGTATCGGCCCGCTGGACGGCTATGTCGAGGAGATCACGCTATCCCTAGAGGCCGATCCCAGCCGTATCGATCTCGACGTCGCAGCCCTGGCCGTCGACGGCAGCACTGTCGGCAGCGGGCGCATTGCCATAGCACGTCTGGACAGCCGCCCGCAGGTCAAGGCCGACCTCACCTTGAACGCAATCGAGGCCAGCGCGCAGCTGGGCCTGCTGGATCCCAGCGGCAGCTTGACGGTCGAAAGCCGGCTGACGGCGACCCTGCCACCCCTCGTGGACCTCATCCACGACCGCGGCGGCAGGCTAATCCAGCTGCTGGAAGACGCCACCCTGGCTTCGAAGCTCACGATCTCGGCCGACCGCCTGACCGTCCCGGGCAAGGTGCTGGGGCTGAGTGCCGATTTGCATCTGGATGTTCTTCTGGAAGACGCCAAGCTGCGGGCCTGGGTATCGGAGGAAGGTAGGCTCGCCGTCTCGGCCCTGGATCCCGAGTGGTCGCTCTTGGCCGATCTGCCGGAGGACACCAGGCGGGCGGTTTGGCGCAATTTGGCCCTCACCCTGCCGTTCGAGGATGGCGTCGGCCTGCAAGCAACAGCGGTGCGCAGCGAGGCGGGGGTCGATGTCTCGGTCTCCGGTCCGATCCTTTTGACCAGCGGCCAGGATACCAAGGTGACCGTCTCCGGCCGGGTCGACGGCAGCCTCTCGCCCGAGATGGAGCTACACTCCTGGAAACTGAGCGCACTCGACCTTGCTGCCCAATCCCTACCGGTTCTTGGCAATCGGATCTCGAGGCTGACCTTGGTGGGCGACGCCGTCGCGGATGACAAAGGCTTCGGCGCTGCCGGCACGCTGGATGCCAAGCTTGCCGAGATCCGCCAAGGCGAGGTGCAGTTGCGCGATGTGAGCCTGCGTCTGCCGATCTTGCTGACGTCCGATGGCGAGCAGGCGCAGGTGGCCCTGACAGACGAGGGGCGCGTATCGCTCGACCAAATCTATCTGGACGAGGTCCCCTTCCTGCTGGCACCGGCCACGCTGGTGGTGGACCGCTTGGCCTTGCGTCGCAGCCGTTTCGGCGCCTGGCGTCCGCGCCTGACGCTCGGCAGCGACACTCTCAGCCTGACCACGGCAGCCGACGGCAGCAGGATTGACCTCTCCGGCCTGACCGCCGATGTGACGATCGGGCTGGACCAGGAAGAGATTGACGGCCTTGCCGTCGTGGACATCGACGCGGTGACCTTGCCGAAGGAGGGATTGCAGCTCTCCAAGGTCAGCGTACGGGCCCCGCTGCCGCCGGACCGGCTTGAGCAAGAGGCCATGGCGATCGAGGTCGGCAGCGCCGCACTCTCGGCAGACGGGCAGAGCTTCGCCGGCATGAGCCTTTCCGCCAGACTGACGAAGAGCGGCGAGATCTATCGCCTGAAAGGCCGCGGGCGCGGCCCGAATGGCCAGGGCAGCATCGCCGTCTCCTTGGAACAGAATCTGGCCAGCGAACGCGGCAAGCTGGACGCCAGCTGGGGTCCGATCACCTTCGCCCCAGATGGCTTGCAACCAGGCCAGATTTCAGCCGAGCTTGAAGACCTGGCAGACGTCTCCGGCAAGGTCGCGATCAAGGCCAGGGCCGAGTGGTCGCCGGTCAGCGACAATGTCGCCGCAGAAGTGAGTCTGCAGTCCCTCTCCGCCACCCTCCTGCCGGTGGAAATCGAGGGCTTGAACGGCGAGCTCAGCTTCCTCAGCCTGACACCGCCGGTCAGCGACAAGGCGCAGGAGATCACCATCGACAAGCTGGATGTCGGCGTCCCGCTCTCCAACCTTCTGCTCGGCTTTGTGATCCTCGATAGCCAGGGCGGGCCGGCCTTGGATGCCAAGACCCTGCAAACCGACTTTGCCGGCGGGCGCCTGATCGCCAGCCCCTTTCGCATCTCCGGGCCGGAAGACGCCTTCGCCACCACCGTCGAGGTCACGCACGTGAAGCTGGATCAGCTGACCGACATCCTGGACCTGGGCGACATCCAGCTGGAAGGACGCGTCATCGGTCAGATCCCCGTGACCCTGGATCTGGCGAGCGAGAGCATCGCTATCGAGAACGGCTGGCTGCAGGCGGTCGACGAGGGTGTCATTCGGATCCCCAACGCCGCCGAGCGCTTGGGGCTGGGCGAGGTGAGCAAGGAGCAGAAGGACCTGCTCTTCGCGCTCGAGGCCCTGTCGGACTTCCACTACAGTTATCTCTACGCGACGGTCAGCTTTGGCGCCGATGGCGACCTCGACCTGGCCCTGACTCTGGAGGGCAACAACCCGCAGGTGCTGGACGGCTATCCCTTCAAGTTCAACATCACCTTCGGCGTCGACCTGGCCGACCTTCTGATCGCTTTCCGCCGCGGCCGCGAGATCACGCCCGAGCTTTTCGACGGCGCCTGGAGCATCAAATAGGACCAAGCCGGCGTGGCGTTTGAACGCAAAAACAGCTGCATTAGGTTCAATGGCCTGCCGTATCGTGTAAGACCGATCAACGCGAAATGAGCGCTTGTGACAGAAAGCACTGGGACTGATCCTCCCCAGTTACCCTATGATAGGTGTCATGATGAAAAAGACTCCGCTAGGTCTCCCGGCGCTGGCCCTTCTGGGCCTCATCACCGCTCTGGCGGCCTGTACGCCCACCGTTGCCGTCGAGGCACCGAAGGAGCCGATCACCATAAATCTTAACATCCAGGCCGATGTGCGCGTGCGCATCGAAGAGGCGGCGGAGGAAGACATCGCCGACAACCCCGATATTTTCGGCACGGAGTAGACGCATGAGCAGTTCGAACCCCGTCTTGTCACGCGGCGCGGCGCGGCCACGCTTGCCCAGCCTGGCCCCCTTCTTCGCCGCGTTTTGGATGGCCATGGCACTGGTGGTCGGGCTCACGGCCTCGACCCCGGCCATGGCACAGTCGCTGAAAGGCGAGCTTGCCAACGGCAATGTCGGCGAACGCTGGGACGGCTATCTCGAGGCGCGCAATCCCTCTGCCCAGGGCCTGGTGAACAGCGTCAACGCCAAGCGCCGCGCGCTCTATGAAAAGCGCGCCAAGGAGTTGAACCAGTCCCCCGCCGTGGTTGGACAGGTCTACGCCAAAGAGCTCTACGAGCGGGCCCGCAGCGGTACCTGGTTTCTGAGGAAGAGCGGGTGGACGCAAAAGCCCTGACGCAAACACCCTGACGCAAACAAGCTGGCGCAAACAAGCTGACGAGGGCGGCGATAGGCCCTATGTAACAGCAATCGGGAAGGGAGGGCGTTTCGGCAGCTTGGTCGTCGTCTTGTCGTGCCTTCCTCAATCGAGCCCTTTTGGAGTCTTCATGACAAGCGAACTACCGACTTCCGTCGACCGGACATTGAGCCTGCTCTCGGACGAGCGCTATCTGGCCGACCGCCCGCTGGCAACGGTGCTCTATCTGGCCCTGCGACAGGGCCGTCCGCTCTTCCTGGAAGGCGAAGCCGGTGTGGGCAAGACGGAGATCGCCCGCGTGCTCTCCGCAGCACTGGGCCGGCGCCTCATTCGCCTGCAGTGCTATGAAGGCCTGGACGTTTCAAGCGCGGTCTACGAGTGGAACTATCCAAGGCAGATGCTGGAGATCCGCCTGGCCGAAGCCGGCGGTACCCAGGACCGCGAACGCATCGCCAGCGATATCTTCGACCGCCGCTTCCTGATCGAGCGCCCCCTGATGCAGGCGCTTTCTCCGCAGGAGGGCGGCCCGCCGATCCTGCTCATCGACGAGCTGGATCGCACCGACGAGCCTTTCGAGGCCTTCCTGCTGGAATTGCTGTCCGACTACCAGGTGAGCGTGCCCGAACTTGGTACCATCAAGGCCCCTGCCCCGCCGATCACCATCATCACCTCGAACCGCACGCGCGAGATCCACGATGCGCTGAAGCGGCGCTGCTTCTACCACTGGGTCGGCTATCCCGACGCCGCGCGCGAGCGCGAGATCCTGGCCGCCAAGGCGCCCCACGTCGGCGCCAAGCTCTCGGCCGAGGTGGTCGCCTTCGTCCAGCGCCTGCGCGACGAGGAACTCTACAAGCTGCCCGGTATCGCCGAGACCCTGGACTGGGCCGACGCGCTGACCCAGCTTGACAAGGTGACCCTGGACGAAGAGGCCGTCGACTCCACCCTTGGTGTCCTGCTGAAGTATCAGGACGACATCGCCAAGATCGAGGGCAGCGAGGCCGCGCGCCTCTTGCGCGAGGTCAAGAGCGATATGGCCGAAACCAGGCTCACCTAGGAACGGAACAGGCCATGGAGAGCGGCACACGGCCCGAGGGCGGCGGCATTGCCGGCAACATCCTGGCTTTTGCCCGCACCCTGCGCGCTGCCGGCTTGCCGGTGGGGCCGGGTGCCGTACTGGATGCGCTGCGGGCGGTCGAGACCATCGGCCTCGACCGGCGCGACGACTTCTACTGGGCGCTGAACGCGGTCTTCGTGAAGCGCCACGATCAGCAAGAGCTCTTCGATCAGGCCTTTCACGTCTTCTGGCGCAATCCCCAGTTCCTGGACCGCATGCGCTCGCTGTTTCTGCCGAGCGTGACTCCGGACATGGCGAACCAGGCCGAACAGAAGGAGCTGGCCCGCCGACTGAGCGAAGCCCTGACCGGCGAGCAGCCGGGCATGGCCGAACAGGAAGAAGAGCAGGAGGAGGTCGAGATCCAGGCCACGCTGACCTGGTCCGACAAGGAAGTCCTCGCCGACAAAGATTTCGAAAGCATGTCCACAGCTGAGCTGGAGGAGGCCAAGAAGGCCATGCAGCGCCTGACCCTGCCCTTGGGACGGGTCAAGACAAGGCGCTGGCAGGCCAACCCGCGCGGCCGCGGAATCGACGCCCGCCGTTCGCTGCGCGCGGCCCTGCGCCAGGGCGGCGATGCCCTGCCCCTGCTGCGGCGCAAGCAGCGCGAGCGGCCGCCGCCGCTGGTGGTGCTGACCGACATCTCCGGCTCCATGGGACAGTATTCGCGCATGCTGCTGCACTTCCTGCATGCGCTGACCAACGACCGCGATCGGGTGCAGGTCTTCCTCTTCGGCACGCGGCTGACCAACATCACACGCCAGCTGCGCTTCCGCGATCCCGACGAGGCCCTGACAAAGGTCGCCGATGCGGTTCCCGACTGGGACGGCGGCACCCGCATCGGCGCCTGCCTGGCCGACTTCAACAAGGCCTGGGCGCGCCGCGTGCTGGGCCAGGGTGCGGTGGTGCTGCTGATCACCGACGGCCTCGACCGGGCCGGTGCCGAGGGCCTGTCGGACGAGATGGAGCGCCTGCACAAGTCCTGCCGCCGACTGATTTGGCTGAACCCCCTCTTGCGTTACGACGCCTATGCGCCAAAATCTCAAGGTGCGCGTGCCATGCTGCCGGAAGTAGACGAGTTCCGCTCGATACACAGCCTGAACAGCCTTGCCGAGCTGGCTGGCGCGCTCAGCCGGACGCAACCCGCGCGCCGCTCCGCCCGCTTAGAGTGGAGCGAGGACGGACGGCGGGCTTAGAGCCACGTCGACACCAAGGGAGAAGGCCAGATGACAGAGACAGCAGGAACCAGCGGCGAAGACCTCTTGGCGACGGCCGGCGCCTGGCGCGACAGCGGCCGCAAGGTGGCGATGGCCACCGTGGTCGCGACCTGGGGCTCCTCGCCTCGCCCGGTCGGCAGCCAGCTGGTGGTCGACGATCAGGGCAACATGGCGGGCTCGGTCTCGGGCGGCTGCATCGAGGGCGCGGTGGTCATGGAGGCGCGCGACGTCATGGCCGGCGCGGCACCCAAGCTCTTGAGCTTCGGCGTCACCGACGAGGAGGCCTGGACCGTCGGCCTGGCTTGCGGCGGCGAGGTCAAGGTCTTCGTCGAGGCGGTGGAGTAGGCCCATGCAACGCGAGGTCTTCGACGAACTGACGAAAGCCAAGGCAGACAAGCGCTCTGTCGCCCTGGTCACCGATGTGACCAACGGCAGACAGGCCTTGCTGGATCAGGACGGCCATGGCCTGGCCGGCGATCTGGACGTCCCCGGTGCGCTGATCCCCTCGCTGGAGGCGGCCATTGCCGGCGATCGCAGCGGTATCGACGACAACAGCGGTCTCTTCATACAGGTCTTCAACCCGCCGCTTAGGCTGATCATCATCGGCGCGGTGCACATCGCCCAGGCGCTGATTCCGATGGCCCGCGTTCTGGGCTACGAGATCGTGGTGGTCGATCCCAGGCGCGCCTGGGCCAATGTGGATCGCTTCCCGGGCGTGGCCATCACCTACGACTGGCCGGACGAGGCCATGGACAAGCTGGCGCCGGACCATCGCACCGCCGTGGTGGCCCTGACCCACGATCCCAAGCTGGACGACCCGGCCCTGGTGCGTGCGCTTGCCAGCAATGCCTTCTACATCGGCGCGCTGGGCTCCAGGCGCACGCACGGCAAGCGGCAGATCCGCCTGCAGGAGCACAACATCGATCCCAAGAGCTTTGCCCGCATCGACGGCCCCATCGGGCTTGCCATCGGCGCCCGCTCGCCGGCCGAGATCGCGCTCTCGATCCTGGCCAAGATGACGCAAGTGCGCCAGGGCGCACCCCTGTTGGTAAAGGCGGCCTAGGCAGAAGATGGAGTTCGGGCCGCTCACCACCGCAGAGGCCGAAGGCGCCTATCTTGCGCATGCCGTCAGCCTTCCCAAGGGCCGCTTCAAGAAGGGGCGGCGTCTCTCGGCAGACGATATTCGGGTGTTGGATGCGGCCGGCATCGACACCGTCATTGCCGCGCGCCTGGACGCGAGCGAGGTGCACGAGGACGAGGCCGCAGCGCAAGTGGCCGAAGCCCTGGCCGGCAGCGGCCTCAGCACCACGGCTGCCTTCACCGGACGCTGCAACCTGATCGTCGGCGCCCGCGGCTTGCTGGCACTCGAGCGCGCGCTGATCGACCGGCTGAACGCGCTGGACGAGGCCCTGACCGTCGCCACTCTGGGCGCCTACGAGCTTGTCGAGCCCAGACAGATGGCCGCCACCATCAAAGTTATCCCCTTCGCGCTGAAACGCAGCGTGCTGGAGGAGGCCTTGGCGATCGCCGGCCAGGCGGATCTGCTATCGGTCGCGCCCTTGAAGAGCAAGCGCGTCGGCCTTGTGCAAACCACGCTCCCCGGCCTGAAGCCTTCGATCCTGGACAAGACGACAGAGGTCACCAATCGCCGGCTGGCAGCGCTCGACTGTCCACCGGTGGAAGAGCTGCGCTGCCCGCATCGCGCCGAGGCTGTCAGCCAGGCCGTCGACCGCCTGGGCGACTGCGACATTGTGCTGGTCTCCGGCGCCTCGGCCATTGTCGATCGCCGCGACGTGGTGCCGGAAGGCATCGGCAAGGCCGGCGGCCGGGTGCGCTACTTCGGCATGCCGGTCGATCCGGGCAACCTGATCCTCCTGGCAGAAAAGGACGGACGCCCCTTGCTGGGCCTGCCCGGCTGTGCCCGCTCGCCCAAGCTGAACGGCTTCGACTGGGTGCTGGAGCGCCTGGTGGCCGAGGTACCGGTCGGCCCCTCCGACATTCAGGCCATGGGCGTCGGCGGTCTGCTCAAAGACACGGCCCAGCGCCCGCTGCCCCGCTCCGCCGCGGTCGAGCCGCCGGCCGGCAGCCAGCGCGCGCCCAAGGTGGCGGCCCTGGTGCTGGCGGCCGGCCAGGCCAAACGCATGGGCAGCAACAAGCTGGTCGAGCAGCTGGACGGCAAGGCCCTGGTCCGCCACGCGGTCGAAGCAGCGCTCGCCTCCCAGGCCGAACCGGTGATCCTGGTCACCGGCCATCAGCGCGACGCGGTCGAAGAGGCGCTGGAAGGCCTCGACCTCTTGAGCGTTCACAACCGCGCCTATGCCGCCGGCCTCTCGACCTCGCTGAAGCGCGGGCTTGCCGCCCTGCCCGAGGGCATCGAGGCCGCCGTCGTCCTGCTGGGCGACATGCCCCGTATCGCGCCCGGCACCATCGACCGCCTGATCGCCAGCTTCAACCCGCTGGAGGGCCGCGCCATCTGCCTGCCGACCTTCGAGGGCAAACGCGGCAACCCGGTCCTGCTCGGCCGCCAGTTCTTCACCGAGCTGCAGACCATCGAGGGCGACCAGGGCGCCAGAGAGCTGCTGCGCGAGTACGCCGACCTGGTCGCCGAAGTTCCGATCGACGACGCCGCCATCCTGCTCGACATCGACACGCCCGAAGCCCTGGCCGCAGTCCGCTCGAATCAAACATAGGCTGCGGCGATCGCTGCGAAGGTCGCAGGTGAGCCAGCCTGCTCGGGTCTTCTCCTAGTAGTTCCACTCCCAGCGCAGCATGGCGCCGTTGTCGGCCTCGCTGTCGGCGCCGGCGCGGCCCTCGAACTTGAGGCCGGAGAAGAGATCGACCTCGACCGTGGCCTGAGTGCTGCCGGGCGTGGTGCCCTGGCGCACCCCGACGAAGACGTCTTCGGAAATGTACTCGCCTGCCGTCACCACCGCCGCATCGTCGCTATCCTCGTCGCCGCTCTCGACGCGCAGCACGTCGACGCCGATGGTCTGACGGATCACATCGATGGTGGTTCTGTCGCTGCCGGTTACACCGGAAAGGATGGCTGCGGCCTCGGCCAGTTGGATCGCCTCGACCGGCGAAATCTGGCCGGTGCCGCGCCCGAAGAGCACGTTGGAGAGGATCTCGTCTTCCGGCATGTCCGGGTCGGAGGAGAGGTTGATCTTGGGTGCGTTCGCACTGCCGGTTATCTTGATCGTGGCGGTGATGTCGCTGCTGTCGTAGACCGAGGTAAGGTCCAAAGTGGGGTTGATGTTGGCGGAGCCATCGAAGGCGACGCTGCCGTCGGTCAGATCGAACTGCTTGCCGAAGACCGCGAAGTAGCCGCGGCGCGGCTCGATGCTGCCGGTGATGAAGGGCTTGTTTGCCGTTCCCCGCACGAAGAGCTTGCCGCCCCATTCGGACTCGAGGCCCAGGCCTGCCACGAAGACGCGGCGCGGCAGATCGACGGTGATGTCGAGGTTGATCGGGATTGCAGGCTCTTCCTCGCCCTCCTCGACCTTCGGCCTCGCGTTGATCACCTTGCCGTCACGCACCAGTTCGACGTCCAGGGCGACGACACTGGGTGGTAGGTTCGGCGTGATGGAGGCGCGGATCTCCTCGTTGGTGATGGTGCCCTTCACGTCGATCGACTTCGAGAGGTCGCCGTCGACGGTCATGTCGACATTCATCCTGGCATAGAGGTCGTCGCGGCGCGCCAAGGCAAAGTCGTTGACCTTGACCTCGAACTTCAAAGTGGGGGCAGGATCGCTCGCCAGGTTGATGTCGCCGGTAAGCTTCAGCGTTCCATTCTGCCCGTCGTTGCCGCTGGCCTCCTTGATCACCAGGCGTTGCGCGCTGCCCTCCAAGACCAGAGTCAAGTCTTGGATAATGGTCTGAGTAAGCAAGTTCTCGTACCGACCGCCCATTACCGTGACCTGACCGCTGGCTTGCGGATTTTTCAGGGTTCCGGTGACCGCCAGATCGATGGTGCCTTGGCCGGTCAGGCGCTGCTCGGCGATCGGTGCCAGATCGAACAGCGGGCCGATCTCGCCTGTCCAATCGACCTCGGCGCTGAAGGGTTTGGTCTGGCTTAGGTTGGCGCCGGGTTGCGCCAGCGAGACGGTCAGCGGCACCAGGGCTTTCATAGTCAGGGGTTGGCCGAAGCCACCCGACAAGCGGCCGTCCAGGTTCAGGCCGTCGCCGCCCAGATTGCCGTCCAGATTGATATCGATCGGCGGATTGACCGGCAGACCGTCCTCCAGGATGGTCAGGCGCTTGGCCTGAAGGGCAACTGTTCCTTGGGCCTGGCGATTGCCGCTGAGTGCGACCTGTAGGGCAATGCTGCCGGTCGGCGTTTCCTCGCCCAGGAAGGGCTTCAGCTGGGCCAGGTCCAAATCGTCCAAGGTGAGGTTGATGGTCTTGCTGCGACCGGCCAGGTCGGCATCCAGCGCGACCTGCGCGCCCGCGACCGTCAGGCCGACCTTGGCCGACTGCGGCCCGGCGGCACCGATGGTGACCTCAGTCTGGCGGGTCTGCGAGAAGGGGAAGCCCACCGCCTCGCCCTCCAGCTTGCTGAGCGCGATTGCCGTCTCGGATCCTCGCTGTCGCACCTGGCCAGCCAGAGCCAGGCGCGCCGGCCCTTCGACGTCGCCGGCCGTGTCCAGCGTAATGTTCATCGCCTCCGGCGTGCCCTTGAAGGTCGCAGCGACGCTGGTCAGCTTCGCCGGCTCGACCGCGATATCGCTGGCGTCGAGGCGCCCATCGAGGCTGAGGGCGCCGGTTGCATCGCGAGCATTGGCCCTGAGCGTGATGCCGCCATGCGCGATGTCGGCGATCCTGCCGCGCGAGAGCGTGAGGGCGACGGCTGCATCCTGCGCTTCGCCACGTGCGGTCAGATCGACCGTTAAACTGCCCCTGCCTTGCAGAGGAACGCCCAAGTTGGCCAAGAGCTTGCCACCGGCGAGATCGCCGGTCAGCCGGCCGCTGACGGGAACGCCTGCGGTCGGCACGGTGAGATCGCCGGTGATCTTGACCTCGTTGCCCAGAGCAACCGCCAGCGGTGCGATGCGGAAAGCCTCATCACCGCTGGGCTCGATCTTGGCCGAGAGGCTGAGCGGTCCATAGCCGCTCTCGGGTGCCTGGATCGCAACCTCGCCGGAGATCTGCGGCAAGGTGCCGGCAAGGGAGACGTCGCCCGTCAGGGTGCCGATGGTCTCGCCGGCCGCGGACAAATCCTTGCCATCGAGGGTGGCAGAGACGGCAAGCGCACCCGCGGCATTCTGCGAGAAGCTGCCCTCGGCATCGAAGGAACCGGCCGCCGGACTGCCCATCACCTCGGAAGCGACCGCCAGATCGGCCAGAGCGACCTTCCAGTCGAGCGCGATCTCAGCCTCCCCCACCGTGCCGTCCAGATCGATCATCAAGGTTTCGCCCAGCAGGCTCACCCCTTGCAGGGTGATGCTGCCGTCCGGCGCATAGACCACGCCGCCGAAGAGCGACAGGCCACCGCCAAGAGCGGTCCCGATACCGTCCGGCAGTCCGCCGGTGCCGACCAGAGTCAGATCGAGATTGGCGGCAATCGGCTTCTCCAGGCCGTCCAGCGCCAGGCCACTATCCAAAGTCAGACTGAGTGGCAGGCCGGCGAGCATTGGATCGAACTGCCCCAGATCGGGCAGTACGGCTTCCAGGTAGAGCGCCGGCTGCCCGCTGATCGCCGGCAGCTCAAGGGTGCCGTCCGTTGTCAGGGTCAAGCCCTTGCCGCGCAGACTGAAGCGATCCAGGCGTGCGCTTCCTGCCTCCGGATCGACCAGGGCAGCGGCGTTGATTCGCAACGAGCCATAGGGCAAGGGCGGCACCTCGGCCACCAGGACCTTGGGATCCTTGATCCGCAGGTCCAGCGTGGTCTGAAGCTGCCCCTCCTCGGGCTTGCCCTCCAGATAGAGGTCGAGGCCGGCCAGGGTGGCTTCCGGGGTCTCGACGCCATCGACGGCGAGCGCCACCCGGAGCGACGGCAATTCAAGCGCACCCTCGGCCTCTGCCCGCAAGGTAAGTGCACCCAGGGTCACCTCGGGCACCAGATCGCGCAGCGGCGAGTCGGCAGCCATGGCAAGGTTGAGCTCCGCATTCACCGTCTCTTTTTCGGGCGCCAGAGTGCCGGTCAGGCCGATCTCGAAGGAAGCGGCATCCAGTTCGAAGCGCTCGATCGTCACCAGTTCATCGCTAAGCTCGGCCGCCACATCCAGGGACGCTCCGCCGGCCAACCAGGGCCGCGCTTCTGCCGGCCAGAGATCGGGCGGCAGGCTGCCGCTTGGGTCGATGCGCCCCTTCAGAGAAAAGCGCCGCTCGGGCTCGCCGGAGAGGCTGAGGTCGCCCTTGACCGCCTCGGTGCCGTCCAGGGCCAGCCGTAGTTCTCCGTTCCAACCGCTCAAAGGTCCCTCTCCATTCAACGAGAGGTCGATCGAAGGCAGGGTCGGCAGGCCCGCCAGGCTGGAGACCAGGCCGCCCTTCGGCTCTTCGACAGCGAGCGCCAGCTTCAAGTACTGCTCGTCCGGCGCCCAGGAGAGGTCGGCATTGACCGAGAGCTCGGTCTGCGACTGTCCTTCGACGTCCAGGGTCACCGTGGTGGCGCCGACGCGCGGCCAGAGGGCATCGCCGGCCACGCCGAACTGGGCCGGCACACCGATCAGCGGCGCCCCTAAATCCACCTCGCGTACCACCAGCTTCTCGACGTCGATGTCGACCGGCAGGCTCGGCAGGGCCGGGATCAGACCTTCATCTTCGGACGGCGTGGGCGGGCTCTCCGCGCCGGGCAGCGGCGGGCGCGGCATCTCCACCTTGCCGACCTCCAGCAGCTTGACCGCGGCTTCACTGGTCAGCAGCGCAAAGGGGCTCCAGTCCAGGGTGATGTCAGTAACGGTCAGCCAGTCGCCCTCCGCATCGCTCATGCGGACCTGGGTCAGGGTCAGCCGGTCCCAAAGGCTGCCGCCCATCTCGCCAAGCTCGATCCCGCCCTCCTCGCCGGAGAGAAGGTTGTTCACCTGAGAGATAGCAAAGCGCTGGCCGGGCCCGGTCTCGAGCGCGATCAGAATCAGGATCGGCGGCACCAGGATCACCAGCAGCAGCGCCAGTAAGACCCGCTTCACCCAGCGCCAAAAGCGCCGCGGTCGCCGGGTGGGCGCCTCGTCCGGCCTTTGGCCTGGCGTCCTAGAAGGCTTGGCCGATGGAGATGTAGAACTGGAGGGCACGATCGCGCTGCCGTTTGTTGATGGGGGCCGCAAAGTCGAGGCGGATGGGTCCTATGGGGCTGTAGTAGCGCAGGCCCAGGCCGCCGGCATACTGTATGTCCTCGCTGAAGTCGGGATAGGTGGACGAATAGACCTGACCGGCATCAAGGAAAGGCACAAGGCCGTAATCATCCCAAAAACGCCAGCGCGCCTCGATACCGAACTCTAGGGAAGACCGACCGCCGATGGCGTCGTTGGCACTGTCCAGCGGACCCAGGCTGTCGACCTCGTAACCGCGAACCGAACCGCCACCGCCGGCGTAGAGACGTTCGCCCGAGGGTATGTTGCCCAGTTCCGTCCCGGCCAGGGTCGAGATCTTGGCACGCCCCGCCAGGACGATGTCCGGTTCTTCCAGCACCTTGATGTAGTGCGTGCCGCTGAGCGAGCTTGCCAGATAGAAGGCGGTGTCGGTGATGGTCACCAGGGTCGGCGCGACCTGGAAGATGCCCAGAAAACCTTCTGTCGCATCCAGGCGATCGTCGCGATTGTCGAAGGTGACCCGCATCGGAATGTTGTAGAGGACGTAGATTTCCTCGCCGGTATCGACATCGGGGTTCCGATCGTCGTCGATCAGGTACTTGAACCCACCACCGCCGAAGACGGTCCAGTTCTTGTTGAGCTTCCGCTCCACGCCCAGGGTCGATTCAATCGAAAACTGTCGGTAAGATTCTTGATCCTCGTTCACGATGGCAAAGCGCCACTGCAGGGCCTGATCGTTCTGCAGCCAGTTGGGCTTGTTGAAGAAAACCCGGCCAGCCTGCTCGTCGGGCTGCGCGTTTGCACTCAGGCGCAGGCTTTCGCCGCGCCCCAGGATGTTGCGATGCTCCCAGGCTGCCTCCCCGATAAATCCGAAGGGCGTGTTGCTGAAGTCGGTGGCAAAGCCGGCGCCCAGCGAGATGGTGCGCGGCGGACGCTCCTTCAGGGTGATGTCGACCGGTTCCTCGTCGCCATCCTCCACTTTGTCCAGCGAGCGCGTGATCTCGACCTGACCGAAGAGGTTGGTGGCAACGGCCCGGCGCCGCACCGTCTCCAGGCGCCGATTGGAGAAGGTCTGGCCCTCCGGCCACTGCAGCACGCGGCGAATGTATTCCTCATCGGTGCGCTCCAAGCCATCGATCGCCAGGGGGCCGAAGACCAGGTACTCCCCCGGATCGATGGTGAGGTTCACCTGCATCTCATTGCTATCCAGGTTCACCGTCACCTTGCGATTCACAACGCTGGCATCGGGATAGCCGTTGTTGCCCAGATAGTCGATCAGTGACGCTTCACCCGCGATCACATCAGCGCTGATTGCCGGCTGACCGATGGTGATGCCCAGGTCGGCCAGATTGGGCTTCTTCAGTTTCGAGACGTCGGCACCCGGTACGAAGGCGATGTTGAAGCTCTGCACCGTGGTGCGCGGTCCCGGGGTCACCGTTACCTCGACGGGAACCGGGTCGCCCTCGCCCACCTCGATATCGATCTTGGCCTGATAATAGCCCTGCGAATTGGCGACCTTGAGCAGGCCTTCCCGATCCTGGCGGACACGGCTCGAGAGGCCGGCCTTGGAGAAGGGTGGCTTGTCCTGCTCGCGCAGCAGGACGGAGGAGGCCTCCAGGGCGCTGGTGAGGTCGCTTTCCTCCGGTGCCACGATGGTGGTGACATAGTCGACGCCCTCGAAGGTGGGGGGTGCAGCCTCCTCCTCATCTTCTTCCAGGCTCTCTTCCTCATCGGCATAGAGCGTCGCATCCGGCTGGGTTGCCAGTAAGGCCAGGCCAATAATCGAGACGAAGGCAAGAGACCGCCAAGCGGCGAAGAGGAAACCAATCGTCTGCTCGAGCAGCCGGGCGCCAAGGCCAACACACGGGCTTGGACGTCTCAACCGGAAGCGCCCCGGGCGAGGCTGTCGAATCGACGAGAAGGACATGCAAAAAGCGCTCGCACTTTGGCATGCGGAAGGCAAGCAATAGATCGTGATCAATCCCTTAGAGTCCGTCCGGAAACTGCTTGTGTCCTGCATCGCTGCCGGCGCCGCGCGTGTTAGGAGCGGTGGCGCCGGCGATGCCGGGCGCCGCTCTCCTTGCCCAAGACCTTGATAGGTCGGTGCAGGGCACAAGCGGTTTCCGGGCGGCTCTTAGGCGTAGCGTAAACGCTGGCCTATTCCCAAGGACTTGGCCTTCTCGAGCATGGCATGACCAAGGGCGATGTCAGAGGTCGAGAGGCCACGGTGCCAGAAGAGGATCGTCTCCTCGTCTCGCTCGCGCCCGGGCCGTTTGCCAGCGACGATTTCTCCCATCTCGGCATGCAGGCTTTGCTCCGAGAGTTTGCCGGCCTCCACATGGGCGCGCAGGCTGCCAAGCTTGCCGCCCTTGCACTGCCCCCAGTCGTCCACCACCAGCTTGTCCATCACGTCGGTCAGCGAGAGCTCCACCGCGCTCATGGTGCCATAGGGGACGACGAAGTTTCCGGGCTTGACCCAGGCGGTCTTGAAGTGCGGTTCCGGCGCCTCCAGCCGCGAGGCCTCGACC
This sequence comes from Kiloniellales bacterium, assembly GCA_040219175.1. Taxonomy (GTDB): domain Bacteria; phylum Pseudomonadota; class Alphaproteobacteria; order Kiloniellales; family JACOMY01; genus JACOMY01. The sequence goes on from JAVJSY010000021.1 coordinate 54,619, forward strand.
TGAATGTCGGCGCCCTCCAGGCAGTCCTGCCAGTTGTCGACAGCGGTCACGGTCTTGCCCAGATCCTCGGTCAAGCGCGCAGCGAAGGCCTCCCGGCTCTCCGGCCGGCGCGAGTGCACGCGGATCTCCTGGAAATCGAAGAGGCTGTCGAGCAGGCGGACATTCCAGTAAGACGAGCCTCTGGCTCCGATATGCCCTAAGACCTTAGAATTCTTTCGTGCCAGATACTTAGCACCGACAGCTGTCATCGCCCCGGTGCGCATGTCGGTGATATCGGCAGCGTCCACCAGGGCCACGGGCATTCCCGTTCTGGGGTCGAAGAGGTTCAAGAGTGCCATCTCGGAGCGCAGGCCACGTTTGTAGTTGTCGATGTAGTCGCCAACGACCTTCACACCCGCCACATTGAGCGGCGCAATGTAACCACGTAAGACGTTGAAATGTCCGCGAAAGGCTGGATCGGGCTCAAGATGCACGCGCGGCTCGATCACGGTCTCGCCGCGACCCTGGGCCAAGAGACCTGACTCGACCGCAGCCAGGATTTCGGCATCGCTAAGCGCCAGCTGCGCGACCTCCGGTCCGCCCAAATAGGTGAAATGAATCTCTTCGCTCACGCGTTTATCTCCTTGATATTCTTGTTACTTTCCAGTCAGAGAGTAGCGGCCCCAGGGCTGGGCCTGCGGCAGCTTACCCCAAGGCGCCCTCGCAGCAACGTCGATCTGCTATCACCAAGCCTAGCGTTAAAGCGGATCCAACTTGTATAGACAAGCAGAGCTTGGCAAACACTTTGTCGTGCGAAGGATTCTTGAAGAGGGCCAAGGGAAATGACTGTCGGAGCGTTCGACCACCTCTGGATCAATGCGCGTCTGGCCAGCATGGTGCCGGGGGCGGCTGCCTATGGCGGCATCGAGGCCGGTGCGATCGCCGTCAAGGACGGCAAGATTGCCTGGGTCGGTCGGCAGAGCAACCTGCCGGCCGATGCGGCTGCAAGCACTGAGGTGACGGAAGACGCGGAAGGACGCTGGATCACCCCGGGCCTGATCGACTGCCATACGCATCTGGTTTATGGCGGCGACCGCGCAGCCGAGTTCGAGCTGCGCCTGGAAGGCGCCAGCTACGAGGAGATCGCCAAGGCCGGCGGCGGCATCGTCTCCACCGTCAAGGCGACCCGCGCGGCAAGCGAGGATGCACTGGTTGCAGATGCTTTGCCACGCCTCGACGCCCTCTTGGCGGAGGGAGTCACCACCATCGAGATCAAGTCAGGCTACGGCCTCGCGCTCGCCGAAGAGAGCAAGATGCTGCGCGCCGCCAGACGCCTGGGTGAGCTGCGTCCGGTGACGGTGAAGACCTCCTTCCTGGGCGCCCATGCCTTGCCGCCGGAATACCAGGGCCGGCAGGGCGACTATGTCGATGCCGTAGAGGCCATGATCCCCAAGGTGGCCGCAGAGGGCCTGGCGGACGCCGTGGACGCCTTCGGGGAACGCATCGCCTTTACACCCGACGAGGTGGCGCGGGTCTTCACAGCCGCCAGCGCCGCCGGCTTACCGGTCAAGCTGCACGCTGATCAGCTTTCCGATCAGGGCGGTGCCGGCCTTGCCGCCCGCTTCGGCGCCCTCTCGGCAGACCATCTGGAATACGCCAGCGAAGCGGGGCTCGCCGCCATGGCACAGGCCGGCAGCGTGGCCGTGCTGCTGCCCGGTGCCTTCTATGTCCTGCGCGAGACCAAACTGCCGCCGATAGAGGCCTGTCGCAGACTGGGGGTCGGCATGGCGATCGCGACCGACAGCAATCCCGGCTCCTCGCCGGTCACGTCTTTGCTGTTGATGCTGAGCATGGCCTGCACCCTTTTCCGCATGACGCCGGAAGAGAGCCTCGCCGGCATCACACGAGAAGCGGCCAAGGCGCTGGGGCTGGGCAAGAGCCATGGCACCCTGGAGGTCGGCAAGCAGGCCGACCTCTGCATCTGGGACATCGAACGCCCGGCCGAGCTTGCCTACCGGGTCGGCTTCAACCCCCTGCACCAAGTGGTGCACAAGGGCCGGGTCAGGTCGGCAGCGTGAGCTGGGCCAACAGCACGCCGCCGGCGGCCAGCGGTGTCGGCAAGGCCTGCCTGATCCTGGGCGGCATCATGCTGCTGATCCAGATCTACGTCTCGCGCCTGGACGTCTACGACGAGGCGATGTTCTTCCGGCACTTCGCACTGTCGCCCGGTAACGTGGTCTCCGCCCTGGCCGGCAACAGCCCGCTGGGTCCGGCGCTCTGGCCCTTCGTCACCTCCCTCTTTTTGCATGGCGACTGGCTGCACCTGGTGAACAACCTCTTGTTTCTGGCAATCTTCGGAACCCTGGTGGAGCGCCACCTGGGTGCCCGCTGGTTGGTCATCCTCTTCTTCGTCTGCGGCTTTGCCGGCGCAGTGCTGCAGGTCTTGCTGCCCTTCGACTTCGGCCCGCCGACGGAACTGGTGGTGGGCGCGTCGGGCGGTCTCTTCGGGCTGATGGGGGTGGCACTGACCTGCGGCGCACCGGCCATGCGGCCCGGTTCGCCGCAGCGGCGCCTGCTGATCGCGCTGATCGTCATGAATGCCGTGATCGGTCTGGTGGCCTTCAGCGGCTTGATGGGCAGCCTGCTGCTCATCGGCTGGCAATCGCACCTGGGCGGCTTCCTGGCCGGGCTTCTCCTCGGCCGGATGCTTACACCAAGCCGCGGTAAGTGAAACTCATCACGGTTTGGCAAGCGCGACTGCTTGACAAGCGCGACTGCGCGCCCGCAGCGAAGCGAGGACAAGCCGGCGTGGCGTCTGAACGCCAAACCAGATGCAATAAGCCTTCACCCCTGCCGCATGGAATGCGTCGTCCCTAACCAGTCCTGCACCTCTTCGAGGAGCGCCCGCAGCAGCGCCCGCATCGGTGCCGCAAGCGTCGCGTCATAAGCAAAGGGCGGGGCTTCGTCCATGTAGGCGGCCTGCGCCAACTCCAGCTGCACGGCCTGCACCCCCTCGGCCGGATTGCCGTAGTTGCGGGTGATGTAGCCGCCTTTGAAGCGCGCATTGGCCACCTGCGTGAAGCCGCCCACCCTATCGGCGCGCGCCAGCACGGCCTGCAGCAGCGCCGGCGCCGCGCTGGCACCCTCGGCGGTCCCGAAGTTGAGATCGGGCAGGCGTCCTTCGAAAAAGCGCGGCACCCGGCGTCTGATGGAATGCCCTTCCCAAAGCACGACGGTGCCATGGCGTCTGCGCAGTCTGGCCAGTTCCTTGGCCAGACAGTCGTGATAGGGCTGCCAGTAGAGAGAGCGGCGGCGCGCAACCTCTCGCGCGTCAGGTTCTTGCCCGGCGGCATAGAGCGGTTCCTCGTCGAAGGTCGAGGTCGGGCAGAGTTCGGTATTGTTGGCGCCGGGGTAGAGCGGTCGGCTGTCCGGTGCCCGGTTGAGGTCGATCAGATAGCGGGAGTAGCGCGCCTGGATCACCGTTGCGTCCAGCTCGCGGGCGAAGCCATAGAGCTGCTCTACATGCCAGTCCGTATCGGCACTCTCCAATGCAAGCGGCAGCATCTGTTGGGCCGCCTCCTCCGGGATCGCGCTGCCGGCGTGCGGCAGGGACACAAGCAAAGGGCCCTCGCCACGCTGTAGAACGAAGCTCTCAGACATACTGTCTCCTTCTCTCCTCCAACTGGCTCTCCTGCCACTGGCTCTCCTGCCACTGGCTCTCTTGCCACTGGCTCTCTTGCCACTCGGCCCAACAGCACTGGCGTAGGGCAAACAACTTGTATATACAAGTCCCGCACATTCCCGATCGCCGCAAGGACCCTGTCGTGAGCGAGGCCATCGCCAAATCCGATCCACCGCTCTACCAACGCATCAAGGATCACATCAAGCAGGAGATCCGCAACGGTGCGCTGGCGGAGGGCGGGCGCGTGCCCTCGGAGAGCGCACTGATGGCCGATTTCGCGGCCTCGCGTATGACCGTCAATCGCGCCGTGCGGGAGCTCAGCGCCGAGGGCTGGCTGGAGCGTATCCAGGGTGCCGGCACCTTCGTCGCCGGCCAGAAGCTGCATTCGGTGATGCTGGAGGTCCGCTCCATCCGCGATGAGATCTTGGAACGCGGGGGCCGCCACGAAAGCCGCCAGCTGGAGCTCACGTCCGTCGAGGCAGAGCCCTGGATGGCGCGCGCCTTGGAGGTCGAACGCGGCAGCCCGGTCTATCACTCGGTGATCCTGCACATCGAGAATGGCCAGCCGATCCAGCTGGACATCCGCCACGTCAACCCCAGCTTCGCACCGGCCTATCTGGAGCAGGACTTCACCGCGCTGACCCCTTACGACTATCTGACCAGCCTGGGCCCGATCGAGGCCGCCGAACACCAGGTCGAGGCCATTATGCCAGACGCGCGCATGCGCACAGCCCTGCAGCTGGATAAGGGGGAGCCCTGCCTCAGCCTGATCCGACGCACCTGGTCGGACGGGCTGGTGGTGACGCGCAGCCGCCTGCTGCATCCCGGCAGCCGCTTTTCCTTCATCGGGCGGCAGGACTATCGTTCGGCCGCCACACCGCGCTAGACCAAGAGGAATCACCATGTCACAGAGCAATCCGCGCATCGACAACGAGCGCCAGATCCGGGCGCCCCGCGGGACCGAGATTTCGGCCAAGTCCTGGCTGACCGAAGCGCCACTGCGGATGCTGATGAACAACCTGGACCAGGAGGTCGCCGAGAAGCCGGAAGAGCTGGTGGTCTATGGCGGCATCGGCCGGGCGGCGCGCGACTGGAACTGCTTCGATACCATCGTCCGCAGCCTGCGCGATCTGGAGGCGGACGAGACCCTGCTGGTGCAGTCCGGCAAACCGGTCGGTGTCTTCAAGACCCACGCCGACGCGCCGCGCGTCCTGATCGCCAACTCCAACCTGGTGCCGCATTGGGCCACCTGGGAGCACTTCAACAGCCTCGATAAGGTCGGGCTGATGATGTACGGCCAGATGACGGCGGGCTCTTGGATCTACATCGGCAGCCAGGGGATCGTGCAAGGCACTTACGAGACCTTCGTCGAGGTCGGCCGCCAGCACTACGAGGGCGACCTCAAAGGCAAGTGGATCCTGACCGGCGGGCTGGGCGGCATGGGCGGTGCCCAACCCTTGGCGGCAACCATGGCCGGTGCCTCCATGCTGGCCGTGGAGTGTCAGCCGAGTCGGATAGAGAAACGTCTTGAAACCAAATACTTAGACGAGAAAGCTTCGACTCTTGAGCAGGCTTTGGCAATGATCTCAGCGGCCCACAGCGAGGGACGCGCGGTCTCTGTCGGGCTGCTCGGCAACGCCGCCGAGATCTTTCCGGAGATCGTCAAGCGCGGCATCCGCCCCGACGTGGTCACCGATCAAACCTCGGCCCACGATCCCTTGAACGGCTATCTGCCGGCAGGCTGGAGCCTGGACCAGTGGGCCAAGCAGCGCGAGCGGGACCCCGAGGGCACGGTCAAGGCGGCCAAGGAATCCATGCGCGTCCAGGTCCATGCCATGCTGGAGCTGCACCGCCAGGGCATTCCCACCCTCGACTATGGCAACAACATCCGGCAGATGGCACTGGAGATGGGCGAAAGCCACGCCTTCGACTTTCCAGGCTTCGTCCCGGCCTACATCCGCCCGCTCTTCTGCCGCGGCATCGGCCCCTTCCGCTGGTGCGCCCTCTCCGGCGATCCGGAGGATATCTTCGCGACCGATGAAGCGGTAAAGGCGCTGCTGCCGGACAATGCCCACCTGCACAACTGGCTGGACATGGCCAAGCAGCGCATTGCCTTCCAGGGCCTGCCGGCGCGGATCTGCTGGGTCGGGCTGGGCGACCGCGCGCGGCTGGGTCTGGCATTCAACCGCCTGGTCCGCGAGGGCAAGGTGAAGGCGCCGATCGTCATCGGCCGCGACCATCTGGATTCCGGCTCCGTTGCCAGTCCGAACCGCGAGACCGAGGGCATGCGCGACGGCTCCGACGCGGTCTCCGACTGGCCGCTCTTGAACGCGCTCTTGAACACGGCCTCCGGTGCCACCTGGGTCAGCCTGCATCATGGCGGCGGTGTCGGCATGGGCTTCTCCCAGCACGCCGGCATGGTGATCGTCTGCGACGGCAGCGAAGACGCCGACAGACGGCTGGAGCGGGTGCTGACCAACGACCCGGGCACCGGCGTCATGCGCCACGCCGATGCTGGCTACGAAATCGCCATCGACTGCGCGCGCGAGCAGGGCCTGAAGCTGCCCATGCTCACTTGATTTCTCGGCGTCGTTGGCGCCGCGAGGGCCCGGGCCCTGCCACAAAAACGTCAAAGGGCACCCAAAGAGGTGCCCTTTTCCTTAACAATCCTGATGCTCGCTACTGCTTGATCAAGGTGTAGTCATAGGTGCGGCCACGGTCGATTTCGATCGTGTGCCGGGTCGCTTTGCCACCGTGTGTCGCCTCGACCATGTAAAAGCCCTCGGGGAAGGCGATACGCGGACGGGCTCCGTTCAGGACGGCCAGCAACTTGCGCTGCCCATTGCGATCCTTGCGCCACGACAAGACGCGCCAGGAGACGTTGCGGCGATAGGGATTGGCACCGATCTGCGGGATCAGGGCCAAGGTCGCAAAGCCGACGTCAAGGACCACCACCTGATTGGTCGGCCCCTTGACGAAGAAGGACTGCTCGACAACGAACTGGTCGAGTTGCGCCTTTAGAACATAGCGTCCCTCTGGAAGAGACACCTTGCCCGGACCGGTCAAGGAAACCGGCGCCGAAACGTCGCCTTCCTTGGCGTAGGGCTCTATGGTCAGCTGGACATCCGATAGGCGGTGTGTCTGGCCCTCGTTGATATTGACGCCGATCTCCACCGGCTGGAGCTGGGCGGCCAAGCCTCCGAGCGGTGCCAAAAACAGCATCAACGCCGGTACAATCAAAATAAGATACCGTCCAGCCAAGGTGCTGACAGCCATCCTGCATTCTCCCATTACATCTGATCCCTCGGGAATCCTTGCCCCGGTATAGCGTAGTCTTCTAAACTGGTTCGTCGAGTTGTGACAAGGCTAGCGAGTCGCCGCAGCGGAAGATGTGATCAGCGTCGGCGGCAGGGCTGCCAAGCGCCAGGCAGCAACCACGCCTGCAAGGGCAAAGGGCGTGAAAGCAAGGAAGAGCCAACGGACCACCGACACCAGCTCTTCAGGGCTCTCAGCAAGCGCAAGCCCCTGCGCATTGGCTGCGATTCCAGCGACAGCCGCCCCAAAGGCATAGCCCAGCATTTGCACGGTCGCGACCGCGCCGGCAGCATGGTCCCGCTCGGCCTCCAAGGTGCCGCTCACCACGCGGCGCACAATGAATGCATAGGCCATTCCGAACCCGGCCCCCTGCATGCCGACGAAGGGCAGGATCAGCCAGTAGGAACCCGAAGGAAAGACCAGGGCGATCCCGACAAGGCCCACAAGGATCGTGAGCGCACCCAATCGAAGGAAGAAGGGTTCGCCCTCGGGCTTTACCCGTCCGATTGCCAGCGCTGCCAAGGTCCAGGCGATGGACTCGAAGGCCACGAAGTAGCCGGCCGTTAGCGCATCGATTCCATAGAAGGCCTCCAGCAAGAGCGGGCCGTAGATCAGAAAGGCGATGGTCGAGACTGCCAAGAGCAGTGCCATGCCAAGCCCACAGCGGGCATAGCTGCTCTCGCGGAGAGCGCGCTGCGGCAGCAGGCTGCTGATCGCCCGCGCATCGATTCGCTGCATCGCGGCCAGCAACAGCATACCCAGCACCACCAACCCGAGCCCCAACCAGACGGAATCGACGACGCCGGCCGCCGCTATGGCCAGCACCCCGGCGACCAGCGGCATCAAGGAGGCCCAGGGCACCCGGTTGTTTCCGATGACGGGAATGCCCTGATCGACGCGCGACAGCAGCCAAGGCGCGGCAGCAGCGACGATGAAGCCCTTTGCCGCGAAGACGAGAAAGGCGCCGCGCCACCAGCCCAGCTCTGAGAAGAGCCCGCCGATCAGCGGCCCGGCCAGCGAGGCCACACCCCAGATCGCCGATATCAGACCAAAAAGCGGGATCCAGTGGCGCTCGGGAAACCCGCGGGTCACAGCCACATGGCTAAGCGCGGTCAAGGCCCCTCCCCCGATCCCCTGCAACACGCGCCCGCCCAGCAGGGTCGCCATGTCCGGCGCGATGCCGGAGGCAAGGCATCCCAAGGCGAAGATCGCCGCGAACATGGCTAGCGAACGACCGACCCCCAGGCGCAGCGAGGCCAGCCCGGCAAGCGCACCGGCAACGATCGATCCCAGTTCGTAGAGGGCAAAAGCCCAAGGGGTCCATTCGATTCCGCCAAGATCGGCCACCACCGCAGGCATGACGGTCGCCACCACGATGCTGTCCGCCGCATGCAACCAGATCCCCCCAAGCACAAGTAGGAAGACGGCCCAGCGACCCTCGGCCAAAATGAGGCGTAGGGGCTCTCGCGCCTGGCCTTGCTGCTCCATCTCCACTGCCCTCCACAAACCGTAACGATGGGGTTTGAGTCTATTTAGAAACGATTTTGTTTCTAAATCACAGATGACCACTCCCTTGCAATGGGAAAAACAAGGAATATCTTTCAAAATGCAGGGACACGGCGTTCCAACCCGATAGAGACAAGGCACGGCCATGGCGCTCAGCGATTCCGATATCCTCTTGACGATCAAACTCTCGGGCTCGATGACCACGGCAGCCTTAAGAGAGAAGCTAGGAATCACCCAGCAGGGCGCACGCCAGCGCTTGGCACAGCTGGCGCAGGCCGGCCTGCTGCGGCAGGAGAGCGAGAAGAGCGGTATCGGCCGGCCCAGTGCCAGCTGGTCGCTGACCGCCGAAGGCCACGCACGCTTCCCCGATGGCCATGCCGATCTAACGGCGGCTTTGATCCAAGACGTCGCCACGCTCTTCGGGCCCGAGGGCCTGGAGCGTCTGATCGCGCGGCGGGAGGGCGCGCAGGCTGCCCGCTATCGCCAGGCCCTGGCCGATTGCCGGGATCTGCGCGAACGCCTGGAGCGGCTAACCGCGCTGCGCACGGCCGAGGGCTATATGGCCGATCTGGTACAGCAAGCGGACGGCAGCTTCCTGCTGACCGAGCATCACTGCCCGATCTGTGCTGCCGCGAGCGTCTGCCAAGGCTTCTGCCGTGCCGAGCTGGACCTCTTTCGCACGCTCCTGGGAGACGGCGCCACGGTCGAGCGCTGCCAGCATCTGCTCTCCGGCGATCAACGCTGCGCCTATCGGATCGCCCCGCACTAGGAGCCTGTCCGAGTAAGCGTATTGTTTAGCGTTGTTGGCGGTTTTCGTTAAGTGTCGGTTTGCTGGTGCCGGAGGTCGGGGCTGGATTTGACGCCGGTCAGGGGGCGTTGGCGAGCTTGAGGATGTTGTGGGCGGTGCAGAGCATGGCCCATTCCGCCGTGACCTTGTGGAGGCT
>JAVJSY010000022.1:0-2249 GCA_040219175.1 Kiloniellales bacterium
GTTGCTTGGCCGCTCGGGCGGCGACAGCATTTCCGGCCAGAACGGCGACGACTTCATCAGCGGTCAGGGCGACGAGGATGCCGGCGACCTGCTGCGTGGCGGCAGCGGCAGCGACACGATCGCCTTCAACAACAACGACAAGGCCTTCGGCGGCACCGGTACAGACCTCTTCCTCTTCAATGGTGATGAGACCGGGCAGACCTTGGGCGGCGGCACCGTCATCGCCTTGGCCCGCATCTCCGATTTCCACAGCCCGCTCTTCGACGGCTCCTCGGAACAAGATTCCCTGGTCTTCGCCAGCGGGCTGGAGGTCGGCGTCTTCAGCTACATCGAGTCGGCCGCCTTCGACGGCAACGCCAACTCGCAGGCCCGCTTCAATGACGTGCAAAACCAGCTCGAGGTCGACAGCGACGGCGACGGCACGGCCGACATGGCCGTCAAGATGTCCAACCTCAGCCTCGCCAACCAGCTGACGGCGATGGATTTCCTGTGGCTCTGAGGGTTCTCTTGGGAGTGAGCAGACCTGCTCATTGCAGACCTGCTCATTCCCGATGCAGCGCCAACCCGCATCGCCCATGTGATACCAATCCGCGATGAGTTCCACTTAACTCGGATTGGTGTAACGCGTCCGCTACACCGGTGCCGGCTTCGTTTCCAATGCCGTCGAAGTCATCTTCATTGCGAAGCTTCTGCAAAGGGCACATTCAAAAATTCCCAATCTGGCCGAACCACGCCTTCGATAATTTTTCCGCAAGAACCATAGACCCCGCAACAAGAAGTAGTTAACCTGGTATCGAGGTTTCAAACCGATACCTCTTGGTGCACACAGGGAACGCCGTTGATCACGCGCGCGGCTGCAGCATCCAAGCGAATACTACAATTTGAACAGGGGGATAGAGAACATGTCGACGATTTATGGCACCTCCGGATCAGACACGCTTACCGGCACCGATGCGCCGGATACGATCTTCGGCCTTAGCAACAGCGACCGTCTTTATGGCCTCAGCAGCGACGACATCCTCTATAGTGGCAGTGGTTCGGATCTTGGCGCCTTCGGAGGCGAAGGCGCGGATACTCTATCGGGCGGCGATGGCAACGACTCCTTCCTCAACGGCGGTGCGGGCAACGATACGCTCGCCGGCAATGGAGGAGTCGACTTCCTCTTGGACGGAGAAGATGGTGACGATGTGCTCTCCGGCGACAGTGGGAACGACCGCGATCTCATCGGACGCGACGGCCACGATACACTTTGGGGAGGCGATGGAGTCGACTCGAACTTTTTCGGAGGCGAAGGCGCTGATATCCTCCTGGCCGGCAGCGGATCGGATCGCGGGTTCTTCGGAGGCGTGGGAGACGACTCTATCTGGGGCGGCGATGGCGACGATCAAGGTCTCGCTGGCGGGTTAGGCGATGATTGGATTTATGGTGGCCTGGGACTAGACAAGCTCTTCGGTGGCAGCGGAGACGATGTCCTGCCAGTCGCAAGCCAGATGGAGCTGACTGCGGGTGAGACCTATGACGGTGCTTTCGGGACCGACACCCTGATCCTCGCCGAAGCCGCCAGCCTGCCGGCCGGTGTGGGATTAAGCTCTATCGAGGTGCTGAACCGCTATGGTACCAGCGGCAGCGAGTTCCTGACCGGAGATGTACGTATCAACCTGCTACGAGGCCTCTCCGGCGACGATCGTCTTTACGGCCTAAGCGGTGACGATGGTCTCTACGCAGGCAGTGGAGACGATAGCTTCGTCTCTGGAGGCAGCGGCGCCGACTCGCTGTCGGGCGACGATGGCAGTGACGTGAGCTTCTATGGAGGCAGCGGGGACGACGTCCTCTTTGGCGGTAGCAAACAAGACCGCTGGCTCTATGGCGACAGCGGCAGCGATTCGATTTGCGGCGGCGCCTTCAAGGATCGACGACTCTTCGGGGGCAGCGGCGACGACCGCGTGAGCGGCGACCTGGGTCTCGACTACAGTCTCTACGGCGGCAGTGGCAATGATAGGCTCTATGGCGGCAGCCAGAGCGACTTTCTGCTTTCCGGTAGAGCCGGCGACGACACGATTGCCGGCGATAGCGGGAACGACATGAGCCTTCTGGGTCAGAACGGCAACGACGTGATCCGGGGCGGCACGGGCGAAGACCGTTTCCTCTTCGGCGGTGCCGATGACGATCGCATGGAGGGCGGAAGCGGGGCCGACAAGGCGGTCTACGGCGATCAGGGGCGTGACACCCTCTATGGTGGGGACGGCGAC
>JAVJSY010000023.1:0-59682 GCA_040219175.1 Kiloniellales bacterium
GCCCGTTACGGATGACGTCGGAGACAACAGGGGCGGGTAGTAAAGCGGTGGGGTCAGAGCATGCCAAGCATGTCGAGATCCCAGATCAGTCGAGCGCCGCTGAGCCGGCGTCAGAATCGGGAGGCGCTGTCTAGCAGCCGACGAGCGACGAGCCTCTCAAGAAGCGCGGCGGCCGACGGGCCGGATGCCGAAGACCAGGAGTAGGTCAACGTCAGGGGGATAAGATGGCTAACTTTTTCGGTACCACTGGGAACGACAGCCTGGCCGGGACTCCCCTCGACGACAAGATTTACGGCTTGAGCGGAGCGGACCGGCTCTACGGTCTTGCAGGCGACGACCGCCTCTTCGGTGGCAGCGGGGCGGATATCACCTTAGTTGGAGGCGATGGCGCCGACAGCCTCTACGGAGGCGATGGGCCAGATGCCATTTTCTTTGGAAACGATGGCAACGACAGCCTTTTTGGAGGCAACGGGGATGACACGGCTTTCAGGGGAGGCAATGGCAACGACAGCCTTTCCGGCGGCAATGGGAGTGATATCAGTTTCTTCGGTGGCAGTGGCATCGACAGGCTCTTCGGCGGCAATGGGGATGATGTTTCCTTTCTTGGAGGCATCAGCAACGACACTCTCTCGGGCGATGATGGGAACGATTCGCTTTTCTACGGTGGCAGCGGCAACGACAGTGTCTTCGGTGGTAGCGGCGATGACGTTGGTCTGTACGGCGGTGTAGGCGCGGATCGGGTTTACGGTGGTGCCGGTAACGACATCCTGGCGGTCGCGAGCCAGTTAGAGCTTGCCGCGAGCGACTCCTTTTTCGGTGGAGCGGGAACCGACACGCTGATCCTGGCGCAGGGCGCCCCTCTACCTGGCGGCGCGTCGCTCTCCAGCATCGAGGTCTTGAACCGCTACGGCACCTCGGGTGCCGATAATCTGTTGGGTGATGCGCGGATCAATGTCCTGAAGGGCCTCAGTGGGGCAGACCAGCTCACGAGTGTTGGGCAGGACGACAGTCTCTTCGGCGGCAGCGGCGCCGACCGTCTCTACGGCGATGACGCAGCGGATAGCCGTTTCTATGGAGACGCCGGCAATGACAGCCTCTTTGGCAAGAGTGGGGATGATGTCCTTTTCTTCGGGAGCAGCGGCAACGACAGCCTCTTCGGGGGTGCTGGAGACGATAGCAGTCTCTACGGCGGCGCTGGCTTCGATCGTCTCTATGGCGACAGTGGAAGCGATTCTCTGTTCCGGGGCGGCAGCGGTGCCGACAGCCTCTTCGGCGGTGATGGAGAGGATAGGCAGTTCCGCGGCGATGACGGCACCGACAGTCTTTCCGGCGGCAGTGGGATGGATTCCCTTTTCTACGGAGGCAGCGGCGCCGACAGCCTGTCCGGCGGCAGTGGCGATGACGTTGGTCTCTACGGCGGTTCTGGCGCGGACCGGGTCTATGGTGGCGCCGGCGACGACATCCTGGTGGTGGCGAGCCAGGCTGAGCTGACCGCCGGGGAGATCTTTGACGGCGGCGATGGGACCGACACGCTGATCCTGGAGGAGGGCGCCAGTCTGCCGGGGAGCGCGCTGCTCACCGGCATCGAGGTGCTGATCCGCTACGGGACCAGTGGCAACGACGCCCTGACGGGCGATGAGCGCATCAATGTCTTGCAGGGCCTCGGTGGCGCCGACCGGCTCTATGGCCTGAGCGCGAACGACAAGCTCTACGGCGGCGATGGTACGGACAGACTTTTTGGCGGCAGTGGGGTTGATCGATCTTTCTACGGCGGCAACGGCGCCGACAGCCTCATTGGCGGCGATGGGAATGACGCCCGTTTCTTCGGAGGCAGTGGCCAGGACAGTCTTTCCGGCGATACCGGGGATGACTTCTCATTCTACGGCGGCAGAGACGACGACGGCCTCTTTGGCGGTTATGGGAATGACGCCTTTTTCTTCGGAGATATTGGCAACGACAGCCTCTTCGGCAACAATGGGAACGATTCCCGTTTTGAGGGAGGTAGCGGCGACGACGCTCTCTCCGGTGGTGCTGGGAGTGATGTGAATTTCTTGGGCGGCACCGGCGCCGACAGCCTCTTTGGCGGCAGTGGTGGCGACACCGGTTTCATCGGAGGCAATGGTAAGGACGGCCTTTCCGGCGATTCTGGGAATGACGGCTTTTTCTTCGGCGGCAATGGCAATGACAGCCTTTCCGGCAACGCTGGGGACGAAACCTATTTTGCCGGAGGTAGCGGCGCCGACAGCCTCTTCGGCGGCAGTGGTAATGATACCATTTTCTACGGCGGCAGTGGCGACGATAGCCTCTTCGGCGGCAGTGGGAATGATCGAACTTTCTCCGGAGGCAGCGGCGCCGACAGTCTCTCCGGCGACAATGGAGCTGATCGGACTCTCTCCGGAGACAGCGGTGCGGACAGCCTTTCGGGCGGTTCTGGGAATGACACCTCCTTGTTCGGCGGTGCCGGCGACGACATCCTCTCCGGCGACAGTGGAAATGATCGAACACTCTCCGGAGGCAGCGGCATGGACAGCCTCTCCGGCGGTGCTGGGAATGATGTATCCCTATTCGGAGACAGCGGCGCCGACAGCCTCTCCGGCGGCAGTGGCGAGGATTCCTTTTTCTTCGGTGACGATGGCGCCGACAGCCTCTCCGGCGACAGTGGCGAGGATGTCTTTTTCCGCGGTGGCGACGACGCCGATACCCTCTCCGGTGGCAGTGGGGAGGATAGCCTTTTCGATGGAAGCGCCGGCGACGACAGCCTCTTCGGCGATGATGGGAACGATTCTCTTTTTTCGGGAGGCAGCGGCGACGACAGTCTCTCGGGCGGTAATGGGAATGACTTCGGTTTTAGGGGAGACAGCGGCGCCGACAGCCTTTTCGGTGGCAGTGGCGTGGATTCCAGCTTTTTTGGCGGTAGTGGCGCCGACGTTCTTTACGGCGGCAGTGGTCATGACGCTGGATTCTACGGCGGTTCAGGCGCGGATCGGATCTCTGGTGGCAACGGTGATGACAGTTTATCTGGCGATGATGGTAATGACGTCGCTTTTACCGGAGGCAATGGTGCCGACGTCCTCTCCGGGGGCAGTGGAGACGATTCCGGCTTCTATGGCGCAGCTGGCGGCGACAGTCTCTCCGGCGACACCGGGAATGATGTCTCTTTCAACGGAGGCAATGGCGCCGACGTCCTTTCCGGCAACAGCGGGCAAGATTCCCTTTTCTACGGCGGCAGCGGCGCCGACGCCCTCTATGGCGGCAGTGGGGATGACGTCGAGCTGTACGGTGGTTCCGGAGCGGATCGGGTCTATGGCGGTGATGGCGCCGACATCCTGGTGGTGGCGAGCCAGGGTGAGCTGACCGCCGGCGAGACCTTTGACGGCGGCGAAGGGACCGACACGCTGATCCTGAAGGAGGGCGCCAGCTTGCCAGGCGACGCTGTGCTCTCCAGCATCGAGGTGCTGAACCGCTTCGGGACCAGCGGCAACGACGCCTTGACGGGTGACGAGCGCATCAACGTCTTGCGGGGCCTCAGTGGCGCCGATCGGCTCTATGGTCTTGGCGCGGACGATAGCCTCCACGGCGGCGATGGCGCTGATAGTCTCTACGGCGGTGATGGGAACGACATCTCATTCAAAGGCGGCAGTGGCAACGACACCCTCTCCGGTGGCAGCGGGAGTGATGACCTTTTCTTAGGAGGTAGCGGCGCCGACACCCTCTCCGGGGGCAGTGGGGATGATGGCTTTTTCCAGGGAGGTGATGGCGACGACAGTCTCTCCGGCGACAGTGGCAAGGAAAGTGGCTTCTTAGGAGGCAGTGGTAACGACAGTCTGTCCGGCGGCAGCGGGGAGGATTCCCTTTTTTCCGGCGACACTGGCGCCGACAGCCTTTCCGGCGATGCTGGGGATGATGTCACTTTCGTCGGAGAAGGCGGCATCGATAGCCTGTCCGGCGGCAGTGGCGCTGATTCCCACTTTTTCGGCGGCAGCGATGCCGATCGCCTCTCCGGCGACAGCGGGAATGACCGGTATTTCTTCGGAGAAGAGGGCAACGACAGTCTCTTCGGCGGTGATGGGGATGACTCGCTTTTCTACGGAGGTAGCGGCGCCGACAGCCTCTCTGGCGGCAGTGGGGATGACGTCGGGCTGTACGGTGGGTCTGGAGCGGATCGGGTCTATGGTGGGTCCGGCGACGACACCTTGGTGGTCGCCAGTCAGGGCGAACTGACCGCCGGCGAAACCTTCGACGGCGGCGATGGGACCGACACTTTGATCCTGGAAGAGGGCGCCGGTTTGCCCGGCGACGCTGTGCTCTCCAGCATCGAGGTGCTGATCCGCTGCGGCACCTCAGGCAACGACACCCTGACGGGTGATGAGCTTGTCAACCTGCTCAAGGGCCTCAGCGGCGCCGATCGGCTCTATGGTCTGGGTGCCGACGATACGCTCTACGGCGGCGGTGGGGATGATCTCTCTCTCTTCGGAGGCGATGGCACCGATAGCCTCTTCGGCGATGCTGGAAATGACGTCTATTTTTACGGAGACAGCGGCGCCGACAGCCTCTACGGCGGCGGTGGGGATGATCTCTCTCTCTTCGGAGGCGACGGCACCGACAGCCTCTTCGGCGATGCTGGAAATGACGTCTATTTCTACGGAGACAGCGGCGCCGACAGCCTCTACGGCGGCAGTGGCGACGATGCCCGTTTCTTCGGAGGCAGTGGCGACGACAGCCTCTACGGCGGCGGCAATTATAGCATCCCTTTCAGTATTTTCGGGGGCGATTCCCTTTTCTATGGCGGCACCGGCGCCGATAGCCTCTTCGGGGCCAGTGGGGAGGATGCTCATTTCAACGGCGATAGTGGTGCCGACAGTCTCTCCGGCGGCAGTGGGGATGATCGCAACTTCTTCGGAGGCAAAGGCGCCGACGGCGTCTTCGGCGATCATGGGGGCGATTACGATTTCTACGGAGACAGCGGCGACGACAGTCTCTCCGGCGGCAGTGGGAATGACGAATACTTCTTTGGCGGCAGTGGCGACGATACCCTGTCCGGCGGCAGTGGGAGTGAAGCTTATTTCTATGGAGATGCCGGCAACGACAGTCTGTCCGGCGGAACTGGGAGTGATTCGAGCTTCTCCGGCGGAAGTGGCGTCGACCGCCTCTTCGGCGACAGTGGGAATGATTCGTTTTTCTTCGGCGGCAGCGGCGACGACATTCTCTCCGGCGGTAATGGTAATGAAACCAATTTCTACGGAGACGGCGGTGCCGACACGCTGACTGGTGATAGCGGCATTGATCAGGGGCTTTTCGGCGGCGACGGTGACGACAAACTCTATGGCGATACCGGGCGCGATTTCCTTTTCTTCGGAGGCAGCGGCGCCGACAGCCTCTCCGGCGGTGCTGGAGCCGATTCGGTTTTCTTCGGAGGTAGCGGCGCTGACAGCTTCTCCGGCGGTGATGGGGGCGATGCGCTTTTCTTCGGAGGCAGCGGCGCCGACAGCCTCTCGGGCGGCAGTGGAGATGATGGCTATTTCTACGGAGGGAGTGGTGCTGACAGCCTGTTTGGGGACAGCGGGGATGATAGCATTTTCCACGGCGACGACGGCGCCGACAGCCTCTCTGGCGGCAGCGGAAGGGATGCTTTCTTCGTCGGCGGTGACGGTGCCGACAGTCTCTCCGGGGATGCTGGGGATGATCAGCGTTTCTACGGAGACAGAGGCGACGACAGCCTCTCCGGCGATGCTGGGGATGATAACATCTTCTACGGAGGTAGCGGCGCTGACAGCCTCTCCGGCGGTAGTGGGGATGATCGCATTTTCCACGGCGACGACGGCGCCGACATCCTCTCCGGCGGCAGTGGGATTGATGCATTTTTCCGCGGCGGCAGTGGCGACGACAGCCTTCTCGGCGACGATGGAAATGACTCCCGGTTTTTTGGAGACAGCGGCAAGGACGCTCTCTACGGCGGCAGTGGGGATGACGTTGACCTGTACGGCGGTTCCGGAGTGGATCGGGTCTATGGTGGGTCCGGCAACGACACCTTGGTGGTCGCCAGTCAGGGCGAACTGACCGCCGGCGAGACCTTCGACGGCGGCGATGGGACCGACACCTTGATCCTGGAAGAGGGCGCCGGTTTGCCCGGCGACGCTGTGCTCTCCAGCATCGAGGTGCTGATCCGCTGCGGCACCTCCGGCAGCGACACCCTGACGGGTGATGAGCTTGTCAACCTGCTCAAGGGCCTCAGCGGCGCCGACCGGCTCTATGGTCTGGGTGCCGACGATACGCTCTACGGCGGCAGCGGGGATGATCTCTCTCTCTTCGGGGGCGACGGCACCGACAGCCTCTCCGGCGATGCTGGAGATGATTCCCTCGTTTACGGAGACAGCGGTAACGACAGCCTCTCCGGAGGCAGTGGCGACGATGCCCTTTTCTTCGGAGGCAGCGGCGCCGACGGCCTCTTTGGCGGCAACAATGTTGGCAACATTACTATCGCGCTTACCGGCGGCGAGTCTCTTTTCTACGGAGGCAGCGGTACCGACAGTCTCTACGGGGGCAGTGGGAATGATTCTCTATTCTTCGGTGGCGATGGTGATGACAGCCTCTACGGCGATGCCGAGGACGATCTTCTTTTCTACGGAGGCAGCGGAGTAGACAGCCTCTTCGGTGGTCATGGGAACGACACGTCCTTTTTGGGAGACGATGGCGCCGACAGCCTCTTCGGCGGTAATGGGAATGATAGCTACTTCTACGGAGGCAGCAGCGACGATAGCCTCTTCGGCGGCAGTGGGAATGATCGAACTTTCTTCGGAGATAGCGGCGACGACAGCCTCTCGGGCGGCAGTGGGTATGATTACAGGTTCTACGGCGGCGACGGCGCCGACAGCCTTTTCGGTGGAATTGGGAGAGATGCTTCTTTCTATGGAGGCAGTGGTGCAGACAGCCTCTCGGGCGACGATGGGAATGATTTCCGTTTCTTCGGCGGCAGTGGCGACGACAGCCTTTTCGGCGGCAGTGTGCTTGATTTTTCTTTCTTCGGAGGCGACGGTAACGACAGCCTCTTCGGCGGTGATGGGGGTGATTTCTCTCTCCTCGGCGGCGATGACGCCGACTATCTCTCGGGCGGCAGTGGGGATGATTACAACTTCTACGGCGGCGACGGCGCCGACAGCCTCTTCGGCGGCAGTGGGGATGATTACAACCTCTACGGCGGCGACGGCGACGACAGCCTTTCCGGCGATGCTGGGGAAGATTACTTTCTCTACGGCGGCAGCGGCGCCGACAGCCTCTACGGCGGCAGCGGTGACGATGCTTTCCTCAACGGCGGTGATGGCGATGATGTCCTCTTGGGCGGTAGTGGGCAAGACCGCGATCTAAATGGCGAAAGCGGCGCGGACAGCCTCTACGGCAATGATGGGGATGATGGAGTATTTTATGGAGGCAGCGGCGCCGATAGTCTTTCCGGCGGCAGTGGAGATGATGGCTATTTCCAGGGAGATGATGGTGCCGATACGCTCTCCGGCGGTAGTGGAGATGATAGGCAGTTCTATGGCGGCGAGGGTTTCGACAGCCTCTTCGGCGGCAGTGGGGATGACGTAGCTTTCCGCGCGGGCAGCGGCGACGACATTCTCTCCGGCGGTAATGGTAATGAAATCAATTTCTACGGAGACAGCGGTGCCGACACGCTGACTGGTGATAGCGGCAGTGATCAGGGGCTTTTCGGCGGCGACGGTGACGACAGCCTCTATGGCGATACTGGGGACGATTTGCTTTTCTTCGGCGGCAGAGGCGACGACAGCCTCTCCGGCGGTGATGGAGATGATGTCGATCTCAGAGGAGACAGTGGCGCCGACAGCCTCTCCGGCGGCAGTGGGGAGGATAGCCTTCTGTTCGGTTCGAGCGGGACCGACAGCCTCTCTGGCGGCAGCGGAAGGGATGCTATCTTCGTCGGCGGTGACGGTGCCGACAGTCTCTCCGGGGATGCTGGGGATGATCAGCGTTTCTACGGAAACAGCGGCGTCGATAGCCTTTCCGGCGGCAGTGGGGATGATGCCCTTTTCGTTGGCGGAAGCAGCGCCGATAGCCTCTCCGGCAACAGCGGGAACGACCATTCTTTCTTTGGCGCGAATGGCGACGACAGCCTCTCCGGCGACGAAGGGAACGACACCTCTTTCTACGGCGGCGGCGGCGAGGATAGTCTTTCCGGCGGTCGTGGCGATGATGTCGACTTCTACGGAGACGGCGGTGATGACATGCTGTCTGGCGATAGCGGCAGCGACAGGGGGCTGTTCGGCGGCGAGGGTTCCGACAGCCTCTCTGGTGGTAGTGGCGCTGACACGAGCCTCTACGGAGGCGACGGTGAAGACAGCCTCTTCGGCGACACAGGCGACGACCGCAGCCTGTTCGGCGATAGCGGTGCCGATGGGCTCCTCGGCGGCAGTGGCATCGACCAGGCGCTCTTCGGCGGTAGCGGTGCCGACCGGGTCTATGGGGGGGACGGCGATGATACGGCTCTCTATGGCGGCGATGATGACGACAGCCTCTTCGGCGACACAGGCGACGACCGCAGCCTGATCGGCGATAGCGGTGCCGACAGTGTCAATGGTGGTAGTGGGCGCGATCAGGATCTCTTCGGTGGCAGTGGTGCCGACAGCCTCAATGGCGGGGACGGCGACGACACGCGGCTCTACGGCGGGCTGGGGGAGGATTCCCTCTCGGGCGATAGCGGCGCGGACTCTTTGCTGTTCGGCGGCAGCGGTGCCGATCGGCTCTACGGCGGCGCTGACGCCGATCAGCGGCTGCGCGGCGATTCCGGCGACGATGCTCTCTCGGGCGGCAGCGGTGCCGACCGCCAACTCTATGGCGACCTAGGTAACGACAGCCTCTCCGGTGACAGCGGCGACGATGTCTTCCTCTTCGGCGGCAGCGGTCAGGATAGCCTCTTCGGCGGTGCCGGCGACGACAGCGGTCTCTACGGCGATAGCGGCATCGATAGCCTCTCGGGCGGCAGTGGCGCCGATAGCCTGGCTGGCGGTGATGGCGACGACCTGGGAATCCGGGGCGACAGCGGTAACGACAGGCTGTCGGGCGATAGTGGCAACGACAGCGACCTCTACGGCGGTGACGGCGACGATGTGGTCATCGGTGGCGAGGGCGCCGACAAACGGCTCTTCGGCGACAAGGGCGCCGATACCCTCCTGGGCTCGAATGGGGAGGATGCCTTCCTTCTCGGCGGCAGCGGTGCCGACAGTCTGGGCGGCGGCAGCGGTTCCGATCGGACCCTCTTCGGCGACAGTGGCGATGACAAGATCACCGGCAACAGCGGCGGCGACCAGAGCCTCTTCGGCGGCGATGGCAGCGACCGGGTGTTTGGCGGCGACGGATCCGATCGCTACCTCTTCGGTGCTGCGGGCGAGGACAGCCTGTCCGGCGGCAGCGGCGACGACCTCCGCCTCTATGGCGGCAGCGATGCTGACCAGCTGTTCGGCGGAGACGGCTCGGACCGCTATCTCTTCGGCGCGACGGGTGACGACGGACTGTCGGGCGGCAGTGGCGCTGACCGGGGCCTCTACGGCGGCAGCGGTGCCGACGGCCTCTCCGGTGGGGACGGCGATGACAGCTATCTCTACGGCGGCCAGGGCGACGACAGCCTCTTTGGCGGCAGCGGTGCGGACTCCTTCCTCTATGGCGACGATGGTGCCGATCAGGTCTTCGGCGGCGCCGGCGATGACAAGATGGATGGTGGCAGCGGTGCCGATCTTTCGCTCTGGGGCGGCTCGGGATCGGATCTGGTGATCGGTGGCAGTGGCGATGATTCCTTCCTTGCCGGCGACAGCGGTGCCGACGTCCTGACCGGCCGGAAGGGTGACGATGCTTGGCTCTCCGGTGGAGCGGGCGATGACAGGCTGTCCGGCGGTGGCGGGGACGACTCCTTCTTCTATGGTGGCCAGGGTGACGACAGCCTGTTCGGCGGCGGTGGCGGCGACCGCTCGCTTATGGGCGATAGCGGTAGCGATCTGGTCGAGGGCGGCAACAATAACGACCTGATCTTCGGCGGCAGTGGCGGCGATAGCCTCTATGGTGGCTTTGGCAACGACGTAGCCTACGGGGGTGACGGCGACGATAGCGGCCTGTTCGGCGGGGTGTCGCGGGACAAGCTCATGGGCGACAGCGGTGCCGACCGCTCGCTCTTCGGCGGGTCCGGCGAAGACAAGGTCTATGGCGGCAGTGGTATAGATTTTGGCATCTACGGCGATTCGGGTGCCGACTTCCTGGCTGGCGACGATGGCGCAGATGCCTCGATCTACGGTGGCTTCGGGGATGACCGCTTGACCGGCCGGCAGGGCGACGACGCCTTCCTCTTCGGCGGGCTGGAGAACGACACCCTGTCGGGCGCCGGCGGTGCGGACTCCTACCTCTACGGCGGCAGCGGCGCCGACATCGTCAAGGCGGGAGGGGGCGACGATGCCTTCCTCTTCGGCGGCAGCGGGATCGACACGCTCTATGGCGGCAACGGAAACGATACCTTCGTGGTGACAAGTCAGGCCGAGCTTATGGCCGGGGAGACCTATGACGGCGGTGCCGGTTCCGACACCCTGCAGCTCGGCGCCGGCGTCAGCCTACCCGCCGGCGTCCAGCTGTCCAGCATCGACGTCATCAACTATGGATAGGCAGAGCTGAACTGGTGCTCATGGGCGTGGCTGCAGGCGTCGCCATCGATAGCCATCAGTTGCACTGCTTTCGGTCGTTCGCATCGGTCCGGCAGTGTTGCCTTCGCCGCCGCGCAAGTCACCCGAGGGGCGGTTGCCCGCCCGGCTCACAGCTGGCTCTTCCGCGAGGCTTCGCAGTCCCCGGTGGGCCAGGCCGGATCGCGAACAGGGTCATGCGTCGGTCCGCTTTCTAGACCAAGATGATCGCAGATCGAAACGACCCGCGGTCTGAATCTTGGTCTACTTTCAAACAAGTAGAGTGCGATTCAGACGATAGATCGATTCGATCTATCGTCATCGCGCTCTAACGAGGAAACCAGCTGCGTGTGCGGTTGGCGAAGGCGACGAGCGAGAGCATCACCGGGACCTCGACCAGGACGCCGACGACCGTGGCGAGCGCGGCGCCGGAATTGAGCCCAAAGAGGCTGATTGCAACCGCGACCGCGAGTTCGAAGAAGTTCGACGTGCCGATCAGTGCGCAGGGCGCCGCGATGTTGAACGGCACCCGCCAGGCAAGCGCCGCGCCGTAGGCGAGCGCGAAAATCAGGTATGTCTGTATCAGCAGCGGCGTGGCGATCAGCGCGATCACCAGCGGCTGGTCGAGGATCACCTGCCCCTGAAAGCCGAAGAGTAGTATCACGGTGGCGAGAAGACCGATGACGGACCAAGGCTTTACCCGTGCCTTGAAGTCGTCCACCGCGGCCTCTCCGCCCCGGGCGACAACGAAACGGCGGGTCAGAAGCCCGGCAATGAGCGGCACGACGACATAGAGTCCGACAGAAATCAGAAGCGTTTCCCACGGGACGGGGATGTCGGTAACGCCGAGCAGGAGCGCGACGATCGGCGCGAACGCGAAAATCATAATGACGTCGTTTACGCTCACCTGAACCAAGGTATAGGTATCATCGCCTCGGGTCAGTTGAGACCAGACGAAGACCATTGCGGTGCAGGGGGCCGCGCCCAGCAGGATCGCGCCAGCGAGGTAGGCTTGTGCGTCCTCCGGCGTGATCAGGTCGGCGAAAACGACCTCAAAAAAGAGCACGCCGAGCCCGGCCATGGTGAAGGGCTTGATGAGCCAGTTTACCACCAGCGTGATCACCAGGCCCTTCGGCTTTTCGCCGACCTTCGCAAGCGAGCTGAAGTCGACGCCCACCATCATAGGATAGACCATCGCCCAGATCAGAATGGCGATGACGAGGTTGACCTTGGCGACCTCGAGCGCGGCGACGCCTTCAAACAAAACCGGTGTGACCGATCCAAGCACGAGCCCGACGACGATGGCCAGCGCGACCCAGAGCGACAACCACTTTTCGAAGGCCCCCATGGCGCTGGCGGGCGCCGCTCCGGCGCGATCTCGAACAGGGCTCATCTCAAGGCTCCATTCGCGGCGATCTGCGGTGAGCGCTTCGCCATAGATAGCTGGTGGCAGCTTTGGAAGTCAGGGCATGGCATACCAATCGGCGTTGGGTGGAACTCATCGACGTTTGGCATGCGCGCCCGCGCGCCCGCAGCACTGCGAGGGGCGGGCATATCCGGTCGGATGCTGCCGTAGCACGATTTACGACTGTTCATTTGGGCAAGCCTCGGTGCACTGTTTCTTCCAGTGGCTTATGAATCATCGACGTCGTCGATTTGTCCAATGGGATCTGTCTTTTCTTGCAGCGAGAGTCGATCCGGGATGCGAACGGCCATGCGCCGAACGCCTGACTGCGTCATTCAATGGCTCTGTGTGCTTGCCAGAACGCCAGTCTGTTGCCGGCGTCGGTTCCCTCGCGCCTTCGTGTAGCACTCGGCAGATTGGCGCTGTAGGCGTTCACGGCACGCAGGAGGAGGATGTGGATCGACTTTCCGATTCTGCCCTACGCGTTCTGCCCTACGCGTTCTGCCCTACGCGCTTGCGGGACGCGCAGGCGGACTGTCCGAAGAAGCTGGCAGCCGGTTCCAAGGCATGCGAGCCAGGACGTTCGCCATGGCGCAGGTTCCGCTGACGCCGGCAAACACCAGGCCGGCGCCGACAAAGGCGCTGAGTGCCATGAACCAGGGCGACACGAGGATGGCGAGCAGGATGCCCAGGACCACCATGGCGCCGGCCGTGATCTGGACCTGGCGCATGATGCTGATCGGCGCCTTTCGATTGACGTTCACGGCAAACCCGGCCTTCTTCCACGACTGCAGACCACCTTCGAGGTGATAGACCTCTCTAAATCCGCTGCTCAGAATCTGGGGCGCGGCCTGGCGGGTCCTGTTGCCGCTGCCGCAGTGGAACACGGCGATCTTGTCGTGGTCCTTGGAGAAATCCGCGGCTTCCAAGCGCGTTAGCGGCACGGTCCGGGAACCGGGGATATGCTCGCGCGCGTACTCCTCCGGTTCTCGGATATCGATGAGGACAGCCTTATCCGCATCGAGCCATTTCTTGAGCGTTCTGGAGTCCACCTCTTCAAGTTTCACCTGGGTCATTCTTGATCTCCAATTAACGTCGAGGCGTCTTTGCCGCAGTAGGTACGATAGAGAAACGTCATCAGCGCGCTCACGTCTCTGCGGGCCAGGGCGTAGTAGATCGTCTGCCCGTCACGGCGCGGTCTGACCAGTCCGTCCTTGCGCAGCAGGGCCAGCTGTTGCGACATCGCCGGCCTGCGCGCATCAAGGAGGTCCGCCAGCTCGCCAACCGATTTCTCACCCTCCACCAACTGGCAGAGGATCATCAGCCGTTTCTTGTTGCACAGGACCTTCATCAGGTCACTGACGCCTTCCGCCGCCTTCTCCATTTCACTTATTTTCATACCTGCATAGATATGAACCTATGCAGGTATTTGTCAAGACCGGACACGCCGCTGGGGCCTTTTGGGAGCGAAGGTGAGGGGGCCAGAGCGCCGCCCGGACGCTGTATCGTTCGATTCAGAAGCTGCTGTCCCTAGAGCCGCAGACCCGGCTGTTCCTGTGTCACGACCACAAGGCCCACGGGCGGCTAATGGATGAGGACGTGCCAAAGATGATTGGCCCCCCAGGCACCAACTCCAAACTGTCGAGCCATTCTATCTCTCGTCACCATCGCCCTTCGCATGTGCGTATGGTCCACTTGGGCCAAGACCGGAGGTCACGTCACGCCGATGTCCTCGGTGCCCGGGGCGGCGATAGCGGTCAAGGAAACGAGCCTGTTTCAGACAAACACCAGAGCATCCAGCGTGCTGCCTAGCGACAGCCTGAAGCTGGCAGGGTAAGTGACGTAACGGGCACGAAGCTGCCCTAGCTCGACGAGGTGATAGGCGCTTCGCGGTGCGATCGGGCCAGCATTCCTTGACCCTGAAGGCGGATGCACGAAGAATGGCGGCGCCCGTCAATGGGCTCAAGTTGCGCGCAGGGAGTAGTCCCATAGCACCAAGGTCATGTAGGCGATTTCTTATCTTCAGCGTCGTTGGAGCCTTGCTGAGCGCTGTTGTGGGCGGGGCGCAGACTCCTTACGCGCACGAGGGTGACGATCTGCCTACTCTGGCGCCCTTGATGAAGGCCGTCACGCCGGGGGTCGTGAACATTGCCTCTCGCGGCTTCATTCCGATCGAGCGGAACCCCCTGTTCAAGGACCCGGCAATTCGCCGGTTCCTCGACGATCCCAGGTTAAGACGATACCTCAATCTGCCGGACAGACCGAGCGGTCGAGAAGCGCGGAGTGTCGGCTCAGGCGTCATCGTCGATGCCGACGAGGGTCACGTCCTGACGAACCATCACTTGATCGAACATGCCGAGGAAATCGATGTCATCTTGAGCGATGGCCGAAGTGTGAGCGCAGAGCTGCTTGGCTTTGACGATGCGACCGACCTAGCCGTGCTCAAGATCGAGTCGAGCCGACTGACGGCTGTCGACTGGGGCGATTCAAGCCGTTTGGAAGTCGGCGATTTCGTTATCGCAGTCGGCAATCCCTTTGGTCTAGGACAGACCGTTACCATGGGAATCGTCAGCGCCATTGGCCGGTTCGGCCTGGGAATGGAGGGCTACGAAGATTTCATTCAGACCGACGCCTCGATCAATCCCGGCAACTCAGGCGGCGCCTTGGTCGACCTGCGCGGAAAACTGGTTGGGATAAACACCGCGACCTTCGGGCCCGGCGGCGTCAGCATCGGTATCGGCTTGGCCATTCCCTCCAACATGGCGCGCAAGATCATGCAGCAGATCGTCGAGTACGGGTCGGTTCGACGCGGCGAGCTTGGTGTTGTGGTGCATGACGTGACACCGGAAATTGCCCGACGTCACGGCCTGGGCAGCCAACAGGGAGCAATCGTTGCAGAGCTGTCGCCTGGTGGCGCCGCGGAACAGGCCGGACTCCTGCCTGGAGATATCATCCTCGCACTCAATGGCGAAACGCTGCGCGACGCGCGGCACTTGCGTCTGAGCATCGCTCTCATACGCGTCGGCGAGGAAGCCTCTTTGAGGGTGTTCCGCGCAGGCTCAACGCGCGACCTCTCAATCACGATCCAGGCCTTGGGCTCCGAAGACTGAGTGCCAGATCTGCTATACAGGTTTGAAACATAGAGCAGATTCACGCGAACAGGTGTGTCCAGCTGATCGCGATGTGCTAGAGTGTATGTCTGCGTCGACGCAACAGCAGACGGTTGTAGAGCCAGGCGACGAGCACGCCGACGAAGAACCCGGAGGCAAAGGCCCAGACCGCGCCGGCAACGCTGCCGACGAGGGTCGGGCCGAAGCCCACGAAGACCGATGCCAAGGTCACCGCCAGGGGTACGCCCCATCCGAAAATCGACGCGGCAGTACCGAGTAGAAACACCAGGACGCCGGCGGTGATGCCAACGGCCAGCCCAAAACTTATACAGCCAAGGGTCGCGTAGTATCGAGTTTCCACCATTTTAAAACTCCAGAGCTTTGCACGGCATCTTGCATCAGGGTCATCGTGAACGCGAAACTCTCACCCTGCAATTCCAAGACTCGGATCTACGTCGGGGGTGATCCAAGCCACGGAGCCTTGGCATCCTCTAAGAGCCACCGATAAGTGCTCGGCCCCATGATACAGGTCAAGGCGCGGCGATTTCTCGGGCAGCAATCTGAAGAGGCTGGTGAGATATCCAGGCTAGCGAGAGAGGACGATAGCATGGCGAACGCGAGCCGGATTTGCTGGATGAATGCGGGTCGTCTGTACCCGAGCCGGCCCTTGCCGCGTCCGCCATCGCCGAGCACCGAAGAGATGGAGTATGCATGACGTCGCGTGTCTCACTGAAGCGTAGCCTCTCTCTACCGATCCTAACGCTCTATGGGCTCGGCACGACGGTCGGGGCCGGCATCTATGTGCTGATCGGCGAAGTTGCCGGTAGAGCTGGGGTTCTTGCACCCCTTTCCTTCCTGGTCGCAGCACTTCTGGCGGGTCTCACGGCCTTCTCATTTGCGGAGCTCTCGCAGCGCTATCCCAAGAGTGCAGGCGAAGCCGTCTACATCCGAGAAGGGCTGCGGTCATCCACTCTGGCGACCGCCGCCGGCCTGGCGATTGCGCTGGCCGGCACAGTCTCGGCCTCGGCGATCATGATCGGCGCCGCCGGCTATGCCGCTAAACTCCTGGCGCTGCCGAGCGAACCGCTCATGATCGTCCTCATCGCTCTGCTTGGCGCGGTGGCGGTCTGGGGCATCGCCGAATCGGCCTGGATTGCCAGCATTACCACCCTGGTCGAGATCGGCGGGCTCCTGCTTGTCGTTGCGGCCGGCGCCGATCATCTGCCGGCCTGGTCAGGAGTGCTGGCGGAAACGACGACGACGTTCGATTTTGATACTTTGGTCGCCGTCTTTGCCGGAAGCATGCTCGCCTTCTACGCCTTTCTCGGCTTCGAAGACATGGTCAATGTGGCCGAGGAGGTCAAAGACGTCACGCGCGTCCTGCCTATCGCCATCATCCTCACTCTCGTTGTCACCACCGTGCTCTATCTTGCCGTCAGCACAGTCGCGGTTCTTGCCGTACCGGTCGATCGTCTGGCGGGAAGCGAGGCGCCGCTGGTCCAGGTCTACCAGGATTCAGGTGGGCAATGGCCGAAGTTGCTGACAGCGATCGGCGCCTTTGCTGCGATGAACGGCGCCTTGATCCAGATCATCATGTCCTCGCGTATCCTCTACGGGCTGGCCAACCAAGGCGCTCTTCCCCCGGTGTTCGCCGGTGTTAACAGGATCACACAGACACCCATCCTGGCGACCCTCGTCGTGATCGCAGTTGTACTGCTGTTGGCTCTGGCCTTCCCGATTGACCTGCTGGCCGAAGCGACCTCTGTCATCACCTTGGCCGTCTTCGCGCTTGTGAACCTGTCGCTGGTCGCGATCAAGCGGCGCGAAACGACCACTGAGGTAAAGTTCTCGCTGGCTTCCTGGGTGCCGATGGGTGGCTTCGTCGCCAGTACCGCTTTTCTCTGTTTCCAAGCAGTCAGATTGGTCGGTTAGTCCGGAAATATGACCAGAGTCGGCAGCGGGTATCGAGCGAATAGATGCCTCTTCTCATAGATATTTCTTCCGAATCGCTGCTTATCTCTTTTAGCAGCCTTAGAGCCCGGCCCTACTGTCGTGTGCGCAAGCGCGAGGCCTGAACAAGCAGGATCGCAAGCAAGGGTGCAACAACAGAAACCAAGGCGACGGTGACGAAGAGCCAGCCGAGATCGCTGTAGTCGGCCCGGACCGTGAGGGCGCCGGAGAGGGGGTCGCGTACCTCGCGTCGGACGATAAAGATCTGATTCAGATACTTGGTCCCCAGGCTGCTGGCAGAAAGCGCAAGGTTGGTGAAGGATGCCATGACGGCGAAGAAGGTCGCTTTCAAATGCAGAGGAGCATTCTTGGCAATCCAGGCCAGCATCGGAATCATCGCGATTTGTGCCAACGGCGATTCCAGAGCCGTGTCCAGAATGGCTATGAAGCGGGCATCGACAAGGCCGCCGGTCAGGCTCTCCGTCCAATGGTGGATGCCGTAGTAGAGGCCGATGTTCGGCAGCGAAAGGACACCCGCAGCGATGGTCAAGATGGCCACGACATAGGCGATCGACCTCCGCGCGATCACCGGGCGAAGCAGGACCATCCCGGCAAGCGCCAGACCGGCGGTAATCAGCGACAGCACCGAAAGGAAACGCTGATCGAAGCCCAGAACGTCAATCTCAAACCAGACAGCACCCGCACCCGGCAGGGGAACGGCACGATAGACGAAGATGATGACCGCGGTCCCGATCAGAGCACGGCGTGCTCCGGGGTCCAGTTCCAGGAACAGCTTGTGCATGAGAAAGAGCACGATCGCCAGGGACCCTAGGAACACGGTCTCCTGGGCAAAGGGCACCTGGCCAAGACCCATGGTCAGCGTGAAGGCAACGAAGGCCAGGCTACCGCCAAAGATCCAGGGATTGGGCTTTGTCGACTCTGAGGGCCGGGATAACAGCAGGTCGATGCGGGCCTCATCGACGCCCTCTCGGCGCAAGATGCGCGCGCGGCGCCACAGCAGAAAGACTCCAAGCGTAACGCCGAGGACCGAGATCCCGGGAATCGTGAGCGCCAGCAGATAGAGATCCGCGTAGATCGACACCTTCTCGGCTTCCGTGAGTGACTCGATGCCCGAGAAGAGAGTGATGTTCAGCGCTGCGACGATGATCAGGCCGCTGACGATTGCAAAGCGACCCAAGGTCTGCATCGTCGTGTGCATGGCCTTCATTTCCTGGTCGCTGTACGCCTTTCCCTGGGCATCGACCAGTGGCACGGCCTCGACTGTCATGGCATCTGCAACGACATCCTGGGTGACATAGCCGGAAGGTGCCAGGAGAGCGCTCACGACAAACCAAGCCTCTGCGCTCATGACGTCTTGCATCGACTGGGTGTGGGCGATGAGCCCGTACATGATGGCGATGCTGAGCGCAATCAGACTGGCGCCGAGATAGACAAGCAGTGCCTTCCAGCGCCAGATCAGGTCGACGAGATGCCCCAGCGGCATTTTCAGGACCCAGGGTATGCCTGCCCAGAAGCTCAGTCCGGCCAAGAAGGCCGCCGAAAGGCCGAGGTAGTCCTTAACGAAAAAGGTGCCGACGATGGCGGTCAAGCCGGAGATCCCGGCGGCCAAGTAAACCATCAAGGGCGGCAGATATGACAAGCGGACCTGTCTGCCGAGGTCCAGGACGGTTGCGTCGATCCAGCGCCCCAAGATCTTGAACATCATTGCCTCGTCCTGAGTGAGACGCCTGCACAGCGGCGGGACCGGCAGTGCTCGCTCCCGTTATGGCGGCACCTCGGGCTTGGCCGCGTGGCGCCAACTTCCTGGCCGACGCCCATCAGGCAGCGCAGCTGCGTTCGCCTGTTCGACATCGTCGAGAGCTATGCGGAGGATTCGGCCGGCTGCAATGACACACGTCAAAGCCCTATCTGAAAGCTTCTATTAGATTTGGCCAGAGAGTGGGGTTCCCCGCTGAGCAAGCGAAGAGGGAATGACCTCTGGCGTTCCTTTTTTGCACCACTCTCGATCGGTTCTCACGAGTTTGGGCAGGCGGGTGATGGACGACCACATCGTCTTTTTGGTTCTGGGAGGGTTGCTTCTCGTCGGTATGTTTACTGACGAGATCGGGCGGCGTACCCGACTGCCGCGGGTGACCTTGATGATCCTCTTCGGCCTCGCCCTCGGTCCCTCGGGCCTCGATCTACTCCCGGAAGACTTTCGGGACTGGTATCACCTGCTGGCCTCTGCAGCCTTGACCATGGTGGCCTTCCTGATCGGTGGTAGACTGTCGCTGAGCATGCTGCGCAGTCACGGCAAGGTCATTCTCTCGGTCTCGCTGTCGGCCGTATTCTTGACGGCACTCATGGTCGGGGGCGGTTTGTTCTTGCTCGGCGCCCCGCTCGCGCTTGCGTTGCTGCTGGCCAGTGTCTCGACCTCGACGGACCCCGCGGCCACTCAGGACGTGGTGCGCCAGATGCAGGCGGAAGGGCCCTTCACGGATACGCTGATCGGCATCGTCGCGATCGACGATGCATGGGGCCTCATCGTTTTCAGCCTGCTGTTGGTCGCCGCGAATGCGATGGCCGGCGAAGGCACTGTGGGTATTCTGCAGCAGGCCCTATGGGAGATCGGCGGGGCGCTCGCAGTGGGTGCCGCTGTAGGTCTCCCGGCCGCTTTCTTGACCGGCAGACTGCACCCCGGCGAACCGATCCAAGCCGAGGTTCTCGCCGTGGTCTTTCTCGTGGCTGGATTGGCGCTCTGGTTGGAAGCCTCTTTCCTGCTGGCCGGAATGTGCGCGGGCGCCCTGGTCGCCAACCTCGCCAAGCACCACGAACAGCCCTTCCATGAGATCGAGAGCATCGAGTGGCCATTTCTCGTACTCTTCTTCGTCCTCGCCGGTGCATCGCTCGATTTAGACAGCCTGCAAGAGATCGGTCTTGTCGGTTTCGCCTACCTGTTGTTGCGTTTGATCGGGCGCGTCGCCGGTGGATGGGCAGGAGCGCGCTTGGTCGGCGCGCCGCCAGAGCACCAGCGTTGGATCGGGCTTGCGCTGGTTCCGCAGGCCGGTGTGGCGCTGGGCATGGCCTTGGTGGCTGCCGAGGATTTCCCCGAACTCGCCGAATCTCTTTTGGCAATCACCATCGGCACGACGATTCTCTTCGAGCTCGCCGGTCCGCTTCTGACCCAAGCCGCTCTCAACAAGGTGGGCGAGGTCAAGCCCCAGCCCAAGAGCGGAGATTAGCGCTGCTCTTTGCGGTGACCTCCTGCTGAGTGCGGGCGTTCCGTGGGATGTTTCAGTCCCTGGGCCAGGCTCCTCAGTTCGACTTCCGTGAGGGTTTCTTTCTCAAGCAGCGCCTTCGCGCAGCGCTCTAGGACCTCGCGGTTGTCCTGCAGGATCGAAAGCACGCGGTCGAACACTGTGCTGACGATCTGACGAACCGCACCATCCATCTTCTCTGCAGTCGCCTCGCTGTAGCGGCGTTCCAGATAGCTGGGTGCGGTCGCGCCCAAGAAAGAAGATCTGTCGGCCTCGTAGCTGACGTAGCCAAGCGCTTCGTCCATGCCGTAGCGTGCAGCCATGGAGCGCGCGATGTCGGTCACTTTGGCCAGATCGTCGGCTGCGCCTGTCGAGAGTTCATCGAAGACCAGGACCTCTGCGGCGCGCCCTCCCAAGAGAACCGCGATCTTGTTCTCGAGTTCGGCGCGGGTCATCAGGAAGCGATCTTCGGTCGGCCGTTGGATGGTGTAGCCCAGTGCGCCGACACCGCGTGGGATGATCGACACCTTGTGAACCTGCTCCAGGCCGGGCAGAGCCATAGAGACCAACGCATGACCCATCTCATGGTAGGCGACGGTTTCGCGTTCGCGCGGGTTCAGCAGTTTGTTGCGCTTCTCCAATCCGGCGACGATGCGCTCGATCGCCCGCGTGAAGTCCTCCATCGCCACCGCATCGGCCCGTCGTCGCGTGGCCAGCAGGGCTGCTTCGTTCACGAGGTTGGACAGGTCCGCGCCGGTAAAGCCCGTGGTCAGTCCGGCGATGGCCTCGGCGTCGATGTCTTCGTCCAGGGTGATCTTGCGCATGTGCACGTCCAGGATCTGTACCCGCCCGCGCCGATCCGGGCGGTCGACCAGGATCTGCCGGTCGAAGCGGCCGGCGCGCAGCAGTGCCGGATCCAGAATCTCCGGGCGATTGGTGGCGGCAAGAAGCACCAGCCCGCCGCTGGGGTCGAAACCGTCCAGCTCGGCCAGCAGTTGATTGAGGGTCTGCTCGCGTTCGTCGTGTCCGCCGACACCGGGAGAGGCGCCGCGGGCCCGACCCAAGGCGTCGAGTTCGTCGACGAAGATGATGGCAGGCGCCTTGCTGCGGGCCTGTTCGAAGAGGTCGCGCACGCGGGCTGCGCCGACGCCCACGAACATCTCCACGAACTCCGAACCGGAGATCGAGAAGAAGGGCACGCCGGCCTCACCGGCCACCGCCCTGGCAAGCAGGGTCTTTCCGGTCCCGGGCGGGCCGACCAGCAACACACCCTTGGGGACGCGCGCGCCAAGAACGCCGTACTCTTGCGGCGCCCTTAGGAAGTCGATGACCTCCTGCAACTCTTCCTTGGCTTCGTCGACACCGGCGACGTCATCGAATCCGACCTGAGTGTCCTTCTCGACATAGACCTTGGCCCGGCTCTTGCCGATCGCCATCATCCCGCCTAAGCCCTGTCGCTCAGCAAAGCGTCTGATGACGAAGAGCCAAAGGCCGAAGAAGAGAAGGACCGGCAGGACCCAAGACAGGAGGTTGGTAAGCCAGGTTTCCTCGACGGCCCCGCTGTACTGCACGCCCTTGTCTTTCAGGTGGGTCGCCAGATCGGTGTCCACACGCGTGGTCACAAAGCGACTTGCTCCGTCCTGAGGTTCGGTGAAGCTGCCGCGGATATCATTCGTGCCGACCACCAGATCCGTGACTTTGCCCTTCTCCAAATAGTCTTCGAACTGACTGTAGGGGATCGTTTGCACGCGCTGTTCGCGCACCCAGAGGTTGTTCAATAGCAGCACCCCGATGACCGCCAGAACGACGTACCAGAGGGTGATCTGTGTCCTCTTCTCCACCTGTGCTTTCTCCTTGCTCTTTACGTCCCCAAGCTCCTGACCGCGTCCGGAGCGCATCACGCCACCTTGCCTAGAACTGGCTGTTCGATCGGCCAGCGACCTTGATGCGCGTCAAGGTGGGCACTGTCGCGCCTGCTAGGACTCGCTTGGATCGACCAATCCGACGGTCGCGATCGAAGGAGATTCCTTCAATGGCAGAGAAGACATCACTGCTCCCAGAGCCGCTATCCGCAGACAGCCTGCATCAGGACTGCGATATCTCGCAACTGGACTTTCCGACGACCGAGGCGCTTGAGGATCTGGGCGACGTGGTCGGCCAAGAGCGTGGCCTGGAAGCGATCCGCTTTGCCGCAGCGATTGATCGACCTGGTTACAACCTCTTTGTCCTGGGTCCGCCCGGCACCGGCAAACACACCAGCGTTAGGCAGATCTTGAAAGCCAAAGCCGCTGGCGAGCCGGCCCCGCCGGACTGGGTTTATCTGCATAACTTCGAGACGCCGCATCAGCCCAAAGCGCTCTGCCTGCCCCGTGGCCAGGGTCGCATTCTGGAGGCGGAGATGCGCGGCCTGGTGGAGGAGTTGCGCACGGCCGTACCGGCTGCCTTCGAAAGCGAAGACTACCGCAACCGCCGGCAATCCTTGGAAGATGCCGCGCGCGAGCAGCAGGAGAGGGCCTTTCAGGCGCTTCGCGAGAAGGCCGAGGCGCAAGACATCGCCGTGGTGCGCACGCCGCTCGGCTTTGCGCTGGCACCGACCAAGGATGGCGCGGTGGTCGATCCGCAGGCTTTCGGTAAGCTGCCAGAACAAGAGCGGCGTCGGATAGAGGGCCAGATCCAGGAGCTGCAAGGAGAGCTGGAGGCGATCGTCAAACGCATCCCGGTCTGGGCGATGGAACAGCGCGACGCGCTGCGAACGCTCAACCGCGAGATCATGGCCCAGACCATCGACCAGCCGCTCAATAGGTTGAAACAGCGTTTTTCGGAGCTTCCTGAGGTCTTGGCGCACCTGAACGCTGTCCGGCAAGACTTGCTGGATCACCTGCACATGTTGCTGCAGATCGAAGCCTCTGCACAGAACCCCGGCATGGGCGGCGCGCAGATGATCGGCCCGCGCGCCGGCGACGCCTTGAAGCGCTACCGGGTAAACCTCTTCGCCAGCCAGGTTTGGGGCGATGGCGAGGCCACGGGTGCGCCGGTGATTTACGAAGACAATCCCACCCTGCAGAACTTGATAGGGCGGGTCGAGCACATCTCGGAAATGGGCGCGCTGACCACCGACTTTACCTTGATCAAGGCAGGTGCCCTGCATCGAGCCAACGGCGGCTATCTGATCCTCGATATTCGCAAGTTGCTAACCCAGCCCTTCGCCTGGGATGCCCTCAAGCGCGCGCTCAAGGCAGGCAAGCTGCGCATTGAATCGGCCGGCCAGATGTTGAGCCTGATCACCACGGTGTCGATCGAACCGGCGGAAATCCCCCTGAAGGCAAAGATCGTGCTGTGCGGAGAGCCCCTGCTCTACTATCTGCTTTCCTCCCATGACCCGGAGTTCTCGACCCTCTTCAAGGTGGCCGCCGATTTCGACGGCTCCATGCCGCGCGACGGTGGGGCGGAGTTGATCTTCGCCCGAATGCTGGCAACGATGGCGCGGCGGGAAGGCCTGCGCGCCCTGGATCGCGGCGCGGTGGGGCGAATGATCGAACGCAGTGCCCGCATGGCGCAAGACAAAGAGCGCATGTCGATCGAGCTCAGCGCCATCTCCGATCTTGTGCAAGAGGCGGACTTCTTTGCCGGCGAGGCCGGCGACACGGTCATCTCGGCGCGCCACGTCGAAGCCGCGATCGATGCCCAGATCAGGCGCGCCGATCGCCTGCGCGAGCGCAGCTACGAGATGATCGAGCGCGGCTTCGTCTTCCTCGATACCGAGGGCGCGGTGGTCGGACAAGTCAACGGCCTGTCGGTGCTGCAGTTGGGCACCTTCTCCTTCGGTCGCCCCAGCCGCATCACCGCGCGCGTGCGGCTGGGGGCCGGCAAGGTGGTCGATATCGAGCGCGAGGTGGACCTGGGCGGCCCGCTGCACAGCAAGGGCGTGTTGATCCTCTCCGCCTATCTGGCGAGCCACTTTGCCCTGGATCGCCCGCTCTCGCTCTCCGCCAGCCTGGTGTTCGAGCAGTCCTATGGCGGGGTCGATGGCGACAGCGCCTCCAGCGCGGAACTCTACGCCCTCCTGTCCGCGCTCGCCGAGATCCCGATCAAGCAAGGCCTGGCCGTCACCGGCTCGGTCAATCAGAACGGCCAAGTGCAGACGATCGGCGGCGTCAATGAGAAGATCGAAGGCTTCTTCGACATCTGCAAGCGACGGGGCTTGACCGGGGCTCAGGGCGTGTTGATCCCGGCAAGCAACAAGAAGCACCTGATGCTGCGCCGCGAGGTTGTCGAGGCCGTCCGCGACGGTCGGTTCTCGATCTATCCGATCGAGACCATCGACCAAGGCATCGCTTTGCTGACCGGCAAGCCGGCCGGCCAACGGGATCGGCATGGGCGCTTCCCCGAGGGTTCGGTCAACGGGCTTGTGGAAGATCGTCTTGCCGACTTCGCCGATGCGCGTCGTCGCTTCGGCGCGCCGAGGGAGGTCGCCGGCCGTACGGAGCAAGGCGATGTCTGACCGCAACAGGGTGCCGCTCTCAAACGCAAGCGTTCGTCGCATTCTGATCGCCCTCGATAGCTCCAGAGTGAGCGAAGATGCCTTGAGCCTGGCCGCGGACATCGCAGCCGCGACCGCCAGTGAACTGGCAGGGGTCTTCGTCGAGGATCAAGACCTGCTGCACCTGGCAGAGCTGCCCTTCTCTCGTGAAGTTCAGAGGGCAGGGGCCGCCTCACGCAATCTCCAACGGGACCGCTTGCTGCAGGACCTCCGCGCGCAAGCGGCGCTTGCCAAGGCCGCACTTGTCAGACAAGCGGACCTGCGCCGCATCACCTGGTCTTTCCACATCGCCCAAGGCCGTTCGGAAGAGGCGATCCTGACCGCCGCCGGGGGTGGCGACATCATCGCCATGACACGACAGTTCGGTCCGCTTGGCCAGGCCGCGAAGGTTAGCCCGCAGATCCGACGCATCGTCGCACGGGCGCCGGCCCCCTTGCTTGTCTTCAGCCGAACTGTGCCGATCCGGCCGGGTCCGACGCTGCTGCCCTTCGACGCCTCCGAGGCGGCCGAACGCATGCTGCCCCTGGCAGCAGAGCTCACCCGACTGGGCGGCGGCTCCTTGGAAGTCCTCCTGCTCAATGCGGCGGCCGCATCATCATCGCAGCACCATGCCCGGCTTGCCGAGCTTGTCGGCACGCAGGCAGCGAAAGGCATGAGGGTCTGGAGCCCCCGCGACCGCGCCACGGCGCTCAGGCGGCTCTGCGAAGCCGATCGCGGTCTCTTGTTGCTGCCTGCCGACAGTCCAAGCCTCACGGCGGCACATATCGAGCAGATTCTGGAAAGCGCGCAGGCACCGATCCTGTTGCAGATGCAGGGG
Organism: Kiloniellales bacterium; assembly: GCA_040219175.1. Lineage (GTDB taxonomy): Bacteria > Pseudomonadota > Alphaproteobacteria > Kiloniellales > JACOMY01 > JACOMY01. The sequence continues at coordinate 25,750 of JAVJSY010000023.1, forward strand.
GTGGCGGACGAGCGACGCCCGACGCTCGAAACGTCCGGGAGATCTTCAAGATAAGCGGATGCGGATAAGGAGCAGACCAATGACCGCAACGACGTGCAAGTCGCTTGAAAAGCTGGAAGCGCAATCCGCCTACACCGAACCAACGAGCCGGAGGACGGGTCCATGTTCAACAGCATTCTAGTCTGCATTGATGGTTCAGAGCATGCCAATCGAGCGATCGACTTGGCTTGCGAGCTGGCAAAGAACCAGAGCACGAAGCTGACCTTGTTGCACGTGATCACCAAGCCCGGCGGCCAGCATGTGCCCGAAGCTCTAAAGTCTCTCCAAGAAATCGAGCATGTGCACATCACCGAGCGCGACGTCGTCGAATCCGTCGGCCGAGACGTCCTTGAGGCGGCAAGTCAGCGCGTGCGGAAAGGGGGAGTGGGCGACTGCGACACCCTGCTCGAGGTCGGCGATGCGGCGGGAACCATCGTCGAGACGGCCAAGTCCAGCGGTGCCGATCTCATCGTAATGGGGCGCCGAGGCCTGGGCGATTTCACCGGACTGCTTCTTGGCAGCGTCTCGCACAAGGTGGCGCAAGCTGCGGACTGTAGCTGCCTCACCGTCAAGTAGGCCTCGCCCCATGCCGCAGATCGCCAGCTTTCGAATAGAGTGCAGCCGCCTGCTCAACCCGCAGGGCCACTTGATCCAGCCGCTTCCAGAAGCGCTGCAGGACCCCGCAGCACTGGTGGCACTCTACAAGGCTATGGTGCTGACGCGCAGTTTCGATGCCAAGGCGGTCGCCCTGCAGCGCACTGGCCGGCTGGGTACCTACGCCTCCTCGCTGGGCCAAGAGGCCGTTGCCGTGGCGGCGGCGGCCGCCTTACGCAGCGAGGATGTGTTTGTGCCTTCCTTCCGCGACCAGGGTGGCCAGCTGTTCCGCGGTGTCAGTATGACCGAGCTGCTGCTCTACTGGGGCGGTGACGAGCGCGGCAGTGACTTTGCCGTTCCGCGGCAAGACTTGCCGATTTGCGTTCCGGTCGGCACCCAGGTGCCGCAGGCCGCTGGTGTGGCTCTTGCCTTCAAGCTGCGCGGCGAGGCGCGGGTCGCGCTTTGCCTCTTCGGCGACGGCGCGACCTCGCGCGGCGATGTCTATGAGGCGATGAACTTTGCGGCCTTGCAAGAGCTGCCTCTGGTTCTGGTGATAAACAACAATCAGTGGGCCATATCGGTTCCGCGCACAGGGCAGACTGCGGCCAAGACCCTGGCGCAGAAGGCGATTGCTGCCGGCATGCCGGGTCGCCAGGTGGACGGAAACGACGCTTTGGCACTGGCTCATGCGATCGGGCAGGCGGTGGAGCAAGCGCGTGCCGGCGGCGGCCCCACGCTGATCGAGGCCCTGACCTATCGCTTGAGCGATCACACCACCGCCGACGATGCACGCCGCTATCGCGACGACACCGAAGTCAGCGCTCGCTGGAAGGAAGAGCCCATTGCCCGCCTACGACAGTTTCTGACCGGCGAAGGGCATTGGACGAAGAGGGATGAGGAAGCGCTGCTTGGCGCGTGTGCAGCAGAAGTCGAGTCTGCGGTTGAGGCCTATCTGAACACACCGGCGCTGCCGCCCAGCGCCATGTTCGATCATCTCTATGCAGAGCTGCCCAGCGCGCTCCGCGCTCAGCGTGATGGGCTCGTTGAGAGGGGCGAGTCATGAGCCAGAACCCGCTTACGCTGGTCGAGGCGGTGCGTCTGGCGCTCGCTCGCGCCATGGAAGACCAGGCTGAGGTCCTGGTGCTTGGCGAGGACGTCGGCCGCGACGGCGGTGTCTTCCGCGCCACCGAGGGCTTGTTCGACCGCTTCGGCCCCGAGCGCGTGATCGATATGCCGCTCTCCGAATCGCTCTTCGCCGGGCTTGCGGTCGGCCTGGGCGTGCAGGGCTTCAAGCCGGTCGTCGAGTATCAGTTCATGGGCTTCATCTATCCCGCGATCGATCAGATCCTGAACCACGCCGCGCGGATGAGAAACCGAACCCGTGGCCGTTTGAGCTGCCCGATCGTCGTGCGCGCACCCTATGGCGCGGGCATTCATGCGCCTGAACATCATTCCGAAAGCATGGAGGCGCTCTTTGCTGCGATCCCCGGCATTCGCGTGGTGGTCCCCTCCTCGCCGGCCAAGGCCTATGGCTTGCTGCTGGCCGCAATCCGCGATCCCGATCCGGTGATCTTCCTGGAGCCGAAACGGCTGTATCGCGCGACCAAGGAGGCGGTGGCCGATGACAGCCAGGCCTTGCCTCTGGATCGCTGCTTCCTCCTTCGCGAGGGCGGGGACGTGACCCTGATCTCCTGGGGTGCGATGATCAAGGAGACGCTGGCGGTGGCGGAGCGCCTGGCCGGGGAGGCCGTCGAGGCTGCGGTCATCGATGTCGCGACCTTGAAGCCGTTGGATATGGAAACGATCCTTGCCGCGGTGGCGCAAAGCGGGCGCTGCGTGATCGTGCACGAGGCACCCCTTAGCGGCGGCGTCGGCGCCGAGATCGCTGCCGTCCTGGCCGATCGTGGCCTGGTCAAGCTATTGGCGCCGGTGGAACGGGTGACCGGCTATGACACGGTGGTGCCGCTGGCGCGCTTGGAAGCCCACTACATGCCGAGCGAAGCGCGCATCCTGCGTGGCGTGCGCCGGGTCATGGCCTACCAATGAGCGTCTTTCATCTGCCGGATCTCGGCGAAGGCCTACAGGACGCAGAGATCGTCGCTTGGCATGTCGCCGTCGGAGATCGTGTGGTGCCGGATCAGCCCCTTGTCTCGGTCGAGACCGACAAGGCGGTGGTGGAGATACCTTCGCCCCAGGAAGGACGCATCGCACGCCTCTTCGGGGCACCGGGCGATATCGTGGAGATCGGTGCGCCCTTGATCACCTTCGAGGCGAGCGGTCAGGCCGATGTCGGGACGGTGGTCGGCAGCATCGCCGAAGAAGACAAGCAGCCGGAGACAGTCGAGGCACCCAAATCCGGAGCGCTTCGCAGCCATGCGGCTGTGAAGGCGGCACCGGCGGTCCGCGCCCTGGCACGCAAGCTTGGCGTCGATCTGGAACATGTCGGTGCCAGCGGTCCGGATGACACGATCCTGGCGCGCGATGTAGAGCGCGCGGCTGCCACCCTTGCCGCGGCTGGCCCGCTGCAGCCGCTGCGCGGTGTCCGCCGGGCCATGGCGATCAACATGGAGCGCGCGCATGCAGCCGTGGTTCCGGCAAGCGTGACGGACGAGGCCGACATCCATGCCTGGTCGGCCGAAACCGACCCGACCCTGCGCCTGGTCCGCGCCCTGGTCGCCGCTTGCCGGGCGGAGCCCGCGTTGAATGCTTGGTATCTGGGTCGCGAGCAGGGTCGTCGCCTCCATACGCAGGTCGACCTGGGTATTGCCATGGATACGGCCGACGGCCTCTTCGTTCCGGTCCTGCGCAATGCCGGCGATCGCGAAGCCCAGGATCTGCGCGAGGGGCTGGAGCGCATGAAGGCCGACGTGAAGGCGCGTCGCGTGCCGGCCGAAGAACTGCGCGGCCAGACCATCACGCTTTCCAACTTCGGCATGTTCGGCGGCCGCCATGCGGCCCTCGTCGTGCTGCCGCCGCAAGTCGCGATCCTCGGTGCCGGCCGAATCGGCGAGTGTGCCGTTGCGGTGGAGGGTCAGGTGGTCGCGCATCCGGTCCTGCCGCTCTCTCTGACCTTCGATCACCGCGCCGTCATGGGCGGCGAGGCCTCGCGATTTCTGGCCGCCGTGGTGGCCGACTTGGAAGAGGCCGCCTGAAGCAAGCGAATAGGGAAGGTGTAGCATGGATCAAGGATTTGATTTTTGTGACGACTTGGGTCCAGCCAAGGTTGTTCATATTCGCGAACAGCGAAGCGGCCTCATGGCAATCCTGGTTGTCGATAATGTAGCCGCAGGACCCGCCATCGGCGGCCTGCGCATGGCAGAGGACGTCACTACCGAGGAGTGCTTTCGCCTGGCCCGCGCGATGACGCTGAAGAACGCCGCTGCAGGGCTCAGCCACGGTGGTGCCAAGTCGGCGATCCTGGCCAACCCCCATGCGCCAGTCGCGGAGAAGGAAGGACTGCTGCGCGCTTTCGCTGCCGCCATCGCCGACATCCGCGACTACATCCCCGGTCCCGACTTGGGCACCGATGAGGCTTGTATGGCCTGGGTGCATGACGAGATCGGGCGCAGCGTCGGCTTGCCGGCCGCGCTCGGCGGCATCCCGCTCGACCAGATCGGCGCGACCGGCTTCGGCCTGGGTGTCGCAGTCGAGGTCGCACGCCGGTTCTGCGACCTGGAGTTGCAGGGCGCGCGCGTCGTGGTCCAAGGATTCGGCTCGGTGGGCCAGCATGCCGCTCGATTCCTCGCCGACAAGGGAGCCATACTCATTGCCGCGGCAGACTCCAGCGGCACTGTCATGGACGAGGCCGGTCTCGACCTCGAAGCGCTAATCGCTCTCAAACAGAGCGGCCAGAGCTTGGATCGCTTCCGCACCGGCAAGACGCTTGCCAGAGACGCCGTCGTCGACATCGCGTGCGATATCTGGATCCCGGCTGCCCGCCCTGACGTCATCAACGAGGAAAACGTCGCACGGCTAAAGACCAAGATCGTTGCGCAAGGCGCCAACATTGCCGTTACCGCCAAGGCAGAAGAGATCCTACATGCCCGTAACATTCTCTCCATTCCCGACTTCATCGCCAACGCGGGCGGCGTCATCTGTGCGGCGGTGGAATTTGCCGGTGGAACCCATGGTCAAGCCTTCGAGGCCATCGAGGACAAGATCAGCCGGAACACCTGGACCATTCTCGACATAAGCCGGCGCCAAACCCTCTCGCCACGCGCTGCGGCGGTTCAAATGGCCCACAGCCGCGTCCGGGCTGCGATGAGCTTCCGGCGCTGGGCATGATCGGCCTGCCGGATCGTGGCCGCCCAGCTTCAGCGCGTCACTTGCCAAGCACGTATTGACCCGGCGCTGGGCAAAGCGGTGGATAGCTGTCCTCCCCAGGGCGCAAGGGGTCTTGGTCCCTAGCGCCTGATCGGCTCTTCAGCCAGTCGAACCACGCGGGCCACCAGGAACCTTCTTTGCAGGGGGCGGTGCCCAGCCAGGAATCGGGATCGCGGTAGGCCTCTTCGGCACCGGCTGTCGCCAGACGATAGTGGCGATGCGCGTGGCCCGGCTCTGATACGATCCCGGCGTTGTGTCCGCCAGAAGTCAGCACGAAGGTCACGTCGCTCTTGCAGAGCAGATGCAGCTTGTGGACCGAGCGCCAGGGCGCGACATGGTCGGTCTCGGTTCCGACTGCAAAGATCGGCGTTTCGATGTCCGACAGCGCAACCGCTCTGTCAGCCACTTGGAAACGCCCCGAGGCCAGTTGGTTCTCGAGAAAGAGTTGGCGCAAATATTCGGAGTGCATGCGATAGGGCATGCGGGTCGCATCGGCGTTCCAGGCCATCAGGTCGTTCGGCTGACTGCGCTCTCCCATCAGGTACTCGCGCACGATCCGCGACCAGATAAGATCGTTGGAGCGCAGCAGCTGGAAGGCGCCGGCCATCTGCTGGGTGTCGAGGACACCTTGCTCCCACATCATGTCCTCGAGGAAGCTCACCTGGCTCTCGTTGATGAAGAGCATCAACTCGCCGGCTTCGGAGAAATCCGCCTGCGCGGCGAAGAGCGAGAGGCTGGCCAGACGCCGGTCCCCGTCGCGCGCCATGGCGGCAGCCGCGATGGTCAGCAAGGTTCCGCCCAGGCAGTAGCCGCAGGCATGGACCTTGGCGCCGCCTGTGATCGTTTGGACGACATCGAGGGCCGCCATCTGGCCGAGATTTAGATAGTCGTCCATGCCAAGGTCACGGTCCGCCGGGCTGGGATTCAGCCAAGAGATCATGAAGACCGTGAAGCCCTGATCCACGAGATGGCGCACCAGAGAGTTGTGAGCGCTGAGGTCGAGGATATAGTACTTCATGATCCAGGCAGGCGTGATCAGGATCGGCTCGGGATGGACCTTGTCGGTTGTCGGGCTGTAGCGGATTAACTCGATCAGACGATTGCGGTAGACGACCTCGCCCGGCGTTGCCGCCAGGTCCTTGCCGACGGCGAAGCCCGGATCGGGCTCGCGCGGTAGGCCGGAGAGCAGGCGCTGCCAGTCCTCGGCCAGGTTCCAGGCCCCTTGCCAGAGGTTGGTGCCACCACTGGACCAGGTGCGGGCCAGGACGTCGGGATTGGTGGCGATGAAGTTTGCCGGCGACACGACGTCCAGCAGTTGGCGTGCCATGAAGGTCAGCAGCCGCTCGTGCTGCTCGGTCACGCCACGCACGCCGGTGGTGGCGTTCCACCACCACTGCTGCTGCAACAGGAAAGCCTGGTGGATAAGGTTGAAGGGCGGCTGTTGCCAGGCCTCGGTGGCAAAGCGGCGGTCCTGCTCCAAGGGCTCGATGCAGCTCTCGCCGCGGTCGCCTGTCGCGGCCGAGCGCAGCGCGTATTGTTGGAAGCGGGTAAGCTTGCGCACCGCCTTCTCGCCGAGGCGCACTTGCTTACCCGGCGATGCGGCCAGGTGGATTGCCCAATCCGCCCAGGCTTCCAGAAGTGCGGTCGGTGCGATGCCGCAGGTGACCCGCGCCAACAGTGCGCGCAGAGCCCGATCGGTCACTTCACTCAGGATCGAACTGTCGTAGTCTTCCATATCCCGTTGTGCGTCCGACGACCGCGTCGCTACGCTGGGTAGGCGTGTATCCATCACGGTCCTGTTCTCCTGTGGAGAGGGGCTGACAAAAGCTTGGTGGCGATCAATCTAGTGGCTTCTCTTCGGTGGTCATTGATGCAGCGCAAAATCAGCATTTTATTGCCTGCCATGGCTGGAGATCTCTGCCGTGCTCTGTCCTCCGGATTGGTGGGAAGAGTCTGCTCACGCCCCAGCTTGGGGTCCGGGCCGTTGCCGCTTTTGAAATGAGCAGGTCTGCTCCTTTCCAAAAGGACTCTGACAATGGCCGCCACAGATTTGATCCGGCGGAGACACACCACGCCGAGGTCGAAGCTGTCAGATCAAGTCCAGACATCTACGGCTGAACGCCTGGGTCGCGCGCTCTTTCTGCCCAAAGCTTGACGAGCGTCAAATCCCCCCGCGGACGAAGACCTACTCTGCTGTCGGATCAGCCAAGCGATACTGCCCAGGAAGCGGGAGGAGCGCCATGCCCGGGATAGCGACTGACGAGGAGGACGCGCAAGCCCGCGACCTTTCCGACCGTTTCCCCAGCGCCTTCACCATTCTCTTCGCGCTGATCGTGGTGATGTGCGCGCTGACCTGGATCCTGCCGGCAGGGCAGTATCGGCGCGAACTCAACGAAGCGCTCCGCAAGGAAGCGCCGGTTCCCGGCACCTATCACGCCGTAGAGGCAGAGCCGCAGGGGCTCTTCGATGCCCTGCTTGCCCCCATCGCCGGCTTCTACAACCCCATCACCTATGCCGCCAATGCAATCGACGTCTCTCTCTTCGTGCTGGTCATCGGCGGCTTCCTGGGGGTGGTCAATCGCACGGGCGCCATCGACACAGGCATCGCGGTTGCGATGGCTAAGATGCAAGGGCGCGAGCACTGGATGATCCCGATTCTGATGATCCTCTTCGCCGCCGGCGGGACCACTTACGGCATGGCGGAAGAGACTCTGGCCTTCTATGCGATCCTCATCCCCGTGGTCATTGCGGCTGGTTATGATGCGCTTACCGGCGTTGCAATTATCCTGGTCGGAGCCGGCGTCGGTGTGCTTGGCTCCACCATCAACCCCTTCGCCACGGCGATTGCCTCCAGTGCCGCAGGCGTGCCCTTCACCGAAGGCATCTGGCTGCGTGTTCTGCTGCTGGTCGGCGGTTTGGCGATCGCGACCCTCTATGTGATGCGCTATGCCACGCGGGTAAGAGCCAAGCCGGAACGCTCGCTGGTTGCGGATCGGCGTGACGAGAACCGGGCACACTTCCTGAAGGCGCACCCGGCAGGCCGGTCGCAGCTGACCCGCCGCCAGAGTTTGGTGCTCCTCCTCTTCGCGCTCACCTTTGCAGCAATGATCTGGGGTGTCTCCGCCGAGGGCTGGTGGATGGCCGAGATGTCGGCACTCTTCCTCGGTGGGGCTCTCGTCGTCGGCATCGTCGGCTGGCTCGGCGAAAAGCCCTTCATCTCCGCCTTCGTCGAGGGCGCGCGCGATCTGCTTGGCGTTGCGCTGATCATCGGCCTTGCGCGTGGAATCGTGGTGGTGATGGAGGCGGGCAAGATCTCCGACACCATCCTCCATGCTTGCGAACAGGCGATTCCCGGCTCCGCCAACATGGTCTTCATCAATGCCATGTTCGCGATCGAGGTCTTGATGAGCGTCCTGGTGCCCTCCACCTCGGGGTTGGCCGTGCTGTCGATGCCGATCCTGGCGCCCTTGGCCGACTTCGCCGGGGTCGGGCGGGACATGACGGTGACCGCCTACCAGTCCGCATCGGGCCTGGTGAACCTGGTCACCCCGACCTCGGCCGTGGTCGTCGGCGCGCTGGCTATCGGACGCGTACCCTTCGACAGGTGGCTGCGTTTCGTCTGGCCGCTCCTGCTCATCCTGACGCTCTTTGTCGTCGCCGTCTTGAGCTTGGGGGTGCTGCTATGACCAGGCTGGGTGTGCACTCCGAAACCGGTCGGCTGCGCGAAGTGATCGTCTGCAGCCCCGGCCTTGCGCATGAGCGCCTGACGCCGCAGACCTGCGATGCGCTGCTCTTCGACGATGTCTTCTGGGTACACGAAGCGCGCATCGACCACCGCGATTTCCGCGAGAAGATGGAGTCGCGCGGCGTGCTGGTGCACGAGTTGCACGACCTTTTGAGCGAGACCTTGGCATTTCCCGAGGCCCGCGCTCAGCTGCTCGAGCAGCGCATCACCGCCGATATGCTGGGCCTCGGTATGCTGTCGGAGATGCAGGCCTGGTGCGCCGAGATGCCGGCGGAGGATCTGGCCCGCTTTCTGGTCGGCGGCATCGCCGTGCACGATCTGCCCTTTGCGCCCAAGGGGCTGGTGGCGGCAGCCCTGGGCCCAGAGGGCTTTCTGCTGCCGCCCTTGCCCAACATGCTGTTCACCCGCGATACCTCGGCCTGGATCTTCGGCCGTGTCTGCCTCAATCCAATGCACTGGCCGGCGCGGCGCGACGAGACCGCGCTGATGGCGGCGATCTATGCCCATCATCCGCGCTTCCGCGATGCACGGGTGCTGTGGGGCGGCGCGGGCGAACACCATCAGCGCGCGACCCTGGAGGGCGGGGACGTCATGCCGATCGGCAACAAGACCGTCCTGATCGGCATGGGCGAACGCACGACGCCGCAGGCCGTCGGCCAGGTCGCGCGCGCGCTCTTCGCCACGCAGGAGGCCGAGCGCGTGATCGCCTGCCAGATGCCGCGCTCGCGCGCCGCCATGCACCTGGACACGGTCTTCACGCTCTGCGACCGGGATCTCTGCACCAGCTTCACCGCCGTCGCCGAAGGCATCACCTGCTATTCGATCCGCGCCGGCGATGCTGAGGGCAGCCTCGATGTCCGCCAAGAGACGAAGCCCTTCTTCGCGGTCGTGGCAGAGGCCCTGGGCATTGGAAAGTTGCGCGTTATCCCGACCGGCGGCGATCGCTACGAACAGGCGCGTGAGCAGTGGGACGACGGCAACAATGTGGTGGCGCTGGAGCCTGGTGTCGTCGTTGCCTATGACCGCAACACCCATACCAACACCCTGCTGCGCAAGGCCGGCGTCGAGGTCGTGACGATCCGCGGCGCCGAACTGGGCCGCGGCCGGGGCGGCGGTCACTGCATGACTTGCCCGATCGCGCGCGACCCGCTTTGACAGCCGCAACACGGCTTGACCGGTGTCGGCTGAGGTAAAGGAGATCGAAGGAGCCCGCCAATGGCATTCAACCTAAAGAACCGCAGTTTTCTCACTCTGCGCGACTTCACCGGCGAGGAAATCCGATTCCTGCTGAAACTCGCAAGCGACCTGAAGGCGGCCAAGTATGCAGGCAACGAGCAGCCGCGTCTGACCGGTAAGGGAATCGCGCTGATCTTCGAGAAGGATTCCACGCGCACGCGCGTCGGCTTCGAGATGGCGGCCTACGACCAGGGCGCCCATGTGACCTACCTCGGCCCCTCTGGCAGCCATATCGGCAAGAAGGAAACGGTGAAGGATACCGCGCGGGTCCTCGGCCGCATCTATGACGCCATTGAGTACCGCGGCTTCGGTCAGTCGGTCGTCGAAGAGCTGGCCCGCTGGTCCGGGGTTCCCGTGTTCAACGGCCTGACCGACGCGTTTCATCCAACACAGATCCTCGCCGATGCCCTGACGATACAGGAGCACTCCGAAAAGCCGCTGCGCCAGACGGCGCTCTGCTTTCTGGGCGATACCGGCAACAACATGGGCGACAGCCTGATGATCGGCGCCGCCAAGCTGGGCATGGAGATCCGGCTTTGTGGTCCAAGATCGCTCTGGCCGGACGCGGCAATTCTCGAAGCGGCACGCGTTGAAGCCGCGACCACGGGTGCAGGCATCACGGTCACAGAGGATTTGGACGAGGCTGTCAGCGGTGCGGACTTCCTCTACACCGACGTCTGGGTGTCGATGGGTGAGGCCGAGGAGGTCTGGGCCGAGCGGATAAGGCTGCTGAAGCCCTACCAGGTCAATGCAGAGGTCATGAAGGCCACCGGCAATCCGCACTGTCGCTTCATGCATTGCTTGCCAGCCTTCCATAACGCAGAGACCGCTGTGGGCGCCCGCATGGCCGAAGTCCATGGCATCGACGCCATGGAAGTGACCGAAGAGGTCTTCGAGAGCGCCGCCTCAATCGTCTTCGATCAGGCCGAGAACCGGATGCACACCATCAAGGCCGTCCTGGTCGCAACACTAGGTGGCTGAACTATGCGTATCGTCATAGCCTTGGGCGGCAATGCCCTGTTACGCCGCGGCGAGCCGCAAACTTCCGAACGGCAGGCCAAGAACGTGCGACTTGCCGCAGAGGCCCTTTCGCCCATCGTCTCTGGCGACCATGAGGTCGTCATCACCCACGGCAATGGCCCACAGGTGGGCCTGCTGTCCCTGCAGGGCGAAGCCTATAGCGGCGGCTCTGCCTTCCCGCTCGATGTGCTAGGTGCCGAGACGGAAGGTATGATCGGCTATCTCTTGGAGCGCGCATTGCAGAATGCTTGCGGCCATGACTTGGAGGTCGCCACCTTGCTGACACAGGTGGTGGTGGATGCACGGGATCGCGCCTTCCTCAATCCCACCAAACCTGTCGGTCCGGTCTATAGCGAGACCGAGGCCCGCGCGATGGCGGCAACGCGCGGCTGGGCCGTTGCCAGAGATGGCAGGTCGTGGCGGCGAGTGGTGCCATCGCCAGCGCCCAAGCGCATTCTGGAACTGAGCGTCATTCGGCGCCTGGTCGCATCGGGAGTCACGGTGATTTGCGCTGGCGGCGGCGGCATTCCGGTGGTCACCAAACCGAGTGGAACTCTGGTCGGTGTGGAAGCGGTCATCGACAAGGATCGCGCGTCCGCACTTCTGGCCGACGCACTCGACGCAGACGCCTTGCTGCTGCTGACCGACGTCGATGCCGTCTATCGCGATTGGAACACGGCGTCGGCGAGCGCAATCCGTCATCTCACGCCGGATTGCCGCGACGAGATTGCGCTTCCCGCCGGATCGATGGGGCCGAAGGTAGAGGCAGCTTGTCAGTTTGTGAAGGGCGACAGCCGCTTTGCGGCCATCGGTGCCTTGGCGGATGCGGTCCGTTTGCTGAACGGTAAGTGCGGCACCCGCATCACCGCGAAAGCGAGCGTTTGACGACCAACAAATCCGGCCCGGCGCATCTGGGCGACAGAGGTTCGCAGCCTTGATGCAGATCAAGGTGCCGGGGATCCAGCACGCCACAATCGCTCTTGTCTACAGCCCGAAGCGCTGGGAGAGATTTGTCAGTGCGGCAAGAGAGCGAAGAGCGAGCAAGAGCGATCGGCCATATCACTGCGATTCGCGGTGCGGCGGTCGATATCGTTTTCGAGCAGGATCCGCCCGGACTTCACATACTGCTGGAGGCCGAGAAGGCGGATCGGAGCCCGCCCGTCCGCCTTCAGAGCGAAGCACTGGTCGCGCGCAACACGGTGCGGTGCCTGGCCCTCGATCCGGTGCGCGGGCTGTCGCTGGGCGCCAAGGTTCGCAACAGCCGCCACCCGATCCTGACGCCGGTCGGCCAAGGGCTGGTGGGCCGAATGTTCGACCTCTTCGGCAAACCACTCGACGACGCGGGCCCGCTGGAAGCAGAGGAATGGCGTCCGATCTATCGCAACCCGCCTCCCCTTGCCTCCCGCCGCCCGGTCGGAGAGCTCTTCGAGACCGGGATCAAGGCCATAGATCTTCTCTGCCCAGTTCCGCGCGGCGCCAAAGCCGGTCTCTTCGGCGGCGCCGGCGTCGGCAAGACCGTCCTAATCACCGAGTTGATCAACAACACCGCGAGCGCACACCAAGGGATCAGCCTCTTCTGTGGCATCGGCGAGCGCTCCCGCGAGGCCGAGGAACTGTGGCGCGAGATGTCGGCGGCAGGCGTCTTGGACAAGACCGTCTTGATGTTCGGTCAGATGAACGAGAGTCCCGGTGTGCGCTACTTGATCGGTCACGCGGCGCTGACGGTCACGGAGTATTTCCGCGATGACCGCAGGCAGGACGTGCTCTTGCTGATCGACAACATCTTCCGCTTCGTCCAGGCCGGCGCGGAGGTCTCGGGCCAATTGGGGAGGATGCCGTCCAGAGTCGGCTATCAGCCAACTCTGGCAAGCGAAATCGCCGCCCTTGAGGAGCGGATTGCCAGCACAGAGCGCGGCGCGATCACCTCCATACAGGCGGTCTACGTGCCAGCCGACGACTTTACCGATCCGGCTGCAACCCACATCTTCGGCCATCTTTCCGCATCTATCGTGCTGTCACGAAAGCGCGCGAGCGAAGGGCTCTATCCGGCGATCGATCCGCTTCGCTCAGTCTCGGTCATGCTCGCGCCCAGCGTGGTCGGCGAGCGCCACGTAGGCATCGCCCGCGCGGTGCGCCAGACCCTGGCTGAGTACGAGGACTTGAAAGAGATCATCGCCATGCTGGGCCTGGAGGAGTTGGCGACCGAAGATCGCCTGACCGTGGCCCGTGCCCGGCGGCTGGAACGCTTCCTGACGCAACCCTTCTTTACAACCGAAGCCTTTACCGGAAAGACCGGGCGCGCAGTTTCCATCGAAGAGACCCTGGCAGGTTGCGAGGCCATCCTCGCCGCAGAGCAGTTCGACGCAGACGAGAGCGCCTATTACATGATTGGCGGCATTCAAGAGGTCGGCGATGTCTGAGGTGGTGATGGCGACAACTCTTCGTCTTCCGGCCTCGACGCTGTTCGAAGGTGAGGCGAGCAAGATCTTGGCGCGCGGACCGCAAGGTGCTTTCTGCCTTCTTCCCCGCCATGCCGACCTGGCCTCGACCCTGGTCGCCTCGGTCGTCACACTTGTTCGGCCGGATGGACGAGAGCTCTTCTTCGGCATTGATGAGGGCAGCCTCGTCAAGGCTGGCCCGGTCGTCAGGCTCTGTGCCTTCCGGGCGCTGCGCGGCGAAAGCCTGGCTGACGTCAGAGACTGGGTCGAAGATGCCTTCGAGCGCCTTGCCGACAGCGAGAGGCGCGCCCGAAGCGCGCTGGCGCGGCTCGAAGCCGATGCGGCCCGTCGTTTCGCGGAGCTTGTGGAGCCCGCGTCGTGAAACCCTCCAAGCCTGCCACCGACGATGCCGGCCGCCGCATCGCTGCAGACGCGGAACGGCAGAATAGCGCGCGCCGCAAGCCGGGTCGAAGTGCCCTGCACGGGCTGGCCGTATTCGGCATGGTCGGTTGGAGCGTTGCCCTTCCGACGGTCGCTGGCGCGTTGCTCGGTCTCTGGCTCGACGACGAGCAGCCAATGGGCTTCTCCTGGACCATCAGCCTGGTTGTCCTTGGCGCCGTCATCGGGGCGCTGCTCGCCTGGCACTGGATTGGGCGCGAACGATGAGTTTGACCGGGAACAAGGTTCGCGCCGACGAAGCTTGCAAGGATCGTGAAGAGACCAGGAGGAGACGGCGATGATCTGGATAGCGATCTGGGCGGTGCTCGGTGCGACCGCAGGTCTCGTGACGCTGCTCGCGCTTCAGCGCTCGGTGCAAACGCTCTGCCGATCCGGCAGCCAACGCGCACTCTGGTTCTGGGCGGCATTGCGGGTCGCAACTGTGACCGCACTTGCCGTCGTGGCCTTTCGGATGGGGCCTCTGGAGGGTGTGGCGATGATTGCCGGCTTCGCCCTGGCAAGGCTAGCTGCCTTGCAGGTCCTACCGGCACGGCAGGTGGGGCCATAGCATGAAGCTATCTCCCGACAACACGGTCGTGGCGGTCCTACCGTTCGGTGTGCCGCTGACGCTGACCGTCGTGACCACCTGGATCGTTATGGCTGTTGCCGTCTTGGCGGCGCTTGCCATCACCCGTCGCGTGGGTCTCGCCAAGGCGTCATTGATTCCCTCTCGCGGCCAGATTGCGCTAGAGGTCATTCTCGGCATGATCGAGGGCCAGATCGCAGAAATCAGCCGGCGTCGACCGGGCCGCTTCCTTCCTTTCGTCGGCACGCTTTTTCTCTTCATCGCGCTCTCGAACCTGCTGTTGGTGATACCTGGCTTCGTCCCGCCGACCGCCTCGCTTTCGACCACCGCCGCGCTCGCGCTCGCAGTGCTGCTTGCGGTACCGGTCTTTGCGGTGGCCGAGCGCGGGATCGGCGGTTATCTCGCCAGCTATCTGCAACCCAACCCGATCATGCTGCCCTTCAACCTGGTTGGAGAGTTGACCAGGACACTCGCCCTGGCGGTCCGCCTCTACGGCAACGTCATGAGCGGAACGGTCATTGCAGCGATCCTGATTGGTCTGACGCCGCTCTTCCTGCCAGTGGTGATGGATGCACTGGGCCTCATCACCGGCATGATTCAGGCCTATATCTTCGCGGTCTTGGCAATGGTCTACATCGCCGCCGCGGTTGGCCCCGACCCGAAACCCACCGCAGAGGAGGATCAGACGTGACCGATCTTGGACTCGTCGCCGCCGTTTCCATCGCCATCGCAGGTCTGACCATCGCCATCGGTGCAATCGGCCCGGCGCTCGGCGAAGGCCGCGCCGCCAGTCAAGCGCTGCTTGCCATCGCCCAGCAGCCCGATGCCGCACCGACCATCTCACGAACGCTCTTCGTCAGCCTGGCGATGATCGAATCGACCGCAATCTACTGCTTTGTGGTTGCGATGATCCTGATTTTCGCCAATCCCTTTTGGGAGGTGATGCTGGCGCGCGCGGCCGGCTGACGGTCCGTGGCATGCAGATCGATTGGATCACCACGGCGGCGCAGTTCGTCAACTTCTTCATCCTCATTTGGCTGCTGCAACGCTTTCTCTACCGCCCGATCACCAAGGCGATCAGCACACGCCAGGCCGAGATTGCACGCCGCCTTGGCGAGGCGCGCGAGCGGGAGGAGACGGCCAAGCTGACCGAAGCCAGCTTTCGCGAACAGCAAGCCACCCTAGAGGCCGAGGCCGCCGCGTTCTTGGAACGGGCCGCGTCGGAGGCGGAGGCTCTGGCACTGCGCCTGAAGCAGGAGGTCCAGACCGAGGCGGAGCACCGTCGTATGGAGCTGAAAAGGGAGCTAGCCGCCGAGCAGGAGGCGGCACATTCGGCGCTGAGAGCAAGCGCCGGGGAGACCGTTCTGAAGATCGCCGAGAGCGTGTTGAACGATCTGGCCGACACGCACCTGGAAGAGCTTCTTGTGCGCCGACTGCTGCGAGAGGTGACAGCTCAGCAAGGTGACGCACTGCGAGGCTCTCTTCAGGAGGGAAGCACACAGATCACCTTGCGCACGCGCTGGCCATTGGATGGCGAGGGCCTCAGGGACGCTCTCGCCGAAGCTCTGGGCCGACCTGTCGACCTCGTCACCGAAGACTCACCCGACAGTCCTCTCGGGGCGGTCATCGAGGCGCCGGGCCTGCGCGCAGAGTGGACCCTGGAAGGGCATCTGGCAAAGGTTGGTGAGCACGCAAGCACTGCGCTCGAACCGGCCACGGGAAAGCGGGATGCGAAGACATGAACAAAGCCGCCGAGGAGAGAGCGTCGCTGGTTAAGGACGCCCTTGAGGCAGCCTTGGCGGCGACCCGAGAGACGTCGCCGGAACTGCGCTTCGAGGAAGTCGGTCGCGTACGCGCAGTCGGGGCCGGTGTGGCTGATGTCGAAGGGCTGAAAGGGGTCTTCGCCGACGAAATTCTGGAGTTTCCCTCCAAGGTGCGCGGGATCGTGGGCGACCTCTCGCTGCGCGGCACAAGCGTCATCCTGCTCGATCCGGCAGATCGGATCGGTGCCGGCGATCTCGTGCGCCGCAGCAAGAAGGTGGCAGAGGTGCCAGTAGGGCCCGCTCTTGTCGGCCGGGTCGTGGATCCGCTTGGCCGTCCTCTCGACGGTCGAGCCCCTGTCAAGGAGGCGCCAACGCTAGCCGTTGAAGTGGCCGCGCTTCCGATCAGCGCGCGCGCGCCGGTCAAGCGCCCGCTGGCTACGGGCATCAAGATCGTCGATGCTGCTGTCCCGGTCGGGCTGGGTCAGCGTCAGCTTGTTATCGGCGACCGACAAACGGGTAAGACCTCGCTCGCCGTGGACTGCCTTTTGAACCAGCGCGACAACGACATTGTCTGTGTCTACTGCGCCATCGGCCAGCGCAGCGACGCGGTCGCCCGTGTCATTGCGGCCCTTCGCGAGGGCGGTATGCTAGAGCGTTGCATCCTCGTCGTGGCCTCGGGCGACGCACCAGCGGGTCTTGCCTTTCTCGCACCCTATGCCGCAACGGCGATGGCCGAGCACTTCGTCGCCCAGGGGCGCGACAGCTTGGTCATCTACGACGACCTAACGCGCCACGCCCGTGCCTATCGAGAGCTCTCGCTGTTGCTGCATCGCCCACCGGGGCGCGAGGCATACCCCGGCGACATCTTCTACCTGCATGCCCGCCTGCTTGAGCGCGCCGGGCAGTTCAGCAAGAGCGCAGGCGGCGGTTCACTGACGGCGCTGCCCGTTGTCGAGACACAGGCAGAGAACCTTGCGGCCTATATCCCGACCAACCTGATCTCCATAACCGATGGTCAGATCTACCTCTCGCCCCGGTTGTTTCAAAAGGGCCGCCTGCCTGCTGTGGACCTCGGACGCTCGGTCAGTCGTGTCGGCGGGAAGGCGCAGCATCCCACGCTGCGCGCAATTGCAAGCGATCTGCGGATTGCCATGTCGCAGTTCGAAGAGCTGGAGATCTTCGCGCGCTTCGGCACCCAGCTCGATGCCGAGACGGAGGCCAAGCTGAAGCGAGGACGTGCCCTGCGCGGCGTGCTGCTGCAGGGTGAGCGCCACCCCTTGGCGCCGCTTCCCCAAATGCTGCAGCTTGCCGCGGCCACTGCCGGGCAGTTCGATCAGCTGACAGCGGCGGCGTTAAGCCAGGCACTCGAACGAATTGAGGCCGCCGGTGAGTCGAGACCGGATCTGGCAGAGCGCTTAGCCAGAAGCAGCGGCCTCGGCAAAGACCTGCAGGTCGAGATTTCCAGCTTGGCGCAGGAGGCAGTCGATGCAGTCGCTTGAGAGCGCGGCGCGGCGTATCGAGGCAATCGGCAACATTGCCGGGATCGTGCGTACCATGAAGGCGCTTTCGGCGGTCAATATCCCCTCCTCCGAGCGCGCGGCCAGCGCAGCTGAGGCCTTCCACGAAACCCTGCTGGACGCCCTGCATGTCGCGCTGCGGCAGCTGCCGACAATGACAGGCGATGACAGCCCGATGTCACACGGTGTCGTCATCGCGTTTGGCTCGGATCACGGTCTGTGCGGCGGATTCAACGAAAGCGTGGCAGCCGCTGTGGCGTCCAGTCAGTACCTGGGCAAGGGCATCTTCGCCGTCGGCTATCGGCTGGATGCCGCCCTGCGGCGACGGGGGATGGTGGCCGACCTGACATTGCGCTCCGCCGCATCCAGCGAAGGACTGCGCAGCCTCGCCGCAGAACTGATTCTCGCCATTGATGCGCAGGATCCCGGCCGCACCGCACTGCCGGCCGTCGACCTGGTGCATCAGGTTCGCGGACAGGGCAACTTGCTTTCGGTCGTGCACAGGAACTTGTTGCCGTTGGGAAGCGCGTTTCTGCGTCAGCTTCGTGCAAGGCCATGGCCCTCACCCTGTCTGCCCATCACGCTCAGCGATCCGCACGCGCTCTTCCACGATCTTCTCCGACAGCAGCTTGCGGTAACTATATACCGCGCGGGGGCGGCATCGCTCGCGGCAGAACATGCCGCCCGGCTGGCGCTGATGACACAAGCAGAAAGGGCGCTCGAGGAGCGGTTGGAAAGTGCAGAGAGTGCCTATCGGCGGGCGCGCCAAGACCGCATCACCGAAGAGCTGCTCGATATCCTCGGTGGCTTTCAAGCACTGGGAGACGGCCCAGGCTCTTTCTTTGCACAGGTTTGATCGCGATCAAAGCGGCGGTTCGCAGACAGGCAATAATCCCTCCTGCTGATGCGGCTAAGCATCAGACATCACTAGTCTGTCAACCAAGAACTGGAGACCCTAGCCATGACCGAGAAGAAGACCGAAGAGACTCCGTCCGTGCCAAGCCTCTTCAGTGGGACAAGCATGTTCAAGTCGCTGCAGGACGAGATGGATCGTATGTTCCACGCCTTTGCCATGCCGCAGATGTCGTGGCGTAGTGCTGCTGCGCCCGGCAATGGAGCCATGGGGCTGCGCGTCGATATCGGCGAGAGCGACAAAGAGATCCATATCGAGGCCGATCTGCCCGGTGTGCCGGAAGAGGCCGTGGAGGTGACGCTTGACGACGATATCCTGCGCATCCACGCCGAGAGGAAGGAAGAGAGCGAGAAGTCCGAGAAGGACTGGCGCGTCGTCGAGCGTTCGCGCGGAACCTTCGAACGTTCGATCCGCATGCCCGCCGGGATCGATCCGGACAAGGTCGAAGCCCACTTCGAAAAGGGGGTGCTGAAGGTCACCTTGCCAAAACCGCCGGAGACGCAGGCATCCGCGCATCGGATCCCGGTGAAGAAGGCCTCCTAGTGGTGCAACCCAGAGGGATGCTTCCCATCCCTCTGGATAAGTTGCCCCACCAGATCAACCAGTTAGTGGACCGATTGACCGAACGCTTGGGATCCAAGCGTCCGGATCGGGCCACTCTAGGACGCTAGCTTGGATCGAACCATGTCGGGCAGAGGTACAGCGAACTTGATCGGAAAGAGCCAGGTCGTCTGTTCGGGTACCAAAGAGACTCCGCACCCGCCCAGAGTACTTATCCTGGAAGCCACTGCGGAGGTCGCTTGTCCGGACTGTGGCCAGCGCTATTGGCCGTCGTCGGAACAGACGAGCCTTACTCGCGCAAACTGGCCTAAGTCCAGTTAGTGGAGAGGCAGCGGCTTTCTTGCCGCTGCCTCTCGACCCAACTGCGAAGGGAAAGAATCGCCTTCAGGCAGCAGTGGCGCAATATGCGCCCTGCTCTACGATGCTATAGCGGTCGACGCCGATCATTCTGATAGAGCCATGCCGCTTTAGAGCGCTGAGCGAACGACTGACGGTCTCGAAGGTCATGCCCAGGTGATCGCCAAGATCTTGACGGGTCATTGGCAAGTCGGTGAAACCGTCGCTTTGTGGAGAGCGCGCAGCCAAGCTCTTCAAGAAGGCGAGAAGGCGCTCTTCCGATTGCATGTGGGAGAGCCAGCCAAGATGGCGTTCGCGCCGCTCGAACTCTCGCACGCAGTGCCGCCTCAGGTCGCTGGCAAAGTCGATGTCGCTGCGCAGTGCGGCATTGAAGATCTCCGCCCGGAGGAAGCTCACCGCCGCCGCTCCGACCGCTTCCGCGGTGAAGTGCCAGCTGTCCAGATCGGGGAAACCCAGCAGATCCCCGGGGCCGGCGAAGGCGAAAATCTGCCGCCGCCCCTCTTCGGTGAAGGTGCAGCAGCGCAGGAAGCCCGATGTGACCTGGTAGACCTGTTCGACCGGGCTTCCGTGCAGCACCAGGGTCACACCGCGATCTAGAGAACGGTGCTGTCCGCGCGTGGCGAACAAGCCGTCGATGGCGGAGCCCTCGGCTCGCCTGCATGGAGCAAAAGCAATCGACGAGGATACGGTCTCGGGCATCCTGGACATGAGTGACATGGCGTCCTCCCAATAGTGACCTCAGAGCGGTGATCAGAACTGTCGAGGAGGCAAGCGAGCCATCAATGGCCGGAAAGAGCTAGCTGTGGTTTACCCTGACTAGGGAAAACCCTGGCTTTCCAATGAACGGTGGATGCAGTCCTACTGCGCCGGATCGACGCCGGCTGCGAGCGCCAGTCTGACCAGTTCGGCAAGCGATTTTGCACCGCTTTTTGCCATCACGCGGGCGCGGTGCATCTCGACCGTCTTGACACTTATTCCCAGACGGTGCGCGATCATCTTGTTCGCCTGGCCGGCGACGACCTCGCGCAGAACCTGGCTCTCGCGGGGCGTTAGACTGGCAAAGAGATCTCTAGATTCGCCACTCTCGTCTTGCCCAGCTTGCTGACTGGTGATGGTTTTGATCCGCTCGATCAGGGGCGCGTCGTCGAAGGGCTTCTCGATGAAGTCCTGGGCACCTTTCTGGAGGGCCTGCACCGCGCTGGGTACATCCGCCTTGGCCGACATCATCAATATGGGGAGCGTGAGGCCCCTCTGACGCAAGGTCTCTACCAAGCTCACGCCATCGATGCCCGGCAGGCAAAGATCGATCAGCAGACAAGAGACATCGCCGTCCAGCTCGGCGGCCAAGAGCGCCTCGGCATCCGGATAGAGCGACGCGCGATAACCCCAGCTCTCCAGCAGGGCCTCCAGGGAGTCTCGGAGGGATTCCTCGTCGTCGACGACCACGATGTGCGCAGGCTTGCCAGTGCTTGTTTCGGTCATGGCATTGCTGCAACAGGCAGCGTGAAATGAAAGTCGGCGCCACCCTCTGCATTTGTATCGGCCCAGATTTTCCCGTTGTGCGCCTTGATGATCGTCCGGCAGACGGCAAGACCAATGCCCAGGCCATTCTCCTTGGTGGTGACAAAGGGCTCGAACAGGCGCTCGGAGATCTCTTCGGGCAGGCCGGGTCCACCATCGCCGATGGTCACCAGCACCTCATCGGCATCGTTGCGCTTGGCATGCACACTGATCGCTTTCTTGTCCTGGAAGAGGGCCGTCGAGACATGAACATCGTCCTGGTCCTCGTCGCCGTTGGCCTCCGCGGCGTTGCGCAAAAGGTTGATGATCACCTGCTGGATCTGGATGCGATCGGCCAGCACCGGGGGCAAGTCGTCGGCCAGATCGAAGCGGATCTCGTAGCTTGCTTGGTCCGGCTGAAGGTTGCTGAGGGCGACACTCTCGCGCATCAACTCGTTGATGTCTTGTGGGCGCAGGTCGGCCTTGCCACGCTCGACAAGCTGTTGCATGCGCTTCAGGATTTCGCCGGCGCGCAGGGCTTCCGTGGCGATCCGGTCGAGGTAAAGCCGCGCCTTGTCGTTCTCGCTATCCCGATCGCCGAGGACACGTCCGGTTGCACGTGCGAAACTGGTGATTGCGGCCAGGGGTTGGCTGATCTCGTGCGCCAGAGCCGACGACATCTCGCCCAGCATTTGAACTCGCGACAGCCGATCGAGCATGCGCTGCAAGCGAGCGGCCTTGCGTTCCGCCTCCAAGCGGTCGGTCAAATCGCGAATGAAGCCGGTAAAGACATGCTGGCCATCGTTGCACCACTCGCCGACGGCGATTTCGGCAACGAAGATCTCTCCGTTCTTGCGTTGCGCCTGCACCTGACGGCCAATGCCGATCACCCGCTTCTCACCCGTCGCCTTGTAGCGGGCGAGGTAGCCATCGTGCTGCTGACGGTGCGGCGCGGGCATCAGGCAACTGATGTTTCGCCCGAGAACCTCTTCCGGGGAATAGCCGAACATGCGCTCGGCTGCAGGGCTGAAGCTCAGGACCTTGCCCCGGCCATCAATCGTAACGATTGCATCCGGTGCCGTCTCTATCACCAGGTCCAGAAGCGTCCTGTCAGTGTCCATTCTGATCGGGTCTGCCTTGCGCACAGATAATGTTCACTCACCACCACACAGGGGTCAAGCCTGACAACGATCAATCCCTCCATTGGCCCAGCCTCGCTGTCATGTCCGACATCCAGCTTCGTTTCGGCAATCGCCGAGACCCGCCTGCGAGGAGGGCAAGGAAGGAAACGTCGATGGTGTCCTTCAATCGAGAATCCAAAGGGCTGGCAGGAGGCAAGCTGCCGCATCACGCGCAACGCATTCCGGCAGAGTCGTAAGACAAGAACAAGCAGTGCGGCGCGTAGCTTTCGAAGCAACCTTAGCCAGCCTTGCCGTCACCACCGATGGTGGCTGCCTGCTCAATCTCATGCTGGACTTCGGCCACAGTCTCACGCGCCTGATCGACGGTCGGACTCGCCATCTTGCTCATCTCCTGCACGTAGCGCTTCGCAGCCGTCGCGGCGAACTTGCCCCA
Source organism: Kiloniellales bacterium (assembly GCA_040219175.1). Classification (GTDB taxonomy): domain Bacteria; phylum Pseudomonadota; class Alphaproteobacteria; order Kiloniellales; family JACOMY01; genus JACOMY01. The sequence continues at coordinate 48,355 of JAVJSY010000023.1, forward strand.
CACGGCCATCGCCTCCTGAGGCGTGGTGCGGCAAGACAGTTCCCTAAAGACCGCCCGGTCGTGGTCAAGGCCTTCGCTGAAGCCCGTCTGTACCGGCTCCACTCTCTCAGCCGAAATTGAAACTGCGACAATGGTGTCGTGACGCTGTTTGACAAATATCAAACTGCGGGAAATCGCGACCGTTGAGATTGGTTTCAGGCGGCGGCCCATGGAGGAACAGCCATGGAGAGACAGCCGTGGAGGAACAGCTGGCCGCCCACGCCAACCGGAGTTCAAGAACCCAGAAGGGGAAACAGCATGACTATCGCTACCAAAGAATTGCTGCTGTCGTCATCTGCATTGGTCGACGTAGCATCAGAAATTTCGACTTTTCGTTCGAGTCTCCACACCTTCTCTACTGACGACATACTGGGGACTTTCAGCGGTGTTACCGTTCCTGAAGATCCGACGATCATTGACACAGGGGGGCTGTCGGACGTTGCCCCGATCGTAGACAAGGACGGAAACGTCTTATCGCCAATCGACAGCGAGTTCGGATATTATGTCTACGATTTCTTGGGCGCCGATCCCAAAATACGCGACTTTGACTACAACGAAGGTTTCGCGGGCAATATACTACAAGACCTGGACGGTGGCGGCATTGCCGATGACGTCGCCGGCTTGGCAGTGGCGGATGCTCAAACCGACACCTTCAAGACCGGACTACCGCTTGGTACCTGGTCGCTCGGTCTAGGCGGTACGTCGGTCAAGGCCTCGACCGAGCATTACAATGTGATGTCCCATGTGCTCTCAGACCAGGCCCATCCGGAGGATCCCAACGCCCTCTATCCGCTGGACAACGATCTGAAGCTGGTCGACCTGGAGCCGACCGGCATCGACGGTGCCCTGCAGCCAGGCGTGCTGCACGAGTTGCACGTCGACGAACTGGTCTCGGCGTTGGAGACCGCGATCGCAAACGAGGAGGCTGGAACCAATCCCCAGACCTACAACGATCTTGACTTCGACCGCGACGGTGTCAACGACACCTACAAGACGCTGAATGTGGATCTCGACGTCGATATCGATGGAGATGGCACGGTCGAAACGATCCAGGTCGGTGGTGTCGACCTCGATGGTGACGACGTGGCCGATATCGCCGACCAGGGCCTCAACGGCTTCGGCAAGGCCGACATCGTGGACCTGATGGCCCCGAACGAGAGCTCGATCACCAAGGACATCGCTTACAGCAGCGACTACTCGGTCACGCTGAAAGACGACGGCAAGCTGCTCTATCGATGGGGCACCATGATAAAGCGTCCCAATGACGTTCGTATGGATGTCAAGATCGACCTGCCGGAAGAGTGGACCCGCGACCAGGATGGGAACGGCACGCCCGACTCGCTGGAAGGTGGATCGAGCGGCTTCCGCATCACACGGGCCGAGCTTGTGATCAATCACGATATCACCAACAATCCGAACGATCAGGTTCGCCCGGAAGACTACGAGAACGAAGGAGCGACCGGACGCACGCCTTCATACTACATCGTACAAGATCCAGACGACGCCACGAACACGCTCTGGGTCTCGCCGCTCGACAGCTTTGACGGCGAGGGCACAGCCCTGCCCAGCTATTTCAAGCTAACCGAGACAGGCGACATCGACCTCTCGTCCGGCGGCGTTCCTGTCTACGACCCGGAGGGGAATCTTGTCGGTTATCGCAACGAAGACGAGTCGGGCGCGTTCATCGGGACCGTCTTCCGTGACCTCTCGCTGGTGACAGTGAACGAAGATGCCGATCTGGAAGCGAAATCGGAGGATCTGGAAGAAGGTTTCACAAACGAATTCTACACCTCGACCAACCGGGATCCGTTCGAGTGGTCCTACGATATCTTCGACGACGATCCCAACCGGCAAGTCTTCGTGGGTTTCGAAAGCCGAACTGCGGCTGAAGCGGCCGGATTCACCGATGATGCGCTTGTATCGGGTCCGCGTTGGCGCCTTACGGCCAACAAGTTCGGACAAGATCTGCCGGGATTGGAGGTTCCACTGGTTGAGAACAGCGAGCCGCCGTTCAAGTCGGATAATATCAAGTACGACACAGGCGATCCAAAGACAACCGTCCTCAATCTGCTGGATTGGGATATCGATGCGAACGGCGACGGCGTTCCCGACGCATCGCCCTTGAGCTTCAGCGCCGGCTGGATGCTGGTCGATCCCGATCGTGTCGACCTCAATTCAGATGGCTTCATCGACGAGGGTTGGACCGCGGTCAATGGCACTCTTGGTGCTGGAGACCTGGTTCCGACCATGATTGAATCGGCCATCACGCCGAACGGGCAATCCCTGGACAGAGACACCTTCGACACCGCGGTCTACATCAAGGGTGACCGGCAAGACACCGCCAAGCTCTATGATATGGAACTGGTTATCGAGTATGATAACCCGGTGATTGGTGCAGTCCAGCAAGTGTCCGGCCTGACCCATGAAGCACAGACTGTCGCCTATGAGGGTGGCGCGCGCTTTATCAATCCGATCGTCTTCGCAACACCGACAACGCTCAACAGCGCCGACCCAGCAACGGTGGAGTTCTCTAATATTGACTCAAATGAGGCCACCCTTTACCTGGAGGAGCCGCGCTATACCGACGGCGTTAACCCGGTGGGCGAGTCTCTGACCTTGCTGACGCTGGAGGAAGGGAACTGGCGGCTGGACGACGGTAGCTTGCTGCAGGTTGGCACGACAGAGGTTCCCGCCGGCCCCACCGATAGCTTCCACACGGTGACCTTTGACGAGGCCTTCGATGAGGTACCGATCATCTTGCTGCAGACGCAGACCACTGCCGGCCCGCAATGGGAAGTCGTCCGGGCGCAGAATGTAACGGAGACAGGCTTCGAGGTCGCGCTTCAGGAAGAGGAGAAGCTGGACGGGTTTCACACTGCAGAAGTCGTCGGATGGGCGGCTCTCGATCCAAGTGCATCGACCGGCGTCATCGAATGGAACGGCATCGGTGTTCAAGCGATCGACACGGGAGAAACCGTGACAAGCAACCCGACTGACTTTGCTTTCGTCCCAGACGTCGGAACGGAACCCCTGGTGTCGGCCATCCTGGCGAGCTATAATGGTCCGAACACCGCGAATCTGCGTCTTTCCGATCTTGATGATGACGGAACGAGCGCCACGGCCCAGTTCATCGCCTATGAAGAGCAAAGCCTGAATTCGGAGATGGCACACGTGGCAGAACAGGTCACGGGCTTGGCCTTCGAACATGCCGGACTCTTGACTGGCGAAGAAGAGGATTTCTCGGCCGGCTTCCCCTTCGTCTAGCGCTGAGCAGGCAAGACAACGGGATCGCGAGGGCTTGGGTGACTAACTAAAAACCCGGGTCCTCGCCCCGCCGAGAGGCCCATGAGGCCAACCACGGCATGGCCAGAGAAGGACGCAGCTCATGCAAGATGACGGCAACGAAACGGTCGACAAATGGATCTCCAGCCGGGCCTCGGCCGTTGCGATCTCTGCGATCAAGCAGATGGCGATGCTGAGCGCGCGGGTGCCCGGCGCTGCCTCTTTGGCCTGGGGCCTGCCTTCCTTTCCGACGCCGGAACCCATACGCCGAGCCGTGGAGGAGCGGCTGGAAGGTGATCCGGCTATCGGTCGCTATGCGCTGCCTGACGGCCTAGCGGAGTTACGGCGTACAATTGCCGAGAGCCATTCCCGAGACATGGGCGTCGAGGTCGATCCAGATCGCAATGTCATGGTCACCGCCGGCAACATGGAGGGGGTGACCCTCGTCCTTCAGGCAATTCTCAACCCCGGCGATGAAGTCATCGTAACCGACCCTTGTTTTGCGTCACATATTCAACAGATCCGTCTCCAGGGCGGAAATCCGGTGTTCTGGCCAATGCTGGAGGATGAGAATTGGCAGCCTCGGATCGACGGCCTGCAGGGGTTGATCGGCAATCGTACCAAGGCGATCTTACTGGTCAATCCAGCCAACCCGACCGGAACGATTCTGAGCGAAACCCTCCTGCGCCAGGTCGCTCAGCTGGCACAGGAACACGATCTGCTGATCATCGTCGACGACCCCTATCGTCATTTCTTGTATGATGGACCGGATTGCCTCTTCGATTTGGCATCTCTGCCCGAGCTAACGCCAAATCTCGCCTACCTCTTCACCTTCTCTAAGTGTTTTGCGATGAGCGGCTGGCGGGTCGGCTACATGGTTCTGCCCGAACAGCTGAAGCGACAAGTGGTGAAGCTGCACGATCTGACGATGATTTGCACACCGCGGATCGGACAGGTTGCGGCGATTGCCGCGCTGCAGGGGGATCAGGCGCACCTAGCAAAATTTCAGGAAATCCTCGCAGGCCGTCGCGAGCTCATCTGCGCTCGCCTGGACAGGTTGGGCGATCTCTTCTCCTATGTTCGGCCCCGGGGCGCTTACTATGTCTTCCCCAAGCTCAGGGCGGACTACAGCGATTCTGCGGCGTTTGCGATTCGTCTCTTGAACGAGGCCCAGGTGACCGTTACTCCCGGAGCCGCTTTCGGGCCATCCGGCGAGCAACATGTCCGCATGGCCTTTTGCGTCGAGGATGCGACGATCGACACGGCCTTCGACCGTATCGAGGCGTGGTGGACCAAACAAAAGTCCTAAGAGCCCTTTTGGAAAAGTGAGGGCCGATGCCGCTCCGGAAATGAGCAGACCTGCTCATTTCCAAAAGGACCCTAAGCATCGGCAGAACCTTGACCGACGTCAAAGCGGCGTGATGTGCGACTGCTACTTCTTTCCAGGCACCCCCAAGCGTTCTTGGCTGTGCAGCTGGAAGGAGGGATACCCTGGTGTCCGACAGCCTTGTCCGAAAGAGCCGCCTCGCAACGGGGCTCGCTCCCAATCTCGACGACTACGAACGGGCGCGCGCAACCTTTTCTTGGGAGGCCGCACGAGCTGAACTCGATGGCCTCCCGGACGGCGGCCTCAACATAGCCTACGAGGCAGTGGACCGGCAGGTCCTCCATGGACGGGGAGAAAAGACCGCGCTTCGTTGGCTGGGCCGCAACGGCATCCGTGAAGAGATCAGCTATGCTGCCCTCAACGCTCGGACCAATCGCTTCGTCAACCTGCTGCGCCGGCTGGGGCTCAGAAGAGGCGAGCGGGTCTTCTGTCTTGCCGGACGAGTGCCGGATGTCTACGTCGCAGCACTCGGCACCATGAAGAATGGTAGCGTCTTCTCGCCGCTTTTCTCTGCGTTCGGGCCAGAACCCATTCGCACGCGCATGGAGCTGGGCGATGCCCGCATCCTGGTGACAACGGCAGCACTTTACAGGCGAAAGATCGCCGCCTGGCGTGGTGCGCTCCCGAACCTCAAACACGTGCTGCTCATCGATGGCGATGGCGATGGCGATGGCGGTGAGGATGGGCTGATCGACCTATCCGACGCTCTCGCAGCAGAAAACACCGAGGCCGAGATTGCCGCGACGGCGCCGGACGACATCGCGCTGTTGCACTTTACCAGCGGCACGACAGGTCCACCCAAGGGCGCCATCCACTGCCATGCAGCGGTCATCTGCCATCACATGAGCGGCCGGTTCGCATTGGACATACATCCAGAAGACATCTTTTGGTGCACGGCCGATCCTGGCTGGGTCACCGGTACCTCCTACGGCATCATTGCACCTCTGACCATCGGCGCCACCCTTGTCGTCGATGAGGCCGAGTTCGATGTCGAGCGCTGGTACCGCATCCTGCAAGACGAGAAGATCACCGTCTGGTACACCTCGCCCACGGCGATCCGCATGCTGATGAAGGCGGGCAGCGCCTTCGCAAGATCGTATGACACCTCGGCCCTTCGCTTCATGGCGAGCGTCGGAGAACCGCTGAATCCGGAAGCGGTGGTCTGGGGTCAAAAGACCTTTGGCATGCCGTTCCACGATAACTGGTGGCAGACGGAAACGGGCGGCATCATGATCGCCAATACTGCTGGCTGTGACGTCAAGCCGGGCTCCATGGGGCGAGCCTTGCCGGGAGTCGATGCCGCCATCCTCCGCCGCGAGAAGGGTGCCATAGTCGAGGAGAGCGATCCGAAGACCATCGGAGAGTTGGCGTTGCGGCGTGGCTGGCCCTCCATGTTCCGAGGCTACCTCCACAATGAGGAGCGGTACCGGAAATGCTTCGCAGGCGACTGGTACCTGACCGGTGACCTGGCGATGCGCGACAGCGACGGCTACTATTGGTTCGTTGGCCGCGCGGACGACATGATCAAGTCATCCGGGCACCTGATCGGCCCCTTCGAGGTAGAGAGTGCATTGATGGAGCACCCCGCCGTGGCTGAGGTCGGGGTGATCGGCAAACCCGATCCGGTGGCCGGGGAAATCGTCAAGGCCTTTGTCGCGCTCAAACCCGGTTTCGGGGCCGACGAGACGCTGCGAAGAGACCTTCAGGGCCACGCCCGCAAACGCTTGGGCGCGGTGGTTGCGCCGAAAGAAATCGACTTCCGCACCAACCTGCCGAAGACGCGCAGCGGCAAGATCATGCGCCGCCTCTTGAAGGCCCGCGAGCTGGGACTGCCGGAGGGCGATGTCTCCAGCCTGGAAAGCGACGAGCGCTGATATGGCCAGCAAGCCCAAGCTCTCGCGCACCCACCTGCTCGCCCTGCTACACCAGATGCTGCGCATTCGCCGCTTCGAGGAGCGTTGCGCCGAACTCTATCAGGCAGAGAAGATCCGCGGGTTCCTGCATCTCTATAACGGCGAGGAGGCAAATGCCGTCGGCGTGATGCAGACGCTGGGCCCAAACGATGCGATTGTCGCCACCTACCGGGAGCATGGTCATGCGCTCGCGCGCAATGTGCCGATGCCGGCAATCATGGCTGAGATGTATGGCAAACAGGAGGGGTGCAGCCGCGGCCGCGGCGGCTCAATGCACCTCTTCGATGCAGACACGCGCTTCTACGGCGGCAACGCCATAGTCGGCGGTGGTCTCCCGCTGGCGATTGGGCTTGCCTTGGCCGACAAGATGCAGAACCGTAGCAACGTTACCGCCTGCTTCTTCGGCGAAGGCGCCGTCGCAGAGGGTGAGTTCCACGAGAGCCTTAATTTGGCCGCCCTTTGGCATCTGCCGGTGCTCTTCATCTGCGAGAACAATCTCTACGCGATGGGAACGGCACTATCACTGTCGGAGTCGGAGACCGACATCCATAGCAAGGCTGCCAGTTACCGCATCGAGTCGGAAGCGATCGACGGAATGGATGTGGTTGCTGTTGAAGCCGCGGCAGGCCGCGCCGTGGACGCGATACGCGCAGGCGAGGGGCCCCGGTTCCTGGAGTGCCGCACCTACCGCTTTCGCGCCCATTCCATGTTCGACGCCCAGCTCTATCGCGACAAGGCCGAGGTCGAGACCTGGAAAGGTAAGGGGCCGATCACGCGCTTTTCGGCTTGGCTGCGAGAAACGGGTGCCCTGCACGACGCCGAACTGGAGGCGATGGAGCGAGAAATCGCCGGTGAGATCGACGCCGCCGTAGCCTTTGCCGAAGCCGGCACGTGGGAGCCTGTCGAGGAACTCACGCGCGACGTCTATAGCGCTGCATCGCCCGCGGGAACGGGACCATGAACAAGCCTGAAACCACATATCGCGAAGCCCTCCGCGCTGCGATTCGCGATGCCATGACCCGCGACGAGCGAGTCTTCCTGATGGGCGAAGACGTGGGTCACTACGGTGGCTGCTATGCTGTGAGCAAGGGCCTCTTGGACGAGTTCGGGCCAGAGCGGATCCGCGACACGCCGCTCTCGGAATCCGCCTTTGTCGGGGCCGGGATCGGCGCCTCGATGGGCGGCATGCGGCCGATCGTCGAAGTCATGACGGTGAACTTCAGCCTTCTGGCGCTCGATCAGATCGTCAACAATGCGGCGACCCTGCGCCATATGTCCGGCGGACAGCTTGGCGTCCCGGTGGTCATCAGAATGGCGACCGGTGCCGGCAGACAGCTCGCAGCCCAACACTCGAAGAGCCTGGAGGGCTGGTATGCCCATGTGCCTGGTTTGAAGGTCCTGGCGCCGGCGACCTTGGAGGACGCACGCGGGATGCTGTGGAGTGCGCTGGAGGATCCCGATCCGGTGATCATCTTCGAGCACGTCATGCTCTACAACATGGCCGGCCGGCTGTCAGAGGACGCAGGCCCCGTACCAATCGATCGCGCGGCCCTGCGCCGGTCGGGCCGGGATGTGACGCTGATCACCTACGGCGGCTCCTTGGGCAAGACGCTGGCCGCTGCCGACAGCCTGGCGAGCCAGGGTATCGAGGCAGAGGTGATCGATCTGCGCAGCCTGCGTCCGCTCGACACCGAGACCATAGCCGACTCGGTGATCCGGACGCGCCGTGCCGTGGTGATCGACGAGGGATGGCGCAGCGTCGGCCTGTCGGCAGAGATCAGCGCCGGCATCATGGACAATTGTTTTTGGCATCTCGATGCCCCGGTCGGCCGTGTCTGCAGTGCCGAGGTCCCGATCCCCTATCCACAGCACTTGGAGCAGGCAGCGCTACCGCAAGCGGCCGCGATCGAGGCCGCCGCGAAAGCCACGCTGGAGCGGGCATGACGGACTTTCTGATGCCTTCGCTCGGTGCCGACATGGAGGCGGGCACCCTGGTCGAGTGGCTGAAACAGCCAAATGAGACGGTGCAGCGTGGCGACATCATCGCCGTGGTCGAAACCGACAAGGGCGCTATAGAAATCGAGGTGTTCCAAGAAGGCGTGGTTGTGGAGCTCTTGGTGGATCCCGGCTGCACGGTGCCAGTGGGCACGCCGCTGGCGCGGATCGACGGTGGCGAGGCTACGGCAAACGCCAAGACTTCCATGCCGCCCCCACCGCAACGGCCTGTGCAGAAGCCCCACGCGTCAACGACAAACCTACCGCCGGCAAATAAACGGATTCTCGCTTCGCCCGCAGCGCGGCGCCTGGCGCAAGAGCGCGACATCGATCTTGCGACGCTAAAGGGCAGCGGACCACATGGCGCTATTGTCAGTAACGATTTGGATGGTCCGACCTCTGCTGCTCCCCAGATCAGGCGCAGCGGGCTCGATCCGACGGCGATGCGTCGGGCTATTGCCGCTGCCATGTCGCGCTCGAAGCGCGAGATTCCTCACTACTATCTCGGCACAACGATCGATATGCAGCGCGCCCAGACCTGGCTGGCCGAGACCAACGCGGAACGCCGACCGGCCGCGCGCCTTCTGTTGGGGGCACTGCTGCTGAAAGCCGTAGCTCTGGCGCTGAGCAAAGTTCCGGAACTGAACGGGTTCTTCATAGAGGGATCGGCACGGCCGAGTAGCGCTGTTCATGTCGGCATGGCGGTTGCGATCCGTGGCGGTGCACTTGTGGCACCGGCCATCCACAACACTGCAGAGCGCAGCATTGAGGAGGTCATGCTGGCCCTTCGCGACCTGGTGACCCGCGCGCGCAGCGGCTTGCTGCGTAGCTCTGAACTGTCCGACCCAACCATCACCCTGACCAGCCTTGGTGAGCGCGGTGTCGAAGCCATCCAGCCGATCATCTATCCGCCGCAGGTGGCGATCGTCGGCTTCGGCAGCGTGATGACGCGCCCCTGGGCCGTGCGTGACGCGCTGGCCGTTCGGCCGGTTGTTCGAGCGAGCCTGGCTGCCGATCACCGCGTGAGCGACGGCCATCGCGGCGCCCTGTTTCTAGCTGAAGTCGACCATCTCTTGCAGGAGCCGGAAGCCCTATGAACGCAACCGAGGTGAAGGCCATCGTCCTGGAAGAGTTGGGCAAGATCGCCCCCGAGGCAGACTGCGCGGCGCTCGATCCGCAGGCACCATTGCGCGACGAGATGGACATCGATTCGATGGACTTTCTGAATTTCGTCATCGCCATCGACGAACGCTTGCAGGTAGCAATCCCGGAAAGCGACTACGGCAAGCTCGACAGCATCGCCAACATTGTCGGCTACCTGACCGCCAAGATCGCTCAGTGATCAACTGCCTTCGTTTCTAGCAAAGCCTTTCGAGCATGCATCTTTGACTGCCGCTGGCGTGTGCCAGTCGTGCAGACTACCGGTCGGAGAACTCGCCGCAGGAACACCGGCCGGATTGACGGGCCAGTCAGTCGGCCAGTCAGTCGGCCAGCCAGTCGGGCCAGTCAGTCGGGCCAGAGAGAGCGAAGCGCGGTCGGCAGGGCTGCGCGCACATCACCGACCTCGCCCTCCGAAATGCGGTTGTTCAACAACCGGAAGACCTCGCGGATATTCTTCTCACCGGCAAAGGCTGGGCTCCCCTTGAAGCGCTCGGCGACCCGCCGAACGAAGCCTTCCTTGCTGCGGTCCGCCAGTGGCGTGGTCGAAGGCCGCCAGCCCTCGAAATAGAAGCCCCGGATCAGTATAGGCAGCTGCGCGGAAAGATGCGCGGCCTCGTCATGGTCAAGCATGTCGCGCAAGCTCGTCAGCGTAGAACGCAACAGCAGCAGCGTGTGACGTCGATCTCTCCACTCGACACGCTCCGCCAACTCGTTGATCCACTCGTGGGTGGATTGAACCGTACGGTCGATGACTTCCAATCCTTGCGCGCTCATCGTCGTTCCTTTCGCCGTGGCGGAAGCGGAAACGCTGGACCCGGAATGGGCGTGCGCCGAGTCGAACATCCGCCGTCAAGAGAAGCTCTGCGGCGCATGATGCGGGCGGGCGCGCCTTCCGGTCTTGACCGGCGTCAAGTCCTGCCTCTTTCCGCGACCTTTCGCGGCCGGTTCCGAGAGTCTTCGGGACCAGGGGACACGACCAGAGATCGCATTCAGGTGGACTCGCCAGAATGCGAGACTCTGCTCTATGTTTCAAAGCCGTAGAGCAGGATTTAGACGACAAATCTTTCGATTTGACGCCATCGTGATCCGGTCGAAAGTCCTCTGCCCCTTGATGTGCGTCAAGGTCGCGCTTGCCCGGTCATGGTCCGATTGCCAGCCGCTGGGACACGACCCAAGCGCGCTGCGTAGCTGCCAATCGATGATGGAGGTTCGAATGCGAGATTCTGGGAAACGCCAGCCACTGATGCCTTGGTTCATTGGTGTCGCCATCGTGCTGTTGGCCGATGGCTGGGTGGCTTACCGCATGTTCGCCGGCGACTGTCCGGCACCAGGCTTTGTCGAAGGATTGGTGGTCGTGGTTATCCCGATCGTTTATCTCGGCCTGATGTACGTGACACTGAAGAGCCAAAACTAGAGCATCGGGCGTTTAGTTTGCAACGTAGCCGGTATCTTTGAGGTAGTTCCAGCATTCCTGAGGGTCGAAGAGAGCGCAGACATCGCCGAGTGCGCGCCAGAGGGCGTCGTAGGTTCGGGCCTTGGCTTTTCTGAGCA
>JAVJSY010000024.1:0-51288 GCA_040219175.1 Kiloniellales bacterium
CGCACGCATCGAGCAGGCAGTGGGAAAACTAAAGCGTTTCAAACGAGTAGCCCTGCGCTGCGAGAAGACCAAAGCCAATTTCCAGGCCATTGTCTCTCTCGCCGCAGCCTTCATTCTCGTCAAATCCGTCCACACCGCCTAGCGATGATATTTTTTACTTCTATAACTCCAAAGGTGAAGTCCTAGGATTGCTGGAAAATCGGATAGGGGTGCATCCTCGCTGAGGATGGTTCAACCGAGTCGCCGGTAGCCGCCGGCGCCAGCAAGGAGGCACCCCATGGACAGGAGAGTACCAGCATCGCAGAGGACGCGTGAAGCCTTGCGTGACTTGATCGCGGGCCGTTTGGAGACGGCGGATGCGCGCAGCGAGTTGATCCGGCTGTCGACCCAGCTGATCGCCGAGGAAGCGCTGGAGGCGGAGCAACGCGACGCGCTGGGGCGGGACTACTACGAGCATGGTAGCCGGCCAGGCCAAGGCTGGCGCAACGGCACCCGCAAGGGTCGGCTGAAGACGGCTGAGGGAATGATCGAGTACGCGGTGCCGCAGATCGCCGGCAGACAGGAACCCTGGCGCTCGGAGATCGCCAGTCACTTGAAAGGCCGCAGTGCTCAGCTGGAGGATCTGGCGGTAGAGTTGCTGGCGCGCGGGCTGTCGGTGCGCGACATCGAAGATGCTTTCAAGGACGAGAGCGGTCGGCTGTTGCTTTCCAGAACGGCGGTTTCGGAGCTGGGCGATCGGCTGTGGGCCGACTACCAGGAGTTCATGCAGCGGGACCTTGGCGAGTTTGAGATCGCCTATCTCTTCGTCGATGGCATTGCCGAGCGGATCCGGCCGGGTCAGAGGCGTGAGCCGGTGCTGGCCGCCTGGGCCTTCACCGTGGAGGGCAAGAAGGTCCTGCTCTCGATGATGGCCGGCTCCAAGGAGGATGCCGAGACGGTCTCGGCCTTCTTCCAGGACATGCGCGGGCGCGGGCTGGGTGATCCGCTGCTGGTCACCAGCGACGGGGCGCCTGGCATCATCAAGGCGATCGAGACCTGCTTCCCGCGCACAGCCCGCCAGCGCTGCCTAGCTCACCGCATGAGGAACCTCGCAGCGAAGGTACCTGAAGAGCTTTGGCCGGAGTTCAAGGCGCGTGTGCAGGCCGCCTACCAGGCACCCAGCCGCAAGATCGCCCGTGAGCTCGCCCAAGACCTGATCCAGGACTACGAGGCCGAGCTGCCGACTGCCGTTGCCTGCTTCCAGGACGACTTCGAAGCCTGCATCGCCCATTTGATGATGCCGGTCGGCCATCGCCGGGCAATTCGGACCACCAACCTCCTCGAACGTCTGTTCGTCGAGGAGCGCCGGCGCCTCAAGATCATCCCCAACGCCTTCGGCGAAAAGGCTGTCTTGAAGCTCATGTTCGGCGCCATGATCCGTGCGTCGGACCGCTGGCGGGCCGTCCGCATCACCGAGTTCGAGCGCCGCCAGATGGCGGCGGTCAGAAAGGACCTTGATGAACTCTACGAGGCCGAAAACGGCCTCTCCAAGCCGGCCTCAAAAGAGGGCCACCCCTCGCATTTATCCAGCAGTTCCCGGACTTGACCAACTCCAAAGGCAACAGCTTTGCTTTGTTCATGGACGCAGGTCGAGAGATCAGAGAAAACATTGAAGAAAACTGCCACAACAGTGTGAGTATCTGGAGTTCGTCAAAAAAATGCAGCGTCAAGGCGACAGGTTTGATCGTTATTGAGGGAAAGAGGATTAAGATAAGCGTAAAAGATGTGCAGTCACTGATATCAAAAGACGGTAAAATCTTGAAATGACCGGGCGCACAATCGCGTCCATGCAGGCGACGGCCGTCACCAGTGCGCTGCGACGCCGGGCGATGTTCAGGCCGATGGCCGATCCCCAGTCATGGATGACCGAGACGATATCCTTGAGGCCGAGGGCGTCGATAAAGCCCTCGATGTAAGAGACATCATGGGTCTGCAGCTGGTAATCTACCTGCCGCTTTAAGACGTGCGGCCGTAGAAGGTCTTGAGGTTGTGCGGATCAGAATAGGTGCCGGGCTTGGGCGCGTAGCTGAAGACCGCCATCATGCGGGCACGGCTGCCCTCGATCCGGCTGACGCGATGCAGGGTGCGACTGCCGCGGAAGATGACCAGGGCGCCCGCCCCCTGCTTCAGCTCGCAGACCTGGTCCTTGGCTGCACCGTCCAGGACACGGCCGACGGAATCGAAGTTCTCGGCTTCCTCGGAGCGCAGGAAGGGCACGTACTCGAAGGCGCCACCCTGCTCCGCCTCGCTCAGCGCCAGAGTGACGACGAAGGTCGAGACATCGAAGTGCCAGCCCAGTTCTTGGCCCGGCTCGTACAGCAAGACGTTCACCGGCGTCAGGCTATCGGCGTAGGGGAAGAGCGTCGGATAGCCCAGAACCTCGGCCAGGAAGGCCACGAACGCGGGATCGCGGTAGAGCCGGTCCAAGGCGCAATCGCTCGGCAGATCGGCATAGCCCAGGGTCGCCGAGTTGGTACGCTGTTTGCGGTTGCGCGGATGGTCATCGGGAAAGGCCGGGTCATCGGCGATCAGATAGGGGCTGTGTCGCTTTTCCTTGTAGAAGGCCTTGGGCAGAGCCGGCCTCACCTCCTCCAGGATTCGCGCCAGGATCGGAGCCGGCAGGAAACCTTCCAGCACCGCAGCACCGCGCGCCTCCAGCCCCGCCCAGCAGTCTTGTAGCAGCTGGCGATAGGCCGAGCCGTCCGCGCGGTCTAGGGGATAGCGTTGGCTGTCGAAGAGGCTCGAAGTGGCCATGGCAGGTGTCTCCCTTCTCGCGCAGCAGCTTAACGCCGCGACAGGGAAACTCTCTTCGAAACCCGTCCTTCGATGACGTCCCAGGAACAGAGACGAAGACTTCAGTCGACCGGCGTCCAAAGCACCTCTTCGATGTGCGCAGCACCGGTCAGCAGCATCACCAGGCGATCGATACCCAGTGCAATGCCGCAAGCTGGCGGCATGTGGGAGAGCGCCGCCAAGAAATCCTCATCGATCGGATAGCGCAGCCCGTAGAGCGCTTCCTTCAGATCCATATCGGCCTGAAAGCGGCGGCGCTGCTCCACCGGGTCGGTGAGCTCGCCAAAGGCATTGGCCAGTTCCAGGCCGGCCACATAGATCTCGAAACGCTCGGCCAGCTGCGGCGCTCCGGCCTTGGGTCGGGCCAGGGCCGCCAGCGCAATGGGGTAGTCGGTCAGGAAGGTGGGCCGCCCGGAGCCCAGATTGGGCTCGATCCGCTCCAGCATGATCTTGGTCACCAGATCGGCCCAGCTGTCGTCGTCGGCGACCCGAAGGTTCTGCCTTCTGGCGGCGTTGCGCAGGACCTCCGCATCGGGGGCCGCCGGGTCTTTCAGGCTGGCAAAGAGATCGATCGCGGCGTAGCGCTGAAAGGCCTCCTCCACGCTGAGACGTTCGAAGGCTTGGAAGGGGTCGACCTCCTGGCCCCGCCAATGCAGCGACGTCACCCCGGCCGCTCTGGCCACAGCGCGCAGCAGTGCCTCGCAGTCTTCGAAGAGACGCTCCATCTCCGGCTCGGCGCGATACCACTCCAGCAAGGTGAACTCCGGATGGTGGGTCGCCGCCCGCTCGCCGTTGCGAAAGACCTTGGCCAGGGTGAAGAGCCGCTGCTCGCCGGCAGCCAGCAGCTTCTTGCAGGCAAACTCGGGCGAGGTGTGCAGGTAGCGCTGCAACTGGCTGCCGTCCGGCCGCAGCAGCACTGTCGAGAAGGCCTGCAGATGCGGCTCCAGCCCGGGCGAGACCTGCAGTGCGGCCGTCTCCACCTCGACGAAGTCACGCGCCAGGAAGACCTGCCGAACGGCAGCCAGAACTGCTTGGCGTTGCAGCAGCTTGGGGCGACGTTCCCGGTAGGCCGCGCGCGACCACCACCTCTCTTGCCTGTCGTTCACCGGCATATCCTCTCCTGCTGGCCTCTTATGCCCGGAAGGACCCTTGGCGCCCAGGGGCCAAACTGCTAAGACCCGCGGCGAAGCCAGGACAACTGCATAATTCGAAGGGGTCGCTCGTGAAAGTCAGCGCCAACCAACTCCGCGTCGGTCAGGTCGTCGAGGTCGACGGCAAGCTCTATGCCATCCTCAAGGCCGACAACATCCAGCCCGGCAAGGGCACGCCGGTGACGCAGGTCGAGATGCGCCGCATCTCCGACGGGGTGAAGGTCACAGAGCGCTATCGCACGCAAGAGTCGGTCGAGCGCGCCTATATCGAAGAGGGGCAGTTCCAGTTCCTCTACGACGAGGGCGACAGCTTTGCCTTCATGAACAACGAGACCTACGATCAGCTGAGCGTCAACAAGGACATCGTCGGCGATCAGGCGGTCTTCCTGCAGGACGGCATGGTCTGCACCATGCGCACGCATGAGGGCGTACCGGTCAGCATCGAGCTGCCGGCGCGAGTCACCCTGGAGGTCAGCGAGACCGAGCCGGTGATCAAGGGCCAGACCGTCAGCTCCTCCTTCAAGCCGGCAACCCTGGACAACGGCGCGCGCACGATGGTGCCGCCGCATATTGCAGTCGGCACCCGCGTGGTGATCTCAACCGCCGACGGCAGCTATGTCGAGCGTGCGAAAGACTGAGTTTTCTTTCTCAGCGATACTGAACCGGCAAGACAAGAGCCACTACTGCGCCGGCCCACCCAGCCGTGGGTGCAGAATGCGGTCGCCGGGCTGCACGCCGAGCCGCTCTAGCGCGTCTCCCGGCAGCTCCAACACGGCGCGTGCCGGGATGCCCGGAGAGATGATCGCCTCGGAGTGCGGGACGGCGTTGTTGGCGGTCGCCAGTACCTGACCCCGCTCATCCAGGAACAGCATATCCAAGGGGATCAGGGTGTTGCGCATCCACATCTGCGGCACCTGATTGCGCGGATAGATGAAGAGCATGCCGGACATGGGCGCCAGCTCCTCGCGAAACATCAGGCCTTGAGCGCGTTGTTCCTGGGTCTCGGCCAGCTCGACCGCGATGACGTGCGTGTCGCCGGACCGGGTGACGATCGAAAGCTCCCCCTGCTCGAACTCGACGGCAAGCGCTGAGAGCGGAAGGAGGGTGACCAGCAAGAGGATCAGAGCACGCGTCATGGGGCGAGGATAGCCTTCGGCAAAGCGCGGACTGCATCGCTGACGGGTCCGCGGTTGGGTGGATCGGCCAGCTGGGTAAACCAGCGCTCAGGCGGCTGGCGGCCCCGACTGTGCCGCCAGGTGACCCCACGCAGCAGGGTTTCGGCGGCGGGCGGTAACCTCTCGGGAATCGGCCGCTCCGTCAAGCAGGCCCAGATCCCCGACCAGGCGCGCGCCACCGACCAGGGGTTATAGCCGCCACCGCCCATCACGATCAGCCGCGGTGCCAGGCCGCGGACGGCGCGCACCACCTGCCAGATGGCTCCGTTCGACAGCGCCAGCTTGCTCATGGGATCGTCTTCAAGACCATCGACGCCGCATTGCAGCACGATGGCTGCCGGCTGGATACGGTCGGCCAGCGGCAGGATCGTGGTCTCCAGCAAGAATTCCAGCTCGGAATCGTTGAAGCCGCGCGGCAGCGGCAGATTGCGCGCCTGCCCGCCGCCGCGGTCGGCCAAACCGCCCGAACGTGCCGGCGGTCGATGTGGCCAGCGGCCGGCCTCATGCAGAGAAACCGTCCAGACGCGCGGCTCCTCGGCAAAGGCATCCTGAACCCCATCGCCATGATGGGCATCGACGTCGAGATAGAGCAGCGGCGCAAGGCCGCCGTCCAACAGCGCGAGCATCGCCAGAACGGGATCGTTCAAATAGCAGAAGCCGCTGGCCCGGTCGCGACGGCCGTGGTGCGTGCCGCCAGCCGGACTGAAGACCTCGCCTCGCTCCAGAACCAGTTCGGCGGCTGCCAGGGACGCGCCACAAGCCGTTGCCGGGCGCGAGAAGACCTCTTTGAAAATGGGATTGCCATCGCGGCCGATACGATAGCGTTCCTTTTCCTGATAGGAGAGTTCGCCCAGAGTCTCGGCCCGCTGCAAGGCTGCCAGATAGCCGGCATCGTGGAAACGCAACAGCTGTGTCGTGTTTGCCCTGTCGCAATCAAGATAATGCTCCCCCGCCCCCCACCCCATCGCCGCGATCAGATCGAGCGCCAAAGAGACGCGGGGAATCGAGATTGGATGCTTCGCGCCATAGCTGGAGGAGCGATAGATCTCATTGCCGATCAGGACCGGTCCTTCCAGGGCCGAGGGACCCGCTTGCCGAGCCACTTGCCGAGCCGGGTGCTTCATGTCGGGTGATTCATGTGGGGCATGGCCCTTGATGTTCGCTTCGTCGCCGCTTGGTCAAGGGTGAGCGTTCTTCTCTTGCAGTGCAGTTGCAGGATGACCGGCTTGCAGTCTAGCTTACGCCTAGTGAAGGGCTCGCGCGATCCAAGCGGCCCCGGAGTGGAACAGCCGGAGGGGATGGAGCATGGCTCTGAAGACCATAGTGGTCCACTTGACCAACGACGAGGACCACGCCTCACGGATGGCGGTGGCCAAATGCCTGGCGCGTCAGCACGACGCCTTCCTGACGGCGCTCTACATCACCCGCCCCTCCGATCAACTGCAGCATATTGCCGGGCGCGGCGTGTCGTCGGTCTTCCTGGAAGAGGCCATGAAAAGCGCCGAGCGGCATGCCCGAGAGCTCGAGCAGGAGTTCAAGGAGTACTGCACCCGCAACAAGATCCCCAACGAGTGGATCGTGGCCGACGGCGAGCACCTGGAGCTGATGGCCCGTCACGCCCATGCAGCCGATCTCTTGATCGTCACCCGGCCGCAGGACGCGTACCTGGAAGACCGCGTGCGACCGCGACTGGCCGAAGAGGTCATCATGAACAGCGGCCTGCCGGTCATGGTGCTGCCACCGGGGTTCGAGGGCCGCTGGACGCCGAAACGCGTACTCATCGGCTGGAAGGGCACGCGAGAGGCGGTTCGCGCGGTCCGCGACAGCCTGTCTATCCTGCAGCGAGCCGAGACAGTCTTGGTCGGAACGGTGCGCCCCAGTTCCGAAGACGCGATCTCGACCCTGGAGATCATGCAGTACCTGGATCGCCAGGGAATCCCTGCCGGCTCCATCGACCTGATGGAGGAGGACGGCGCCGGGCGTACGCTCCTCTCGATGGCTGAAGCACATGAGTGCGACCTGCTGGTCGCCGGCGCTTACGGCCACTCGCGCTTGCGCGAGATCTTCGTCGGCGGCGTCACCCGCCACCTCCTGCGCCACTCCAAATTGCCGCTGCTGCTCAGCCACTAGGTGCCCGGTCTCGACAAAGCAGCGGATGGTCCTGTCCCAGATGGTCCCGTCCGAGATGATCCTGTCCCGATCGAAACCAGGAGCTCGAGGGCTGGAAGCCCTTCAAGCCAGGTGACCGGCAAGCCAGGACGAGCCGAGAGAGGCGAGCAGCGCCAAAGCCGCCAAATGCGCCAGAAGCCACAGCCAGCCCCCGCGCCGTTCGGATCCGGACAGGATACGCACGAGCAGCAGCAGGCTGGCGACCACTGCGGCTGTCGTGGCGACATAGCCGGCGATCGCCAAATAAAGATCGGGCAGGGTCCGGTTGCTGCCGACATGAGCCCACCAGGCAAAAGACAGCGCAAAACAGAGC
Organism: Kiloniellales bacterium; assembly: GCA_040219175.1. Taxonomy (GTDB): domain Bacteria; phylum Pseudomonadota; class Alphaproteobacteria; order Kiloniellales; family JACOMY01; genus JACOMY01. The sequence continues at coordinate 7,641 of JAVJSY010000024.1, forward strand.
GCGGCGATTGCATGCGGCAGCAGGAGCTTCGCAGGCAGCGGAAGCCTCATAGCCTTCTATCCTTACGCGTTTTCCCCAAAGCAGCACACGCCGGCCAGCGCGGGCAAGGCTATTGACGGCCCTATGGTCACTTACCGTAACCTCTGCCGGCCATTTGGGAGAGGAAGAGGAGGCGTAATGCAGGCGGACCTTCGCGGCGTCGAGGTGAACCCGGCCAAGCTGGCCATGCTGTTCAAGAAGCAGTTCGAGCTTTGCAAGGTAAAGCCCGAAGAAACCATCGCAATCGTCTCCGACCTCGGCACCCGGCGGGAGTACATCCAGGCCGCCTTCGCGGCTGCCGACGAGCTCGGCGCCGACATCTACGAGATGTGCGTGAACCAGATCCCAGGCTGGACCAAGGTCGGCGTTCCGACCATCGGCAAATGTAAGGGCAGCCTGGAGGCGCTCAAGGCCGTGGACATGATCCTGATCTTCCACGTGCCGCTCTTCGCCGCCTGGCTGCGCGAGGTCATGCAGGCCGGCGTGCGGGTGCAGATGGTGATCGACGCCCCCGACGATCTGGAGCAGCTGCAGTCGCCGCCGGGCCTGAAAGAGGCGCTGCTCTATGCCGACGAGCTCTATAAGGCGACCCGGCATGTGCATGTCACCAGCAAGGCCGGCACCGACCTGCGCTACAGCCGCGGCGAATACCCGACCATGATCCAGTACGGCATGGCCGACGAGCCCGGTCGCTTCGACCACTGGGGCGTGGGCCTGATCCACACCTTCCCCGACGAAGGCAGCAGCCGGGGCCGGGTCGTGATCCAGCCGGGCGACATCGTCATCCTGCCCTACTGTCGCTACGTCGTGGACGAGATCCGGCTGGAGATCGAAGACGGGCACATCACCTCGATCGAGGGCGGCCTGGATGCGGCCCTGATGCGCGAATGGCTGAAGGACGGCGAAGACTTCGAGGGCGACCGCGACCCCTATGCCGTCTCGCACCTGGGCTGGGGGCTGAACCCGCAGTGCCGCTGGGATTCCATCGCGCTCTACGGCGATGCGCCGGAGCGCAGCCGGGCCGCCTCGCGCTGCTTTCCGGGCAACTTTCTCTTCTCCACCGGTCCGAACACGCAAGGCGGCGGCAAGCGCAAGACCCGCGGCCACTACGACGTGCCAATGCGAGAGTGCACCATAGAGTTGGACGGCAAGCGCGTCGTCGAAGCGGGGCGCATCGTCGACCCCAAGATGATCGTGCCGCGCGAGCGCCGCTGAGCCATGCGGATCGAGGGCACATTTCCAGTATCAGCTGGCCGCGAACGGGTCTGGAGCATGATCCACGACTGCGCGGTCATGGCCGCCTGCCTGCCCGGCTGCGACTCTGCGGAACAGTTGGGGCCCAGCAGCTACCGGGTCGTCGTCTCGGTGAAGGTCGGGCCGATCAAGGCCCGCTTCACCCTGCTGGTCGAGATCACCGCATCGGAGAGGCCGGCGCAGCTGCAGTGCAGGACCCGCGGCGAGGAAGGCTCGCGGGCAAGCCAGGTTTCAGCCGACAGCACCTTGCGACTGGAGGAGATTTCTGCCGATGAGACAGAACTCACCTACAGCTCAGAAGTCTCGGTGACCGGGCGTCTGGGCAAGTTCGGCCTGGGAGTGATGCGCAAGAAGGCCGATCAGATCGCCGCCGATTTCGCGAAGGCCCTGCAGGCACGGGTCCTGGCGGAGCCTGTCGAGTGATGGCGGCCTATCTGGAACGTCCCAAGACCCTGACGGAAGCGCTGGAGATCAAGGCCGCGCGGCCCGAGGCGCTCTTCCTGGCCGGCGGCGCCACCCTGATCGCCATGAAGAACGCAGGCCTGGTCGATCCGGAAGGCCTGATCGCGCTGGAGGGCATCGAAGACCTCCGCGGCATCACGCAAGAGCCCGATGGGCGCATCCGCATCGGCGCCATGACCCGCCACCGGGAGACCGCAGCCAGCCCGCAGCTGACCGGCTCTCTGGCGTTGGTGCGCGAGGCGGCCGGCAAGATCGCCAATCCGCCGGTCCGCAACATGGGCACCATGGGCGGCGCACTGGCCAACGCCGATCCCGGCGCCGACTATCCGGCTGCCCTGGTCGCCGCCGAGGCCGAACTGGAGCTGATCGGACCCGACGGCAGCCGGCGCCTGCCCATCGCCGACTTCTTCCTCGATTGGTACGAAACGGCGCTGGCAGAAGGCGAGATTCTGGCCGCCATTCGCCTGCCCAAACCGGAAGCGCGCGCATCGACCTATCGCAAGCTTGCCCGCGTTTCCGGTGACTATGCCACCGCTTCCTGTGCGGTCGCGCTAACCGCCGACCAGGGCTTGCGGGTGGCGATCGGCGCGTGTGGCCCCGCCCCCTTGCGCGCGCCGGAGGCCGAGGCTGATCTGCGCGGCAAGCTTCATGACCCTGCTGCCGTTGCCGCCTTGGGTGCGGCTCTGGTGGCGCTGGCCGACCCGGTCGACGATGTGCGCGGCTCTGCCGCCTATCGCCTGCGCCTGATCCCCAGACTGCTTGCCTCGACCCTGGGCACCCTCTTGGAACGCGAGGCCGCATGAGCGCGCTCACCGCCATCACCCTGGACCTGGACGGGCGCCGGCAGACCGCGCTCGCCGCGCCGGACGCAACCCTCCTCACCCTGCTGCGCGAGGGCCTGGGCAACACCGGGCCGAAGCGCGGATGCAATCAAGGCGTCTGCGGGGCCTGCACGGTGATGATCGACGGCTGGCCACAGCGCGCCTGCCTCACCTTGGCTGCGGCTTGCGCGGACAAGCGCGTAGAGACCCTGGAAGGCCTCGCCGAGGACCCGGTGATGGCCAGCCTCGCCAAGCACTTTGCCGAGGGCGGTGCCGTTCAGTGCGGCTTCTGCACCACCGGCATGCTGATCTCCGCCCGCAAGCTGCTGGAGGAGGACCCCAAGCCCAGCAGCGAGCGGGTGCGTGCGGCCCTGAGCGGCAACCTCTGCCGCTGCACCGGCTACCGCAAGATCGTCGAGGCGGTGCAGGCAGCAGGCCAGGGGCTTGCACAGTGACCGCGCCGGACGAAGGCGGCGCCGTCGGCCGCTCCCTGCCGAAGCTCGAGAACCTGGAGAAAGTCAGCGGCCGTGCCGAGTACATCGCCGATCTGACTCGTCCGCGGATCCTGCACGGCGCGCTCCTCGGCAGCCCCTATGCGCACGCCCGGATCAAGCGCATCTCGGTCGAGGCGGCCCTTGCGGCACCCGGCGTCGTGGCCGTCCTCACCGGTGCCGACGTCGGGCCGGGACGCATGGGGCCCTTCATCAAGGACGAAGGTGCGATCGCGCAGGACAAGGTGCGCTACCTGGGCGAAGCCGTGGCCGCGGTGGCCGCCGAGACCGAGGCGGAAGCCCGCGCAGCCTGCAACCTGATCGAGGTCGATTACGAAGAGCTGCCGGCCCTGCTGTCGCCGGAAGAGGCCTTGGCCGAGGGTGCTCCCGCGATCCACGAGGACCTGCAGAGCTACACGAAAATCTTCGACGCCGGGTCGGAAGGGAACCTTTGCTCGCGCAGCTGCTTCGAAGAGGGCGATGTCGAGGCCGTCTGGGGCGACTGCGACGTCATCGTCGAAGGCGCGTTCACCACGCAAGCCCAGGCGCATGTCGCCATAGAGCCCTGCGGCGCCATCGCCGAGGTGGATCGAGGCGGCAGGGTAACGCTCTGGTCGGCCAACCAGTCGGTCTTCCGCGTGCAGGCCAATGTCTCCGAGTGTCTGTCGCTGCCGATGTCGCGGCTGCGCTGCCTCACCCCGCTGGTCGGCGGCGGCTTCGGCATCAAGATGGAGGCGCATGTGCAGCCGATAGCCGTGGCGCTGGCGATGAAGGCAGGACGGCCGGTGAAGATCATCCTTTCGCGCGAGGAAGACTTCGAGATCACCCGTGCGCGCCATCCCTTCACGGTGCGCATGAAGACCGGCGCGAAGCAGGACGGCACCCTGGTCGCCCGAGAGTGCGAGGTGGTGGCGGACTGCGGCGCCTATGCCGACGATTCGCCGGGCGTTCTCGGCTACAGCCTCTTGATGGCGCGCGGCCCCTATCGCATCGCCAACGTCAAGTGCCAAGGCCAGCTGGTCTACACCAACAAGCTGCGCTTCGGTGCCTATCGCGGCTTCGGCAATCCGCAGGTGACCTTTGCCGGCGAGCAGCAGATCGACGAGATCGGTCAGCGCCTGGGCCTCGATCCCTTCGAGATCCGGCGCCGCAACATGGTCCGGGCTGGCGAACCATGGTTTCTGGGCGGCAATGTGGCTTCCTGCGGCCTGGCCGACTGCCTCGACACCGTGGCAAAGAAGCCCCCTCCCCTCGGCCCTGCACCCAAGGGCAAGCGGCGCGGGCGCGGCCTGGCGATCAATGCCCACATCTCGGGACTGCTGGGTACCGGTGCCATCGTGCGCATGCTGGAGGACGGCTCCATCGTGCTGAACACCGGGGCGACGGACATCGGCCAGGGTTCCGACACGGTGCTGGCGCAAATCTGTGCCGAGGCGCTCAAGGTGCCGCTGAGCATGGTTAAAGTCGCCAGCCCCGACACTGACGGCTCGCCCTTCAACTGGGGTACCACGGCCAGCCGGGTCACCTACACCACCGGCCGCGCCGTCATCGGTGCAGCCAAGGAGGTCGAGCGCCAGATCAAGGAGCAGGCCGGCGCCATCTTGGAATGTGCGCCCGACGATCTGGACCTGCGTCCCGGCGGCAGGATCGGCGTCGTCGGCTCGGACAAGGAGCTGCCCTTTGCCGCCATCTCCGGTCGTGCGCATTGGGCTGCCGGCGGTCCGATCATCGGCAGCCACTCTCTGGTCTTCGACGGCAAGACCCATGATCCCAAGCGCGGCAGCGTGCTGGGCCTGCCCTTCCCGCAGATCGGCGTCTTCAGTTTCATTGCCGTGCTTGTCGATATCGAAGTCGACGAGGCCAGTGGCCAGATCACGGTCTTGGAGGCCTGGAATGCCTGCGATGTCGGCCGCGCCATCAATCCCAAGCTGGTCGAGGTGCAGCTGGAGGGCGGCTTCGTGCAGGGTCTGGGATTTGCGCTCTTCGAAGAGATGGTCTGGGATGGCCCGCGCCTCGCCAACCCCTCGCTCATGGACTACAAGATCCCCACGACGCTCGATACGCCGCTGGAGCTGCACTCCTTCCTGATCGAAGAGCCGGAGCCGGACGGCCCCTACGGTGCCAAGGGTGTCGGAGAGATCGGCATCAACGCCGTGCCGGCAGCGATCGCAAATGCGGCAGCGGCAGCCCTGGGACAGCGCTTCCGGCATCTGCCGCTGACGGGGGAACGGGTGCTGGATGCCCTGATGGAGGACGAGGGATGAGACCGAGCGACTATCCTCCACAGGAGCCCTTCTCGGAGGTAGCGCAGCGCTACCACGACACGGTGACCAAACTGGGTGCGCGCACGCCGCCCGGCGAAGAAATCCAGCTGGGCGAGGACCCCTACCGCAGCCTCGTCATCTATCCTTCGGCAGCACCCGACGGGCGGATCCTGGCCTTCATGCATGGCGGCGGCTGGACCAACGGCTATAAGGAATGGCTTGCCTTCATGGCACCGGCGCTGAATGCGGCCGGGGTCACCTTCGCCAGTCTCGGCTACCGGCTGGCGCCACAGCACCTCTTTCCGGCCGGCTACGAGGATGCGGCCGCCGGCCTGGTCCGCCTGATGGCCGAAGCCACGCGTTTCGGCGGCGACCCCGAGCGCCTTTATGTCGGTGGCCATTCCGCCGGCGGGCACTATGCAGCCCTGCTGGCGACGCGCGATCACTGGTGGCGTATGCATGGCCTGGAGGAGAATCCCTTGGCTGGCTGCCTGCCGATCTCCGGTGTCTTCAAGTTCGGCGAGGGCTCTGGCATGGCGATGCGGCCGCGATTTCTGGGTTCGGAAGATCCGGACGCCGACCGCATCGCCAGCCCGATCTCACTCATCGAGGACAAGACGCCTTTTCTGATCGCCCATGGCGACCGCGACTTTCCCCATCTCATGGCGCAAGCCGAAGAGATGGAGGGGTTGTTGCGCGCACATCTGGTTCCGGTCGAGCGTCTGATCGTCACCGGCGCGGACCACTTCACCGCCAGCACCTGGGCCGGCAACCCGCAAGGTCTTTGGCTGCCGCGCGCTTTGAACTTTATGCAGTAAGGGGAGGAAAAGACGATGAAATCTCGATCCAATTGGACGCGCCGACTGGCCTTGACGGCCGCCTTGGCACTGCCGCTGGCCTGGACCGCCGGCGTGCAGGCGGCAGAACCGGTGAAGATCGGCTATGCCATCGCCCAGACCGGCCCCTTCGCACCGATCGCCGATTCCCAGATCAAGGCCTATCAGCTCTGGGCCAAGCAGATCGAAGAGCAGGGCGGCCTGGATGTCGCCGGCGAGAAGCGGCCGATCGAGTTCGTCGTCTATGACGACCAATCCGATTTCGGCAAGATTCCGGGCATCTATGAGAAGCTGATCACCGATGACGAGGTGGATCTGCTGCTGGCCCCCTGGGGCACGCCCTTCCACTTCGCCGTCGCCGGCGTGCTGGAGCGCTATAGCTTTCCCATGGTCGGCAACACCGCGGCCTCGGTCCAGCTGCGCGATCTGGCACCGGGCAACATCTGGTTCCCGACCTCTGCCATTCCCGACCGCATCGCCGAGGAACTGGTGAAGCTGTTGGAGGCTGAGGGCGTGACTTCGGTCGCCGTCAACACCCTGCAGCTGCCCTTTTCGCAGGAGGTGAAGACCTTTCTGATCCCAGCGCTGCAGAAGGCCGGCATCGAAATCCTGGTGGACGAGGAATATGCGCCGGGGACGCGCGACATGACCGCGACCTTAACCATGATCAAGCGGACCCAGCCGGACGGCATCCTGGCGCTGGCCTATCCGCCGGACGCCATCACCTACATGAACCAGGCCCGCGAACTGGATGTGACCGCACCGGTGCAGTTGATCCTGATCGGCCCCTCCGCCTCCTTCTTCCGCGACATGTTCGGGGCCGACCTGGACGGCGTCATGACCGTCGGCCACTGGTCGCCGCAGAAGAGCGACTGGGCCAAGGCCAAGCCCTTCTACGACGCCTATGTCGCCATGCACGGCGAACGGCCGGACTATCTGGATTCCGCCCTGGCCTACACCTCTCTGGAGATCCTGCAGCAGGCCGTCGCCAAGGTCGGCCTGGACAAGGACAAGCTGCGCGAGACCATCGCCGGCGAGACCTTCGACACCATCAACGGCCCGGTCCGCTTCGACGGCGTGGAGAATGCCGAGACGCCGACCATGCTGCTGCAGATCCAGGGCGACAATCTGGAGATCGTCTGGCCGCCGGGCGAGGCCACCCAGCCGGTCAAGGAGAAGGCCCCCTGGAGCCAGTAACCCGGCAAGGCGGCGGGCCGCCCGTCAGCGCCCGCCGCTAACCCCATGGATATCCTGCTGTCCGGCCAGCTTCTACTTGCAACCCTGGTGCTGGGCTCGGTCTATGCCCTGGTCGCCATGGGGCTCAATCTGATCTACGGCACCATGCGGCTCTTGAACGTTGCGCATGGCGAGCTGGTGATGATCGGTGCCTATGTTGCCTTCTGGGCCTTCACCTGGGCAAACATCAGCCCGCTGATCTCGCTCTTCGCCGCCATGGCGCTGACGGCCGGGCTCGGCTGGGCGACCTATCGCTTTCTGGTACGCGGCATGCTGGCCAGCGGACAGGTGATGCAGCGGATCGAGGCCAACTCTCTGCTGATCTTCTTCGGCCTCTCGATCATCCTGCAAAATCTGGTCTCCCTGGCCTTTACCGCCAACGAGCGCGCTTATGCCTACCTCGACCAGGTCGTGCGCTTCGGCGACATCTCGATCGGCGCCGACCGCCTCGTCATCCTGGCCATATCGCTGGCGGTCTCCCTGGCCGCGATCCTCTTCTTTCGCTACTCCATGACCGGGCTGGCGATGCGCGCGCTGATCGAACAGCGCGAGGCTGCCGCCCTGGTCGGCATCGAGCGCGACCGGGTGAGCCAGCTGGTCTTCGTCCTGGGCTTCGCCCTGGCGGGTCTGGCCGGCGCCTTGATCAGCATGACCGAGCAGATCTCGCCCTTCAGCGGCTTCCCCTTCACCATCGCGGCCTTCGTGGTGATCATCCTGGGCGGGCTCGGCAACCTCTACGGCGGCCTGATCGGCGCCTTTCTGCTGGCGGCGATAGAGGTCTATGGCGTCGCGCTGACCTCTTCGGCCTATCGCTCGATCCTGGTCTACGGCGTCTTCATCGCGGTGCTGCTCTGGCGCCCGCAAGGCCTGCTGGGCGGGAAGCGCCTTTCATGAGAAACGCGTCATGAGGGTCGCTGCCGCCTTTGTTGCTGCCCTGGCGCTTGGCCTCGCCTACCCCGCGCTGGTCGGCGACTACCTGCTGGGCGTGGGTCTCTCGTTCCTCATGTGGGTGGCACTGGCGCAGAGCTGGGTGCTGCTCTCCGGCATGACCGGCTACATCTCGCTCGGCCATGCCGTCTTTTACGGGCTGGGCGCCTATGTCATGGCCCTGCTCTGGATGGTGCTGCCGCTCTGGCTGGCAATCCCTATCGCAGGGCTCGCCGCCGGCCTGCTCGCCCTCGTCCTGGGCTATCCCTGCCTGCGGGTGCGCGGCCCCTACTTCGTCATCCTCACCTTCGGCGTCGCCGAATTCGTGAAGTACGTCGTCGTCGCCATCGAGGCCGGCTTGGGCAAGAGCGGGCGCCTGCTCTTCGGTGGCCCCTCCCTGGAGACCCTCTTCACCATCATGCTGGTCCTGGCGCTGGTGGCGACCGCTGCCACATACCTGGTGCGCCGCTCGCGCTTCGGCGTCGCGCTTAGGACCATCCGCGAAGAGGAAACGGCGGCAGAGACCATCGGCATCTCGACGGCTCAGATAAAAGTCGCGGCCTTCGTGCTCTCCGCCCTGATACCCGGCATGGTGGGCGCGGTGATGGTGCTGCGTTCGACCTACTTCGAGCCCTTGCAGGTCTTCAACCCCTTCCTCTCCTTCACCATCGTCACCATGGCCATCATCGGCGGCAGCGACGACGCGCCCGGCCCGCTGCTGGGTGCCCTCTTCCTGGTCGGCTTGACGGAGCTGCTCTGGGCCAATGCCCCGCAGCTCTACATGATCATCCTGGGTGCGCTGCTGATCGGCTTCGTCCTCTTCCTGCCCGAGGGACTGGCCGGACGCCTGCGTCTGCGCCCAAAAGGTCAGTATCCGCGAGGGCAGGACCCATGAGCCTGCTGCAGCTGGAAGGAGTCACCAAACGCTTTGGCGGACTGACCGCGGTCGAAGACATCAGCCTTCGCGTCGCGGCCGGCGAGATTCTGGGCCTGATGGGTGCGAACGGCGCCGGCAAGACCACCCTCTTCGCCATGATCGCCGGCAACCTCGCCCCGACCTCCGGGCGCATCCTCTTGGAAGGTCGGAGGATCGACGGCAAGGGGGCGTCCACCGTCAATCGCCTGGGCATCGCTCGCAGCTTTCAGATCGTCCGCCCCTTCGCCGGCATGAGCGTCCTGGAGAACGTCGCCGCCGCCTGCCTCTATGGCCGCCGGCGCCTGCGCAGTCAGACAGCGGCCCGGCAAGAGGCACTGTCGATCCTGGAAGGCCTGGGCCTGGGCCCGGTTGCCGCACGTGCTGCCGGCACCCTCACCCTGGCCCAGCGCAAGCGGCTGGAGATCGCCCGCGCCTTGGGCACCGCGCCCCGCATCCTGCTGCTGGACGAGGTGCTGGCCGGCCTGACGGCAAGAGAGGTGGAGGACGCCCTGGATCTGCTGACCGAAATCAGGCGGAGCCAGGATCTGACTCTGGTGGTGATCGAGCATGTGATGCGCGCCCTGATGCGGCTCAGCGACCGCATCGTGGTGCTGCACCACGGCGCCCTTCTGGCCGAGGGCACGCCGCAGAGCATCGCCCAGGATCCGCGCGTAGCCGAGGTCTACTTCGGCGAGGCGGCGCCTCATGCTTGAGGTCCGCGACCTGGTCGCCGGCTACGGCGAAGTCGAGGTCCTGCACGGCCTCTCCCTCTCCGCCCAGGCCGGAGATATTACCGCTTTGATCGGCGCCAACGGGGCCGGCAAGACCACCCTGATGCGCTGCCTGGCCGGTCTGCTGCCGCCGACGGCCGGTCATATCATTTTGGAGGAGCAAGACCTCACGACGATCAGTGCTGCCGCACGGCTGCAGCGCGGGCTTGCCCTGGTGCCTGAGGGACGCTTGGTCTTCCCCGCCTTCTCGGTCGAGGAAACCCTCAAAATCGGTGCCTACACGCCGGCTGCACGCAAGGACTGGCGCCGTCGTGCGGCCGAGATGTTCCAGCTCTTCCCGCGCCTGGCCGAACGCCGTCATTCCCGCGCCGGCAACCTCTCCGGCGGCGAGCAACAGATGCTGGCTCTGGCTCGCGGCCTGATGGCCAGGCCGCGCCTGCTGCTGCTGGACGAGCCGAGCCTGGGTCTGGCCCCCGTCATGGCCGATTTCCTCTTCAAGCAGATCGCCCTGCTGCGCGAGCAGGGCCTGACCATCCTGCTGGTCGAACAGAACGTGCAAGCCAGCCTCAGCCTGGCCGATCACGCCTATGTCCTGGAGAATGGCCACATCGTCGCCGCGGACAGCGGCGCGGCCTTGCTGCGCTCGCCTAAAGTGAAGGAGAGCTTTCTGGGGCTCTAACCCTGCATCACCGGCGCGTTCAGCAGCACGACAATAGCGGCGATGAGCAGAAGAATGCCGATCACCTCAACCTTGGAGGGATGCTCCTTGAAGCCCCAGCGCGCGATCATGAAGGTGAAGATCATCTCGACCAGCCCGAGGGTGCGCACGTAGGCAACCTGCTGCAACGTGAAGGCGGTGAACCAGCAGGCCGAGGCGGTGATGCCGGTGATGCCGGCCAGTACCGCCACCTTGCGCGCCCGCCAGACGGCCAGCAGTTGCCCGGGCTCGCGCAAGGCCAGATAGACGGCCAGGATCGCGCTTTGGATGATCGCCGACCAGAGCAGCGCATAGCCTGCCGACATCAGAGGCGAGGGGTGCTCCAGCGAGAGCGAGGCGGCACGAAAGGCCACGGCGGAGATGCCGAAGAAGCCGCCCGAGACGATCCCCAGCAGGGCCGAACGCTTTAGCCAACCGGTGAAAAAGGCCTTCCAGGGGTTCTGGCTCTTCTTCAGCGAGAAGAGCATGACACCCACGGTGCCCAGCATGACGGCAAAGGCCCCCATGACGGAAATGCCTTCGCCCAGGAAGACCAGACCGAAGATCGCGGCCTGGACGACCTCCGTCTTGGAGTAAGCGATCCCAACCGCGAAGTTCTGCTGCTTGAGCACCGTCAGCAGCAGCACCGTTGCCAGAGTCTGGGTGATCGACCCGGCCGTCACCCATAGCCAGAATTCGGCCTTGGGAAAGGGCAAGGGATGCCCCAGGCCATAGAGCAGCACGACATAGGCAAAGGCAAAGGGCAGGCCATAGACATAGCGCGTCATGGTCGCGCCATTGGTCGAGAGGCGTCCGACCAGATGCCGCTGCACGGCGGTCCGCAGGTTCTGCAGCAAGGCGGCCGCAACGGTGAGCGGTATCCAGAGCCAGATCATGGCCGCCAGCTAGAGCCAGAAGCGCCCTACCCTGTCAAAGGCGGCGGGCCCCTTGCATAGGAGGCCACCGCCAGGCGAAGGACTCTTGCCCGTCGAAGCCTTGATCGCTCCGTGGAGCGGCGTCAGGCTTTTCAGTGCAACGAAGGGAACTGCCCATGCCAGCCGAACCACGTGCCTTCACCCTCGATATCCCCGATTCCACCCTGTCCGACCTGGCCCAACGGCTGGCCTTCGCACGGCTGCCGGAGAGGACGCCGGGCGAGGCCTGGGCCTATGGCAGCGACGTCGCCTACATGCGCGAGCTGATCGACTACTGGAAAGGCAGCTTCGACTGGCGCAAGGAAGAGGCCGCACTCAATGCCTTGCCCAACTACAAGGTGGCGCTGGATGGGATCGATCTGCATTACCTGGCCGTTCCCGGCAAGGGCCCCAATCCGACCCCGCTGCTGCTGCTGCACGGCTGGCCGGGCTCGGTCTTCGAGTTTCTGGATATTCTCCCGCGGCTGACCGATCCGGCCCGCTTCGGCGGCGACCCGAAGGACGCGCTGACGGTCATCGCCCCGTCCTTGCCCGGCTTCGGCCTCTCCTTCACGGCCGGTCAACCGCGCTTCGGCCTTGAGGAGATGGCAGAGACCATGAGCCGGCTGATGCGCGAGGTGCTGGGCATCCCACGCTACCTGCTGCAGGGCGGCGACTGGGGCTGCTTCGTCGCCACGCGTCTGGCCTACACCAATCCGGACGAGGTCCTGGGTCTGCACCTGAACCTGCTGCCGCTCAGGCGTGAGCCGGAGATGTTCGCCGACGAAGATCCGGAAACTAAGCGCTATCTGGGCGAGCTGAAGCACTGGATGAAGGAGGAGACGGGCTACCAGTGGATCCAGGGAACCAGGCCGCAGACCCTGGCCTTCGCGCTCACCGATTCGCCGCTGGGCCTGGCTGCCTGGATCGTCGAGAAGTTCCACACCTGGACCGATTGCAGCGGCGACATCGAGTCTGCGCTCGACAGAGACCGGATGCTGGCCAATATCTCGCTCTACTGGTTCACTGGCGCCATCAACTCTTCCTTCTGGCCCTACTACGCCCGCATGCACCGTCCCTGGCCGATCCCCAAGGGCGCTACCATCGAGGTGCCCACCGGCTACGCCGCTTTTCCAAAAGAGATCCTGCGCCCCGGCCGCCGCCTGGCCGAGACCACCTTCTCCGACATCCGCCGCTGGACCGAGATGCCGCGTGGCGGCCACTTCGCCGCCCTGGAGCAGCCGGAAGCCCTGGCGCATGAGGTCCTGGCTTTCGCGCGCAGCTTGCGAACGGCTTGATCGAACACGCGAAAGCGTGTCAGATCCCCGCCCCAACCTGGAAACATCGAAAGACCTGCCCGACATGGATGCTCTCAGCTGCTTTGCCCCCACCTACGCAGCCGCGCGCCGCAAATTCCTGGAGGCCGCCGAGGCCGCAGGCGCCGACATCACCAGCCACGTCAATCCGGCTATGGGGCCGGACGGCACCGATCTGGCCTGCGATGTCGCCAGCCTTGGGCCGGCGGACGCCAAGCAGGTCCTGATGGTGAACTCCAGCACGCATGGCGCCGAGGGCTTCTTCGGCTCCGCCGTGCAGGTCTCCTGGCTGCGCAACCGCGGTCTGCAGCCGCTGCCGCCGGACGTGAAGGTCGTCCTGGTCCATGCCATCAATCCCTATGGCTTTGCCTGGGTCCGGCGCACCAACGAAGACAACATCGACATCAACCGGAACTTCATCGATCACGACAAGGGTCACCCGGAAAATCCGGGCTATGAAGCGCTGCACAGCGCCTTGCTGCCCGAGGACTGGAACGAGGAGAGCGAGGCCGCCTTCGCCGCCACCGCCGAGGCCTTCATCGCCGAGCAGGGACAACGCGCCTTCGAAGCAGCCCTCACCGGAGGCCAGTACGCCCACGCCGACGGCATCTTCTACGGCGGTACCGAGCCCTGCTGGTCGAACCGTACGATCGAGGCCATTGCCAAGGAGACGGCCGGGGACGCGGATGCGCTTGTCTTCCTGGATCTGCATACCGGGCTGGGTTCCTGGGGCTTCATCGAAATCATCCACCGCCAAGCCCCGGACGGCCGCGGCGAAAGCTGGCTGAAGACCGCGTTTGGCAACCACTCGCTTGGCTCGCTCGCCCGCGGCGACAGCGCCTCGACTGCATCCAGCGATGGCCTGGTCGAGGTCGGCGTCGCCCGTGCGCTGCCCGGAAAGCGCATCGTCGCCTGCGCTCTGGAGGCCGGCACCCGCCCGGTGCCGCAGGTCTTGCGCGCACTGAGAGCGGACAACTGGCTGCATGTGCATGGAACCTTGGACTCCGACCTGGGACGGACAATCAAGGAGGGCATGCGCGAGGCCTTCGGTCCGCCCGAGCGCGACTGGAGAGAGATCGTCCTGGTGCGCACCCGCCAGATTCTCGATTCGGCTCTGGCCCAGGTGTCGGAGGCCTAGGATTGCGATGACCGTCCTCCTGCTCGGCGGCAGCGGTCAGGTCGGCTCGCTGGTCACGGCGGAAATCCTGTCCCGCGGCGGTCGTCCGCGGGTGCTGACGCGCAAAGCGGAAAAGCTGGCCGAGCTTCCAGCCGGCGTAGAGGGCTTTGTCGGCGACTTCGAGCAACCGGAAAGCCTGGCACCGGCGCTTGCCGGCGTCGAGGCGATCTTCCTATTGCTCGCCAATGACCCCAAAGAGACCCACCAGGCGCTCACCGCTCTGGCGGCAATCAAGCAGAGCGGGGTCAAGCGTCTGGTCTATCTCTCCAGCCGCTTGTCGTCCGAGGCGCCGCATGTCCCGCATGCCGGCGCGAAACTGGCGGTCGAGGCAGCGATCACGCGCAGCGATCTTGCCTACACCATCCTGCAGCCGACCTTCTTCGCCCAGAACGACCTTATGGGACGAGAAGCCATTCTACACGCCGGGATCTATCCGCACCCCCTCGGCCAGCATGGTGTTGCCAGGGTCGACACCCGTGACGTGGCCAGCGCTGCGGCCACCGCTCTTCTCAGCGGCAAGGGCGCGGGTGCTTGTTTCCCGCTCTCCAGCCCCGATGCGCCGAACGGCCCCGAGAGCGCGGCTCTATGGAGCGAAGCGCTCGGCCGAGAGGTTCGCTACCCCGGCGATGACCTGCAAGCCTGGGCCAAGAGCGTCGAAGGCCTTTTGCCAGCCTGGCTCATCTACGATCTGGTCATGATGTACCGTCACCTTCAGGCGGCAGGCGAAAGCCTCAGCGATCCGGAACTGGCGCTGCAGGAGGACCTGCTGGGCGGCCCGCCACGACGCTACGGGGATTTCGTCGGAGAAACGGCGCAAGCCTGGTTGGGCTAATCTGCCCGAATGGACAGGTCCAGCCGTCATCCGCGGAGGCCTCTTCACCGGTCAACACGATGCCGCAGGTAAGAAAACTCACTGCATCAGTTTCAGCATCTCGACGCCTACAGCGTCTGAGCCGAAACTGCTTGTGTCCTGCACTGGCTTATCCAGGCCTTGGGCAGGGAGAGCGGCGCGCGGCAATGCTGGGCGTATCGCACGCGGCGCTCGCCCCAATCCCCAGGTTGGCAGTCCCAAGCGGCAGTCCCCAGCGGCAGTCCCAAGGCATGGCTTGATCCTGCCAAGCCATGCTCGCCCCAGACTGGTACCCATGTCGTCGGGTTCATGAATCAAACGGGGCGCGGGTTGGGGCCGGTGCCGCGCTTTTCCAGAAGGACTCTAAGACGAGGCCACCGACTTGCCCTTCGAACCCAGGTCATCGAAGGCCTGGATCACCCGCTCGACGACGCCGGCCTCGCCGCGGCGCAGCCACTTGCGCGGGTCGTAGAACTTTTTCTGCGGCTGGTCGTTTTCCGGATCGATTTGATGGCGGAAGGCAACGCCGTGCTCGTCGACGTAAGACCCGACCTCCTTGGCGAAGGCGAACTGGGTGTCGGTATCGATGTTCATCTTGAAGACGCCGTAGCCGATCGCTTCGGAGATGGCACCGCCGTCCGAGCCGGACCCACCATGAAACACCAGGTCAAGCGGCGTACTGCTGGAGAGCCCATGCGTCTTCTGCACCAGGTCCTGGGATTGCTTCAGGATCTCCGGGCGCAGCTGCACGTTTCCGGGCTTGTAGACCCCGTGCACGTTGCCGAAGGAGGCAGCGAGCGAGAAGTGGCCGATGGGGCTCAAGCGGTCATAGGCCGCCAGGACGTCCTCCGGCTGGGTGTAGAGCTTGGCATTGTCGGCGGCGTCGTACTCCGAGCCGACACCGTCTTCCTCTCCACCGGTGACGCCCAGCTCGATTTCCAGGCTCATCTCCAAGGGCACCAGGCTCTTCAGCACCCGCTCGCACTCGCCGAGGTTCTGGTCGAGATCTTCTTCCGAGAGGTCGACCATATGCGAGGAGAAGAGCGGCGGGCGCCCCTGGCGGCGCTCTTCGGCGCTGTGCTCGATCAGGGCATCGACCCAGCCCAGCAGCTTGCGGTTGGCGTGATCGGTGTGCAGCACGACGCAGATGCCATAGTGCTTGGCCAGCAGCGCGACATGGCGGGCTGCCGACACGGCACCCAAAACCATACCATCGTGCTTGTCGGGGAAGCCTTGGCCGGCAAAGAAGCCCGCACCGCCGTTCGACAGCTGAATGATCACGTCCGACCGGCTCTTGGCCGCAGCCTCCATCACCGCATTGACCGAGTTGGTGCCAACCACATTCACCGCCGGCAGCGCAAAGCCCTCTGCCTTGCAGTGCGCCACGAGCGCCTTGTAGCTCTCGCCGTAAACCACTCCAGGTGCAAGTTTCAGTCCCATAGCGTCCCTTCGACCCCGTTTGTTCGCAACATTTTTTGCCAAGGGAAGCGCGCGCAGGATTACGGGCAAAAGCCGCCCGATCCGGACGCCCCCTCGGCACCCCCATACCTAGGCGAAGCGCAGCATCCCTGCAAAGCCCGGATGTCGTCGCAGCAGGCGCCCTCTATGCCGTCTCCTCGAACAGCTCCCGCCCGATCAGCCAGCGGCGGATTTCGCTGGTGCCGGCGCCGATCTCGTAGAGCTTGGCGTCGCGCAGCAGGCGGCCGGTGGCATAGTCGTTGATGTAGCCGTTGCCGCCCAGGCACTGGATGGCGTCGAGCGCCATCTGCGTTGCCTTCTCGGCGGCGTAGAGGATGGCGCCGGCGGCGTCCTTGCGGCTGGTCTGGCCGCGGTCGCAGGCCTGTGCGACGGCGTAGACGTAGGCGCGGGTGGCGTTCATCGTGGTGTACATGTCGGCCAGCTTGCCCTGCATCAGCTGGAAACTGCCGATCGCCTGGCCGAACTGCTTACGCTCGTGGATGTAGGGCACGACGATGTCCATCGCGGCCTGCATGATGCCGGTCGGCCCGGCGGCGAGCACGGCGCGTTCGTAGTCCAGGCCGCTCATCAGCACGTTCACGCCCTTGTTCTCGCGGCCCAGCAGGTTCTCTTCCGGCACCTCGCAGTCCTCGAAGACCAGTTCGCCGGTCGGCGAGCCGCGCATGCCAAGCTTGTCCAGCTTCTGCGCCACCGAGAATCCGGGGTAGTCCTTCTCCACCAGGAAGGTCGAGATGCCGCGCGGGCCGGCCTTGGGATCGGTCTTGGCATAGATCACCAGGGTGTCGGCCTCGTCGCAGTTGGTGATCCAGAACTTGCGGCCGTTCAGGACATAGCGGTCGCCCTTCTTCTCGGCCTTGGTGGTCATCGAGACCACGTCGGAGCCGGAGCCGGGTTCGCTCATCGCCAAGGCGCCGACATGCTCGCCCGAGATCAGCTTCGGCAGATAGCGCTGCTTCTGGTCCTCGGTTCCGTTGCGCGCGATCTGGTTGATGCAGAGGTTGGAGTGGGCACCGTAGGAGAGGCCGACCGAACCGGACGCACGGCTGACCTCTTCCATCGCCACCACATGGGCGAGGTATCCCAGGCCGGAGCCGCCGTACTCCTCCTCGACCGTGATGCCGTGCAGGCCAAGCGCGCCCATCTCCGGCCAGAGCTCGCGCGGAAACCTGTCCTCGCGGTCGGTGCGTTCGGCCAGCGGCGCGATGCGCTCGGCCGCGAAGGACTGCACGCTGTCGCGCAGCATGTCGACGGTCTCGCCCAGCCCGAAATCGAAGTCCGGCAAGCGGTTGGGAATCATTTTCGAAGGCTCCTCAAATCTCGTCCATTGCAAAGCGTGCCCAGGTCGAGGCGACGCGTGGCTCTGCACGCACGGCCTCGGCAAGGGGTGCTAGTCTCGGGAAACGGCCGGCCCCGGGCTTGGCGCCCGGATGCCAGCTCAACAGCATCGCCAGATAGACGTCCACGATGGTCATGCGATCGCCCAGCAGAAAGGGGCCCTCGATTGCGGCCTCGATGATGTCGAGATGGCGCTCGAGAGCAGCCGAGGCCGCAAGCTTGACCCCGGTCGCACCGTCCTCCTGCGTGGTGTAGCGCTCGGCATAATAGAACCTGAGGTCGTCCTCATAGAGCTGCGTGGCAGCGAAGATCAGCCAGCGCAGCACCTTGGCTCGTGCCGGATCGTCCAGGCCCGGCATCAGGCCGCTCTCGGGATGGCGGTCGCCCAGGTAGAGGCAGAGCGCTGCCGATTCCGTCATGACCGCGCCGTCGGGCAAAACCAAGGCCGGCACCTGTGCGCACGGATTGACCGCCAGAAAGTCCGCAGCATGCTGGTCGCCGGCATCGAGCGAGAGCTCCACCCCTTCGTAATCCACCTTGCCGGCGTCCAACAGCACGGCTACCGGGAAGGCGCCGCTTCCCGTGCTCCAATAGAGTTTGTAGCGACCCACGGCTTCTCTCCTTCGCGTCATGCCTGCTTGGGCAAGCGTACCAGGGTGGCGGTCATCTTGGCGATCAAGACTTCCCCCTCCGTGCGCTCCGCGAAGACCTCGGTCTCGGCGATCACCAGACGACGACCCGGCTTGAGCACCTTGCCAACGGCGCGGAAACGCGGACCGGCGGCCGGCGACAGAAGGTGTAGACCGAACTCGCTGGTCAGGACGGCCTCGTCTGCGGTGAAGAGCGTGAAGGCAGCATAGCCGGCGGCGGAGTCTGCGATGGTGGTAACGATACCGGCATGCAGGAACCCGTTCTGCTGGCAGAGGTCCGGGCGATAGGGTAGCAGGATCTCCACCTGGCCGGGACGGATCGCCCCCAGCTCGGCACCGATCAGGACCATCACGCTTTGCGCGGCGAAAGAGGCCTCCACGCGCTCGATAAAACCGGAATCTGCTGCTTTTAGGTCAGGCACGTCGCTTCTTCCTCTGCTTGGGCTCTAACGCCGAGAGGCGCGCACGGCAGCTTTCGGCCACGCCCTCCAGATCGGCCAGGCTGGCATCGATGTCCGCGCGCTTGGCGAGCAGCTCGTCGCGGCGGAGGGCAATCTTGTCGAGCAGGAGGGAGAGCTGTGCGCTCTCCCCGTCCGCAGCATCGTAGAGGCCGACAATCTCTGCGATCTCGGCCAGGGTAAAGCCCAGCCGCTGTCCACGCAGGATCAGCTTCACCCGCGTTCGGTCGCGCTGCGAGTAGAGCCGGCGCTGCCCCTCGCGGCGAGGCGCCAGCAAGCCCTCGCTCTCCCAGAAGCGCAAAGTGCGCGGGGTCGTCCCATACTCCTGGGAAAGCTCCGATATGGAGAATAGGGATGGCATGGCTACGAATTAGTTTACGTTAACGTAAACGTCAATACGGTCTTTCGACCTATCTAGGGGTGGATCAAGCTAGTTCGCGTCGCCGGGGGCCCCCGCAACCCGCGCATCGGCGATGAGCGCGATCAGCCGAGAGAACTCTTTTCGAAGAATGAAGCGATGCTCGCGGCAGAATTCGCTTTCTCGCTCAAGCGGCATCAGGCAGGCGATCGCGAGCGCCTCTAGAGCCTTCTCCGGAGCAATCCCTTCACTCTGAACCTTATCGATGAAGCGTTGGAAGAACTTGGACATATCTGCCTGATGGACAATGACGGTCTGCCAAGCCGGGATCACCATCAAGGCCTGATGCCCCAGACCCAATGCCCAGAACGACCCTTCCGGCAGGCCGGTGTCGCTGGCCGGCACCCACCATAAATGGCTGTAGCCAGCCCATAGGCCGTCATTGCCAGTGGCGACAGGGTCGGACGCTATGCGATCGACCCAAAAGGCAGGTAACATCCGCCGACCGTCGATCTCTCCATCGCCGAGGAACATCATGCCGAAGCGCGCAAGATCGCGTGCAGACATGCTAAAACTGACCGCCCTATGTAGCGAGATTTCCGGCTCTTCGATGTAGGAAACGTCCTCAGGCGAGAAATCCTGCAGCAGGAGCGGTGTAGCAAATCCTTCCTCGAAGGCCTCTGCAACCGACAGCCCCGTGCGGGCTTCAAAGATCGTTGTCAGCGCATTGTGATCCCAGTTGTTGTAGGCCCATTTTGTTCCCGGCTCATTTTCAGTCAAACCCAGACGCCGGGTCTTTTCGGCCGTTAGTCCGGCCTCGGCCGCAGCAGCGTGATTGATGCCCGAAACACCGTTCATGAGATGCTGGACGGTGGCCTGCTTCTGCAAAGGAGTGAGAGGGCCGGGATCGTCGTCGATTCCCAGCTCTTCCAATGTCGTCTCGAGATCGATCCGCTTGGGACCATCGCCGAGGTGCTGGCCAATCAGTGAGCTCAAGAGCACTTTACGAATGGAGTGAAGGGGGTAGCGGCGTTCAAGGTCGCCGAGCGAGCGGACGACCTTGCCGTCAGTCACGACAACCAAGGTATCGCTGCTTAACTGAGCTGCAAAGTCAAAGGCCGCATCCAGCTTGTCGGCGTCCCATCCGAGGCGTTCGGTCTCGGCCGGGCTCAGTCCTTCGATGTCTGCCTGTCGAGCCTCTCGCGCATCAGCTGAGACGCTACCGTTCCAAGATGGCAGAGGGCACGCCGCCGCGCCGACAATGACCATGGCCACAAATGCTAGCAATCGACGCCCACCTGATCGCATCCCAGATTCCCCATTTGCATTTCTGCCAACGGTCATAGGCTTGGCGAAAACTCCGATCAAGCCAATCTGCGCCCGTGTGGCGTGCCGGATCGTTGATGCCAGATACGCAAGGCCCGCCACCGCTTGTCCGCTGCCGTGATGGGCATGACTCTGGCGGGCGCGGGACGTACTTCTCACATCCCAAGCGCTGCCTATTGCCGATCTGGACTTGCTTGAGGCCATGCAGCTCGGGTTGCCCTGATCCGGGTGGCGTAGTCCCGGCCCTTGGCTTCCAGCACATCGAACGGCGCCGGGATAGCAAAGAGAGCGTCAGCGCGGCAGCGACGCCTGGTGTTTGCGGGGCGAGCCGCGACAGAGGTGCGCTCGAGCACCGGCCGCCTTCCGGAGGCAGCAGAATCACCGTCTATCTGGGATACCCGGGCCAAGGAGGTCCTTGCTGACGCTTGTTCGTGCAATCCCTAGTGCCAAAGACGAAGCCGGGCGGTTAGGATCGCCGTCATCCCCTCTTTGCCCTGAAAGGTCTCCCTATGGCTGCAGCCTTCCCGATCGACGCTGTCCGTGCGCAATTTCCCGCCCTCATGGCTTCGCCGGATGCCGTTTTTCTGGATAACCCCGCCGGGACCCAGGTGCCCAACCAGGTGATCGACGCGGTCAGCGACTGCTTTCGCAACGCCTATGCCAATCTGGGTGGCGCCTTCACGACCACCTTGCGCGCCGATGCCCTGGTCGAGCGTGCCCACGCGCAGGCGGCGCTTTTCTGCAATGCGGACTCGCCGCGAGAGATTGCCATAGGCGCCTCGATGACCGAGCTGACCTACGCCCTCTCGCGTGCCTTGGCCCGCGGGTTCCGGCCCGGCGACGAGATCTTGATCACCTCGATGGATCACGAGGCCAATGTCTCGCCCTGGATTCAAGTGGCCGAGGACTTCGACCTCACCTTGCGCAAGATCCGCTTCGACGAGACCAACTGGCGGATCGAGCCAGAGGCACTCGCCGAGCAGCTGAGCGCGCGTAGCCGCCTGGTCGCGCTGAACTACGCCAGCAATCTGACCGGGGCGATCAACGATGTCGCGGCGCTGTCGGCTGTGGCAAAGGCAGCGGGCGCTCTGGTCTACGTCGATGCCGTGCAGGCCGCACCGCACATCGCGACCGACGTCCAGGCCTTGGGTTGCGATTTCCTGGTCTGCTCTGCCTACAAATTCTTTGGCCCGCACATCTCCATCCTCTGGGGACGCGAATCCCTGCTGGAGGGCCTGCCGGCAGAGCGCCTGCGCTGCGGCCCGACCGCCCCGGCCGCAAAGTTCGAGCGCGGCACGGTGCAGTTGGAGCTGCAAGCCGGTCTTTCCGCTGCCATCGACTATATGACCGCCCTCGGCCAGAGTCTGGACGCCACGACCGATCCGCGCGCCGCTTTGACGACGGCCTTCACCGCCGCGCGCAGCTACGAAGAGGCTCTGGTGCGCACACTGATCGACGGTCTGGCCAATCTGCCCGGGATCACCATCCACGGCCCGACCGATCTCCAAGCCCTGGACGGGCGTGTGCCCACGGTGTCTTTCACGTCGGACAAGGTTTCCTGTACCGACCTCGCGCAAGGCTTGGCCGATCAGCACATCTACGCCTGGTCGGGCCACAACTATGCCTACGAGATCGCCAAGCAACTGGGCCTCGACATGACCGACGGCGTCCTGCGCCTGGGTATCGCCCACTACAACAACGCCGCAGAGATTGAGCGGACCCTGGACGCGGTCGCGACACTGACGGGATAGGCCTTTACAGCCCGAACCGCCGCTTCAGCTGTGCCAAGGCGACCAGTGCGGCGTCGCGGCGTTCAATCAGCGTGGCCTCGTCCTGCCTCTCCAACTCCGCCTCGACACCGGCGACCAGCTGGTCTTTTACCTCAGGTGTCAGGCTTGGCATGCCGTGCTCGCGCCAGCGGGCCTCTTGCGTCGGGCCCAGATGGTCGAGGTAGTGACGATAGCCACCCGCCCCGCCGCCCAGGTGATAGGTCAGGTGCGGTCCCATAAAGGCCCAACGCATACCGGGGCCGAAAGCGATCGCTTTATCGACGTCCTCGACCGAGGCGATGCCTTCCTGCACGGCATAGACGGCCTCGCGGTAGAGGGCGGAGGTCAGGCGGTTGGCGAGATGGCCCACAGTCTCGCGCTTCACCCGGATGGTGACGCGGCGCATGTCGCGGTAGAAGGCCTCCGCTGCCTGCATGGCGGCCTCCGCGGTCTTCTCGCCCGCCACCAGTTCCACCATGGGCACCAGGTGCGGCGGGTTCATGGGGTGTGCAACCAGGATGCGCTGCGGATGCAGGGCATCGCGCTGGATGTCGCTTGCCAGCAGGGAAGAGGTGCTGGAAGCGACGATCACCTCGGAGCCTATCACCCCCTCCAGGGCGCTCAGCATCTCGCGTTTGATTTCGATACGATCGGGTCCGCACTCCTGAATGAAGTCCACGCCCTCAAAGTCTGCGATGCTGCGGGTAAAGGAGGCCTTGGGCGGCGCGGCGCTCTCGGCCAGACCGAGATCCTGCAGTGCCGGCCAAGCTCTTGCGACAAAGGCAGCGAGCGCCTCTGCTGCCTCGGCCCTGGGTTCCTGCACCGTCACCTTGCAGCCGCGCGCCAGGAAGAGGCTGGCCCAACTCATGCCGATCAGGCCGCCGCCAAACACGCCGATGTGCGGTTTGCTCATGCGCCGGCACCCCGGGGTTGGCGAGATTCGCGGGGAAACTCCGCTTCGAATGCCTCTTGGGTCACGCCCTCTGGCAGCTTGGCGGCCACGCTCTCCTCAAGCTCCAGCCCCCAGGTGTTGATCATGCAGCCCAGGATTATGTACATGCCGTGGATTGCCATGATGTCCATGATCTCCTGCGGACTGTAGTGCTCGGCAAGGGCGGACAGGCTGCGCGGCGACAGGCCGCGCGTCTCGATCAACTCATCGACCGCCGCCAGCAGCAAAGCCTCCGCCGGCGCCCACTCGCCGATCTTCAAGTCTTGCTTGACCCGTTCGATCTCGGTCAAGCTCAAACCACAGGCCTGCGCGCGCTCGACATGCGAGCCCCATTCGTACCAGGCGCGCATATGCAGCGCGACGCGCAGGATCACCAGCTCACCCCTGCGACGCCCCAGGGCACCGCCCTGAACCGAATAGTTCCGAAAGTTCCACCAGGCCTTCAAGAGCTGCGGGTGATTGGCCATCAGGCGGTGCACATTGAGCGGCCGGCCTTTCATGTCCGCGACAATGTCGGCCAAATCCGGATCCCACGCGTCAATATCCAAAGGCGTTAGCTGGGCAGCGCTCGTCATCTCAAGACCTCTCCTTCCTATCACCGGTCCTTCCTATCACCGAAAACTCTAGCAGGCAGCCTCGGCGCACAGAAAGCCGTTTGCACTCTTGCCGGACATCGGACTCTCACTCCGGAGCTCCGACCACTTTTTGGGGTAACCTGACCTTTTGATCAGGTTGACGGTACCTGCGGTAACCACTGTAATGCACATCACGAAAGCAGACGTCTGCGGCGCGCTTGTTTTCTCCAGACGGGGCGCCAAAGACGGATGCGCAGAAAGAAAGTGATCTTTTGCTCGCCAAAAGGTCGCAGGGATCGCGAGGCCAGAGGACCAGCCTTCGCGAAGTCGCAGGGACACTTGAACTGACACCAGCTTCCTCCTTTGGTTCAACGTCTCTACGATGCCCAACGGGGCGGTGCAAAGTGCGTACGGTTCTCAATTGAGTGCCTGCCCTTTGCACCCTCCCCCCTTTCTCTCCCGCAATCACTGTACCGTCAGTCTAGTCTCAGAGATGCTCGGCACCGCTTTCGAGTTAGAATGGCCAAAAACAACAGATTAATCTGTTGTTTTATATATAGAAAAATTAGAATCCCTCCTCCTAGACCAACAGTCGTCTGGTGTGCATTCTAAAGACCCACCATCTCTTGGGCACCAAAGCAGTTGGGACGCTGGCGCCAGGCGATCTTTCCTAAGTTTGAGGCACCGGATCCCCTAGCCTGCGTGGTGACGAGAGTCTTGATTCCGAAACTGGAGGGATACCCCATGCGAAACGATCGCCAAGGCAACCGACTGAACGGCGCCAGCGCACAGGCCGCCGACAAGTTCGATGAAGCGTTGCACTGCTTCAACATCTATCGCGGAGACCCGGTCACGCTCTTCGAAGAGGCCATCGCCGACTCGCCCGACTTTGCCATGGCCCACATCATGAAGGCCTATCTCATGGGCGTGGCCACGGAACCGGGCGGAATCGCGGAAGCCAAGACCGCTTTGGCACACCTCAAGACCCTCACCCTGGACGAACGCGAGACCTCGCATGTCGAGTCCCTGCAGCACCTGGTTGCCGGAAACTGGACCAATGCAGCCCTCGTGTTGGACCGGCACAACATGGCCTACCCGCACGACCTGCTGGGCCTGCAGTGCGGTCACCTGTTGGACTTCTTCCGCGCCAACGCCCGCGACATGCGCGACCGTATCGCCCGCACACTGCCGAAGTGGTCCAAAGACATGCCCGGCTACTCTTTCTTGCTGGGATACTACGCCTTCGGCTTGGAGGAGGCAGGCGACTATGCCCGCGCCGAGGCCAGCGGTCGCGAGGCCCTGGCTCTGGAGCCGCTTGACTGCTGGGCGCACCACGCCGTCGCCCATGTCATGGAGATGCAAGGCCGTGCCGAGGACGGCGTCGGCTGGATGATCGCCCGCGAACCGCATTGGAGCGGCGACGACAACTTCTTCCAGGTGCACAACTGGTGGCACAAGGCGATCTACCACCTGGACCTGGGTCAGGTGGATCAAGTCGAGGCGATCTATGACGGCCCGATCCGCAGCACGAAGAGCGAGGTCGCCGTCGATATGGTCGATGCCTCTGCCTTGCTCTGGCGCTTGCATCTGACCGGTCGGGAGCAGAGCGGCCGTTGGCAGGAGTTGGCCAAGACCTGGGACCTGCACGCCGACGGCAAGCTCTATCCCTTCAACGATTGGCACGCCGCCATGGCCTACCTGGGTGCCGGTCGCGACGGTGAGGTGACCCGCCTGATCGATACCTACCGCGCCAATGCGAGCGACGACAGCGAGGTGGCCGCCTGGTCGCGCGACCTCGGCCTCCCCTTGATCGAAGGCTTCAATGCCTTCTGGAAGGGCGACTATGAGACGGCCGCGACCAAGCTCCACCCGGCACGCTTCATCGTCAATCGCTTCGGCGGAAGTCACGCCCAGCGCGACGTGATCGACTGGACCCTGACGGAAGCTGCGATCCGTGGCGGCATGAAGGATCTGGCCGAAGCGCTCGCCAACGAGCGCCTGGCGCTGAAGCCGCACAGCGCGGTCAACCGCGGTTTCGCCGCCCGCGCAGGCAACGCCGCTGCCGCGCAGCAGCAGGCGGCCTAGCGGCGCAACCCAGAGGGATGGTTCCCATCCCTCTGGATAAGTTGCCCCACCAGATCGACCGCTTAGTCGGCCGATTCACCGAACGCTTGAGATCCAAGCGTTCGGATCGGACCACAAGGCGATCCATGGAATGAGGCGGGTTGCGACCGAGCGGCCCGCCCTGTCATGACAAGCAGGCTGACAACCTTGTTGTCAAACCGAAGAGACGATCCCTTGACCGAAGAGCAGGCTCATCCCCGGCAATTTGCGCCTTTGCCCGCTCGGCATTGTATTCGGACAATTGAACAAGTGACAAGAAAGCATAACCACAAGTAAACTCGCAGCATCCCTGTCCTTGGAGCAGCCCGACGCCATGGCCTTGATCGATTTCCCGCGCGAGCCCCTCACCTTCGGACCCAGCCCGCTCCACCCCTTGCCGCAGCTCTCGGCGGCCTTGGGCGGTCAGGTGGAGATCTGGGCCAAGCGGGACGACTGCAACAGCGGCCTGGCCTATGGCGGCAACAAGACCCGCAAGCTGGAATACCTCATCCCCGATGCCCGTGCACAAGGCTGCGATACCCTGGTCAGCATCGGCGGCATTCAGTCGAACCACACGCGCCAGGTGGCCGCAGTGGCGGCCAAGACCGGCTTTCGCTGTCACCTGATCCAGGGCACCTGGGTCCCTTGGGACGCGCCGCTCTACCACGAGGTCGGCAACATCCTGCTGAGCCGGATCATGGATGCCGAGACGGCAATCTCCGAAGAGCCCTTCGGCATCGGCATCAAGGAAAGCTGGGAGGCTGCCCTGGCGGCCTTGCGTGAACAGGGTGCCAAGCCCTATGCCATTCCAGCCGGCGCCTCCGACCACCCCCTGGGCGGGCTTGGCTATGCCGGCTTTGCCGAAGAACTGCTGGCGCAGGAGCGCGATCTGG
Organism: Kiloniellales bacterium; assembly: GCA_040219175.1. GTDB lineage: Bacteria > Pseudomonadota > Alphaproteobacteria > Kiloniellales > JACOMY01 > JACOMY01. The sequence goes on from JAVJSY010000024.1 coordinate 34,470, forward strand.
GCTTTGCCTTCGACACCCTGATCACCGCCTCGGGCTCAGGCAGTACGCAAGCCGGCATGGTCGCTGGGATGGCCAAGGTCGGACGTGCCCGGGACGTCCTCGGCATCGATATCACCGCGCGTCCGGAGCAAACCCGCGCCGCCGTCATGAAGATCGCCCAGCAGACGGCGGAGCAAATCGATCTCGGGCGCCCGCTGGAAGAAGATGAGGTGGTCTTGGACGAGAGTTATGCCGCCCCTGCCTACGGCATTCCGGCAGCCGAGACCCTGGAGGCCATCCGCCTGGCCGCCCGCCTGGAGGGCGTGCTGACCGACCCGGTCTACGAGGGCAAGTCCATGCAGGCCCTGATCGACAAGGTGCGCGCCGGCGTCTTCCCGTCGGGCACGCGTCTCCTCTATGTGCATCTCGGTGGCGCCCCGGCGCTGGACGCCTATTGGTCGGCCTTCTCTCAGACTGGTGGCGAGCCGTAACCGGAGCGGTTAGCGGCCCCGGTCCGGAACCGCTACTTCTTGGCCCCACTACTTCTTGGCTATAACCCAGACCGCGTGGACGATGCCGGGAATATAGCCCAGCAGCGTTAGCAAGATATTGAGCCAGAAGTGGCCGCCGATGCCGACCTGGAGAAAAACGCCCAGGGGCGGCAGCAGAATGGCGATAATGATACGAACGAAATCCATTGATTCGGCTCCAATGCTGGCAGGGTCGGACGAAGACGCTTATCGGGTGCTTCAACACCGCTTTCGCCGATTGGTTCCGAGATACCGCGAGAGGCTCCCAGTTTCTGACGCCACTATGGCATTGCCAGCCCGTCCATGGAATGCCAGCCTGCGGCCGGCAGAAAAGGGAGGATGCCATGACGATGGGGCTCGTCGCCTATGTGAATGGAAAGCTGGTGCCGCAGCAGGATGCCACGATCCACATCCACGATCGCGGTTTCATCTTTGCCGACGGGGTCTTCGACACCCTGCGCACCTTCAAGGGCGAGATCTTTCGCCTGGACCAGCACATCGACCGGCTGATCGACAGCCTGGCCTATGTGCGGATCGATAGCGGCATGAGCCGCCAGGACTGGGCCGAGGCGACCGAGGCGGTGGTTGCCGCCAACCGCCCGCATCTGCCCGAAGGCGAAGACTTTTGGGTGACCCAGCGCGTCACCTCAGGCCGACACTATTTCTACGCCGAGCCGGAAGAGCCCACAGGTCCCACCATCGTCATCGACTGCGTGCCGATCCCCTTCCGTGCCCGCGCGCCCTACTTCGACCGCGGCGTCGACATGGTGCTGGCGGCCAGGCGGCGCATTCCCCCCGAAGCGCTGTCGCCGAATGCCAAGACCTTGAACTACCTGAACGTGCTGCTGGCCCAGCGCGAGGTGGAGGCGACCAGCCCCGGAGCCTGGGCCTTGATGGCCGACAGGAACGGCAATCTGGCCGAGGGTGCGGGCTGCAACATCTTCTTCGTGAAGGACGGGGTGGTCTATACGCCCACGTCCGAGTTCGTGCTGGCCGGCGTCAGCCGCGCGGTTACCATCGAACTCTGCGCCAAGCTGGGCCTGGAGCTTCGCGAGGAAGACTGCTCGCTGCACCGCGGCCTCACCGCGGACGAGGCCTTCCTGACCTCCACCAGCCTCTGCATCGCCCCGGTCAAGGGCCTCAACGGCCAGGACTATCCTGGCAGCGCCCCCGGCCCGGTCACGAAACGCCTGATGGATGCCTTCGCCGAACTGGCCGGCATGGACTATGTCGGTCAGTACCTCCGCTTCCTCACCAACGCCCCGCCCAATACTGGGATTTGACTCACGTCAGAAGATGACGCCATGGGCGCCCAGTGCAGCACCGGCTAGGGTGATCGCGCTCACACTCAAGAGGATGAGGTGGGCGCGCTGCATGAAGGCGAACGCACTCTCAGGGTCGCGCTCGGCGCGGCGGTGAAACCAGGCATCGAAGAACAGCGGCTCGGCCAGGAACAGCATCACGGTGAACAGCAGCCAGACCAGAACCATGGCATGCATCCACCAGAAGCCCGCGTCTTGAAAGCGGTACCAGGCATCCATTATTTCGGTCATGGCAAAGCCGCTGAGGCCCACGAGGGTGACCGAGACGCGTGCCTGAGAGGCAAAGCGCTGCTCGATTCGCTCGAAGAATGCCAAGCGCTCCTTGGCGGGAACGGCATGTCTGGCTGCCGGCAAGACGACCAAGGTGACGAAGGCCAGCCCGCCGATCCAATGCACCAGTCCCAGCAGGTGGACTGCGCGGGCCAGGACTAAGCTATCCATGCATCAACTCCAGCGGTAGCGGGGAGAGGCCGATCACCGGCAGGTGCGCCATCAACAATCCCAGGAAGACGATCACGGCGAGCAGCAGACGCATCAGAAGCGACGGCAGGGCCCAACCAGTCAGACGAGTCCGGCCCAAACGGCCGAAGGGAAGGAAGGGCGCATTGCGCGCCAGGGTTCGCCAAGTCTCAAGGCCCATGCGTACCTGCCGCCTGCGGTCGATCGCCCAGGCGCCGAGCAGGGAGAAAAACAAGAAGGTCCCGAAGAGCGCGACATGGGCCAAATCGCCATTGGCCAAGGCATGCGCTGCCGCCCAGAGCGCCAGCGCCCAGAGCAGCGGATGGCGGGTGATGCCGACGACCCCGGGGCGTTCCGGATCGAAGCCGGTGTCGCGACCGCCGAGCGAGAAAGGGTTGGCAATACCGAGCCCTAGGCTCGCCAACAGGCAGGCGAAGGGCATGACGATAAGAGGAAGCCAGAGCTGCCAGGGCTGAAAGCTCCAGAGCGGAACATAGGGTGCCCGTCCGACCGCCACGATGAGCCATATCAGGACGAGCAGCGAGACGCTGCTGTAAACAGCCAGATAGGCGCCGCGTCCCATCCGTGCGACCAAGGCCTCGCGAAGCGCCGGCCGCGCCGGCAGTGCGTGGCTCAGCAAGAAGACAGAGAGTGCCGCCAGAACTTCGCCCCAGCCGCCCATACTCACACCTCATCGCCAATGCGGTGAAAGACGATCTTGCAACTGAGCGCGCCCAAGGGCGTGACCCGGTGCGGCAGCTGCGGCGGGATCGCCAGCCAGTCGCCGGCAGTAAGGGTGACGGGTGCTTCGCCGCTGTCCGGTGCCACGTACTCCAGCGAGCCCGACAGCACCATCAGCTTGCCCCAGGTTCCGGCCTTGAGCGTGTGCAGCGCACGCAGCTTGGCCGGCAGGGTCTCCTCACTGAAAAGGGGCGATTCGGCATAGGCCACGGCATTGTCTGGAAGACTAGCGGGCATCTCGGCGACCTCCGATCGGTGCAAGCTCGGGTAGGCCGAAGAGGGCAAGCTCCAGGCTGGCGCCGATCCGCTCCGCACGGTCCATGAAGAGAGCGGCGGCGGCGTCATTGGGTGCCGTTTCCGCCAAGGTTTGGCGGAAGAGTCCAAGCCAGAGCTTGAAGTGGTGTGGCTCGATGCCCGGCACGGCCATGTGCGCCGGCACCGGCTTGCCGGAATAGCGCCCGCTGCTGAGCGCGACCGACGACCAGAAGGCCTTCAGTTTGTGCAGATGCTCCGGCCAAGCCTCGCCGATGACGCCGTCGAACACAGGCCCCAAGGCCTCGTCCTGGCGCACCCGGGCATAGAAGGTCTCGACCAGCAGGTCGATATAGGCCTCGTCGATGCCCAGCTCGGCAGCCTTCTGCTGCGCGGCCAGGCGGCGCTCCTGCGCTGCGATCACCGGGATTTCCATCAAGCCGCCTCCTCTTCCAGCAAACCCTGCAACGCCGGGTTCCGCCCGACGAGGTCTTGCAGACTGTACCCGTCCAAAACCGCCATGAAGGCAGCCATCGCCTCTGCCAGGACGCCCTTCAGACGACAGGCCGGTGTGATGAGGCAGCGACCCTGACCGCCCGACAGACACTCGACCAGCGCAAAATCCGCCTCCAGAAGACGCACCACCTGGCCAAGGTTCACACTGTCGGCCCGATGTGCCAGACGCAGGCCGCCGCCGCGTCCGCGCAGGGATTCGACAAGGCCGGCCCGGACCAGCTGCTGTGCCACCTTCGTCAGGTGGTTCTTGGAGACCGCAAAGCGCGCTGCAACCGCGCCGACGGTCACCATGCGTCCCTCGTTGACGGCCAGGTAGGTCAAGAGCCGGAGCCCAAAGTCGGTTTGCAGATTGAGGCGCATCAACTCTCTCCCATAAAGTGGATTATCATATGCCAATTTAAAGCCACGAGATCCAGCCCCTGCGACGCCGCGACACTCAACCTCAGCTCAGGCGCTCTCAGTTCAGGCGCTCTCAGTGCAGGCGCGCCCGATGCAGGCTGCCGCCCTTCATGATGATCCGCAGGCTGGTCTCGTGTCGTTCGAAGAGCGCAATGTCCTCCAAGGGGTTGCCGTCGAGCAGAATGAGATCGGCATAGGCACCGGGTCGCAGACAGCCCAGCCGTCCCTCCTGGCGCAGGATGCGGGCGCCGATCAGGGTTGCCTGCCTGATAATCTCCATCGGCGAGAGGACCTGAGCGCGCAGCGCAAACTCGCGGCTCTGGTTGGACTGCAGCTGCCCGAGCAGATCGCTGCCGAAGCCGACCGGCACCCCGGCCCGCTTGCAGATCTCCAGCGAACGCAAGCCCCCCTCGATCACGGCCTCGTTTTTCTCCAGCATGTCGGCAGTCATACCGAAATCGGCTGCCTTCTCGCGCATGGCGTAATAGGCAATGAGGTTAGCGACGAGATACATCTCCTTCTCGGCCAGCAAGGCGGCGACCGGCGGGTCGATCAGATTGCCGTGCTCGATGGTTCTGACCCCGCCCTCTGCGGCGCGGCGGATCGCTTCGGGCGAATAGGCGTGCGCACAGACATAGCGCCCGAAGGCCGTGGCCTCTTCGACCGCGGCTGCGACTTCGCCGGGCGAGAACTGCAGGGAATCCAGCGGGTCGTAGGGCGAGGCCACACCGCCCGACATCATGATCTTCACATGGTCGCAACCCTGGCGCATCTCCTCGCGCACGGCCTTGCGCACCTCCGCCTCGCCGTCGGCCAGCCTGGTCATGAAGGCCAGTGCATTGCAGCAATGGCAGGCCGCACCATGGTCCGTGCGTCGACGCGCATCGCTGTGCCCACCGGTCGGACCGATGGTCTTGCCGGCGATGAAGAGCCGCGGGCCGACCAGCAGGCCCTGCTCCACAGCCTGCTTGATGCCCCAGTCCGCACCACCGGTATCGCGCAGCGTGGTGAAGCCGCGATCCAGCATGCCACGCATCGAGGCTGCCGCCCGCGCGGTCATCAGGGTCAGCGGCACCTCCTCCAGGCGGCGCAGATAGACCTCGCTCAAGACCACATGGACGTGACAGTCGATCAGCCCCGGCATCAGGGTGCCGCCCCCGCAATCCAAGCACTCAGCGTCGGCTGCGGCAATGGGGTGGTCCGAGACCTCCTTGATGGTCTCACCTTCCACCAGGACCTCGTAACCGCCGAGGACCTCATCCTGTTCGGGATCCAGCAGCTGCAGATTGGTGAAGAGGTATTGCGTCACGGCCGCTCACCGTCCCTTGAAGCTGGGTTTTGCCTTGGCCAGGAAAGCGGCCATGCCCTGCTGACCGTCTTCGCCGCCGATCAGCTCGGCAATGTGCCGCGTCTCTTCCTCGATCTGGCTCTCCAGGCCTTCGCGGTAGGCACGCAGCAAGAGCTGCTTGGTGGCGCCGAAGGCCTTGGTTGCGCCGGCTGCGAACTGCCGGGCCATCGCTTCCGTCTCGCGCACCAGGTCTTCGGCCGGCACCACGCGGCTCACCAGCCCCCAGGACAGTGCCTCCTCGGCGCTCAGCACGCGATTGGCCAGCATCAGCTCCTTGGCGCGCAGCAAGCCAATGTGCTTGGCCAGGTAATAGGTAGAGCTGCCATCCGGCGAGAGCCCAGAGGCCGTGTAGGCGGAGACGAACTTCGCCGCACTGGAGGCGATCACGTAGTCGCCGGAAAGCGCGATCGAGAAGCCGGCCCCGGCCGCTGTACCATTGACCCCGACCACCACAGGCGCATCCAGATGTGCAAAGCGGGTCACCGCATTGTGCAGCAGGGTGGCAACCTTGGTCACGAAGGCCGGCGCGCCCTCGCCTTCCGCGGCAAAGCACTTCAGGTCGCCGCCGGCACAGAACATCTTACCCTCCCCGCGCAGCAGCACGGCCCGCAACGACCGATCGGCCGCACAGCGAAGCGACACATCGAAAAGCTCTTCGGCCATGACCAGGTCCAGAGCATTGGCCGCGTCCGGGCGATCCAGGATGATCCGGGCCAAACCTTCTTCGACGTCAAAGCGAAGCGTTCGGTAGGTCAAGATAGAAACTCCTCCTCTCGGATTCAGTTCGTCGGCTGCCCTTGGTCTTCAGGGTCAAGCGTAAACTGCGGCTTGAACCAGGCTGGGGCCAGACTCTGGTCCAGGCGTATGGTCTCCAGGGTCTCGGGGTCGACGACCTCGATTGCCGGGCCGACATGCCGCACCACCAAGCGGTCCTCCAGCAGGCGAACCGCCATGTCGACGGCCAGACGGCCCTGCAGGACAGGTTGATCGGTGGGCGCCGCCAGGACCGTGTTGCGCTTGATGCCGCGATAGACCCCATGGGTGAAATAGTCGGCCAAGACGCCGATCTCTTCGCTTTGCCCGCGTGCGCGCAGCAGACCGATCGCTGCCTCGGCGGTGACCGCACTGCCGACCAGGTAGTCGAGGTCCGGATGAGCCTCCAGCGCTTCCTCGACCAGGATGTGCTGGATTTCCCGGCCGGTATCGCCCCACATGGTCACGACCACCTCGACCGCGCTGTCCGCCAGACCGGCGTGAAAGCCCTCCTGCACGAAACGCACCCAGCCGGCGCCCTCCGGCCCGGGGAACCAAGCCACGCGGACCGGCGGGCTGCCCTGGGGGTGGCGTGCTGCCAGATAGGCGCCGACGGAGCGGCCCATCTCGCGCCACGACACGCCCGACATGGCCGCAATCCCGCGCTTGTTGATGTCGTTGACCGCGGCCACCACCGGTACCGGCGAGGCCAGCACCAGATCGGTCATGCCGTCGTAGGAGACCGTGCCCAGCATGACGGCGTCGGCCCCCTCCTCCAGACAGCGCTGGAACTGGTGGCGCTGGCGGTCGAGGTTCGGATAGCCGCCGGCTTCCAGCACCTGCAGGGCTACGCCCAGGCGGCGCGCCTCTTCGACCATGCCGAAGTTGACGCTGAGCCAATAGGCATCCTTCAGGTGCGGATAGAGCGCGCAGAGCTTCCAAGGACGTTCGGCCCGCGCCAGAGGAACGTAATCTGCCACCTCCAAGGTCCCGTCGAACGACAGCGGTGGATCGAAGAGCGTCACCGACCAGGGCGCCACCTCCGGCTCTTCTGCCGTTAGGACAGGGCCTGGAAGGACCAAGGCAAGCAGGAGAGCGAGCGTCCGAAACATGAAGCGAGGTTAGTGCGTTCGCCGCCCGCTGTCGCGACCAATAGCAAGATCGAAAGCACTTTTGCCGATAAAGCTTTCGATATGTAGGATGCGCCACCATGCTGCGGCGCTTCGGAATCGGCGGACGGCTCTTTTTGGCCTTTGTCGCCATCGCTTCTCTCTCCCTCACCTCCGGGGTGGTGGGGTGGCTTAGCCTGCGCGAGGTGACCGAAACGCAAGAACGGGTGTTCGGCGAAGCCATGCCGGCGATTGCCGCCACCCAGGCAATCGCCAAACGCGCCGAGAGCATCGTCGCCCGCGCTCCGCGACTGACCCAGGCGCAGAGCGAGCTTGAACGTCAGCTGCAGGCAGACGGTCTGTTGCGCGAAGGTCAGGGCCTGCAGGCGCTGCTGAACGAGGCCGCCCACGACGCCATCGGGCAAAGCGATCTCGATCTCATGCAGGACGTGGTCACCACCTTCACCGGCAACCTGGACCAGCTGAACCGCCTGGTCGGGCAGCGACTGCAGGACCGCGCCCTGCAGGAGCGCCTGTCAGAGAACGCGCTGGCGGCGGCGGTGGCCATCACCGATCTCTCCGAAACACTGGTGTCGAATGCCGCTGCCGCGGCCAGCGCGGTGATTTCCAACCTCTATCACCTGGTCGACGAGCCGGGCTTGCGCGAAGAGGCCTACCTGGCCCTCGACCGCCTGATCGAAGAGGACATCTATTCGATGGAGCGGATGTTCGAGCTGCGCCTGCGTTCCTCGCAACTGGGCCTCCTGATCAGCCGTCTGCCGGAGGCCAATCGGCTGGAGGCGGTGACCGCCCTGGAGGCAGAGTATCGCAGGCAGCTGCGCATCGTAACGCGGCGCGCCGAGAGCGCTCCCGACCCGCTCCGCCGTGCGCAGGCGACGGCCAACACCAAGGTCCTGGCCCTTGCCGCAATGGCACGCTCCGACAGCAACCTCTTCGCCCTGCAGCGCCGTCTGCTTCGGGTCGATGCCTCGCTGGCGCTCCTGGCCGAGGAAAACAGGGCGCTGTCGGAAGAGCTTGGCCGCATCACCGCGCGCCTGGTGGAGACCACCAGCAGCTTCTCGCTTGCCGCAGCCGAACAGGCCAAAGGGGCGGCGCACTTTGCCTTCTATGCCTTGATCGCCGTCTCGCTGGCGAGCCTGCTGCTCTCGGCCGCCATCCTTTGGCTTTATGTGCAGCGCCGCGTGGTGCGCCGCCTGACCGGCATGGCAAGCTCCGTCCGACGCCTGGCCGGGGGCGATTTCGACACCCGGATACCGCTCGAGGGCCGCGATGAGCTGACCGACATGGCCCGCGCACTGGAGGTCCTGAAGGCCGAAGGACTGCGCAAGCGCGAGCTTGAGCAAGAACGCGAAAGAATTAACGAAGAGCTGCGCCAGCATCGTGAAGAGCTACAGCAACTGGTGGCCGAACGTACCCGCCAGCTGGAGGACGCCAACAGCCAGCTGATCAGCGAGGCGGCAGAGCACGCCAAGGCCCGGGCCGCAGCCGAGGCCGCCAATCGTGCCAAGACCGAGTTCCTGGCGACGATGAGTCACGAAATCCGAACGCCGGTCAGCGGCCTGCTGGGCCTTCTGCGCATGCTGCAAGACGAAACCAAGGACCGGGAACAGCAAAGGCAGCTGGAGCTGGCCGGCAGTGCCGGTGAAACACTGCTGTCTTTGCTGGGCAATGTGCTGGACTATTCCAAGGTCGAGGCCGGGCATCTGGAGCTGGAGTTGCTCGACTACGATGTGGCCGGGCTGCTGGACGGAATCGCCTTGCTGCTGCAGCCGGCCGCACATGGCAAGGGTCTGGCCTTTCATGTGGATTTGGATCCGGAGCTGCCGGCCCGCCTGAACGGCGACCTGGGCAAGATCCGCCAGATCCTGTTCAATCTGGCCGGCAATGCCGTGAAGTTCACCGATGAGGGCGATGTGACCTTGCGCGTGCGCAAAGGACCGGCCGAAACTCTCATCTTCGAGGTCGAGGACAGCGGTCCCGGGATTGCAGCGGACGCCCAGCGCCGCATTTTCGAGCCCTTCGCGCAGCTCGACCCGTCTATCGCCCGCCAACATGGGGGCGCAGGATTGGGCTTGGCGATCTGCAAGCAGCTGACCCAGCTTCTAGACGGTCGCCTAACGGTCGAGAGTGCGACCGGCGAGGGCAGTCGCTTTTGTTTGCAGCTGCCCTTGGTCCAGGCAAAAGCGGCTGCCGCGCCCGACCGGCTGCGCGCCAAGGATCTCGTTGCGAGCCGAAGCCGCAAGATCATGGTGGTCGACGACGATCCGGTGTCGCTGCGCGTGGTTCGCGCCTTCCTGCAGCGCATGGGCCACCGCGTCGCCACCGCGCACGATGGCAACGAGGCGCTGTCTCTGGTCGCCATGGAACGACCGGACCTGGTCCTGATGGACATCTCCATGCCGGGCATGGATGGACTGGAAGCCACGCGTCGCATCCGAAAGTTCACCGACCCGGACCTGCGCAGCCTACCGATCGTCGGAATCTCGGCGCATGTGTTCCGGCAAGAGCTGGAACGCCACCTGGCGGCGGGGTTGGATCGCTTGCTCTCAAAGCCGGTGTTTCCCGAGCGTCTGTTCGAGACGATCGAGGCAATCTTCGCAGCACCTGGCGATGCGCCGGAGTGGGATGACCAGGTCCTAGCCCAGCAGCCAGAGGCCGCGGCATCCGATGCCGGCATGCTCTTGGACGCTCAGGTCCTGACCGAGGATGCCGCAATGCTGGGTCTGACAGCCGTCGAGCGGATCTTAAAGAGCTATCGCAAGGTCGTGCCCGAACACCTCTCGGCAATCGCCGCGGCCCAGGATCGCGGTGACCTGCAAGCGATGGGGCGGACGGCCCACGCGATCAAGAGTGCCGCAGGCGCTGTCGGCGCCGTCCGCCTAGCACAGTGTGCAGACCGTTGCGAAAGAGCAGCCCGGGATGGCAGGGATGAAGCTGCCTTCGATAGCGCCGGACAGTTCGCCGCCTTGCACAAGGACAGCCTGGTCGCCATCGCGGATCTGATAGACCGCTTGCAGATGGCTGCCGAATAGGCGGCAACAAGTGTCACCACTTTGCTATCTGTCGTGCATTCTTGTAAGGGAAGCTCGTCCACATCGCGCAGAAGTCTTGATCTTCCGAGCCCCAGGGCTGAGGTTGGCCTTGGCGGGACAGGCGGACGGTGGCACCGAGGGGAAGAGATGCTCTCCAACGAGGCGAACCAGATTGACGAGCAGAACTGGCGGTTAGAACTGGCGGGCAGAACTGGCGGGCCGCTTGCGACAGATACTGGAAATGACCGAGATGCCCGCAACGCAAGGCAAGTCTGACCCCATGCAGAAGGCAGCTCCCAAGCATGATCGAAAACACTAGCTTGACCGAGGCCCTGGCCCATTTGCAGGCCGGCGACTGGGAGAGTGCACACAAAATCGTGCAGGCTGATTCTTCGAAAGAGGCAGCCTGGCTGCACGCGCATCTGCACCGGGTCGAAGGCGATCTGGCAAACGCCCGCTATTGGTACAATAGGGCCGGACGGGATGAAGCGAAGGGGACATTGGGCAGCGAGTTGGCCGAGCTGAAGCAGGCCCTGGAGTAACCGGCCCTTCGAACTCTCCTCTGATCGGCCAGGATCGGCCAGGATCCGCCGAGCCGAATCACCCCAATCGCACGCCATCGTTCTTTTTTTGTTCTGGATGCGATCTTGGCTTTCTGTAGCCGGCGCGAGCCCCTATATTGCGCTCATGCCTGCCAATGTCCTCGACTTTCTCCCCACGCGGCCCGAGCTGCATGCCCCGGCCAACTTCAAGCTGACCAGCGACTACCGCCCTGCCGGCGATCAACCGCAGGCCATCCGCGAACTGCTGCAAGGTCTCGAAGAAAAGGAACGCGATCAGGTGCTGCTTGGCGTCACCGGATCGGGCAAGACCTTTACCATGGCGCACGTGATTCAAAAGCTGTCGCGCCCCACTTTGGTCTTGGCGCCCAACAAGACCCTGGCCGCACAACTCTATGGAGAGATGCGCAGCTTCTTTCCCGATAATGCAGTTGAGTACTTCGTTAGTTACTACGATTACTACCAGCCGGAGGCCTACGTCCCGCGCTCCGACACCTACGTGGAGAAAGAATCCTCGATTAACGAGCAGATCGACCGCATGCGCCACTCGGCCACCCGCTCTCTCTTCGAGCGCAGCGACGTCGTCATCGTCGCCTCGGTCTCCTGCATCTACGGCATCGGCAGCCCCGAGACCTATCAGGCCATGACCTTGCCGCTGCAGCTGGGCGAGCGGGTCGATCGCAAGGAGATGACACGCCGCTTCGTCGAGCTGCACTACAAACGCAACGATGCCGCCTTCGGGCGCGGAACCTTCCGCGTGCGCGGCGACACGGTGGAGATCTTTCCGGCCCACTTCGAGGACCGCGCCTGGCGCATCGGCCTCTTCGGCGACGAGATCGAACAGCTGGTCGAATTCGACCCGCTGACCGGCAAGAAGCAGGCCGAACTGCGCGAGATTCGCATCTATGCCAACAGCCACTACGTGACGCCGAAGCCGACCCTTATCCAGGCGGTCTCTCAGATCAAGGAGGATCTGAAGCTGCGGCTGGCGGAGTTCCAGGAGCAAGGCAAGCTGTTGGAGGCCGAGCGGCTGGAGCAGCGCACCACCTTCGATATCGAGATGATCGAGACCACGGGCGCCTGCGCCGGCATCGAGAACTATTCGCGCTACCTCACCGGCCGGGCGCCCGGCGAGCCGCCCCCGACCCTCTTCGAATACCTGCCCGAGGACGCCCTGTTGATCGTCGACGAGAGCCACGTGACCGTGCCGCAGATCGGCGGCATGTTCCGCGGCGACTATGCCCGCAAATCGACCCTGGCCGAGTACGGCTTTCGCCTGCCGTCCGCCATCGACAACCGGCCGCTGAAGTTCGAGGAGTGGGAGGCGATGCGGCCACAGACAGTGCATGTCTCGGCCACGCCTGGACCTTGGGAGCTGAACCGGACCGGCGGCGTCTTCGTCGAGCAGGTGATCCGCCCAACCGGCCTGATCGACCCCATCTGCATCATCCGCCCGATCGAGAATCAGGTCGACGACCTGATCGCCGAGTGCCGGGAGAACGTGGCCAAGGGTGGTCGCGTTCTGGTCACCACTCTGACCAAGCGCATGGCCGAAGACCTGACCGAATATCTGCACGAGTCCGGCCTGAAGGTCCGCTACATCCACTCCGACGTCGATACTCTGGAGCGGATCGAGATCATTCGCGACCTGCGTCTGGGCGCCTACGACATCCTGGTCGGCATCAACCTCCTGCGCGAAGGCCTGGACATTCCCGAGTGCACGCTGGTCGCCATCCTGGACGCCGACAAGGAAGGCTATCTGCGCAGCGCCACCAGCCTGATCCAGACCATCGGGCGTGCGGCGCGCAACGTCGACGGCCGTGTCATCCTCTATGCCGACCGCATGACCGACAGTCTGAAGAAGGCCCTGGGCGAGACCGAAAGACGACGCGAGAAGCAGCAGGAATACAACGCCGCTAACGGCATCACGCCGGAAAGCGTGAAGAAGCAGATCGGCGACATCCTCTCCTCGGTCTACGAGCGCGACAGCATGACCGTCGACACCGGTGTCGATGAAGCCCTGCACCGGGTCGGCGACAACCTGCAGACCGTCCTGGCCGACCTGGAGGAGAAGATGCGCGAGGCCGCGGCCAACCTGGAGTTCGAAGAGGCCGCGCGCTACCGCGACGAGCTGCGGCGCCTGCAGGAACAGGACCTCGAACTCACTCCTCTTGTCGGCGCCCGCGAAGGCGGCGGCAGCGGCCGCGGCACCACGGGCCTGGGCACCTCCAAGAGCCGCAAGCCGGACCTGGTCACCCAGATCAAGGACGCCGCGGCGCGGAGCCAATCCGGACGCGGGCGGAAACGACGGACACGGAAGGGGCCGTAGAGTTCGATCGGTTCGAACCCTCAGAGGCACGTTGATGTGCTTCTTCGTGCAGTTCGACCTTGTCACCCATGAATGCCGATAATCTCGGCCTACTGCACGCCCGCTTCTCCCTGAAGAAGAACCCTCGAACTTCGTGCAAGAACACACGCCCGCCCATGGCCGTGTAGCAGCGCATGGCGTGGCGAATCTGCGGGGCCGGGCTCTAAGCCGCTGATTGTATCGTGATCGGCACCAGCAGGGATCACGGTTGCATTCTCCTCCTGGAGGAGTCAGGATTCACCAATGAATTCGAGGCATTCTCCGCGTTTGAGGAATCGGTGAGTCGGTCCTGCTTCTCCTCTCACGCTCGAGGAGTGCCAGACTAGGAGAGGGAGGCGTAGAAGTGCCCGTCTACACAGGTAGCGTCGGTGAGAACAACACGATCGTCGGTTCGGATACAGCCGATCAGATCTATGGCTTGAGCGGCGACGATCGCCTCTATGGTCTGAGCGGCGACGACAGCCTCTACGGGGGCAGCGGCGACGATATCTCGCTAACCGGTGGTTCCGGGAACGACACCTTGGACAGCGGCCGCGGCGTCAATCGGAGCTTTTTCGGCGGCACCGGCGACGATCTTTTTACCGGTGATGTAGGGACGCTCTTCAAGGCATTTGGCGGATCTGGGGCAGATACACTCTACCAGAGCAACGTGCGCGTTTCGTTCTTTTACGGCGGTGACGGCAACGACTTCGTCACCCTCGACACCAACACCGTTCAGGACATCTTCTTGGACAGCGGCGCCGACACCTTCTATGCCTACGATGTCGACTTTGTCCGGGTGTTCGGAGGATCCGGAAACGATGTCCTCGATGCCGACGACAACGATGCCCTTGGGGTCTATGGCGGTGATGGCGACGACACCGTCTTCGGCAGCGAGGATGATTTCTCCCTCTTCTATGGCGGGTCCGGTGCGGATGTCTTCCTTGCGGACGCCAGCGGCAGCGCCTTCTCACTGCATGGAGACAGCGGGAAGGACAGCATCTACGGCGCAAACGAGACTATCAGCGTCATCTATGGCGGCGACGGCGATGACATCGTCGCCGGCGATCAGACCTATCTGGGAAGCGTTTTCGGTGATGCAGGTAATGACTATCTGGCCGCCGGCAAGGACTTTTTCTACCAAGTCTACGGCGGCGGCGGCAGCGACACCCTGGTCGGCGGCAACAACGCCGATACCGATCTCAATGGCGACGCCGATGTCGACACCATCTTCGGCGGCAAAGGCGACGATGGGGCGATCTACGGCGATGACGGCGATGATCGGCTCTATGGTGACAACAACAACGATTATGAGATCTTTGGCGACAGCGGCAGCGACCTGGTCTTCGGAGGTCAGGGCGCAGACAGTGGGCTGGAGGGTGGCAGTGGTGCCGACAAAGTCTATGGCGGAGGCGGTAACGACACGCTGACTGCCGATCAATCCGATACCCTGGAGAGCGGCGATACCCTGGACGGCGGCAGTGGATCGGATACCTTATTGCTGGAAGGCCAGGTCTCGATTGAGGCCGGTGTCGTGCTCACCAATATCGAGGTCGTCGTTACCGAAGGTGGGTTCTTCGCCGACCGCTTGTCGGCTGTCGAGGGACTGTTCAATTCCCTCTTGGGAGAGGACAACGTCGACCACTTGACCGGCAGTTCGCTCAATGATGCGCTCTACGGCGGAAGCGACCTCGATCGCCTCTACGGGGCAAGTGGCAACGACCGCTTGTTCGGAGGAGCGGGCGGCGACGGCGTGCTGGACGGCGGCAATGGAGCCGATACGATATTCGGCGGGTCCGGCGCCGACGCCAGCCTGATCGGCGGCAGCGGCGCCGATACGATCTTTGGCGGTCAAGGCAGCGACACCTTTCTGGTTCGCAGCCAAGGCGACCTGGCAACCGGAGACAGCCTGAACGGCGGCAGCGGTACGGACACGCTGATTCTCTTGGGCGGTGCTACCATTGACGCCGGTGCGCTGGTCAGCGGCATCGAGGTCACGCTGATTGCCGGTCCGCCGCAGAGCGGGACGGACGGTCCCGACAGCCTCTACGGTGGCCCGAACGGCGAGACCTTGAGCGGCCTTGGCGGCAACGATACCCTCTTCGGCAGTGGCGGCGACGACCTGCTCTTGGGTGCCAGCGGCAAGGACACACTTTATGGCTCTTCGGGTAGCGACAGCCTAGAGGGCGGCGATGACGACGACAGCCTCTTACCAGGAGCAGGGAGCGATCGACTGCTCTTTGGCGGCGACGGAGACGACCGCATCGAGGCAGGCGGCGGCAGCGACGGCTACATCTACGGCGACGCAGGTGCCGACAGCATCTTCGGTGGCGATGGGATCGAGGTCTCGGTCTTCGGCGGCGACGGCGATGACCAGCTGGAACTCGGAAACGGAAACGACAATAGGGTCTTCGGCGACAGTGGGCTCGATAGCATCCAAGCCGGCAGCGGTGCCGACGGCTATCTCTACGGAGGTATCGGCGACGACCTTGTCGACGGCGGCAGCGGCTACAACAGCTTGCTCTATGGCGGTTCCGGGGATGACAGGGTCATTGCCGGCACGCTGAGCGCGCCCTCCCTTTTCGGCGGCAGCGGTAGTGCCTTCTTCTTTGGGGGTAGTGGTAAGGATACGCTCTACGGCACCGATGGTCGCGACAGCTTGTTTTTCGGTGGCGACGGCGACGACACCATAGAGCCGGGCGAAGGCGTCAATGGCGACCTCTTTGGCGGTAACGGAAGCGATCTCATTCGCGGCGACGGTTACCTCAACGTGGACGTTTTCGGCGGCTTGGGCGACGACACTTTCGACGGCGCTGGAGGTCGGAATGACCGCATCTACGGCGACGATGGTGGGGATGTTCTGATAGGTAGCAGTCGCAGCGATGACGACTTCTTCGGCGGCAATGGCGACGACAGCATCCTGGCGGGCTCAGGAGACGATGGAGATTTTTATGGCGGCGCCGGTGCGGACCGCCTGGAGGGCAACGATGGGAGCGATGTCAGCTTCTATGGAGGCAGCGGGGACGACGTCCTCTTTGGCGGTAGCAAACAAGACCGCTGGCTCTATGGCGACAGCGGCAGCGATTCGATTTACGGCGGCGCCTTCAAGGATCGACGGCTCTTCGGGGGCAGCGGCGACGACCGCGTGAGCGGCGACCTGGGTCTTGACTACAGTCTCTACGGCGGCAGTGGCAATGATAGCCTCTATGGCGGCAGCCAGAGCGACTTTCTGCTTTCCGGTAGAGCCGGCGACGACACGATTGCCGGCGATAGCGGGAACGACATGAGCCTTCTGGGTCAGAACGGCAATGACGTGATCCGGGGCGGCACGGGCGAAGACCGTTTCCTCTTCGGCGGTGCCGATGACGATCGCATGGAGGGCGGAAGCGGGGCCGACAAGGCGGTCTACGGCGATCAGGGGCGTGACACCCTCTATGGTGGGGACGGCGAC
>JAVJSY010000025.1:0-37656 GCA_040219175.1 Kiloniellales bacterium
GTTGCTTGGCCGCTCGGGCGGCGACAGCATTTCCGGCCAGAACGGCGACGACTTCATCAGCGGTCAGGGCGACGAGGATGCCGGCGACCTGCTGCGTGGCGGCAGCGGCAGCGACACGATCGCCTTCAACAACAACGACAAAGCCTTCGGCGGCACCGGTACAGACCTCTTCCTCTTCAATGGCGACGAGACCGGGCAGACCTTGGGCGGCGGCACTGTCATCGCCTTGGCCCGCATCTCCGATTTCCACAGCCCGCTCTTCGACGGCTCCTCGGAACAGGATTCTTTGGTCTTCGCCAGTGGGCTGGAAGTCGGCGTCTTCAGCTACATCGAGTCCGCAGCCTTCGACGGCAACGCCAACTCGCAAGCCCGCTACAATGACGTGCAAAATCAGCTCGAGATCGACAGCGACGGCGACGGCACGGCCGACATGGCCGTCAAGATGTCCAACCTAAGCCTCGCCAACCAGCTGACAGCAACGGACTTCCTGTGGCTCTGAAGGTCCTCTTGGGAGTGAGCAGACCTGCCTAAAATCCGGCGCCGTCCTCAGCCAGGTAAGCATTCTCGTCGGGCGTAGACTGCCGCCCGAGAACAGCGTTGCGGTGCGGAAAACGGCCATAGCGTTCGATCAGTACCAGGTGTGCCTCGGCCCACTTGACCAGTTCGCGGTTGGGCAAGGCGCCGAAGAGGGCGACGGAAAGATACTGATCGGCCAGGCTCTCGCTATGTTCGAGCGGCATGTAGAGGAAGAAGCGGCGCTCAGGCGGCACCCTTAGGTCCTGGCCCAGAGCCAACGCGTGGCGAGCCACCGCACGGGCTTTCTCGTCCTGTGCATAGGCCTTGGTGCTGTTACGATAGAGGTTGCGCGGCACCTGATCCAACAGAAGGACGAGCGCTAGGCTGCCCTCGGCCGTCTCCTGCCATCGGTCCAGCGCGCCCAGGGCTGCGGCGGCCGCCAGATCTCCCAAGCACTCGGCGACGCGGCGGTCGAACTCCGGGCTCTTCTGGAACCAGTAGGGCTCGCTCTCGGCCGAGAACCAGAACTCGAGACACTCGGCGCTAGACATGTTGATCGATCAAGATGGGGTTGCCGTCAGGATCGACCACCACGCAGTGTGCCGGCCCGGATCCCTCCTTGGCTTCCTCGACAAGTTCCAGGCCCTGGCCCTTCAGGCGTGTCTGGATCTCGCGCACATCGGTAAAGTCCTCGAGAGTCTCTGCCTTGTCATTCCAGCCGGGATTGAAGGTCAGCATGTTCTTTTCGAACATGCCTTGGAAGAGGCCGAGCGTGCAGGCACCGTTCTTCATGATGAGCCAGCCCTGGTCGGGCGCGCCGCCCAAGGCCTCGAAGCCGAGCTTCTCATAGAACGTACGCGACGCGGTCAGGTCCGTGACGGCCAGACTCAGCGAAAAATTTCCGAGATCCATGTGGCTGCTTCCTCATTAAACTGGAGAAAGCCTGCCCCGAAGCCCAGGGTCGTATCAAGCCCGTAGCGGGTCGGCAGGTCGTTTGGATTGGGGCTCATAGCCAAGATTGGGCGCCAAGAGCCGCTCGCAGTCGAAGAGGGACAAGCCCTTGCGCTTGGCATAGTCCGCCACCTGGTCTTCGCCGATGCGCCCGATACCGAAGTAGCGACTCTCCGGATGGGCCAGATACCAGCCACTGACCGAGGAGACCGGCCACATCGCATAGCTCTCGGTCAGACTGGCGCCGATGGCGGACTCCGCTGACAGCAGAGAGAAGAGCGTCGTCTTCTCGGAGTGATCGGGACAGGCGGGATAGCCCGGTGCCGGACGGATTCCGCGATAGTGCTCCTTGATCAGATCTTCGTTGCTCAAGTCCTCCTCTGCGGCATAGCCCCAGAACGCGCGCCGCACCCTTTCGTGCAGATGCTCGGCGAAGGCCTCAGCCAGACGATCGCCCAGAGCCTGCAGCAGGATCGCGGCGTAGTCGTCCTCGGCCTGCTTGAAGGCCTCGGCGCGTGCCTCCAGGTCGGCACCGACCGTCACCGCAAAACCGCCGATCCAATCCAGATGACCGCTGTCCCTAGGTGCCACAAAGTCGGAAAGAGACAGGTTCGCCCGCCCCTCCCCGTCCCGTTGCATCTGCTGGCGCAGGCAGTGCACCACCGCCTTGACCCGGCCGCGTTCCGCGTCGTCATAGATTTCAATATCGTCACCGACCGCATTGGCCGGCCAGAGCCCGAAGACTGCAGCCGGTCTCACCCAATGCTCTTCGCAGATCTGCTGTAGCATGGCCTGTGCATCGGTAAAGAGCCCCCGCGCCGCCTCGCCGACGCGCTTGTCCTCAAGGATCTCGGGAAAACGCCCGTGCAGATCCCAGGCGGCAAAGAAGGGTTTCCAATCTATGCGCGCGATCAGCGGCTCCAAGGGATAGTCGGTCAAGATCTGGCGGCCCGGCAGTGCCGGGCGGGGCGACCCACCCACCGACCAATCCAGCCGCAAGCGATTGGCGCGTGCGTCTTCCAGCGAGGCACGGCTGGAGCGCGCGCCGTTTCCGTGGCGCCGGCGCAAGGCGGCATAATCCTCGGCGACCTCCTCCAGAAAGGGCGCGCGCCGCTCTTCGCTTATCAGGGTGGAGGCAACGCCGACGGCGCGCGACGCGTCGCTCACGTGCACGACGGGTTTGTCACGCCGCGGCGCGATCTTGACGGCGGTGTGCGCTCTACTGGTTGTCGCACCGCCAATTAGGAGAGGCAGGTCGATGTTCAGCCGAGCCATCTCACCGGCTACGTGGCTCATCTCTTCCAGGCTGGGCGTGATCAGACCGGACAGGCCGATCATGTCCGCCTTCTCGGCAAGGGCGGTCTCGAGGATCCTCGCCGCCGGCACCATGACGCCCAGATCGATCACCTCGAAGTCGTTGCACTGCAAAACCACGCCGACGATGTTCTTGCCGATGTCGTGCACATCGCCCTTCACGGTCGCCATGACGATCTTGCCTTTGGCGCGGCGCTGGGTGCCGTCTCCCTCCGCCTCCAGGAAGGGCAGCAGATAGGCGACCGCCTTCTTCATCACCCGGGCGCTCTTGACCACCTGCGGCAGGAACATCTTGCCGGCGCCGAAGAGGTCGCCGACGCGGTCCATGCCGGCCATCAAGGGCCCTTCGATCACGTCCAGCGGACGGCTTGCCGCCCGGCGCGCCTCTTCGGTGTCCTCTTCGATGAAACTCTGGATGCCGTTCACCAAGGCATACTCCAGCCGCTTCTCGACGAAGGCCTCTCGCCAGCTAAGATCCTCCTCGCGCTTGCGGCCGCCGCCACGATATTGCTCGGCAATGGCCAGCAGGCGTTCCGACGCGCCGGCGTCACGGTTCAAAAGAACATCCTCGACGGCCGTGCGCAGTTCCGGCTCGACCTCTTCATAAAGCGCCAACTGCCCGGCATTCACGATGCCCATGGACATGCCGGCTTGCGTTGCGTGATAGAGAAAGACCGCGTGCATGGCCTCGCGCACCCGGTTGTTGCCGCGGAACGCGAAGGAAACGTTGGAGAGCCCGCCGGAGACGGTAACCTCCGGCATTTCCTGCTTGATCAGCCGGGTTGCCTCAAAGAAGGCGCGGGCATAGTCGTCGTGCTCGGCAATGCCGGTGGCGACAGCAAAGATGTTCGGGTCGAAGATGATATCGCTCGGCGGGAAGTCCAGGGTCTCCGTCAAGAGGCGATAGGCGCGATGACAGATGGCCAGCTTGCGCTCGGCGGTCTCTGCCTGACCGGACTCGTCGAAGGCCATGACCACGACCGCAGCACCATAGCGGCGCAGCAAGCGGGCCTGTTTCAGAAAGGTCTCCTCGCCTTCCTTCAGGCTGATGGAGTTCACCACCGCCTTGCCTTGCACGCTCTTCAAGCCGGCTTCGATCACCGACCACTTGGAGGAGTCGATCATCACCGGTACACGGGCGATGTCGGGCTCGCCGGCAAGCAGGTTCAAAAAGCGTGTCATAGCCGCTTCCGACTCCAGCATGCCCTCATCCAAGTTGATGTCGAGGATCTGCGCACCGCCGGTGACCTGACCGCGCGCCACCTCCAAAGCGGCCTCGTAGTCCTCCTCGAGGATCAGACGCTTGAAGGCGGCCGAACCGGTGACGTTCGTGCGCTCGCCCACATTGACGAATGTCGCCGTCATGCCCGAAGCTCGAAGGGGTCGAGGCCCGAGAGACGCAGCCTGCTGGGCAGCTGCGGGATCTCTCTCGGTGCCAGGCCCGCCACTACGTCTGATAAAGCAGAGATGTGAGCGGGCGTGGTCCCGCAGCAGCCGCCGACAAGATTGAGCAAGCCGTCGCGCGCCCAAGCGCCCAGATGCTGTGCCATTTCCGCCGGTCCCAAGTCATAGCCGCCGAAGGTGTTGGGCAGGCCGGCGTTGGGATGGGCGGAAACGCGCGTCTCGGCTACCCGCGCCAAGTCGGCCAGATGCGGGCGCAGCTCGGCTGGGCCCAAAGCGCAGTTCAGCCCGACCGAGAAGAGACCGGCATGCTGTAGCGAGATCCAGAAAGCCTCCGGCGTCTGGCCGGAGAGTGTCCGGCCGGAGCGATCGGTGATCGTACCCGACACCATCACCGGCAAATCGAGGTCCAGTTCCTCCAGCAAACCCTGAACCGCGAAGAGGGCCGCACGGGCGTTCAGGGTGTCGAAGACCGTCTCGATCAGCAAAAGGTCGGCGCCGCCATCGATCAGCCCTCGCGCCGCCTCCTCGTAGGTTTGGGCCAAGAGGTCGAATGTGACGTTGCGATAGCCCGGATCGGAAACATCCGGCGAGAGCGACGCCGTGCGCGATGTCGGCCCAAGCACGCCAGCAACGAAGCGCGGCCGTTCCGGCGTCTTCTCGCTAACGGCGTCGGCCACCCGGCGCGCGACTTGGGAAGCCTGCAGGTTCAGCTCGTAGGCATGGGCCTGTAAGCCGTAGTCGGCCTGCGACACGCGATTGGCGTTGAACGAGTTGCTTGTCAGGATGTCGCTGCCGGCCTCCAGATAGCGGCGATGGATCTGGGCGATAACTGTCGGCTGGGTAAGCGACAACAGATCGTTGTTGCCCTTGAGCGTGATCTCGTGATCGGTCAGCAGGGCGCCGCGGAAGTCCTCTTCCGTCAGCGCCAAGGCCTGGATCTCGGTTCCCATCGCGCCATCGAGAAGCAGAATGCGCTCCTCGGCGGCGGACAGCAGGGCAGCCCGCCGCTCGGCTCTGTTCCAGACCATCGCTCTACTCGGCCAACTGGAGGCTGGCGCTACGCTGGACCAGGCTGGAGGGCGGGGTCACCTCGTCGATCGGCAGGCTGCGTTGCCAGGCGGTGCGCGGCCGCGGCCCGTCCTCGGCCAGACTGCGCAGCATGCGATCCAGCTTCTCTGTCTCTTGCGGCGAGGCCCCGCCGCCGATCAGGTTCACCTGCTGCTGCAGCACGCAGTCGCGCAACCAGTCGCTGCGATCGGCGGTGCCGTGACGCTGTGTGATCAGCCCATCGGCTTCCTGCAGGCTGCGTGGCGAGAAGGCGGTCGCACCGGGGCTGTTCTGCAAAAAAATCGGCGCTCTGGACGACAGACCATCGCGGGCTTTCTTTGCGCCATTGAGGAACAGCGGCGCACGTCCCGCCTTTGGCAGAATATCCAGCACGACCCCGTCGGCACCGCCGGCCAACAGGCCCTGAACCTGCTGCTCGACGGCGCGCGCAACCTCCAGGGGCGTTGCCTCCCAGCCCTGGTCGCGGACCACGCCCAGGACGAAGCGGCGGCGGCCACGGCCAGGGACGCTATCGACCGCCTCACAAGCGATCTCGGCGGCTGCATAGTTCAGATAGAAGGCCTCCTCGCCCAGCCCGAGCGGGGTCAGCGAGAGCGCACCGGCGCCAAGCGTGTTGGTGCGTATAATATCGGCGCCCGCTGCCAGATAGGCGCGGTGGATGTCGCCGACCAGATCGGCGCGCGTGATGTTCAGCACCTCGATGCAGTCCGCAGCACCGAAGAGGTCGCGCGTGAGGTCGAGGGCTTTCAGGTCGATCTGTCGGGCGAGCGATCCGTCGGCGAGCAGGCACCGCTGGTCGAGGGCTTCGATAAGGGTACGCATGGGTCAGGCTGCCTTTCGTTGCTGGGGCCGAATGCCGAGCCTGCGGCAGGCGGCCAGGGTCTGTTGGGCTTGATTCATGGTGTAGAAGTGAAAGTGGCTAACGCCTTCCTCGGCCAGGCGCGTGCAGAGGTCGGCGGTGGTGCTGGCGGCGATCAGCGCCTGCAGTTCGGGGTCTTCCTCCAGGCCTTCGAACTGCTGCGCCAGCCAGTTGGGGACGCTGGCCCCGCAGCGGCGCGAGAAGTTGACCACACTTTGGAAGTTGGCGATCGGCATGATGCCCGGCAGAATCGGCTGGGTGATGCCCGCCGCCCTGGCTCGATCGCGAAAGCGCAGGAAGAGCGCGGCATCGAAAAAGTACTGCGTGATGGCGAAGTCGGCACCGGCATCGAACTTGCGCTTAAGGTTCTCCAGATCCGCTTCGGCCGAGACGGCGTCCGGATGCACCTCGGGATAGGCGCCAACCGCAATGGTAAAGTCGGAGATCCGCTTCAACCCATCGATCAGCGCGACCGTAGATGCGTAGCCGTCGGGATGAGGGTGAAACGCACTGTGATCGGGCATGTCGCCGCGCAGCGCTACGATCCCCCGAATCCCACAGTCGGCCCAATTGCGCGCGGTGGCATCGACCGCACGTCGCGGCTGGCCAACAGCGGTCAGGTGTGCTGCCGGCGGCGGCGCACCGCGCGCGAGAATGCCCTTCAAAACGGCATCGCTGCGGTCTCGCGAGGAGCCGCCGGCACCGAAGGTGATCGAAACGAACGAGGGCGCCAGGACAGAGAGTCGGTCGAAGGTTTTCCAGTAGCGCTGTTCTGCGGGACCAAGCGCGGGCGGAAAGAATTCGAGGGAGATGCTGGGGGCTGTCATGGCGTCATGCCCCCGAGAGCATCGCCGTTGCGCCCCGCGGTCCAGAGGCAGACCACAAGCGCACCGCCGTCCAGCCGTTGCGTTTCGCCAGCCTCAAGCCCGGCCGCGGCAAAGAACTCCATGATCGCACTCTCGGCAAAGCCCTGCCAGAGGTGCGCATGCTCGCTGACCAGCTCCTCGTGTTGGTGCTGGGCGAAGTCGGCGACCACAAGACGGCCGCCAGGTCGCAGAACGCGGGCGGCCTCGGCAATGGCGGCAGCGGGTCGCTGGGCATAGTGCAGCACCATGTGCAACACGACCGCATCGAAGCGCTCTGCCGTAAAGGGCAGCTTCATCATGTCGGCCTGACGCACCAGACAGTTCGACAGACCGCGATTCCAGAGATTGGAGCGCGCCACCTGCAGCATGTCGCGCGAGAGATCGATGCCGACAGCCTGCTCGACCCTTTCGCCGACCAGCTCCAGCACATGGCCGGTGCCGGTGCCGACATCCAGAAGGTCCTGCACCTCGTGCTCGGCGAGCAGATCCGCAAGAGCGCGGTCGATCTCGGCCTGATCGGCGTGCAGCGCACGAATGCGGTCCCAGTTGGCCGCGTTACGCTTGAAGTAGGCCGCCGCCTTCACTGCCCAGGCCTGCTTCACCGCCTGCAGCCGTTCCAGGTCGAGCGCATGGATGGGATCGTCAGCCGGCATGAGGTCCACCAGGATTCGGCCCAGCTGGCTGTTGTCCTGGCCCTCGGTCAGACGAAAGTAGACATGACTGCCTTCCTGATGACGCTCCAAGAGGTCGGCCTCGACCAGCAGCTTCAGGTGACGCGAGACGCGTGGCTGGCTCTGCCCCAAGACCTCGCAAAGCTCACCGACGCTGAGCTCGCCGTGTGCACAGAGGCCTAGAATGCGCAGACGCGTCGCCTCCGCCGCCGCCCGCAAACCTTGAAGCAGACTGTCCATCACGCCCCTCACTCACTTCACGATATAAATATATCCTTATGTCTTGATCTCCACAAGAGAGAAAATGCTTGCTGGGATGACTAAGAGCCCATCCTTTCCGTCAGAGCACCGGCCTTTTGACCGCGATTGTGATTGCCGCAAAGGTACCTATCTAGCGTAAGGTAGGTAGAAAGCAGGCCACACACCGCTGTCCAGAAGGAGATCTTAGAATGAGCCGCCCGCCCCTTCCCCCCTTCACCCGCGAGACCGCAATCGAGAAGGTTCGCCTTGCCGAGGATGGTTGGAACAGCCGCGACGCAGCCAAGGTGGCCCTGGCCTATACGCCCGACAGCCGCTGGCGCAATCGCGCCGAATTCCCGGTCGGGCGCACCGAGATCGAGGCCTTCCTGACGCGCAAGTGGCAGCGCGAGCTGGACTATCGCCTGATCAAGGAGCTCTGGGCCTGGACCGAAAACCGTATCGCCGTGCGCTATGCTTATGAGTGGCGTGATGACAGCGGCAACTGGTTTCGCTCTTTCGGCAACGAGAACTGGGAGTTTGCCGCGGACGGCCTGATGCAGGTCCGCCATTCTTCGATCAACGACATGAGGATCAGCGAAGACCAGCGGCTGTTTCACTGGCCTTTGGGCCGCCGCCCGGACGACCATCCAGGTCTGTCGGACCTGGGGCTATAGGACCAAGAAACGATGCGGCCGGCAGCAATCCTGACGACTATCGGTGACACGCCCCTGATCGAGCTCACGCGCATCGTACCGAAGGGCGCGGCGCGCATCTTCCTGAAGATCGAGGCGCAAAATCCCACCGGATCGATGAAGGACCGTATGGCCCTGGCGATGATCGAGGCGGCCGAGGCCGACGGTCGCCTCGCGCCGGGCCAGCGCGTGGTGGAGTACACCGGCGGCAGCACTGGCGTTTCGCTGGCCATGGTTTGCGCGGCGAAGGGCTATCCGCTCTCCATCGTCACCTCAGATGCCTTTTCCATCGAAAAGCGTCGCCAAATGGCTGCCTTCGGTGCGGAACTCACCATTGTCGCCAGCAAGGATGGCGGCATGGACGAGGCTTTGACACGGGCGATGATCGCAGCAGCCAAAGAGATCGCCGATGCCAGCGGCGCCCTCTGGACCGACCAGTTGAACAATAGCGACCAGTTGACTGCCTACCATAGGCTGGGCGCGGAGATCTGGGATCAGACCGGCGGTCGGATCGATGGCTTCGTGCAAAGCACCGGCACCGCCGCCTCGGTTCGTGGCGTCTCGGAAGCGCTGCGCCAGCATGAGCGCGCCGTCCAGATCGTCGCCGTGGAACCCAGCGAATCCCCGGTCCTCTCGGGCGGGCAAGGCGGCGCGCACCGCATCGAAGGCGTCGGCGCCGGCTTCGTCGTCCCCCTCTGGGATCCGGCCGCGGTCGACGAAATCGCCACCGTCTCGACAGAGGAGGCCGTGCAGCAGGCCCGAACGCTGGCTCGCGTTGAGGGCATATTCGCCGGCACCTCGACGGGCGCGAACCTGGTCGCCGCCCTAGGATTGGCCGAGCGCTTGGGACCCGATGCACGCATCGTGACCCTCATGTGCGACAGCGGCATCAAGTACCTGTCTACGGCGCTTTACGATGGCCTGTCAGGCTAACGGCGGGAGCTCCTGCGATCGAGTCGCAGGATGACGGCAGTGGGTGTGTGGCATGCGAACCTGGACGAACGATGGGCCTGCCTGAGGGTGGCCGAAAGGAGCGTCTATTCCAGTTCACCCGGCTTGAGCACCACGTGGCGGATGTCGATCCGGTCGTGGGTGTAGCTGACGTGAATGCTGCCGTCGGCTGTCTGGATCACGGCCGGATAGGAGAATTCGCCAACACCGTGCTCCAGAACCGGACCGGAGCGCCAGTGGGTGCCATCGTCGGAGATCAGGATCTGCAGGGGACTGCGGGCCTGGGCCGAGGGGTTGGTAACCAGCACTGCCCGCCCATCCTCGAGGACCAGGGCATCGAACCCGCTGTTCGGGTTCTCCAGCTCGCTTTGCTCCAGCGTCGACCAGGTCTTGCCCTTATCGTCCGACCAGCTCTCGGCGATGACGCGGGCCATGGTCCGGCAGAGCGCTTGCAAGCGACCGTCGGGCCAATGCAGCAGGGTCGGCTGAATGGCGTTGAAGCCGACCCTATCGGCCATCGGCGCCCAGTCCAGACACTGCAGATCCGCGACCGAGAAGCGTTCGACATGGGCGCGCCAACCGTCGTGTTCGGTGCTGGAAGGGCAGAGCAGGATGCCGGGCTCGATCTCCAGGGCCTTGTTCTTGATCGGACCGAGGTAGGGTGCGGGTAGCGGTTTGGCCTCGCCCCAGGTTTCGCCCGCGTCTTTGGAGACCATCACCTTGCTGTGCCAGACCTGCGGATGGCGTCCTGTCCTATAGAACAGCAGGAGGGTGTCGCCCGAGCGGTGAAAGACGGGGTTCCAGCAGGCCGCCGGCTCCGCCGCCGCGCCGGTCAAGAGATTGCGGTGTCCGGCCCAGCGCCCCTCGGCAAAGCGCCCCATCCAGATGCTGGTCTCCGGCGCGCCCTCCCGCGGCCCGGCGAACCAGGCCCCCAGAACGGCATCGGAGACCTCGACCAGGGTCGAGGCGTGTGCGGCCCGGTAGGGCGCGTCCTCGTAGATGAAGTGAGCGTTCATGGCCCTTGTCCCGCAAGCCTCACAGGCTGTTCAGGATCGCTTGCAAGTCGGCGTCCTGCACGATGCGAGACCTGATGGCGTCGGAGTGAAAGCTAAAGCGGCCTCTGGGGTTGAAGAGGTGCTCCTTATAGGCCGGACCTTGCAGGTAGCCATAGCCGAGGAAGAGCTTCTGCCATTCGATCGGCTTGGGTACGGTCACGGGATCGTTGCCGTTGAGTTTCAGCGTCACCCCCTCTTTGTGCAGAAAGACATCGATGGTGCCGAAACTCTTGCCCCAGTTCTCATAGTCGCCCAGGACATGGACCTTGCCGCCTTGCGTATAGACGACCTTGCCCGCGTGCTTGGGGCGGCCGATTTCGATCATGCCGTACTCGTCGGGTCCGCCGATGGTCAGCAGGGCTATTCTCTGCTTCGGCTTCAAGCGCTTCTTCGGCTTTACGCCGGCAAAATCGAACTGGAACTGCAGCATGTCGCCGGCCGCATAGTCCGCCGTGTCGCTTTCCACACTGATCGAGGCCTGCTTGGTCAGGGTTCCAAGGCCCTGGCCGTCGTTCGAATAGGAATAGGTACACAGCGAGCTGTCGAAGAGGTCGTCTCTGTTGTAGTTGATATTCGGGTCGTCGGCCGGACAGCTGTCCCAACCGGGCGTGCCCTTCTTGTAGATTTCCACCGTCGATCTTGGATAGAGCAGGTAGGTGTCGTCCGGCGGAAGCGGATAGATGATCTCTCCTCTGATCGAGCGTTCGGAGGTGTGAATGATGTAGAGGGTGTCGTCGACGACCACCATGTGCGGGTAGGAGGTGCCTCTCTGGTCGTCGTCCGAGCGCGTGGTGCGCTGATTGTTCGTGAAGGCAATGCCGGGAAGAAAGCTGCCGATTTCGCCCGTTCGACTGAAGAACAAGGCCATGTTCAAGCGATCGCTGGTCCCGATGCCTCCCGGGCCGCTGTTCGTTTCGCGACCGGTCCGAACGCCTTCGCGCGCGCCCTTCTCGCGGGTGAACCTGCTCTCGAAATCATGGTGAGCCATGACGATCCGGTCACCAATCGCGAAGCCATGCGGCCGAAGCGAGGGCACTTCCAACGGCATGGGCTCAAGCGGGCTCCAGGTCTTTCCGCCATCGCGACTCATAGAGTAGACCAGCAGCTCCGAGGAAGGCACATCGGCCCGCTCGCGATTTCGTGCATAGATGAAGAGGTCGCCGGTGACGGGATTCTCGACGATGATCGGTTCCCAAACTTCGTAATTCGATGTGGGAATGATCCGTGGAAAGGCGTTCCAGGTCTCCCCGCCATCCTTGGTATAGAGCACCGATAGGTCGTTCTTGACCTCCTCATCGGTTTCGTTCTGCGGGGTGACGGGAACCAGAACCCAGCCATTCATATAGGCCCTGTCCTCGGGCTGATGCTTTAGCTGGACGGCATTGGGAGAGACGAAGACGATACCGCTGCGCGGATCCAAGCTGGTCTTGGCAAGATCAATCCGCTTGACCGACCATTCGGCGTTCGGGTTCTGGTCCGAGTGCTGCAGGCGGGCAAAGTAAGTCCCCCGGCCACGACTGAGGTTCTGAGTGAAGAAGGCCCAGAGCTCTTCGCGCCTGTTGTCGGGATCGGGGTCGGCATCGACCACCAGCAGTTCGGGAGCCCACTGCCGGGTATCGGGGTTCTCCGGATTGGTCTCGGGGTCGTATGGCTTGCTGGTGTTCCATAGCAACTGCTGGTGAAACAAACCCCGCTTGCTGAGCTCGGGCGGCACATCGGGCGAATCGGGATCGGTCCAGCCTTCCCTGAAGGCGTCTCGGCGCCCGGCCGGGTTATTGGCCTTCTGCGGCGACTTCGACAGAACCACACGCTGGCCCGGCAGCGCTTCGGTGTAGGCCAATTTCGGAAAGATGCGCTGACCCTCTGGAATCTTGCCCTCTTTCGTCAGGCGTTCCACGTCGTGCTTGTTGGGGGTCCGCTTGTCGTTCGCACCCCAGACCGCAAACCAGGATCCATCGAAGAATGCCAAGGCCGACATATGATTGTAAATGCTCGGCATTCTAAATTGATACCAATACCAATTGATTACCTGACGGTTCTTCTCGTTGACCACACAGTCAGGATTGATATTGTCCTCGGCATTCACTGCACACATGAGAACTTTATCTTTGCGACTGTCGATGATTCGGTCCATGTAGGTCGCTTGGATGTCTTCAGGATCGTCGCCGACGGTTACGAGTTCGGCGTCGTAGATCGTCACATGTTCGATGACCGGGTCATAGAATTCATAACAGTTCCACTGGGGCTCGGCCGTTTGGTTGGCCTCTGCACAGCGTCCGCTGCTGTCCGCCACGGCGAGTCCGCTGGCGCCGAAAACCAGCAACGCGATCAATCCCGCGAAAGTAAGTCTACAAGCCATCCCATGCTCTCCAGTCATTAGGCGAACGCAACACCGTCTTTGGATTGAGTGCCTGTCTTGAGATGGGGATGGACAAGCTCTGTCCACTTCATACGAGGAACCCAATGGTCGGGATGCTTCAGCGACGAGGAGTGTGCCCTCACCGAGTTCACTCGACAAGGCCGATAGAGCGCGGCAGGTGCGCTTACCGCTTTCCTCCAGCGGGCGACTTCGCCAACCACCCCGGCCGATCGATAACCTCTCGATTGACGATGCCCTTGGGCACCTCTCCACCTTGCCAAGCCAAGACTGCCTCGACATCGGCAGCGCCATTGCCGGCGAAGAGTTGGTCGGTCCAGCAGAGCGCATGCGGCGTCACGATCACCTGCTCCATGGCCAGCAGCGGCTCGTCAGCCGGCGGCGGCTCCTGCTCCAGCACATCGAGGCCGGCACCGGCCAGTGCACCTGCCGCCAAGACCTCGGTCAGTGCGGCCTGGTCGACGATGGGCCCACGCGCGGTGTTGATGAGAAAGGCGCTTGGCTGCATCAGCGCGAGGCGCTCGCGGTTCACCAGGTGATGCGTGCTCTGCGTCAGCGGGCAGTTGACCGTCAGAAAATCCGACTGGCGAAAGACCTCTTCCAGTTCCACCAGTTCGATGCCTAAGGCGGCTGCTTGCTCTGCGGTGGCGTAGGGGTCGTGGGCGATGAAGCGCATGCCGAAGGGTGCTGCCAGACGGAACATCTCCGCACCGATGTTGCCGATACCGATTGAGCCCAGGGTGCGACCAACCAGACCGATGCCGTTGTGTTGGGTCTTCTCTGCCCAGCCCTCCGGCCCGCGCCGCGCCAGGCGGTCCTTGACCATCAGCTTGCCGGCCAGCGCGAAGATCAGGGTGAGGATAGAGACGGCAACGGGACGCCGTACACCGTCGGGTGTGATCACCAAGGCGACATCGTGGGCGGTGCAGGCCGCCACGTCGACATTGTCGTAGCCAACGCCGAAACGCGCCACGATGCCCAGCCGCTCGGCAGAAGCCAAGCTGTCCGCCGTCACTTTGGGAGCGAGCAGGATCAGGACATCGACATCGGCCAGAGCCGCGGCCGGGATCTCCTTACAGGGTTCCAGATAGAAGAGGTCCAGGTCGTCGCGCGCCCGCAAGGGCGAGAGGTCGAACTCCGGAAAGGCGGGACTGCCGTCGGAACGTCGGAAGTCGGCGCTGAGCGCAACGCGGAGTTTGCCCATTCAGCCCTCCTTGGCACCGCTTCGGATACCCTCGAGCGCTTGCGCCAAGGCATCGCCCAGCACCCAGGCATCGGCCGAATAGGCGATGAAGTCGAAGCCCTGGCGATTGAAGTCTACGCCGCTGGCAACGTCGGGCACCAAGCGTCCCAGAGAGGTCCCTGTCTTCTTGCAGGCAGCGATCACCTTCTCCATCGCCTGGTGGAACTTCGGGTTGTCGAACTCGCCGGGAATGCCCAGCGAGCAGGAGAGGTCGAAGTGACCGACCCAGAGGCAATCGACCCCGTCCAGCGCGGCAATGGCCTCTGCGTTCTCTACGCCTTCCGCGGTCTCGATCTGCAGGAAGATCGTGGTCCGCGCATTGGCCTCTGCCAGCTTCTCCATCGTCGGCCCGGCGCTGTAGCGATCATGCGCGGCGCGCAGGATCACACCACGTCCGCCCTCGGGCACATACTTCACCGCATTGACGATGGCCTGGGCTTCGGCAGGCGTGCTCACCATCGGCAGCATGACGCCATCAGCACCAGCATCGCAGGCCCGCGCAATATCCTTGTAGTCCTTGGAGGGGACACGGACGATGGTCGGCAGCTCGGCTGCGCGCATGAAGGCCATGACCCGCTTTACCGTCTCGATGGCAAAGCCGCTGTGCTCTGTGTCCAGGACCGCGAAGTCGCAGCCGGCGTGCTTCAGGATGTAGCCGATACCCGGCGTATCGAACTCGATCAGGAAATGACCGGCCTTGAGATCGCGCGTCTTGCTCATCGCCTTCAGGGATGGACTGCTCATGGAAACTGCTCCTCAGTTTTAGGTGCGAATACGCACAACGGCATAGGGCCGAAGCGCCAGGCGATGCGGCTCGGCCTCTTCGACCCCGCCGTCAAACCCGGCGGGATCGGCCGCACAGGCCTCAAAAACTACCTCGTCCAGGCGGGCGACCGAGGCGCGCTCGGCATCCAGGCCCTCGATCTCCACGCGCTGATGCTCGCCGGTCAGGTTGGCGAGCCAGAGTTCGCGTCCGCCGGCGGTCTCGAAAGCCAGCGCCTGAAGGTCGCGCGGTCGCGTGCAAGCGGTCGCGATCCTGGGTGCGCCCGAGGCTGCATAGAGCCCGCGCATCACGTGATAGACCGGGTAGAGCCCGCCGCCTGCCTCGTCGAACCAGGGCTGTGGTGTCGGCATGGGATTGTGCAACAGGCCGAAAGGTCCGATCGGCGCGCCCAGGACAACGGAGCCTACCGCGCCCTCGGCCATGCGCGCGCCATAGCCTAGATGCCAGGCGGCACCCAGCAGGCCGCGCTGGCGCGGATCGCTGCGGGTCATGGTGACCCGGCGATTATCGGGGTTGGGCGTCGTCGGCGCGCCGAAGGGACTGCTGCGCGAACCGATGCTCGCGGGGCCGATGCGATAGTCCTTGCCAGCCGCCAGCGCGCGCCCCGAGGCGATGATGTAGGGCAAGGCCTCCAAGGTCTCGGTGACCGAGCGGTCGTCGGCGGCATGCACCAGGGCGGAGGTGGTGTGGCAGAGGAAATCCAGTACCGCCATAGGCACGGGCTTGCGGTTCAGCTCGGTGAAGTAGGCAAAGCTGCCGCCCCCCAGCAGGACATCGGGAAAGGATCTGCGGGCCGCCGCAAAGAGCCGGTCGAAGTCCGCTGTGTCGGGGAAAACCGTGCCCGGCATGACGAAGTTCAGATCGCCGGCCGGAGCGACCGCCAGAGAGGCGATCTTGGCCCCCGCCAGACGCACGTCTTCCGCAAAGGCCTCAAGCTCTTCTTTCGGATCGGCCTTGCCGGGAACCAGCAGCTCCACGGCCAGCTCCGTAGAGAGCGCTTCACTCAAGGCCTGCGCACTGCGCAGGGCATCCTGACCGTCGCTGCGGGCATCGAAGAAGCAGCTGAGGAAGGCCGGTCGCAGTTTCGACAGAGGCTCCAAAGCATCCAGTGCAGCGCGCGCGTGCGGTGCCTCCAGGCCCATGCCGAAGCGTGGCAGCTGGCCCGATTGCTCTTCCAAGCTGACGCGAATGGCAGCGCCTTCGCCCTGCTGATGGGCGACCTCGGCCTTGCCCTCAAGCCGCAGGGTCACGGCCTGCTCGAGCGGCTCTCCAGCCGGCAGGGTGTAGGGGAAGGGCTTGGAGAGCGGGCGCACGTAGGTCTTATAGGAAGCATCGGTCCAGTTGCGCTGATCCTCCATCTCGAAGCTGTCACCCTCCATGGTGCAGACTGCCTTGAGACCCGGCTGCACCTCGTGGGTCAGTGCGCGGATGTCCTCGATCGGCTGTTTGGGATCGATCAGCTCTGGAAAGCGGGTCTGCTCGAGGCTGCCGTCCACATGCAGCACCTCGACCGGCTGACCGGCAATGCCGTCGACCCCATGCAGCACGACGAAGCCGGTGCGATTGGTCAGAAAGTCGGTCACCGGCTCGCCCACTGCCTCAAAGCGAAGCCTGCCGTCGTCCGACCCCACGATCTTTGCGCGATAGCGAAACTGCTGCCCCGCTTCACCGCAAGAGGCCTCGTAGGTGACGGTAAAGCGGCCGCTTTCCTGGGCAACGGAGAGCCCCTCGATCTCGGCGGCATAGGTCCCCCAGACCTTGTCGCGCACGACATAGGAAATTGCCCGGATCACCTCGCGCCCGCGGTACTTGATATAGCGCAGATTGCCCGCATCCAGCTCGGCGGTCAGATCGCCGGCGGTCAGGATCTCTGTCTCAGTCGGCGCTTCCTCCGTCCCGAAGAGCTTCACGCCATGCGAGGGACTGTCGGTCATGATCTCTCTCCCAACTCCAAAACCCGCACCAATTAGATCACGCGGTCGCTCTTGGGGTCGATCAGGATCGCGCGCTGCATGTCGATCGCGACCTCAGTCCGCTGCCCCACCCCCTCGACATCATGCGCCTGCAGCTCAGCCAGAACCTCCGTCTTGCCCAGTTTGAAGTTGGCATAAAGACGGCTGCCGGTGGGCTGCAGCAGATCGATCACCACGGGCAAACGAAGTGAACTGGCCGCACCGCGCAGACCTGTGATGTTCTCCGGCCTCAGCCCCAGCAGCAGCTCTTGACCGACGTACGCAGAGAGGCGCTGGCTCTGTTCGGCCGGTAGCGGTAGCACCGTCGTCTCGTCACAGCGCAGGCCCAGCTCGGCACCCGAGGCTTCCAAGGTCGCAGGGATCAGATTGATCGGCGGTGAGCCCAGGAAACGGGCGACGAAGCGGCTGACCGGCTGCTCGAAGAGGTCGAGCGGCGCGCCCTGCTGTTCGATCAAGCCGTCCTTCAGCAGCACGATCCGGTCGGCCAGGGTCATGGCCTCGACCTGATCGTGGGTGACATAGACCATGGTCTTGCCGATCTCTTGATGCAGGCGTTTGATTTCGGCCCGCATCTCGTCGCGCAGCTGGGCATCGAGATTCGAGAGCGGTTCGTCGAAGAGGAAGAGGCGCGCATCGCGCACGACAGCCCGGCCAATGGCGACCCGCTGGCGCTGACCACCGGAGAGCTGGCGCGGCAGGCGATCAAGCAGGGGCTCGATGTCCAGCATGCGTGCAGCCTCCCTCACCCTCCCCTCGATCTCGGACTTGGGCGCCTTGCGGGCGCGCAGTCCGAAGGCGATGTTCTCGAAGACCGAGAGATAGGGGTAGAGCGCGTAGTTCTGAAAGACCATGGCGATGTTGCGGTCGCGCGGGCGCACCCCGTTCACCAGTTCGCCATCGATCTCGATCCGGCCGCCATCGATATCCTCCAGTCCGGCGATGCAGCGCAACAATGTGCTCTTGCCGCAGCCCGAGGGACCGACCAGCACGGCGAACTCGCCCTCTGCAATGTCCAGGTCGATGCCGCGGACGGCCTTGACCTGACCATAGGACTTCTCGATGCCGGAAAGCGTAAGACGTGCCATCGATTATCCTTTTACCGCGCCCAGAGAAATGCCGCGCACCAGATAGCGCTGCAGGAAGGCCACGGCGATGAAGATCGGCACGGTGCCGAGCACGCTCATGGCGGCGATCTTGGCCCAGAAATTGGACTGGGCCCCGAAGTAGTGGGTGACCTGCACCGGATAGGTGGTGACGTCGGTGCGGGTCATGACCAGCGCAAAGATGAAATCGTTCCAGGCGAAGACGAAGGTGAAGACCGCGGTGGCGAAGAGGCCATTGCGCACCATCGGAAAGACCACCTTGATCAAGACCTGCCAGCGCGAGCAGCCATCGATCAATGCGCTCTCTTCCAGCTCCACCGGCACGTCCTCGATATAGCCGCGCATCATCCAGATCACGTAGGGCAGGTTGAAGGCGGTATAGAGCAAGATCAGGCCGTGGTAGGTGTCGACCCAGCCGAGGAAGACATAAAGCAGGAAGAGTGGAAAGACGATGGCGATCGGCGGAATCATACGCTGCGAGATGATCCAGACCGCCAGGTTGCTGCCCCCGGTCTTGAAGCGTGCCAGGCTGTAGGCGCAGATCGTTCCGAAGAACATGGCCAGCAGGGTCGAGACCGTGGCGACGAAGAGCGAGTTTCCGACCGTTACCGCATCGCCGTCCTTGAAGAGGACGAAGAAGTTATCGAACTGGATCTGGGCTGGAGCCCAGGTCGGCGGCGAGGAGAAGATCTCCTCCGGCGTCTTGAAGGAAATCGCGAAGAGCCAGTAGATCGGAAACAGGAAGAGGGCGGTTACCAGTAGGGCTGCAAGGAAGCGCAGGCTCGTTGTCATGCGGCTGTGCCTCATCGGCCCGGTTCCATCCGCTTCAGGGCGACGATCACGACGACCGACAGCAGGATGATGACCAGGAAGGCGATGGCCGCCGTGTAGCTGGTTTCGAACTGCCGGAAGCCTTGGATGTAGGTATAGATCGAGATGGTCTCGGTCATCGTGCCGGGCCCGCCCTTGGTCAGCGCCCAGATCACGTCGAAGATGCGGAAGAGATCCAATCCTCGGATCAAGAGCGCGATTGCCATCACCGGCCAGATCGCCGGCAGCACGATCAGGCGGAAACTCCGCCAGAAGGAGGCGCCGTCAAGCTCTGCTGCTTCCAGCTGGCTCTTATCGACGTTGGAGAGGCCGGCCAGCAGGATCAGGAACATGAAGGGCGTCCATTGCCAAATCTCGGCAATGAAGATGGCCGGATAGACCCACTCCGGCCGGATCGTCCAGAGGATCGTCATGGGTTCCCCGGCAATCCAGCCCAGGGCCTGGTTGATCGGCCCATAGCGATTGTCGAAGAGCAGGCGCCAGGTCGCCCCAGCCACCACCGGCGCGATCATCGTGGGCAACACCAACAGCGCGACGAAGATCGGCCGCCCGGGCAGCTTCTCCAAGAAGAGATAAGCCATCAAGAGGCCCAGGATCAGCTCCAGCGGCAGGGCGATGGCGAAGATGATGACGGTGTGCAGCAGCGATTCCCAAAGGCGGGTATCGCGGAACAACGCTGCATAGTGGATGAAGCCGCTGAAGGAGGTGTCCTCCTCCAGCATGTTGATGTTCTGG
This sequence comes from Kiloniellales bacterium, assembly GCA_040219175.1. Classification (GTDB taxonomy): domain Bacteria; phylum Pseudomonadota; class Alphaproteobacteria; order Kiloniellales; family JACOMY01; genus JACOMY01. The sequence continues at coordinate 19,634 of JAVJSY010000025.1, forward strand.
AAGCTGACCACCAGAGAGTAGATCAGCGGAAACAGTCCGATGAAGAGCAGGATGAAGACCGCCGGGGCGATGATCAGGTACTTGAACTCGCGGTCGCCCGCAATTCCGGTCCCCATGCCGCCACTCGCCTGAGCAGACACTTGCGCTTCCTCTCCTCGCACTCACAGCGCGCAGACAAAAACAGCCGGCGGAGCCCTGAGGCTCCGCCGTACCGTACCGGTCAACCTCCTACTTGGGGTAGGCGTTCGGCTTCGCTGCCCAGGCCTCATAGGCCTTGCGTTGCTTATCCACCCCGATCCGGTCGGTCAGCGCATCCCACTGCGCTGCGGCATCGTTCAGGATCGTCTGGCTGTCCTCGCCGGCCCAAAGCCGGGTCGTCGCCTGACGCAGCACCTCTTCATACTTGTCGGTCTGCAGCAGGGAGAGATCGAGCAGACCACTGTCCGCACCCGCCCGCAGGGTCGCCAGGTAGTGCTTGGCGTCCGGCCAGCGCGAGAGGTAATCCGGATCGGTGAAGTGACCCTCGCGGAAGGGGTCGCGCAGGGCATAAGGCAGCTGCACCCGGGCCAGGCTGGTCTCTTCGCTGTTCAGCCACTGGATGAAAAGGTAGGCGGCCTCCTTGTTCTTGCTGTTGGAAGCCACGCCCAGCGAGAAGCCCAGTGCCAGCTGCGGCGTACCGCCCGGCGGCAGAGCATAGCCCACCTTGTCGGCGATCGTCGACTTCGGCACCCAGGACAGTGCCTCGTCATCGACACCATAGCCAGCCGCCCAGCGGCCGAAAGGCGGCCAGGAGATGGTCATGGCGATCTCGCCGGCAAGGAAGGAAGACAGTGCTTCGACAAAGCCCCAGGTCTCCACGCCCGGCGGCATGAAGGCATTGTCCGCACGCATGCCGTCGAAGACCTTGACGCCGATCTCGCTGTTGATCGTTGCCTTCATCGTCTTGGGGTCGAAGAACTTTCCGCCCTCGACGCGAAAACGCTCCTGGAACAGCAGCTGACCATAGGCCGGCTGGCGGAACTGGCCGGCGCCGTAGACCTGCGGTGCATACTTCGAGGTGATGAAATCACCGATCTCGGCATACTGCTCCCAGGTCGAGGGCGGGGCCAGGTCGTAGCCGAACTTGGCCTTGAACTCCTTCTGATTTTCCGGATCTTCGAAGAGGTCCTTGCGATAGTAGAGGATGAAAAGATCGCCGTCATCCGGGAAGCCGTAGATCTTGCCGTCGACCGTCATCTGGTTGTCGCGGTAGGTCGGCGCGATCGACTGCAGCTCTTCGCGGTAGCCGAACTTGTCGACATAGGCATCCAGCGGCTCCAGCGCACCGGCGCGGACCAGATCGGGCATCCAGGTCGGCACGATGTTCAGCGCGTCATAGGCGCCGGTACCGGCCCGATGCTCCTGCAGGATCTTGGTGAACATCTCGGCGGTCGGCACCTCGATCACCTTGACCTTGACACCGGTCAGCTCTTCCCACTTGGGGCCAGAGTAATTCAAAGGATCAAGCGACTGAAGACCTGCCTCCCAAACAATGGTAATCTCTTCACCAGCGTATTGTTTGGCGGCTTCCACCGCGCGTTGAGCACCCGATTCTGCGAAAGCCGTTTGCGATACTGCCCCAAACGCCGTTAGGACCAGACCAGCGCAAAGCCCGCGCAAGACTGTGTTAGCCTCTACGAAACGCATAAACACCTCCCTATGATGACTAATTTGTCACGCGACAACTGCCATTTTGAAAAGGATGCGGGGGCGGGCGTGAAGGAGTCAAGGCGCTTTGTAAGAGTGGACAGGCAGCGTGTTGGGTTCACGCGCGCTTGGAAAGACACTCTAGATGGCTGGGGCGCCAGGATTCGAACCTGGGATGGCGAGACCAAAACCCGCTGCCTTACCGCTTGGCTACGCCCCAACAGCGCCGACCATCGTCGTGGTCGAGGTCGCGGAACCTAGCGCCAGAGTGGGCGCCGTGCAAGCCCTCCTCGCGGGGCAACACGCGGCGCGCTGCCGCTGACTCTCCGCCGTGCTACCGGCACTCTCTGCGGGCTCCGCACAGCAGCCTTTCCGCAAATCCAATTGCCCGCCGGCAGTCGGGCTGCTCTGGATAGACTAGCCAATGGCCACGCCGGAAAGGAAGAGTGACGATGCAGGAGAGAAAGAAGACACCGCTTGCGCTCAAGGCCCTCGATGTTGCGCCCCGGACCAAGCCCTCGAACTATCCGGAACCCTTTTTCAGCCGCATGCAAGGCCGGCAGAAGCGCCCGCTCGGCGATAGCTTCGGCCTCACCGCTTTCGGCGTCAACCTGACCGCGCTTGCGCCCGGCGGCGAAACCGCCCTGCTGCATCGGCACAGCAAACAGCAGGAGTTTGTCTATGTGCTGGAAGGTCATCCGACCCTGGTAACCGACGAGGGCGAGGCAGAGCTGGCGCCCGGTATGTGCGCCGGTTTCCCAGCCCAAGGCAGAGCGCACCAGCTGGTTAATCGCAGCGACGCGCGGGTGCTGATCCTCGAGATTGGCGATCGACCCGCCGGCGACCAAGGCAGCTACCCGAAAGACGACCTGGCGGCCGCCATGGGCCCGGACGGCAACTGGGTCTTTACCCACAAGGACGGGCGGCCTTATTAGCGGAGACCGCTCTTTCCGGCTTTCGGCTCTCGCCGCCTGACCGGCTGGACCAGGGGCAAACGGCGCGGAACCGGAGAGGACTGCACGATCGCGGTGTTGGTCATGGCATAGGGGATGATCTCGTCGATCACCGCCTCCAGATCCTCGACCGAGGCCAGATGAGCACGCGCCAAAAAGCAGTCTTCGCCGGTCACCCGGTCGCACTCCACGATCTCCGGCATCGCGCGCAGGATCTCTACCACCTTGGCCAGTTGGCCCGGCATCGGGCGAATGCGCAGCCAGGCCGTGATCGGAAGCCCCAAGGCTTCGGGGTCGAGAGCCAGGGTATAGCCGCGGATAACACCTGCTTCCTCCATGCGCTTGATCCGTTCCGACACCGAGGGAGGGGAGAGCCCAACCATACGGGCCAGGGCCGTCAGGCTTGTTCGCGCGTTATCGATCAGTGCCTCGAGCAGGCGTGCATCAAATGCATCCAAGCTCTCATTTTCATATCGAAGGCGCTGCATTCATACGACTCTCATTGTTTTAGGAATTTTTCGAATCTAGCCTATGATACTCTATTTCATTTGCGCAATCACATACTGATCCTGAAGCACGATAAATCGTACTTTGGGAGCAATGCAGACGATGACCCCATCGACCTTGGCGGAGCGTGTTCCGCCGATCACCTGGTTTGCCGTCAGTGCCGTGTTTCACTACCTGGGCCCCGCCTTCGCCGTGCTGCTCTTCCCCGCGATCGGTGTTCTGGGCATTGCGTGGCTGCGAATTGCCTCGGCCGCCCTGCTGCTGGCTCCAATCGCGCGACCATGGCGCGCTGTCGGTGACTGGGAGCGCAAGGACTGGGTCCTCCAAGTTGCACTGGGGGCCACCCTGGCAGCGATGAATGCCACCTTCTACCTGGCGCTCGACCGCCTGCCGATGAGCCTGGTGGCCTCCATCGAGTTCGTCGGTGTCGTCGCGCTGGCCCTCGTCGGCCTCAGATCGCGACGGAACCTCCTGGCACTGGCCTTGACGGTCGCCGGCGTCGGTTTGCTGATCGACGTGACCTGGTCGGATGACCTGCTGGGCCTCTTCTGGGCGAGCGCAAATGGGCTGCTCTTCGTCGCCTATGTCGTCCTCGGACATCGCTTGGCCGCAAGCGGTGCGAGCCGGGGCGTAAGCGGCCTGGGCACCGCCATGGCCATCGCCATGCTCATCGCCCTGCCCTTCGGCATCGGCGAGGCCTGGAGCGTCATCGACAGCCCCTTGCTGCTGCTGGCCGGCATCGGCGTTGGCCTCTGCTCCTCGGTGATCCCCTACATCTGCGATCAACTGGCCATGTCGCGCCTGCCGCGCGCCAGCTTTGCGCTGCTGCTGAGCATCCTGCCCGCAAGCGCCACCCTGATCGCCGCAATCGTCCTGGCCCAGATACCCAGCGTAAGCGACCTCTTGGGCATCGGCCTGGTCATGCTGGGTGTGGCCACCCACAAACCGACGGCCTCAGCGCGCGCGGCCGATCAAGGCGGGCAGGACCAGGAAGACGGCGAAGAGGACCGAGGCTAGGGCCAGCATCAGCAGCATGCCCATGCTGGCCGTCCCCGGATGCTCGGAGAGCGAGAGCGCGCCGAAGGAGGCCAGAGTGGTCAGCGCCGAGACCAGGACCGCGCGCGGTGTGGCGTTGTCCAAGAGGGGTGCATTCGGGGCCTCGCGTCGGCGCACCACGAGGTGCAAGCCACTGTCGATGCCCAAACCGAACAGCAGCGGCAGGACGATCACATTGGCGAAGTTGAGCGGGATGCCCAGCAGGACGGCAAGCCCGCCGCAATAGAGGGCCGCCAGAACCAAGGGCAAGAGGGCTGCGAGGCTGTCCGACAGGCGGCGCAAGACGGCGAACACCAGCAGGGCCACGAGAACGAAGGCCAGGATGCTGGCCTCGGTGAAGGCTGCAATCACCGCCTGTCCGGCCTCGACGATGGTAACGGCCTCACCGCTTACTTCCGGCCAAACCCCGCGAACCGCATCGACGAAGGCTGCTCTGGCAAAGGGATCGCGCAGGTCCTGCTGCGGACGGACGACGATCAGGGCCTGGCCGTCTGCTGCCAGATAGCGGCTGGAGAGGGAGAGCGGCAGATCGTCCAAGCTGACCGGCCCGGCAGTCAAAGCGGCACGCAGATTGGCCAGCTCCTGCGTCAGGTCGCCCATCAGTGCGGCCTCCAGCTCCGGCAAGCGTTCGGGCGTCTCCAAGAAGAGCGCCAGAGCAGCCGAGAGGCCGGCAGCCTCGCCGATCAATTCGTCCGGGGCAGCTCGCAAGCCATTGACCAGGCCGCCGACAGCCGCCAGCCGCTCCTCGTTGCCGGGCGGCGGTGCCGGCGGCGCCGGATAGATCAATGGCGCCAGCAGGAAGCTGGCATCGCCCAGCTGGAAGAGTTTCTCCTCCTGCTCGCTGGGGACGAAACTCTCTAGGGTAACAACGGAATCGACCTGAGGCAGGGCGCGCAGGCGTCGGGCCAGGACCTGAGCTTCGGCCAAATTGGGCAGCAGAGCCTCGGCACGGTAGAAGCCGGCGCGGTGATCGTTCTGGATTTCCGTCAGGGCCTTGACCGAAGGCGAGTCGGGATCGCGCAGGCTGAGCGGATCATTGTCGAAGGCAAGCTGTGTCATCAAGCCGACACAGCCAAGCGCAAGCAGCCCGGCAAGGCTGAGCACGACCACACGGCGACGCGCCAGGAGCCGCTCCAGCCGCGCTGCATGACGTCCGAAGTTCGCTTTCAGCGGCGGCACTTTCATGACGATGAAAGTGGCCGGCAGCAGCGTAAAGCAGAGCAGAAGGGCGATCCCGATTCCGCCGGCCGAGATGATGCCAAGCTCGGCAAGACCGATGTAGTCGGTCGGCAGAAAGGCCAGAAAGGCAATCACGGAGCTCAAGGCGCAAAGCCACAAGGCCGGCGCCTGTATGCGCGCGGCCATGACCGCGGCCTCGCTTAGCCCGTGTCCTTTGGCGCGATACTCCTCCAGTCGCAGCAAGCTGTGGATCGCGTAGTCCACAGAAAGTCCGATGAAGAGCACGGCAAAGGCGACCGAGAGGATGTTCAAGCGCCCGACGACCAAGGTGGCAAAACCGGCCGTCAGGGCAAGACCCAGGACCAGCAAGAGGCCGACGCTGGCGGCGGCGCGGCCCGAACCCAGACCGCGCCAGAGAATGAAACCCACCAGTGCGAAAGAGAGCAGACCGATACCGGCGATGTTGCCGCGGATCGAGCGCAGCTCGTCGGCCCTGAGCGCCGGCTTGCCGGTAAGCCCGATGGTCACGCCCTCGGCCGCCAGGTCCAATTCCTCGGCCGCCGCATAGACAGCCTCCATCGCCGCTTTGGCCGGTGCCAGGCTGGCGTAGTCGAGGGCCGGCTGGGCGAGCACGATGCGCAGCCCCTCTCCCTGCACCTCCTCCTCTTCGGCCAGCAAGGAGCGCCAGGACAGCAGCGACGGCTTGCCGGCCGCCACGGCCTCGGCGGTACGGGCCATCTGCACCATGGCCGGCACCAGATCGCCCAACTGCTCGCCCCCGCCCTGCTGTAGCGCCTGCAGCAGAACGTCGGAGAGGCCCACCAGCGAAGGATCGGCGGCCAGTGTGCCCAACAATCCCTGTGCCGAGGCCAGGCGGTCGATCTGCTCGGCCAGTTCGTCGGGCGTGAGGTAGAGAAAGCCGTGCTGGCGCAGAAAGGGATCGCCTTCCGGGTAGAAAACATTGTCGAAGAGCTCGGGCCGCGCGCTCATCCAGGTCGAGAGGGTTTGGGCGGCGCGGTCGGCAATCGCACTGCTGGGACCCTTGATGACGATGACAAGCGTGCTGCCTTGCGCAGGAAAGGCCGCGCGCAGATCGTAGGCGGCCACGCGGAAGGGCAGGTCCGGCGAGAGCATGTCCTCGGTCGAGGTGTCGACGGTCAGCCGCATCAGCGAGATCCAGAGCGCAGCCACCGCCAAGAGCCCCAGGACCGCCAGGGTCACCCAGGGGCGCAAGCAGGCAAGTCCAACCAGCGAACCGCTGATGCGGCCGAAGATGGTCGCTATGCGACCTTGCGATTCGCTGCCCTCCATCGGCCTTTCTAACTCCGGCTCAAGGCTGCTGCCAGGACCCAGGGCGCGATCCCTTCCGAGCGGAGACGCGCAGCTCCCTCTTCAGCCGCGGCCTGATCGGCGAAGAGCGCGAAACAGGTCGCACCGCTGCCCGACAATGCCGAGACCAATGCACCCTCGAGCTCGGCCAGGGCGGCAAGCAAGGGCGGGATCGCCGGACAGAGCCGGCTTGCAGCAGCGGTCAGATCGTTGCCGGCAAGGCGGACGAAATCAGCCATGGCCCGCGCATCGCCAAACCCCGTTTCGGGGGGATCCAGGGGCACCGAGAAGGGCTGTGTCCTTTCGGCGAAGACGGCCGGCGTGGCCAAACCCTGTCCGGGGTTGGCCAGGACGAGCCAAGCCGGCGGCAATGCTGGAACCCGCTGCAGGGTCTCGCCGATGCCGCGCAGCCGGGTGGGATGCCCCTGCAGGCAAACCGGCAGATCGGCACCCAACCCCAGCCCCAAGCCTGCCAGATCGACCTCCTCCTCGGCCAGGTTCCAGCAACGCGCCAAGGCTTGCAGGGCGGCCGCAGCATCGGCCGATCCTCCGCCGATGCCAGACGAGACCGGCAGGTTCTTTTCGAGATGAAACGCCAGATTGGGCACGCGGCCGACCGCCTCTGCCAGGGCACGTGCCGCGCGCAGCACCAGATTATCCCCCTCACCGGAAAGCGCGCCGGCAAAAGGGCCCGACAGCGTCAAAGCAAGCGCCGGTGCCGGTGCAACTGTCAGACGATCGCCGGCGTCCGCGAAGGCCACCAGACTGTCCAGCAGATGATAGCCGGCTTTGGCATCGCCGGCTGGACGCCGCCCCACGACCCTGAGCGAGAGATTGATCTTGGCCCTTGCCAGGCGCGGCGCAGCGCTTTGCATGCGTAATCTAGAGTGTGCCGCCGTCACTCTCCGGGGTGTTCTCCGGAGCAGTCGTCACCGGCGGCAGGCCTTCCACGAGCTTCAATTCCACCTCGGCCGGTTCGATGTCCGGGTCCTCGCCAAGCGAGAGCGTGCGCTGCCATTGGATGATCGCTTCGCGCTTGCGACCAACGCGCCAATAGGCATCGCCCAGGTGGTCGTTGATGACAGCCTGACCGGGCTCCAGTTCCACCGCGCGCTCCAGCTGGGTCACGGCACCTTGGAAGTCGCCCAGTTTGTAGAGCGCCCAGCCAAGCGAATCGACGATGTAGCCGTCTTGCGGGCGCAATTCCACAGCACGCTTGAGCATGCTGAGCGCCTCATCCAGGTTCTCCCCGCGATCGACCCAGGAGTAGCCCAGGTAGTTCAGAACCTGCGGCTGGTCGGGGCGCAGCGCCAAGGCCTGCTGAAAGTCGGCCTCGGCCTGCTCCCATCGTTCCGAGCGCTCGTTGGAGATGCCTCGGAAATAGTAGAGCAGCCAGTCGCGGGCATCCGGCTCACCGCTGCGCAAAACGGCCTGATCGTAAGCCTCTCGCGATTCCTCGAAGCGCCGCTCCCAACGCAACAGATTGCCCATACGTATCAGCGGCTCGGAACTCTCCGTCCGGTCGGCCGCAAGGGCGCGATAGGCGCCAAGCGCCTCGTCGATCCGCTTGGCGGACGCCAGGGCATCGGCTCGAGCCAAGGCGGCCACACGACCGTGGCGCGGATCGTCCAACAGCAAGTCGTAGCCAGCGACCGCTTCGTCGTGACGTTCCAGACGCGACAGCACCTCGCTCAGCAGCAAAATCGCAGCCGTGTTCCCCGGTGCCGCATAGTTGGCCATGCGCGCCTCCTGCAAGGCCAACTCTCCAGGCCCCTCATCGGCAAGTGCGGCGCCGATCTGCAGGAAGACCTCGCTGACCCCCTCGGACACGCTGGCGACAATGGCGTCCGGCACCTGGCCGTCCGGCATGGAGGCCAGCTCTTCGCGTAGCGCAACCAGGGTGGCATTGCCGCGCCCGGCATTGAGCTGGCGGTCGATCAACGCTATAGCGCCCGCAAGATCACCACTGCGTGCCATGTAGTTGCTGGCCAGCATCACGGAACGGCCGCTCGGCGTCTGTTCGCCCTCCAGCAGGGCTTTGTAGGCCTCGGCAGCCTTTGGGCTACCGGCGACATCCAGCAAGAGCGCTTCGTGCAAATCATGCAGCACCGTTAGGCCGCGTCGCTCGGCGAGCGGTGACAGGATCTCCAGCGCGGCTTCTACGCCCTCTTCCGGCAGGGTCACCCAGGCCTCCAAGAGCAGGGCGCGGGTGTTGGAGAGGTTGTTGCCCGGCAAGAGCGTCAGGCGGTCGCGCGCTGCCTCCCAGGCCTCCGCGCGCGTATCCCTGGTAAAGAGCAACAGCAGTGCCGGTTCGCTGCCGGCAGGGTCCAGGCTGGTCAGCAGTTCGGCGACCGCGAGCGCCTCTTCGATGCGGCCGGCGGAGATAGCAGCCCGCAGCGCCGGTCCCAGGACCTCAAACGCCGGCTCGACCTTGGACACCACTTCGAGCAGGAAATCGGCCGAGTTGGTGGCATCGCCACGTAAGCCCGCCACCAGACCGGCGAAGTAGGGCCCGATGATCGCTTCCTCACTCGCCGATTCTGCCTCGATCTTCGACTCTTCGTCGGCCCGGGCGGAAGCCAGAGGCAAGCCACTTGCGAGGGTGAGGAGCGCACCGGCGACGAGGGGGGCGGCCAAGGGCCGAATGAAACGCATACTACCTCCGGACAAGACTGAACCTGGAATCAACAGGCCTGGCACCGCTCAAAGGGGTGAAGTGGCAGTCCCCTACATGCCCGCTCCCAAGCACGATGCCAAGCTGTCACACGCGCCGACAGATCACATGTTCGGGTAGTTCGGGCCGCCTCCCCCCTCGGGCGTCACCCAAACGATGTTCTGGGTCGGGTCCTTGATATCGCAGGTCTTGCAGTGCACGCAATTCTGCGCGTTGATCTGCAGACGCGGCCCCGAATCCTCCTCGACGATCTCGTAGACGCCGGCCGGGCAATAGCGCTGCGCCGGCTCGTCGTAGCGCTTCAGGTTCACCTCGATCGGAACGCTCGGGTCCTTGAGGGTCAGATGGACCGGCTGATCCTCCTCGTGGTTGGTGTTCGAGAGGAAAACGCTGGAGAGCTTGTCGAAACTGACCACGCCGTCCGGCTTGGGATAGGCGATCTTCGGCATCTGATCGGCCGGTTTCAGGCACTCGTGATCGGCATGACGATGGTGGAAGGTCCAGGGCGCCTTGCCCCCCAGCACCTTCATGTCGAAGCCACCGATGGCCATGCCCAGCTTCATGCCGAAGCGGGCCGCGGCCGGACGCAGATTGCGGGCGCGATAGAGCTCTTCATAGACCCAGGAGGAGCGATAGGCCGCCGGATAGGCGCTGAGTTCGGCTGGACGATTGTCGCCCTCGGCCAGTGCCGCGACGACGGCCTCGGCGGCCAGCATGCCGGTCTTCATCGCCGTGTGGCTGCCCTTGATCTTCGGCACGTTCAGGAAGCCGGCAGCACAGCCGATCAAGGCACCGCCGGGGAAAGCCAGCTTCGGCACCGACTGCAGCCCGCCCTCGTTCAGCGCCCGCGCGCCATAGGCCAGGCGCTTGCCGCCCTCCAGGATCTCCCGGATCTTGGGGTGCATCTTGAAGCGCTGGAACTCGTCGAAGGTCGAGAGGTGCGGGTTTTGGTAGTCCAGCCCGATCACATAGCCGACGTAGGCCTGGTTGTTCTCCAGGTGATAGATGAAAGAGCCGCCCCAGGTGTTGTTGTCCATCGGCCAGCCGGCCGTGTGCATGACCAGGCCTTCCTGGTGCTTGGCCGGATCCAGCTCCCACAGCTCTTTGATGCCGATGCCATAGGTCTGGGGATCGACCCCGTCGCGCAGGTTGAACTTGGCCTCCAGCTGCTTGGAGAGCGAGCCGCGGCAGCCCTCCGCGAAGAGCGTGTAGGTCGCGCGCAGCTCCATGCCTTGCGTGTATTCGGCCTTCTGCTCGCCGTCTTTGCCGATGCCCATGTCGCCGGTGGCCACACCGGTGACCCGGCCGCTCTCGTCGAACAGGATCTCCGCTGCGGCAAATCCGGGATAGATCTCCACCCCCATGGCTTCCGCCTGCTCGCCCAGCCAGCGGCAGAGGTTGCCCAGCGAGATGATGTAGTTGCCGTGATTCTGGGTCTGCGGCGGCAGCATCCACAGCGGAATGCTGCGTCCAGCGGTCTCGCTCAAGAGCAGGAAGCGCTCTTCCTTCACCGGAACGGTGACCGGCGCGCCCTTCTCTTTCCAGTCGGGAATGAGCTCATCCAGCGCCCGCGGCTCCAGGACCGCGCCGGAGAGAATGTGCGCGCCCACCTCCGAGCCCTTCTCCAGGACGCAGACGGAAACCTCCTGACCCTTCTCTTCGGCAACCTGTTTCGCCCGGATCGCCGCGCCCAGACCAGCCGGTCCGGCGCCCACGATAACCAGGTCGTATTCCATGAATTCGCGTTCCATCAGCTCAATCCCGCCGTCTCAATTATGCGTGTCCTCGGTTCCGTCGCTCAGTCCGACTGCATCGGCCTTGAAGACCCGCTAAGTGCGGGCTTGACAAAGCTACATAACCCTGTCCGTTCCGCCAGCATAGCCCTGCTGCGACCTTGCGTCCAAGCGCGCAGCCAAGCGTGGCTCGAGGGCCGGGCCGATCGGGTCGTAGAGACCGCCATTCCCTTGCCGGTCGCCTTGTTCTATCTCTTCCCATGCAATGGCAGACGAGCAAGAGCGAGCAGCGCTGATCGAGGCCCTGGCCTGGCAGCTGGAGATGGGTGCCGACGAGGCCCTGTTGGAGGAGGCGCGCGACCGTTTCACAGAGCCGCCGCCCGCTGCTGCCAAGGCCCCGATCGGAAAAACCGGCCCGCCGGCCGACCGCCAGGCAGGGCGCATGGCAGCACCGGCTGTCATGGCGCCGCTGGTCGGCCCCGACGAAATCCAGGCCTCGGCCCGCGAGATGGCCCAGGCTGCCGACGATCTGCCGGCCCTACGCGCCGCGCTGGAGGCCTTCGACGGCTGCGAGCTGAAGGCCACGGCCAGCAACCTCGTCTTCGCCGACGGCAACCCGGAAAGCCGGGTGATGCTGATCGGCGAGGCACCGGGACGCGACGAGGATCGCCAGGGCCTACCCTTCGTCGGCCTATCGGGGCAGCTGCTCGACCTGATGCTGGCCGCCATCGGCCGGGACCGAAGCTCTGTCTACATCACCAACATTCTCTTTTGGCGGCCGCCCGGCAACCGCACGCCGACCCCGGCCGAGGTCGCCGCCTGCCTGCCCTTTGTCGAGCGTCACATCGCCCTGGTTCGGCCCACGCATCTGATGCTCTTGGGCGGGCTTTCGGCCAAGACGATGATGTCGCGCAGCGAAGGCATCACCCGCCTACGTGGTACGTGGACCAATCTTTCTCTCCCCGGAATAGCAGATCCACTGCCTGCACTCGCCACTCTGCATCCAGCCTACCTGCTGCGCCAACCGGCACAGAAGCGCCTAGCCTGGCGAGATTTTCTTAGCTTTCACAGAGCTTTAGCGGACAAATCCGCGTCAAGCCCTGGGCTCGACTAGCTGTCATGCCCTTTGGGCAGGCAGTCTGAAATTGACCAGGGGCGTGGCATTCTTTAGGCAAAAGTGTGAAGATCCAATGCCTTGGTCATCGCGGGGGGATGCGATGAAGTCATCTAGGCTGTGCTTAGCCTTTGTCTTTGCCTACACCCTGGCGTCTGCCGGCGGTGCGGTTCCTTCGGCGCGAGCGGAAGCCTCCGATAGTCTTGCGACACTGGTCGGTCCGAGCGTTGACCTCGATTCGCGCGGCCTGCCGACTGTGTTGCAAGAGACAGAGGTATCCCTCTACCGGAAGATCTTCGCGCTGCAGGAGAAGGGTCGCTTCAGAGAGGCCGACGCCCTGATCGCCAGACTGGGCGATCGGCGGCTGATGGGCCATGTCCTGGCGCAGCGCTACCTGCATCCCAACGCCTACAGGTCCAACTTCTTCGAGCTTTCGGCCTGGCTGGAACGCTACGGCGATCATCCCTATGCAGAGCGGATCTATAAGCTGGCGCGCAAACGCCAGCCTGCGGACGCCGAGGCGCCGCGCGCACCGGTCTTGGTCTCGGCCCGTGTCGGCGGCAAGGCCACCAGCAGCAGCTCCGCCTATCGCTCGCCGCTGGCACGCACACCGGCACAGTCTCGCGCCGTGCTCGCCTTCGAGCGCAAGGTGAAGAAGCTGGTTCGCAAGGACGAGTTGGACGAAGCCGAAGCGCTGCTGGAAGACGACGAGGACGAGGATCGCAAAGCCCTGGATCTGGCCGAGATCGATCAGCTACAGGGCCACATCGCCCAGGCCTGGTACTTCGAGAAGGACTACAAGAAGGCCTACAGCCTGGCAGCCTCGGCAGCCGCACGCTCCGGCGCGCTGGTTCCCACCAGCCACTGGATCGCCGGCCTGTCCGCCTGGCGTCGTGGCAAGTGGGATCAAGCCGCGCGCCACTTCGGCGCCGTTGCCGAAAGCCCGCAGTCCTCGCCCTGGCTGGCTGCCGGTGGTGCCTACTGGGCCTCGCGCGCAGAATTGCGCGGCCGCGACCCGGCCTCGATGAGCCGCTGGCTCAAGCTGGCCGCCAAATACCCGCGCACCTTCTATGGCCTGATCGCCAGAGAGGCGCTGGGCATGCGCACAAGCTTCGACTTCACCGGCTTGGACCTCACCCGCTCGGAAGTGCAGAACCTGGTGGCCTCTCCCTCCGGCGGTCGCGCGCTGGCGCTGATGCAGGTCGGCGAGAGCGAGCGCGCCAGGGCGGAGCTGTTGCTGATCGGCGACTGGCGGCACGGACATCTGGGCGAGCTGATGGTGGCGCTCACCAGCAAGGCAGAGATGCCGCGCTTCTCCTTCACCCTGGCCCGGCAGCTGAGCGACCTGCGCGGGCTGGCCAGCAGCGGCCGGCCCTTGCTGGCGGCTCTCTACCCCCTGCCCCGCTGGCAGCCGGATGGCGGCTTTGCCGTCGACCGCGCCCTGGTCTACGCGGTAATGCGCCAGGAATCGGCCTTCGACCCCGCCGCGGTCAGCCATGCCGGCGCGCGCGGGCTCATGCAGATCATGCCGAAGACAGCGAGCTACATCGCCGACGACCCGCGCCTGAAGGGCAGCCGCCGCGACCACCTCTACGACCCCGGGCTCAACATGCGGCTCGGCCAAGACTACCTGGTCCACCTCATGACCCTGCGAGCGGTCGGCGACGACCTCTTCCGCCTCCTGGCCGCCTACAACGCCGGTCCAGGCAACCTCAGCCGCTGGCGCGACAACACGGACGCCGAAGAAGATCCCTTGCTTTTCATCGAAAGCCTCCCCTACGGCGAGACGCGTTCCTATATCGAGAAGGTGCTCGCCAACTACTGGATCTATCGCAAGCGCCTCGACCAGAAGACGCCCTCGCTCTCCGACATCGCGAACGGCGACTGGCCGCGCTATCGCCAGCAGGAAAGCGGCCAACGTCAGGCCTGGGTCCCCGAGCCGTAACTGCCTTGCGGGCGAACCTGGGTTTCACCGGGGCTTGATCCTTCGATCGGAGTTTGCCTCGGCACGCTTATGGAGGGAGAGAAATCGCGCCATGCCGGGCATCGACGAAAGCCGGAGCTTCCATCCGGTCAACATTGCCGTCCTCACCATTTCCGACAGCCGCGACCTGGCCAGCGACCGCTCCGGCGACCGCCTGGCGGAGATGATCGCACGCGACGGTCATCATCTGGTCGAGCGCGATATCCTGCGCGACGAGGCCGACGCCATCACCCAGCGCCTGCGGGACCTGATCGCCAATCCGGAGGTCGATGTCGTGATCACCACCGGCGGCACCGGTGTTACCGGTCGCGACGTCACACCCGAGGCCTTCGAGGCTGTGATGGAGAAAAAGATCGAAGGTTTCGGAGAGCTCTTCCGCTGGATCTCCTACCAGAAGATCGGCACCTCGACGATGCAGAGCCGCGCGCTCGGCGGCGTTGCCGATGGAACCTACCTCTTCGCGCTTCCCGGATCACCCGGTGCGGTCAAGGACGCCTGGGAAGAAATCCTGCACTGGCAGCTCGATGCTCGCTTCCGGCCCTGCAACCTGGTGGAGCTGATGCCCCGCCTGAAGGAGCACCTAAGCGCGGCCTGACGGGAGAGCGTCGAAGGCCAGCGTTCTTGCTGCGTTCCGCGAATCGGAATCCTACTTGATCTAGTATGCCCCGAGTCGGGTCCACCCATTAGGCGTTCCGCTACCCCACTTTTGTTCTGTGCGACGGAGATTTGTTCTTTTTTTGTTCTCACGCCTGTCATAGACTGAGGCATGAGCAGCGGAACGACAGCGGGCGGTCCTGCGGGACAGCCGAAGAAGGGGCGCGGCGCGCGCAGCAACAGCGCCGGGCGCTATGAGCAGGAGGCCCGCGAGGTCTTCGACGACGGCTGGGAATCGGCGGCAGAGCCGCTGCCCGGGGCGGCGCGCACGCAGGTGGGCATCGACCGCGCACGCAAGGTGATCGCACGCAACGACAGTCCGGACATCGGATTCGACCGCTCGATCAACCCCTATCGCGGCTGCGAGCATGGCTGCGTCTACTGCTTCGCCCGGCCGAGCCACGCCTATCTCGGCCTCTCGCCGGGTCTGGATTTCGAGACGCGGCTCTTCGCCAAGCCGGATGCCGCCCTGGCGCTGCGCGGCGAGCTTGCCAATCCCCGCTATCGCCCCGAGACCCTGGTGCTGGGCGCCAACACCGACCCCTATCAGCCGGTCGAGCGGCGCATGCAGATCACCCGTCAGATCCTCGAGGTCCTGGCCGAGGCCAAGCACCCCTGCTGCATCGTCTCCAAGTCGGACCTGATCCTGCGCGATCTGGACATCCTGGAACCGATGGCAGCCGATGGCCTGGTCTCGGTGATGATCTCCGTCACCACCCTGGATCGCGATCTGGCCCGCCGCATGGAACCCCGCGCCGCCGCGCCGAAGAAGCGTCTGGCTGCGATCAAAGGCCTGGCGAACGCCAGCGTGCCGGTCGGGACGCTTTTCGCACCGGTGATCCCGGCCCTTAACGATGCCGAGTTGGACGCTGTCCTAGCCGCCGCGCGGAAGGCCGGTGCCGAGCGCGCCGGCTATGTGCTGCTGCGCCTGCCCTTGGAGCTGAAGACCCTCTTCGAGGAGTGGCTGGAGGCGCACTATCCCGACCGCAAGAAGCGCGTTCTGGACCTGCTGCGCCAGGCCCGCGGCGGACGCCTCTACGACAGCCGTTTCGGCTATCGCCAGCGCGGCACCGGCCCGCAGGCAGAGATCCTGGCGACCCGCTTCCGCATCGCCTGCCGCCGCCTCGGCCTCTCGAGCGAACGCGATTTTGATCTCGATACCCGCCTCTTCCGCGCCCCTGCCTTGGACGACCGCCAGCTGGCGCTGTTTTAGGCGAGAGCGCCAGCATGGCACTGACTCTCCCGCACCCGGCCAATACCGAGCGGCAGAGCTTCGGACTCATGGCACGTGTTTAAGCGTTCAGACGCCACGCGAGCCTTATCCTCGCTTCGCTGCGGGCGCGCAGTCGCGCTTGCCAAGCGTCGATGAGTTCCACTCAACGCCGCTTGGTATGAGCTCCATTCTGCGCACCCGATGACCACTCGTTTTGGTTTAAGTTTCCTTTTTTGAACGTGTTGTTCGGGCGTTTTTGAGGACCAAAACAGAACAGCACACCGCTTGCTAGAAGGGACTCTGGCAGCCCAGCAGTCGATATAATAGTCATACGTTCATTCAATTATCTGGCGCATTGGCGGCATTCGAACACATTCCAGTAAAGATGGCGCCATATTTCTCCTCATTTTGGCCATCGCCGGGGATCTAGCTCACGAAACTGGGAGGGGTCAAACAGGAGCCAAAAAGACCATGAAGACTGAAACAGTCCTCGACCCTAAGGTGCTATCTCCAGACTCCCTTTTGGACCAAGCCACCCCTCCAGACGAGAAAGCGCGAAAGACTGACGCGCCTGCATCGACAAAAGACCAGAAAGTCGACGAACCCAACCCAGACCAGATATCAGTGATCCTGCAGCGCCCCATCGATGGCGCTGATAGCAACGCGCTTTACAGCGATTGGGGCGCTGTCGGGCAAGAGCTGCTGCGCCTCTCGGACGCTGGCTTTGCCGATGGTATCGGCGAGATGGTCGGCGACCGACCGGAACCACGCGCCATCTCAAACGCCCTTTCGCAACAGAGCGAGGAGACCCCCAGCGAAATCGGTGCCAGCGACTTCCTGTGGGCCTGGGGTCAGTTCATCGACCATGATTTGGATCTGACCGAAGCAGGCACTGTCGAGTTCGCACCCATCCAGGTGCCGCTGGGCGATCCCTGGTTCGACCCGGATAGCCAAGGCGGGGCCTTGATACCATTCCTCAGAGTGCACCACGAGACCGGCAGCGGCGAAGACAGTCCACGCGCCTATGTGAACGAAATCACCGCGTTCCTGGATGCCAGCATGGTCTACGGATCCGATAACGATACGGCGGCAGCCCTGCGCGACGATGGCGGGCGCCTCCTCATCGGCGCTAACGGCCTTCTCCTTCAAACCAACACCACCGGCGTTCTGGCCGGCGATGTCCGCGCTGCCGAGAACGTGGCCTTGACCTCGCTGCACACGCTTTTTGTACGGGAACACAACCGCTTGGTCGCGCAGTTGGAAGTCGATCACCCGGACTGGAGCAGCGACGATCTCTATCACGCCGCGCGAATGCGGGTCGAGGCCGAGATCCAGGCCATTACCTACAATGACTTCCTGCCCATCCTGGTTGGCGAGGAGGCGATTGCGCACTATCAAGGCTATGACTCGTCGGTCAATCCGGGCATATCCGTGGAATTCTCGACCGCCGCCTACCGCTTCGGGCATTCCCTGCTTTCAGCGACCCTGGAGCGCGTCAACGAGGACGGAACGACGATCGACGACGGCGACCTGGCACTCAGAGACGCCTTCTTCAATCCGGCCGTTCTTGCCGCTAGCGGTATCGACCCGGTGTTGCGTGGCCTTGGCAGCGGCGACGCCCAGAAGCTGGACACCCTGGTGGTCGAGGATGTGCGCTCCTTCCTCTTCGGCGATCCGGCTAGCGGCGGTTTGGATCTGGCCTCGATCAACATACAGCGTGGCCGTGACCTGGGCGTGGCCTCCTACAACGACCTGCGCGAGGCCTTGGGCCTGGCGCGTGCGGAGGACTTTTCCGACATCACCTCAGCTCGACTTTGTACGATTTCTGGTTCAGGTCCAGGTCCAGAAGATACCCTCATTGGCGATGAACTCGAGGGCGTCGTCGAGGGGCATGACGACGCCGCCCATGTCGTCAACGTCCTGCCATTTGCGGTGGTGTGA
>JAVJSY010000026.1:0-50547 GCA_040219175.1 Kiloniellales bacterium
GGGATCTTCGGCGCTCAGGGCGAGGATCAGCTCTTCGGCGGCAGCGGCTCCGACAGCCTCTATGGCGGGGTCGGTGCGGACCGTGGCTATGGCGACGACGGCGACGACCGCGGTCTCTTCGGCGGCGAGGCCGAGGACACCCTGTTCGGCGGTAGCGGCCAGGACCGTCAGGTCTATGGCGGCACGAACGAGGATCAGCTCTTCGGTGGCAGCGGCGACGACAGCTACGTCTATGGCGGAGAGGACAAGGATTTCCTGGCCGGCGACGATGGCAATGACGGCTTCTTCTATGGCGGTGAAGGAAACGACGGCGTCAGCGGCCGTCAGGGTGATGACTTCTTGCTGTACGGCGGTGACGGTCGCGATACCCTGTCGGGAGGAGTGGGCGACGACCGGCAGTTTTATGGCGGCAGCGGCAGTGATAACATCTTTGGTGGTGCTGGTGACGATCACTCGTTAGTCGGAGGAAGCGGACGAGACGCGGTCTATGGCGACAATGGTGCCGATCAGCTCTTCGGTGGTGACGGCAGCGACAGCCTGTTTGGCGGTGTCGGCGCGGATCGTGGCTACGGTGGAGAGGGCGACGACCGTGGGCTCTATGGTGGCGAGGCGCAAGACAGCCTCTATGGCGGCAGCGGTTCCGACCGCTTCGTCTTTGGCGGTACCGATGCCGATCAGCTCTTTGGCGGCAGTGGCCAGGACCGGATCTTCCATGGCGGTGAGGGGAACGACGTTCTGGCCGGCGGCGACGGTGACGACATTGGCTTCTATGGAGACAGCGGGCAGGACATTGTCGAGGGCGGTGCGGGTGACGATGCCTTCCTCTTCGGTGGCAGCGGCCGCGATAGTGTGTTCGGTGGCTCCGGCGACGATCTCTTGGGTGTCGCCGGCCAAGGCGACCTGGCTGCCGGCGACCTGTTCGACGGTGGGTCCGGCACCGATACGCTCGTCGTTGCTCAGGGGACAACCTTCCCCGGGAACGTGACCATCACGAATGTGGAGTTCATCATCTACGCATAAGAGGGACTGATTCCAAGCGGCGTTGAGTGGAACTCATCGCCGCTTGGCAAGCGCGACCGCGCGCCCGCAGCGAAGCGAGGACAAGCCCGCGTGGCGTCTGAACGCTTAAAAGGGCGGCCATGAGTCCGGAACTCTATCGCTCGGTATGAGTTCGGATCAGGCAAGAAAGGGGGCCATTGGCCCCCTTATTGCTGCGTGCGAAACGTCTTGACCACTATGAAGACAAGAAATCCGCGACGATCGCGTTGAACTTGTCCGGGTTCTCGATGAACATGAAATGCTGGCCGCCTTCCGCTTCCTCGAAGATCTCCAGGCGGGAGCCGCGGATCTGATCGTGAATCCACTGGCAGGCGACCCAGGGGATAAGGCTGGAGCGGCCGCCGACAACGAGCGTGGGGAGGGCGAGGCGGGGGATGGTGTCGCGCCAATCCTGGGTCGCGTGATGGAACAGCAGGGTCGCTGCATGGGCGCGGGGAAGCTGCAGGTTGCAGTCGATCATCCAATCGCGGACCTCGGCCGTCATGGCGTCCGTGACCATGTTGCCGATGAAGCCCTTGGTGGTCTCGACGCCCTCGGGGCCGGCAAGCGCATTGATCGTCTGGTAGAGCGAGTCCGGGGTGAAGATGGCGCCGTAGGTTTGCGCCTCCTCGTCGCTCCAATCGGGGTTGCGGGTCGCCATCGGCATCTGATCGATGAGCAGGATCTTGGAGAGGTGCTCGCCCCCATAGAGGTCCCAGTAACACCAGATGACCGAGCAGCCCATGGAGTGACCCAGGATTGCCACGTCCTTCAGGTCTAGGGCCAGGATCACGTCGTGGACGTCCTGGGCCAGGCGGCTGATGCGATAGCCGTGTTCCGGCTCGTCGGATTTGCCGTGACCGCGCATGTCCAGTGCGATGACGCGGAAGCGGTCTGAGAGGCCGGAAATCTGGTGTTTGAACTGCTCTGCGGTTTGCGACCAGCCGGGGATCATCAGCAGGGTCTGGCCGCTGCCGGCCTCCAGGTAACGCAGGGTCACACCGTCGCCGGTCTTGACCTCTCGTCTCTCTGCCGTCTGTGCGTTCACAAGCGTTCCTCCTTGATCTGGGTTGATGTTAGCGGAGCAGGGCCTCTACCTCCAGCCGTGTCGGTATGGCGGTCTGTGCGCCTTGGCGCGTACAGGTCAGCGCACCGGCAGTCGCGGCAAAGCTGAGGCCTGCCGCATCGACCTGCCCCGCTTTGGCGAGATGGGCTGCGAGAAAGCCGCAGAAGGCATCGCCGGCACCGACCGTGTCGATGGCCGAGATCTCGGGTGCGGGCAAGGCGATGGGCCGTCCGGCGATGTGGGCCACCAGCCCCCGCGCGCCGAGCGTAATGACGACATCGCGCTGTGTTGCCTCGGCAAGGCTAGGGCAGAGGCGGACGTCCGGCATCGCGCCCAGACCCAGGCAGCCAGCCAAGCTCGCGGCCTCTCCTTCATTGAGCAGCAGCAGGTCGGCCTCGCCAAGGAAACGGACGACTTCTGGCCGGAAAGGGGCAAGGTTCAGCAGAACCCTGGCGCCGGCAGCCCTGGCACGCTTCAGAACTTCTGCTGTAACCTCCAGGTCCATCTCCAACTGCGAGAGGAACACCGTGTCGCCAGAGGGCGTGAAGCCATCAAGGGCTGACAGCGACAGTTCGTAGTTGGCACCCGAGGCAACGGCGATCAGGTTCTCGCCCTTCCCATCCACCAGGATCAGTGCCGTGCCGGTGGAGGCGTTCAGGCGTGCGAGCCGTCCGAGGTCGACGCCGGCAGCCTTGAGCAGAGGCAGGGTTTGCTCGGCAAAGGCGTCCTGGCCAATGGCGCCGAGTAGGGTGGTCTGCGCACCGGCACGCGCGGCGGCCAAGGCCTGGTTCGCGCCCTTGCCGCCGGGGGCCGAGAGGAAGTTGCCGCCGGTGACGGTCTCCCCTGGCTGCGGCAGATGCCCGACATGGGCAATGAGGTCGAGATTGATCGACCCGAAGACCGTGACCTTCCCCGTCATCGCCTAGCGAGCCTGCCCGCTAAGAGCCCGGCCCGGAACTGCTTGTGTCTTGCATCGCCGCCGCGCGCCACTCTCCTTGCTCAAGACCTTGATAAGATGGTGCAGGGCACAAAAAGTTTCGGGCCGGGCTCTAAGACGGCGGCTGGCTGCGCTAGTCAAAGACCACGCCCTTGCACAGCAGAAAGCATCCGTAGGGTCTGGCCTCTGCGGTTTGCACCACGGCGAAAGCTTGCCGTGCGGCGGCATAGAACTGTGACGTTTAAGGCTGCTCTTAGCGATCGCTTGCCGCTCCGAGCGATCTGCGACAGCTTTGACGTCGTGGTGTGCCTCCAGGATCGTGTCGGGCTCATCGACCACCTGCATATGGACCAGGGGCGAGGCCACAAAACTATCAGGCGGCCGGACAAGGTGGCACTTGCGGTTGAGACGGCTGGAAAGTTGCGGTCGACCAGGGCCAGGTCGTCGCCATGTCCCCTGGACGCCAGGACCCAGAGAAGCTCTGCATCGATGAGCGGTGAGAGACCCTTCAGCATGGTTCAGTCGGCATCTCGCCGACATAGCTCTGGAGGTTGTTTCCAACCTTTTTCATGAAGGCTCTCTTAGGCATTGAAATGAATGAGAAGACCGCCCGCACCCGTGCGGTGCGGGCGGCAGTGTGGCTAGATCTTGTAGCCCAGCGCGCGGGCGCCATCGATGAAGTTCTTGTACTGCGCCTTCTGGCTGTCCAGTCCAAGCTTCTGTGCGATCTTCACCCACTCCTCCGCAGCCTCGTCCAGCGCCTGCTGCGAGGTCAGGTCGCCGGAGATGGCCTTGGAGATGTTGCGGCCGAGCGCATCGGCATACTCCGGCGCACCCTCCCAGAAGAACTGGGGATAGCCGACCTCGACGTTGGCAAGACCCGCATCGAGGTGGTTCCTGGCCGTGTCGAAGGTCTTGAAGATGCCGTCGTTGGTGGGCCAGAGGTCCGAAGTGCCGCGTTGCGGGTTCGGCTCGATGTAATACTGGGCTGCCAGGTCGGTGTAGTGCGACGAGCCGAAGGGGTCGGAGCCGCAGTAGGGATCGGCCACGATGTGGTCGGAGTAATCCGGGTGCGACATCCGATAGATGAAGTAGAAAGCCGCGTCCTTCACGTCCTGCGGCAGGTTCTTCGGGATCGAGGCCGTACGGCACCACAGCGAGATGGCGCGATGGGTGATCGAGTTGTCGTCGTTCACCCAACCCGGCACGACCGCACCGCGTTGATCCTCTGCCTTCTCCGGTCCCTGCTGCTGCACGGTGAACTCGGCCAGATCGATCCACCAGACGCTCATCACGTCGGAGCCCGACTGCCAGCGCTGGATGGTGGTGCCGATGTCCATCGCCTCGGCACCCGGCGGGCCGAACTTGATGATCTCCTTGTACATGTCCAGGCTCTCGGCGGCCTTACCCTGGTTGATCACCGGGTTCATGTTCTCGTCGAAGTAGTTGACGCCGGCCGAGGCGGCGATGTCCATCCAGAAGCCCCAGCCGAAGTTCGGCGGGTTCACCACCATGGAGGTGCCGTAGATGCCCTGGCTTGATAGCTCTTCGGTCATGAACTGCGTGACCTTCAGGAAGTCCGGCCAGGTGTTGGGGACGGCCAGGTCCTTCTGGAAGCGCTTGGAGTACTTCTTCTGAAGATCGGGGTTGTCGAAGTAGCTCTGGCGGTAGTGCAGGATGTGGATGTCGCCATCCAGCATCACGCCATAATTGACACCGTCCCACTTGGTGTAGAACTCGCGGTAGGCCGGCATCACCCAGTCGAGATAGTCCTGCGTGCCGTCGTACTTGGCGTAGTACTCGTCCAAGGGCTCAAGCTGGCCGGTGGAGGCGAAGGCGCCGAAGAAGAGCGAGGGATACTGCACCCAGTCGAAGCGCGGCTTGCTGGTCAAGAGCTGCGGCAGAATCTTGGCCACCGCATCGCCACCGTCATAGAGCTCACGCGAGGCGATGCCAACGCCGGCCTCCTTCTGCAGCAGCGGCGAGAGCCAGAGCGGTGCGTTCAGCCAATTGGAATCCTGGAAGTATCGAAGCTCGATGTCGTTGAAGAGCTTCTTGCCCGGCGGCACCGGTTGAGCGCCCCAGGCGAGCTTGCCGGGTGCTGCGGCCATGCCGGCCGCACCGGCACCCATCGCCACGTTGCGCATGAACTTGCGTCGCGTCCACTTGCTGAATAAAGACATCTTCTCCTCCCATTTTTGCTGTTGAACCACCGCGTTCGCCCGAGGAGCCGGGACAGTCGGGGGAGCCCGCCTGGTGACGGGTCTTGGTCTTGTCGATGTCAGGCTTAGAGCCCAACCCGAAACTGCTTGTGCCCTGCATCGCTGCCGGAGCCGCGAGTGTTAGGAGCGGTGGCGCCGGCGATGCCGGGCGCATCGTCAAGTCAACGCGACGCGGCAATCGTGGCTCCGGCAGCGACCCGAAGGGCTGACTTATCAAGCCCTTGGAACTGCGTCGAGCGCCGCTTACGATGCGCCCGGCATCGCCGCGCGACGCTCTCCTTGCCCAAGACCTTGATAAGTCAGTGCAGGGCACAAGCAGTTTCGGGTTGGACTCTTAGACGATCAGGTCCTCCGTTGTGGCATCGAAGATCATGACCCTTGCCGGGTCATAGTGCAGTAAAATCGGATCGTTGTGCGCGGCCCGGGTGCCCGGCGGCACCAGCGCGCGAAAGCGGGCGGCCCCGTTCTCAAGAGTGAGAATGGAGCGCTCTCCCAAGTACTCGTTGATCGAGACCGTGGCCTCCAGCGTGCCGCCGGCAGGTTCCAGCGTGAGGTTCTGGGGGCGGAGGCCGACGGTGTAATGCGCGGCCTTGCTGGAGCGCAGGTGAGCTTGCGCTTCCGCGCTCAGGGTGAAGACGAGCGCGCTGTCGTCGACCTCCAGCATCAGGCTGCCGTTCTCCTGGCGCGGGTGGGCCTTGAAGAAGTTGGTCGGCGGCTCACCGATGAAGTCGGCGACGAAGGCATTGGCCGGCTTGTTGTAGAGCGTGGCGCGGTCGCCGACCTGCTGCAGCTTGGCGTTCGACATGACGGCGATGCGATCGGCAAGCGCCAGTGCTTCGACCTGGTCATGGGTCACGTAGATCATGGTGCGCTTCAGGTCGCGATGCAGGCGCTTCAGATCGAAGAGCATCTGGAATTTCAGGTGCGCATCGAGATGGCTCATGACCTCGTCGAGAATGAAGACCGCAGGCTCGCGGATCAGCGCACGGCCGAGCGAGACGCGCTGCTGCTGACCGCCGGAGAGACCGGGCGGCTTCTCTTTCAGGATCGGTGTGATGCGCAGCAGTTCGGCGACCTGCTGCGCGCGCCGCCGCCGCTCCGCCTTAGGCACGCCGCGCACTTCCAGCGGGAAGGCCAGGTTCTCTTCGATGGTGAAGTTGGGGTAGAGGGCATAGGTCTCGAAGGCCATGGCGACATTGCGCTGCTGCGGTTCGAGATGGGTGACCTCTTCCGAATCGAACTGGATGCTGCCCGAGGTGACGGTTTCCAAGCCGACGATCATGCGCAGGGTCGAGGTCTTGCCGCAGCCGGACGGACCCAGCAGGGCGACGAACTCTCCGTCTTCGATTCGTAGGTCGAGGTTCTGGACGGCATGGACCGACTTGGCGCCCGCGCCATAGATCTTGTTGACGGCGTTCAGGGTGACACGGGCCATCAGGTCTCCTCCAAGAGGCTGAGGCCGCTGTCGGCATCGAAGAGATGCAGCGCCTCGCTGTCGATGGCAAGGCGCACGCTCTCGCCCGGGTCGAAGTGGCGTTCGGGATCGGTCAGCGCGGTGATCTGCACGCCGCCGACTTGCGTCATCATGATGCCGTTGGAGCCGAGGGCTTCGAAGATGTCGACCTGGGCCTCCATCTCCACCATCTGGCCGCGCTGCTCGTCGTGAGGGCGCACATGCTGTGGGCGCAGTCCGATCACGATGTTGCGCGACTTGGCTCCGCCCAAATGCTGACTTTGCTTGGCGGTGAGGGGGAGGCGGAACGCGCTGCCTTCGGCTTGGGCGAAGAGCTGTCCGGCCTCTTCGTGCAGGCGTGCCGGGATTACGTTGATGGTGGGCTGGCCTAAGTGTTCGGCGACGAAAAGGGCCTTGGGGCGCTCGAAGAGGTCGCGTGCCGTGCCGATCTGGACCAGGCGGCCGCCGCTGCCCATGACGCCGATCCGGTCGCCAAGCGAGAGGGCCTCGGCGTAGTCGTGCGTGACATAGACCGTCGCCACCTTGCGCAGATCTTCGAGCGTGTGGAACTGCATGCGCAGCTCGTGGCGGATCTTGGCGTCGAGATGACTGATCGGCTCGTCCAGCAGGAAAGCCTCGGGATCGGCGACGAGGGTGCGGCCCAGCGCGGTCCGCTGCTTCTGGCCGCCTGAAACCTCTCCCGGCTTGCGGTCCAGCAGGTGGTCGATGCGTAAGAGCTTGGTAACCGCCTTGACCCTGGCCTCGATGGTCGCGCGGTCGACCTTGCGGGCCTTCAAGGGACTGGCGATGTTCTGGAAGACGGTCAGGTGCGGGTAGAGGGCGTAGGACTCGAAAGTCATGGCCACGCGCCGACGATAGGGGGGCAGGCGGGTTATGTCCTTCTCGCCCAGACGCACGACCCCGCGGTCGGCCGATTCCAGGCCGGCGATGAGGCGCAGTAGGGTGGTCTTGCCGATGCCGGAGGGACCTACGACGACGAAGAACTCGCCCTCCTCGACCTCGAAGCTCAGGTCGTCGATGACCGGGAAATCCCAGCCCTTGCATAGGCCTTCGATGCTGAGTCTCGCCATGGCCCTAACCCTTCACCACGCCGAGCGACAGCCCGCGCACCATGTAGCGGCGCAGCACGATGAAGAGCAGCACAGGCGGGATCATGGCGATCAGCGAAAAGGCCATCTGCAGGTTCCAGAGAGTCTGCGAACCATGTGTGAAGGTGGGAATGACGATGGTGTAGGTGCGCACGTCCGAGCCCACGAAGAGGTTGGCGAAAAGGTATTCGTTCCAGGCGAAGATCCAGCACAGCATGGCGACGGAGATCATGCCCGGCAGGACCAAGGGCAGGGTCACCTTGACGAAGGCGCGCAAGGGTCGCCAGCCGTCCAGATAGGCAGCCTCTTCCAGTTCTCGGGGCACGTCGCGGAAGAAGACCATCATCAGCCAGGTCGCAAGCGGCAGGTTGAAGACCAGGTAGAGGATGATCAGGGAGATGTGGCTGTCGGTGCCCCAAGGCGTGTTGTCGAAGAGGAAGAACATGGGGATCAGAATGGCAACCGGCGGGAACATGCGGTTCGAGAGCATCCAGAAGGCCATGTTCTCGCCGCCGGCCTGGCGTGGGAAGCGCGCGAAGGCATAGCCGGCGAAGCTGCCAAGAACCAGCGCCAGGAGTGTGTTCCCCGTGGCGATAATGAAACTGTCGACCAAGGCCGTGAAGTTCGTGGGCTCGGCGAAGACGCCCACGAAGTTCTCCGGAAACCACTCTGTCGGCCAGAAGGTCGGCTGCGTCAGGTTGGTCTCGGCGACGGACTTGAAGGCGGTGATGCCCATGAAATAGAGGGGGAAGAGCGTGAAGAGCAGCCAGAGACCCAAGAAGATCAGGAAGAGGTAGCGCACAAAGCGCCAGCGTTCGCTTGCCTGGGCTTCGGCCCCGATGGTCATCGTCTCTACGGTTGCGGCCATGGCATTCCTCCTAGGCAATACCCTGGGCCTTCATGATGCGCTTCATGTATTTCAGGAAGAGCGTCACGATAACGGCCGCGATGGCGAAGATGATAATGGCATAGGCCGCAGCTTCGCCGATGGCGAACTCGCGAATGCCGCGCTGGAAGGCGATGTAGGTCGGCAGCTCGGAAGACTGCGCCGGGCCGCCCGAGGTCATGATGTAGACCAGATCGACGAACTTGAAGGCGTCGGTGAAGCGCAGGATGAAGGCGATCGCGATGATTTCCTTCAGCATCGGCAGCGTGATGCGGCGCAGCACCTTTCCCTGTCCGGCCCCGTCCACGCGCGCCGCCTCGTAGACGGCGGGCGGCAGCGACACTCGGCCGGAATAGACGATCAGAAGCGGGAGTGCGGTCCAGTTCCAGATGTCGGCAATGATGATCGACCAGAGCGAGACGCCCGAATTGAACCATTCGATGTGACTGGTGATGATGCCGAGATCCAACAGGGCTTGATTGATGGCGCCGTTCGATGGCGTCAGCAGGAAGCGCCAAAGGGTGCCGACGATCGAAGGTGGCAGCATCATCGGCAGCACCAGCAGGATCAGAACGATCGCGCGGGCAAGATTCGACTTCAGGCCTTCGTAGATGATGAGCGCCAGCACCGTACCCAGCAGCACTTGGAAGCAGGCGCCGAAGAAGAGATAGAGGGCCAGATGCCAGAGCGAATCGTGAAAGCGACCTGAATTCAATACGGTAGAATAGTTTTCCAATCCAACGAAGTCAGTGTTTCCGGTGAAGAGCCCGGTGATGTTGGTGTCTCTCAGCGAGTGATAGAACATCCAGATCGTGGGGTAGATCACGATCGTCAGCAGCACCAGCACCGGCAGGCCCACCAACAGCAGCGGCACCCAGCGGGAGACGATCAGCGGCTTGGCGCGCTTGCGGGCGGAAAACCAGTCCGGATAGGTGGAGGGATCGCCGCGCACGATCTCTGCAGGTCTTCGCTGCTGTCCCGAACTCTCCAGGCTCATGCTTTCTCCCTCTCCGGGGTGTCGACCCGCGCAGGGCCGAGGCCGACGGACTGGCGCTCGATCAGGCGCGGCGGCAGGGCGACGTCCTCGCTGTTCGCCTCCTCGCCCTCGACAAGCGCGATCAGGCGCTGTGCCGCTGTCCTGCCGATCTCTAGGGTGGGCTGGCGAATGGTGGTCAACTGCGGCTCGCTGTAGGAGGCCATCTCGATATCGTCGTAGCCGATCAGCGACAGATCGCGTGGGATTGCGAGGCCAGCCTGGCGAGCGGCATGCATCGCGCCGATGGCGGTCAGATCGTTCATGCAGAAGACGGCGTCTGGCGGTGGTCGCTGCTGCGCCAAGAGGCGCTGCATGGCCGTGTCGCCACTGCCCAAGGTGAGGTCAGTGCGGTAGATCAGACTCTCGTCCAGGGCGAGGCCGGCCTCGGCAAGGGCGTTGGCAAAGCCCTTCAGGCGTCGGTTCGCGCGCGGATGCTGGTGCGGGCCGGCGAGCACGCCGATACGTCGAAAGCCACGCTCGATCAGATAGTTGGCGGCTAATCTTCCACCCATCTCCGAATCATCGTTGACGACGACCACTTGATCCAGATCGTCAGTGTCGATGGCAACGATATGCAAGCCGCGCAGCTTGCGCAGATCCTGAAAGAAGCTGGGATCATAGTTGGTGGTCATCACGACCAGACCATCGATCCGCTTCTGCAGCATGGTGGCCAGCTGTGCATTCATCCGCTCGCGATCTTCGCGGGTGTTGGAGAGGATGAGGGAATAGCCTTGTTCGAAGCAGCGCTCTTCGACGCCGCTGATGACCTCGGCAAAGAAGGGGTTGGTGGAGGAGGTGGCCAGCATACCGATGGTGCCGGTGCGCTCTCCCTTCAGCGCGCGGGCCAGTATCGAGGGTGAGTATCCCAGGTCGTCGATGGCTTCGCGGACGCGAGCTTGGGTCTCTTGGGCCACCGGTCGTGTGCCGTTGAAGACGTGTGAGACCGTGGTGACGGATACCCCGGCGGCGCGCGCGACATCCTTGATCGTCGGCGTCTGCGCGCGACCCTCCATACCCTTCGCGAATCTGGCGGAAGGGCCCCTGCGGACGCCTCCGCTCGCCTCCGATCTTGGGCGCGATCCCAATTCCCGTCTCCTTACCCCTGCAGCGATCTCCTGCCGCAACCTGGCCTTCCAATCCCTCTGAGCGGTCCTTCTCCTGCCGCGTTGGCAAGTAGCCTAAGCCATCCTCGTTGTTTCTCGCAAACGTTTTGGGAGAATTGCACCAGATTCGCTTCTAGGGGCCCGGACCCTCTGGACAGCGCGATCCATGCTGGCAATGATCTCTAGAGATCGGAAGGGGACGCGTTACATGGCTGATGGCTTGCCGGTTCCTCCCGGATATCGGGCACTGGGGTCGGAAGAACTTCGTGACTATGCGGCCGGTGAGCCGAAAATCGCCGACTGCCTCGGCGGCGAGCCGGCCGCTTGGCGTATCGAAGAGGTTGGCGACGGCAATCTGAACCTGGTGTTCATCCTGCGCGGCCCGACGGGGGGGCTGGCGGTCAAGCAGGCGCTGCCTTACGTGCGGCTGGTCGGCGAGAGCTGGCCGCTGCCGCTGTCACGTGCACACTATGAGCAGATGGCGCTTGCCCATCAGGATGCGTTGGCTCCCGGATTGGTTCCAAGAGTCGTTCACTATGACGAGACTCTGGCGTTGATCGCGATGGAACTCTTGGAGCCGCATATCATCATGCGCCACGGCATGATCGCCGGAACGGTCTATCCGGGCTTCGTCGAGGCGATCACGGATTTCACCGCCAAGTGCTACTTTCACACCAGCGATCTTGCCTTGCCGGCCGACCGCAAGAAGGCCCTGTTGGGCGCCTTCGCCGGCAACAGTGCGCTCTGCAAGATCACCGAAGACTTGATCTTCACCGAACCCTACATGCTGGCCGAGAAGAACCGCTGGACCAGTCCCTATCTGGACCGGATGGCAGCCGCGCTTCGTGACGACTGGGAGATGAAGGTCGCGATCTCTCGTCTGAAGCTCGCCTTCATGAGCAATGCGCAGGCCTTGCTGCATGGCGATCTTCACTCCGGATCGATCATGTTGACGACCAGCGATACGCGGGTGATCGACCCGGAATTTGCCTTCGTCGGACCCATCGGTTTCGACTTGGGCGCATTGCTGGCCAATTTGTTGATGAGTTACTTTTCCCAATCCGGGCATGCGGCCGCGCCGGGCGAGCGGGATCACTATCGCGCCTGGATTCTGGAGACGGTGGAGGGCTGCTGGACCGGCTTTGCAAAGAAATTCCTGGCGCTCTGGCGCAGTCCTGCCGCCCAGGGTGACGGCTATCCTCGCTGCCTCTTCGAGGGCGAGACGGGAGAAGCGGCTCTGGAGGCGGAAAGGCAGGTCTGGATGGCGAAGCTGTTTGGTGAAACGGTCGCCTTTACAGGCGCGGAGCTGATCCGGCGAACTTTGGGCCTGGCGCACAACATCGACTTCGAGTGGATCGAGGACGAGCAGCGGCGGGCGACCTGTGAAGCTCGCGCGATCGCCCTGGCACGCGATCTGATGGTTCCAGGACAACAAATCCTCTCGGTGCAGGATATCACGAAGCTGGCGCAAGCTCGTCAGTCGTGGGATCCCCCGCTGGCGACCTAGGAGCTGGAGATGGGGGATGGCCGGACAGGATTCCGGCAAGGCCTGTACACCAGTTCCGCCCTCTATGCAGTCTCTGCTCTCTTTCCGACGCCCTTGGCGGCCGATGGCGTGGCGGTGAGACTGGGCGGCTATTCGAACAGCCTTTTCAGTGCGGGCTCGATAAACGGTGGCAACAGCCGCGATGACCCGGCGGACTCGGTCGACTACGGCAACACCGGGCTCTGGCAGAACACCAAGTTTCAGCTCTCCGGAGGCTACCAGCACGACAACGCCATGGAGATGGGCGTATCGGTGGAGCTGGAGATCTTCGCGTCCGAAGATGACGATATCTTCACGGTGCAGCATCGCTTTGCCTGGCTGGAGAGCCCTATCGGCCGTTTGGAGCTGGGCAGCAACTATTCAGCCGCCTATCAGATGCACTATGCGGCACCTGTGGTCGGTCTGCCCTTGAACTCCGGCTGGGTGACCGTCTTCATCCCGCCGAACCCGGACAGCACCGTGGTCTTCATCTCGCCGGCCACTTCAACCTATCTGGACTTTGGCGATACCGAGAATGTCGTCACTTACTACACCCCGCGCATGGAGGGCTTTCAGCTGGGAATCAGCTACGCGCCGACGATTAACGCGACCGGTGGCGGTCAGAACTTCCCGGTCGAAGCCGACCGCGTCCTGCAGTATTCCAACGGTTTCTCTTTCGGTTTGAACTTTGTCGATAAGCTGGGCGCATTCGATGTCGCCCTGGCCACCGGATATCGCCGTGCCGAGGCCTCGCAAGAAGTTCGAGATCTGGGCGGGCGCGCCTATCAGGCCCTCACTTTCGGCCTCAACCTGGGCTACGGCGGCGTTACGATCGGCGGCTCCTACGCCAATGAACTGGAGGGTGAGCAGACGTTCGACGAGCGCGGCGTGTTGAGCTCTACCACCGGCCAGGCCTGGGACGCCGGGATTTCCTACGAGACGGGCGACTGGCTGGTCGGCGCCAGTTACTTCCACGGTCAGGTGCAGGGTGCGCTACCGGGTACTGCCGGTGTCATCAACTCCGGCCGCCAGAGTCGCATGACGGCGGCGACGCTGGGTTATGACTACGAGATCGCCTCTGGCATCCATGCGATCGGCGGCATCATGTACGGCCGCTGGGACGCAGAGAGCGGTGCCGTCAACACCGGCGTGATCGCCGCCAGCGGCTTAACCTTTTATTACTAATACCACACGGCAGAGATGAAGACTCATTGCATCTGTTTGAGCGTTCAGACGCCACGCGGGCTCATCCTCGCTGCGCTGCGGGCGTGCAGTCGCGCTTGAACGAAAAAGGGAGTTCGATGGGTCATCACCTATTCCGCTCGGTATTATCAAGGCCTTGGGCAAGGAAAGCGGCGCGCGGCGATGCCGGGCACAAGCAGTTTCAGGTTGCACCATTAGGTGCGCGTCATTGCCCGGTCCGGAAAGAGCTTCGCCAAGCTGTCACGATTGGCCTCGGCGATGCCGGCCTCGGTGATCAGGCCGGTGACCAGGCGGGCAGGGGTGACGTCGAAGGCATAGTTGACGGCGCTGGATCCGGCCGGGAGCAGGGAGACGGTTTCGATCGTCCCGCTCTCGGTCTGGCCGGTGATGCGTGCAACCTCGTCCGGGCTGCGCTCTTCGATCGGGATCTGGGCGATCCCGTCGTCCAAGGTGAAGTCGATGGTCGGCGAGGGCAGGGCGACGTAGAAGGGGATAGCGTTGTCCCTTGCCGCAAGTGCTTTCAAATAGGTCCCGATCTTGTTGGCGACATCGCCGCTTCCCGTGGTGCGATCGGTTCCGGTGATCACCAGATCGACCTGGCCGTGCTGCATCAGGTGACCACCGGTGTTGTCGGCGATGACGCTGTGCTGGATGCCCTGCTGCCCCAGTTCCCAGGCGGTGAGCGACGCTCCTTGATTGCGCGGTCGGGTCTCGTCGACCCAGACGTGAAGGTCGATGCCTTCGGCCTGCGCCTTATAGAGTGGTGCGGTCGCGGTGCCCCAATCGACGGTCGCCAGCCAGCCGGCGTTGCAGTGGGTCAGCACGTTCACGCGGCCACCGCCCTTGCGTGCTGCCACCTCGCGTAGCAGCGGGAGCCCCTGTTCGCCGATCGCGGCATTGATGCCGACGTCTTCCTCGGCAATTTCGGCGGCCAAGCGATAGGCAGTCTCTGCCCGGTCTGATGGTTGGATGCTGCCCAGGTCTGCACGGACCCGGTCCAGGGCCCAACGCAGATTGACCGCCGTCGGACGCGTTGCCAGCAAACAGCGGTAGGCTTCCTCGAGACCTGCCTTTGAGGCATCGTCTCTCATCGCCAGCGCCATGCCGTAGGCAGCCGTCGCCCCGATCAGGGGGGCGCCGCGCACGACCATGCGCGCGATGGCATTTGCGGCCTCTTCGAGAGAGGTGAGCGACAGGATCTCGAAGCGGTGCGGCAGCCTGGTCTGGTCGATGACCTCGACCGTCTCGCCGTCCTGGGCGAGCCAAATGGTTCGATAGTCCTGACCGCCGACCCGCATGGCCTTGCTGCTCCTCGCCTCGCTGAAAAACCGACATAGATCTAGCGTTTCGTGCCTTGTGTCTTCAATGCATCTCTCGCCGCGATCCTTGTTCGCGTGCCTCCTATGTCAAACTGAAGCCTTGCGTTTCGGGGGGGAGCATGCATATCTCACTTGCAACAGACGTTGCGTGCGTAGTTCGAGACTAGAAACTCGGTGGCGCGGCGTCGGCGGATGTGTCACGACGACGAAAGAAGGCTGACCCATCGACAGAGCGTCCTTGTTCGACGCATCATCAGGCAGTTCTTCTACGCAGACTCCCTAGACAAAACTCGCTCCGTCAGGCGGCCTGGGCGTACTCGCTCAGCCTCTGTCGGGTTATGAAAGCATACGTTTGACTTCCTTTTCTGACTTGGGTCTCGCAGAGCCCCTTCTTCGCTCTCTCTCACGAGAGGGCTACGACCAAGCAACTCCCATTCAAGAAGCGGCCATCGGCCCGCTGAAGCAGCAACGAGACCTGGTCGGCATCGCGCAGACCGGCACCGGCAAGACAGCCGCCTTCATGCTGCCCATCCTCCACCGCCTAGCCCAAGACAATGGCCAGAAAAACGGCCAGCGTCCGCGTAGCCTGATCCTCGCCCCGACCCGCGAACTTGCCGGGCAGATCGAGGATGCCGCGCGCCGCTACGGCAAGTTCATGCGGGTATCCACTACCCTGGTGATCGGCGGTGCCAGCTCGCGCAATCAGCTGCGTGCCCTGCAGCGCCGTCCGGACATCATCGTCGCAACGCCGGGACGCCTGTTGGATCACATGACCAACGCCAATCTGGACATCGGCCAGATGGAGTGCGTCGTCCTGGACGAAGCCGACCAGATGCTCGACATGGGCTTCCTGCCGGCAATACGTCGGATCATGGCCGCCTTGCCGCGCAAGCGGCAGACGGTGCTGCTGTCCGCCACCATGCCGCGGGAAATCCGCGCCCTGGCGGCCGACTTCATGCAGGATCCCGTCGAGGTCTCGGTCGCTCCGGCGGCGACACCGGTGGAACTGATCGACCAGCAGGCGCTCTCTGTTGCGGCCTCCGACAAGCGGCAGAAGCTGACGGAGATCCTGCGGGGCGACAATGTCACTCGCGCCATCGTCTTCACCCGCACCAAGCGCGGCGCCGACCGGGTGACCCGCCATCTGGAGCAGGGCGGCCTCTCGGCAGCCGCGCTCCATGGCAACAAGTCACAGAACCAGCGCGAAAGAATCCTGGCGTCCTTCAAGGCCGGCAAGGTTCGCACGCTGGTCGCGACCGATATCGCCGCACGCGGCATCGATATCGATTCGGTCAGCCACGTCATCAACTTCGAACTGCCGAACGTGCCGGAAGCCTATGTGCACCGCATCGGCCGCACTGCGCGCGCCGGCGCGTCCGGGCAAGCCATCTCATTGGTCGATGTGGCCGAGCATGGATTGCTGCGCGATATCGAAAAGTTGATCGGACGGGTTCTTCTGCCGACCAGGGATGGGGAGAAAAACCGCAACCCGCGTCGTGGTCCCAAGCCTGCTCATTCGCAGGCGAAGGCGACCACGTCGTCACGCCAGCCGAAGTCGGGATCCGGCCGGCGGAGAACGAGAGGACGAAGAGCAAACGCGCCGTCTGCCCAAGCAGCATAGATTTGCGGACGCAAAAGCGCAGAGGGGCTAAAGACGGCACTCTTCGCTTCAGGCACCCGCAAGCGCAACCCATCTGTTGCCCGGAAAACCAAGCCGCACCCGGGCCTCAGGGATCACCTATCAACCTGCCAAGACGCTAGATTCAAAAGAGGAGAAGCGATCATGTCTACCGGTACCGTAAAGTGGTTCAACGCCACCAAGGGCTATGGCTTCATTCAACCCGACGATGGCGGAGCCGATGTCTTCGTACACATCAGCGCCGTCGAGCAGTCCGGCATGGGCTCGCTCAACGAGGGCCAGAAGCTTAGCTTCGAGTTGCAGCGCGATCCCCGCAAGGGGAAGATGGCCGCTGCTAACTTGAAGGCCGTCTAAACGCCAGGCAGCCCATCGCTGCCGCGTTATGCACAAGAGGCGCCCCACCGACGACTGCTCGGTGGGGCGCCTTTTGTATTTGGAACAAGGGTTTGACACGTTAGTCTTCCGCTCACGGAGGCCGGCTCGAACAAGACCGCCCTTCCGTTGCGCACAGGCCGAGCCGAGGAGGTGGCGATGAGCAAAGTCCTTTATGAGAAAGATGGCAGGATCGGGCGGATCACGCTCAATCGGCCGGAGGTCTTGAACGCCATCGACGACGAGGTGCCGGCAGCACTGGCAGCGGCGGTGGCCGAGATCGATGCGGACCCGGACATTCATGTCGTCATCTTGTCAGGCAAGGGGCGCAGCTTCTGTGCCGGCTATGACCTGAAGTTCTATGCCGAGCAGCAGGGCCCGAACGAAGGCATCCAGGAGATGCCCTGGGACCCGATGCGCGATTACCGCTTCATGATGCGCAACACCGAGCAGTTCTTGAGTCTGTTCCGCTGCACACGCCCGGTGATCTGCAAGGTCCAAGGCCATGCGGTTGCCGGGGGATCGGATGTCGCGCTCTGCTGCGATCTGGTGCTGATGGCCGACGATGCGCTGATCGGCTACATGCCGGCCAGGGTCTGGGGCTGCCCGACGACGGCGATGTGGGTCTACCGCCTTGGACCGGAGCGGGCCAAGCGCATGCTCTTCACCGGCGACAAGATCACCGGCCGCGAAGCCGCCGAGATGGGGCTTGTGCTGGAGGCCGTGCCGGCCGAGCAACTCGATGGCCGGGTCGAGGCGCTGGCCGAACGGATGGCCAGCGTGCCGGTAAACCAGCTGATGATGCAAAAGCTGATGGTCAATCAGGCCTTAGAGAACATGGGTCTGCGCAACACGCAGATGATTGCGACGCTGTTCGATGGAATGAGCCGCCATTCCCCGGAAGGGGTGGCCTTCAAGCAGCGAGCGGAAGCGGTCGGTTGGCAAAATGCGGTGCGCGAGCGCGATCTGGGTACCTACGACTGGACGCTGGATCGACCGATCAATGCACCGGAGTGATGGGGCTCTGGAGTTATCGCTCATGTCCGTCGGGACGTGACATGGCCTCGCCGTAATTGCTACGCATCTTCCCAAGATGGCACCCAGCCAAAAGGAGGACAGGCGTGACGATGACCAGGGGTAGGATAGGCGTGAAACCTTGCCTGACAGGCCTAGTGATGGGCGGTCTCATGATCGCGTGCGGCGCGGCGTCTGCAAGCGAGTGGCGCTTGCCGACTGTCTTGCCCGAGGGTTCTGTACAGGTGCAGAGCCTGGAGCTGTTCGGGCAGGACCTGCAAGTGGCGACGAACGGCAGGATCTCTCCGGCGATCTATCCGGCAGACAGCCTGTTCTTGACCAACGGCCTGTTGAAAGCGGTGCAGAGCGGCGAGGTCAAGCTGGCGGCCTTGCCGCTTGATACGATGGCTGCCTGGGGACCGCTCTTCGAGGCCGATTCGCTACCGACGCTGGCCAGCGATTTCGCCTCTGCGCGCCGCCTGTGGGGAGTCTTGCGCAAGCCCCTTCAAGAAGAACTCTGGTCACGCGATCTGATCCTGCTGTTCGCCGCGCCGCAGACACCGCGCGGGTTGCTAGGGCCCAGGAACCTGCGCTCTGCCAGCGATCTGAGCGGCCTTACGCTCGGCGGTAGCACAAGGCTGATCGACGGCATAGCCAACTACCTGGGAGCATCGCCCTACCGCGACAGCCCGCGGATGCTGGCCGAGGCCTATCGGTCCGGTCGCTTGGATGCCGCCTTCTTGGGCGCACCGGAGGCATTGCGCGGGGCCGGGGAGGACTCGGCCTTCTATCCGATGAACTCTTGGATTCCCTTGACCGTCGTCGTCGCCCACGAGCCCACCTTCGAAACCTTGACACGCTCCGACCAGGAGGCGCTGCGACGGGCCGCCGAGGCTGCCGAAGAGCAGGCTTGGGCAGCCGGGCAAGCCCAGAACGCCGCCCTTATCAGACTGCTGCAGCGCGACGGCCTGTTTCTTGAGGCACCGGCGCTCAGACAGCGCGTGAGCGACGCCGGCCGAGCCGCGGCCAGTGATTGGCTCGCACGAGCAGGACTGGAGGGCGAGGCCCTCTTGCGCAATTTCAGGAACTAGGAAGAGCTTCGCCATTCTGCGCCTTGGTCTTTTCGGCGGCCGCGCACTGGTGTAGCTCTATGGCTCCAGCAGCTCAGGAAGGGTTCGCGCGATGACGGTAATCCCAGACATTCGGCCTCTCGCCGATGCCGAGGCCCTGGCAGCTGCGCTCGACGAATTGCGCGCCGCCTTTGGCCAGAGGCTCTCGACGTCGCAGTCGGTGCGAGAACAGCACGGCCGTGACGAGACCTCGCACGAAGCCCTGCCCGATGCGGTGGTCTTTGCGCGCTCGACGGAGGAGGTTGTGACCGCCGTCACGATTTGCTCCAAGCACGGCATTCCGATGGTGGCCTTCGGGACCGGAACCTCGTTGGAGGGGCACATCGCAGCCATTCACGGCGGAATCTCCATCGATGTCAGTCAGATGAACGAGGTGCTGGAGGTCAATGCGGCCGACCTGGACTGTCTGGTGCAGGCCGGCGTAACCCGCAAGCAGCTGAACGACTATGTCCGCCATGACGGGCTCATGTTCCCGATCGATCCGGGCGCCGATGCCTCGCTTGGTGGGATGGCGGCAACGGGCGCGTCCGGCACCAATGCGGTGCGCTACGGCACAATGCGGGAAAATGTCATCGGCCTGACCGTGGTGCTGGCCGACGGGCGTGTCGTGCGCACCGGCGGTCGGGCGAGAAAGTCCTCTGCAGGCTACGACTTGACACGGCTGATGGTTGGGTCGGAAGGGACGCTTGGGATCATCACCGAGGTGCGCTTGCGTCTCTATGGCATCCCGGAGGCGATTGGCGCTGCGGTTTGCTCCTTCGAGACTATGGAGGGGGCTGTGACCACGGTGATCGAAACCATCCAGATGGGCATCCCGGTGGCGCGCATGGAGCTTCTGGACGATGTTCAGATGGATGCAATCAACCGCTACTCCAAGCTGGATCACCCGGTGCTGTCGACGATCTTCTTCGAGTTCCACGGGACGCCGGCATCGGTGGAAGAGCAGTCGCAGATGGTTGGCGAACTGGCTGAGGCCAATGGGGCGAGGGGGTTCTCTTGGGCCAAGGAGGCTGAGGATCGGGCCGCGCTCTGGAAGGCCAGACACGATGCCTTCTACGCTGCCATGGCCTTACGACCGGGCTGTCAAGGATGGGCCACCGATGTCTGTGTGCCGATTTCCAGGTTGGCCGAGTGCATTCTGCAGACCAAAGGCGACATTGAGGAGAGCGGCCTTGTCGCCCCGATCGTCGGTCATGTCGGCGACGGCAATTTTCATCTGGTCTTCGTGCTCGACCCGGAGAAGAAGGCCGAGTGGGAAGAGGCCAACCGGCTGAACGATCGCATGATCGAGCGCGCGCTCTCGATGGGTGGAACCTGTACGGGCGAGCATGGCATCGGCTGCGGCAAGTTGGACCTGCTGGCACAAGAGCATGGCGACAGTCTGCCCATGATGCGGGCGATCAAGCAGGCACTCGACCCGGACGGCCTGATGAATCCGGGAAAAATCGTTCGTTGTTAGGAACGAAAGGTCGGCAATTTTTGGTGTAAATCAGGGCCTTTGGGTGCGCTGCTTTTCGCCTTGACCGTAGTTTGAAATTTTCCTAATCCACCACCTCCAAAGTGTGGGTTGCAACCAGAGATCATGTCGAGGATCCATCTTGTCTACACACCCCTATTCGGACCTTCCAGAATCTGCGTTTTGGCGCTCAGCCGTCGCGGAGAAGCACCTTCTAGACATTACGGACATTTGGCGTCCAAAGTTTGACATCGGTGCCAACCACCAGGTGGCCACCTATGGATCCTGCTTTGCACAGCATATTGGGATTGCCTTGAAAACGCGTGGTTTTCAGTGGCTCATTGCTGAATCGGCTCCCTATGCCATGTCGCAAGACGATGCGCGGCTCTTCAACTACGGGATTTTCAGCGCACGCACCGGCAACATCTACACCACATCGCTGCTGCATCAATGGGCGCGTTGGGCGGCGGGAAGCGAACAGCCACCCGAGGAAGTCTGGCATGACGGCGATCGTGTTATTGATCCCTTCCGCCCGCGCATCGAACGTGGGGGGTTTGCGTCGGTTAGCGAGATGCAGGCCTCTCGTGCACAAGCAATTAGCGCCTTTCGTGAAAGCATAGAGAAAGCAAACTTTTTCGTGTTTACGCTTGGATTGACCGAGAGCTGGAAAAATACTGCGGAGGGTTATGAGTATCCGATGTGCCCCGGTACGGTCGGCGGCACATTCGACCCTAACTGTCATGCCTTCGAAAATCAGGAGTACATCTCGATCAGCAAGCAGCTGCGCAGCGCGATTAAGCTGTTGCGCGGTATGAACAAGCGATTGAGGTTCATCTTGACGGTCTCGCCGGTACCCTTGACCGCAACAAAGTCAGGGCACCATGTGGTCGTGGCGAACTCCTATTCGAAGTCGGTACTTCGCGCGGTTGCGGGCGATGTCTACCAAAGACTCCCCTATGTCGACTACTTTCCTTCCTATGAGATTTTCACAGCACCACCGTTCCGTGGGGTGTTTTACGATCCGAACCTCCGCACGCCCAGCAAGCACGGGGTTGCTCATGCTATGGACATTTTCTTTGGTTCGATGAAGACGAAGGTGCGGGAGAAACCCAGACGGAGGCCACGCAAACCTCGCAAGACCGACGATGGCGCGGCGCAGGTGAAGAGTGCAGACGTGGTCTGTGAAGAAGAGCTGCTGGAGGCGTTTAGTTGATGGTGCAATCGGTTGCAATTTTTGGAAACAGCCACGTTTCAGCGATCAAAACGGCTTGGGAAGAGGCAAAGCAGGACTATCCTCAGGTCAGTTTTACTTTCTTCGCAGCGCGTGCAAATTATATGAAGTATATCGAAGCACGCGATGGCGTATTGGTTCCGACAAATGAGGTGACCGAGCGTTCAATAGGCTTCACGTCTGGCGGTAAGAGCAAAATAGATCCGAAGGAGTACGACTGCTTCTTGGTTTATGCTCTGGGTGCGCGACCCTACTTGCCGGATGCGAGTGTTTTTTACAGTGATCAGGTGCACCAAGTAACGATTGCCAATCGGCGCGCTCGGCAACTGGCGTGGCGAACGGTAAAGCAGATCAAGAGTGTCACTGATCGCCCCATCATTGTCGGTGAGAACCCTCTACCCTCGCTTCTGAGCGAGCAAGCCCTCAGAGACAGTGGGGACTTTGAAGAGGGGCGTGTTGACTATACTTACGGTGTAGAGCTTGCGGAGCGGCTTTTCTACAAGGAGCACAACATCAGGCTACAAAGACAACCGCTGCAGACGATCGATAATGGGCGGTGGACGAAGGAAGAGTTCTGCAAAGGGTCGGAAAGACTGGCTATAGGCCACAGGTCGGATGGGTCCGCTCATGACGAGACTGACACAAATCACATGAATACGGCCTATGGGCACATTTGGCTCAAGGCGTTCATGCCGCTGCTTCAAGGGCTGCGTGACAGAGGTGGTTCGGAGAATCTGGACAAGGGCGCTAAGTGGCGTTTTGGCTTGAGATCGGCATGATCGCCCAGAGCGAGGAGAGCCGATGTCAAGACGACCACGCCGGAACCACAGTACCGCATTCAAGGCGAAGGTGGCCTTGGCAGCCATCCAGTGGGAGAAGACGCTAGTGGCCGATTCACCGAACGCTTGGATCCCAAGCGTTCGGTGAATCGGCCCACTAACGTGTTGATCTGGTGGGGCAACTTATCCAGGCGGATGGGAACCATCCCTCTGGGTTGCACCACTAGCCGAGTTGGCCCAGCAGTTTGACGTGCATCCAAACCAGATCACGCAGTGGCGCCGTCCGTTATTGGATGGCGCTGCGCGTGTGTTCGGCGATACCGCCAAGGCCGAGACGGCGGAGGATGTGAAGACCCTACTTGCGAAAGTCGGCGAACTGACATTGGACATGGGTTTTTGTCCGCAGCGCTCGGCAAGGCCGCTCTGTCGTCGAGCGTAAAAGCGATGTTCGAGCGTGACAACAGGCTGAGTATCAGCCATCAGGCGAAACTGCTCGGCCTCAGCCGAGGTAGCGTCTACTATCAGCCGCGCCCGACCTCAAAGGCCGATCTCGCGCTCATGCGTCGGTCGACACGTTGCATCTGGACCATCCTTTTGCCGGCAGCCGGATGTTGCAAGGCCTGCTGAAGGCAGAGGGCTATGAGGTGGGGCGGTTGCATGTCTCGGTTCTGATGAAGGAGATGGGGATCGAGGCGATCTACCGCCGCCCGAAGACCTCGACGCCGGCACCGGGGCAAAAGATCTATCCCTACCTCCTGCCCTGGAACTGGAAGGACGCTCAGAACGCCGATACGCTGGCCGCTTGAGGCCTTCCACCCGCAATCGCCTTCGAAACCCCGACCCACTGCGGTGCTCACCGGACGGTTGCCTTTGACGGACTGACGACCGCGCAGGAAACAGGGGCGGAGCCTATCCGGGCAGTCGGCGAGCGTCCCGTATTGCCAGGACGTCATAGAGGACACCACTGAAGGTGAAGATGTCGCCGAGGGTGGTTCGCCCCAGGTCTGTGTGTCGGAATTCGTCGAGGAGATAGAGTTCGGCGCGACCCGAAGCTGGCCCTCGGTTCACGGCTTCGGCAAGCGCGATGCTCTCGGTGTAAGGGATCACCTGGTCCTGCTTGCCGTGCACCAGAAAGAGCCTGGGGCCCGGCCCTGCCAAATCGAAGCTCTTCAAGTCGAGCGCTTGCATCTCGCTTCGGATTTGATCGGGAAGCAGTGCTTCCAGCGCGACGACGGCGTCAGGATCGCGGTTTTCCAAGAAGACCAAGACGCTTTGCCCCTCCGGGCCCATTTCCTCGCGCAGGGAAGCGATGTCGGCGGAACGGTCATCCAGCTTGAGCTCGGCGATGCGTCGCAAGCGCCAGGCGTCCTCAGGGTCGTTCAGCCTGCCGGCGTTGGAGTAGGCGAAGATCCACGCGCCGAAGCCGTCGGGCTCTCGTCGTTGCCAGCGCTCTCTACCGGGTGCGCGAAACGCGCCGGTGGTGACATAGGTCGTGACCGCCCGGCTGCTGTAGTAGCCGCCTAGAGCGACGGCAAAGTCGACGCGT
This sequence comes from Kiloniellales bacterium, assembly GCA_040219175.1. GTDB lineage: Bacteria > Pseudomonadota > Alphaproteobacteria > Kiloniellales > JACOMY01 > JACOMY01. The sequence continues at coordinate 24,065 of JAVJSY010000026.1, forward strand.
TCTGCCAGGTCGGGTTGCAGGAGTGCGATCATGAGAGGGCCGACGGCGTAGGACAGTCCGAACGCGCCCAGAGGTTTCTCAGGTCCAATGCGCCCGGCGAGGTAGCGCAGCGAGTCGGCCATGGCCAGAGAGTCGCTCGCCGAGACCTGCAACTGGCGCAGGTTGGCGATCTCTGGCACCAGCACCAGGAATCCCGAGTTGGCCCATTGGGCTGCAAAGGCGACGATACGGGGATCGTCTCGACCTTGCGGACTGGCGCCCGGCAGGATCATCAGCGCGGCCTGGGGCTGTGCGCCCAGAGGCCGGTAGAGGTCGCCTTGCCGTGGTCCTGCCTGCCCGTCGAGGTCAACGCTCCGGCGCACGTAGTTCTCTGGCAGATGGCCACCAGCCAAAGCGCTCAAGAGACTGATCGATTCGAAACTGCGGGAGGGCGAGCAGGCTGCGAGCGCGAGTGCCACCACGGCAATCAGCAGGACACCGGTGCCATTGCCGACGGTGCGATCCGATTTGTTGTGTGCGTTCATAAATACACTCTTAAAAAGAGTATGTGGCGAGAAGGAGGCAAGGGTCGCTTCCGGTCGGCATTGTCTGCAGCCTCTGGCCGCAGTGTCTTGACCGGAGGCGGTAGACTGGGCAGGCAGTCAGTATGATGGAATCCCAGAGCGATGATAACCTGACGGGCCTAATGGAGGGGGGCAAGGCGGCGCTGGCAGCCGCCCTCGCGCACTTGGAGAGCCAACCCGAATCACCGAAGAGCCTGGCGCTTCTGGAGTCAGCCTGGCGCTTGGCGCTGAGCGGTGGTGGCGGACAGGTGCTGGGCATTACCGGACCGCCGGGAGTCGGAAAGTCGACCTTGACCGGCGCCCTGTTGAAGACCGCAAGAGGGCGTGGTCAGCGCGTTGCCGTGCTGGCAATCGACCCCTCGTCCAGGCGCAGTGGCGGGGCCCTGCTTGGCGATCGCTTGCGTGTCATGAGCCCGGCCGGCGATCGGGACTGCTTCGTACGCTCGATGGCGGCACGTCACCGACTGGGCGGCTTGGCGGACGAGGCCTTTCCGGCCATCACGCTGTTGCGGGCGCTCTTCGACCTGGTGCTGGTCGAGACGGTGGGCGTCGGTCAGTCGGAGACGGACGTCGCGGATATGGCCGATACGGTGGTCTTCTGCGTACAGCCGGCCTCCGGCGATGCCGTGCAGTTCATGAAAGCCGGTATCATCGAGATCCCGCAGATCGCCGTCGTCACCAAAGCCGACCTGGGTGCTGTTGCCGAGCGTGCTTTGGCGGACCTGAAAGCCGCCATCGGTCTCAGCGCGGCCGTCGATGGCTGGACGGTTGCCTGCCTGGCTTTGGCGGCGCAGGAACGGGGTGCAGCAGACTCGCTGCTGGACCTCGCCAACCGGCACCTGCAGCACCTGAAAGACCAGGGGCTCTTGGCGCGACAGCGGGCAGGGCAGGGACAAAGCTGGCTGCAGCAAACTCTGCGTGCCGACTATGGTCGCAAAGGCCTGAGCAAGGTCCTGGGAGAGCTGGAGCAGCCGGCTCAGTCGCCTTTCGTGCTTCTGGCGGAGTTACGCCGCCGACTGAGCTGAGGCGGTCACCTCCAGCCAGGCCTTCAGCCGCGCTTCGGGATCCTCGGCGCGCAGCACGTCGGTCACCACGCAGCAGGAATCCGCGCCGGCGGCAAAGACGCCAGGCGCTCGCTCGACCGTCAGTCCGCCGATGGCGACCAGTGGTGTGCTACCGATAAGTTCCTTCCAAACGCCGATCCGCTCCAAGCCCTGCGGGTTCCAGCGCATGGCCTTCAGGATCGTAGGGTAGACCGGCCCAAGGGCGATGTAGTCCGGTTGCAAGGCCAGCGCGCGGCGCAGCTCGCTCTTGTCGTGGCTGGAGATGCCGAGACGCAGCTTGCCTTGCCGGATCGCGGGCAAGTCGGCCGCGTCCAGGTCTTCCTGGCCCAGATGGATGTAGTCGCAGCCAAGCTCGAGCGCGAGACGCCAATGGTCGTTGATGATCAGTTGGCAGCCGCTGGCAGCACAGAGGTCGCGCGCTCGGGCGATTTCCTGGCGCAGTTCTGCCTCTGGCTTATCCTTGATGCGGAGTTGAACCAGCTTCAGGCCGAGCGGCAGGAAGCGCTCCAGCCAGTGCGCGCCATCGACGATGAGATAGAAGGGAGACAGCACCGCTCTAAGCCTCGCTCATGGAGAAGGGAAGGCCGGCCAAGGGCGTCGAAGGGCTGGCCATGTCGCGCTCTTCCATAGGCTCGGCCTCGAAAGCAAGCCGCCCGGCCTCGACCGCCTTGCCGAAGGCCGCCGCCATTGCGATGGGGTCGCCGGCCTTGGCGACCGCGGTGTTCAGCAGGACGGCGTCATAGCCCAGCTCCATGGCCTCGGCTGCGTGCGAGGGACGGCCGATGCCGGCATCCACGATCAGGGGGATGTCCGGGAAGTGGGCGCGCAGGGTGCGCAGGCCGTAGGGATTGTTGAGGCCACGACCGCTGCCGATCGGCGCGCCCCAGGGCATGAGCACCTGGCAGCCGGCGTCCAGCAGGGCTTCGGCAACGACAAGGTCCTCGGTGGTGTAGGGGAAGACCTGGAAGCCGTCGGAGGTGAGAATGCGCGCTGCCTCCACCAGTCCGAAGGGATCAGGCGCCAGGGTGTCTTCTTCTCCGACCACCTCCAGCTTGATCCAGGGAGTGTCGAAGAGTTCGCGAGCCATCTGGGCGGTGGTGACAGCCTCTTTCACGGAATGGCAGCCGGCGGTGTTGGGCAGCACTCTGACCGCCGCCTCTTCGATCAGGGAGACGAGGACGGCGCTCTCGCGGCCACCAGCGGTCTCGCGTCGGAGCGAAAGGGTGACGATCTCGGCGCCCGAAGCCGCGATCGCGCGGCGCAGGATGTCCGGCGAGGGGTAGAGGGCGGAGCCGAGCAGGAGGCGCGAGCCCACCTCGAGGTCGTAGAGCTTGAGTGCCATGGCTAGCCTCCTTGCATGGGGACGACGACGTCGATCTGGTCGCCGGGCGCTAGGCTGGTCTCGGCACGGAGCGTCGCGCGGACAAAGGTGCCGTTGACCGCCGTTGCGACCTTGCGGTCGGCATAGCCCAGTTCGGCCAGCAAGGCCTCTAGGCTCGGGGCATCGGTCTCAAGCGGCCGGCCGTTCACCGTCAGGGTCATTCATCACCTCCGGATCCTGCTGTCCCAGCATGAGCCAGTCTGCAGCGCGCCGGGCAAGCGCCGGGGCAAGCAGGAAGCCATGTCGGTAACAGCCGTTGATGTGCAGGCGCCGTCCTTGCCGGACCAGGCGCGGTAGGTTGTCGGGAAAGGCGGGGCGGGAATCGACGCCGACCTCCACCACTTCGGCTTCGCCGAAGGCGGGGTGCAGCGCATAGGCGCTGGACAGTAGCTCGATCAGAGAACGCGCGGTGACGCGGCTGCTGTCTTCGGTCTCGATCATGGTCGCGCCGACCATGAAGTGATTGTCGTCGCGCGGAACCACGTAAAGCGGAAAGCGGGGGTGCAGCAGGCGGACCGGTCTGGAGAACGAAAGATCGCGGCAGTGCAGGATCACCATTTCGCCCTTCACGCCGCGCAGCTCCGCCAGGCTGTCGCGGGCAGCCAGGCCGCGGCAATCGAAGATCCAATCGCTGTCGCTGGGGTCCTGCAGGTCCGAGGCCTCGAGCCGGCGACCGGTCTCTATCTCCACCCCTGCCTTCTGCAGAAGCGTCCAGAGGTGCTGCAGGGTTTTCCGCGGGTCGAGGTGACCCTCGCTCTCGTAGAAGAGCCCGCGGCGGAATCGGCCGGCGAGGTCCGGTTCGAGCGCGCCTAGCTCCTCAGCCTCAACCCGGCGCCAGCCCTTGGTCATACGCGCAAAACGTTCCAGGTCCGAGCGGTCGCGCGGCGGCGCCAGCACCAGGGTGCCGTTGAAGCGTGGCGCTGCGATCTCGTTCCAGAAGGCCATGCTCTCGCGGCCCAGCCGACCGATCAGCGGCTCGGCGGCTTCCATCTCGCACTCGGGCGCCAGCATGCCACCGGCCCACCAGGAGCAGCAGTCGCTGTCCGGACCTTGGCTGGATGTCACCAGACGCACGCGGCAGCCTTGCCTGGCCAGCACCAGAGCTGCCGTCAGGCCGACGACGCCACTCCCAACCACCTCGACAGAGGTCACGGCTTGTCTTCTCCACTTCACGAGTCGGAAGCCGCTGCGAGACACGGTGCTTTCAAGGAATGCACCATCCCTTCGCCGGCATGACCCGGATCAGGTTCTAAGAGTCCGGCGCAAGGCAATCAGCGCCATCTCAGCCCCCTGCCGGGGGCACCCCTTGGTTAGAGCAACAGGGTAGGGCAGTTGGTGGCGACAGGCAAGCCGGCCTGATCAACCCTGATGCGACAGGGTCTCGACGAAGCGGAGCGGCTGGCCGATCGGCGAGCCGACGGCCTGGCCGTCACGCATTACTGTCTTGCCGCGCACGATGGTCATGACCGGCCAGCCGGTGACGAAGCGACCTTCGAAAGGCGACCAGCCGCAGCGGCTGGCAAGCCAGGAGGATTCGATCCGCCGTCGCGCTTCCAGGTCGACGACGGTGAAGTCGGCCTGATAGCCCTGTGCGATCCGACCCTTGCCCGCCATACCGAAGATGCGCTGCGGGCCGGCCGAGGTGAGGTCGACCAGGCGCTCCAGGGTCAGGCGGCCGGCGCTCATGTGATCCAAGAGCAGGGGCAGAAGGGTCTGCACGCCGGGCATGCCCGACGGGCTGGCGGGGTAAGGCTTGGCTTTTTCAGCCCTGGTGTGCGGGGCATGATCGCTGCCGACCACATCGACCAGGCCATTGGCGATGGCACCCCAGAGCGCCTGGCGATGGTGGCCCTCGCGGATTGGCGGGTTCATCTGCGCGTAGGTGCCGAGTTCCTCATAGCAACTGGGTGCCTCGAGGGTGAGGTGCTGCGGCGTGACCTCGACGGTGGCGACGTCGCGGTAGGCGGCCAGAAGCGGCAGCTCGTCGGCCGTGGTGATGTGCAGGACATGTATGCGCCGCCCGGCTTTGCGGGCAAGGCGCAGCAGGCGCTCGGTCGCAAGGCGGGCGGTCTCGACATCGCGCCAAACCGGGTGCTGGGCGGGGCCGCCGTTGCTCGCCAGGGCCATGCGCGCGCGCAGCCGCGGCTCGTCCTCGGAGTGGACGGACATACGCCGACTGCCGGAGCGCAGCACGGCCTCCAGGGTATCGTCATCCTCGACCAGCAGGGTTCCGGTGGAAGAACCCATGAAGAGCTTGACGCCGACAACGCCGGGCAGGCGCTCAAGCTCGGCCAGCTTGTCGACGTTCTCGGCTGCAGCACCGACGAAGAAGGCATGGTCGCACCAGGTTCGACCCTGGGCGCGGCGCAGCTTGTCATCGATGGAGGCTGCCGTGGTGGTGGTGGGCGAGGTGTTCGGCATCTCGCAGACAGCGGTGACGCCGCCAAGAACGGCGGCCTTGGTGCCGCTCTCGAGATCCTCTTTGTGTTCCATTCCCGGTTCGCGAAAGTGGACTTGCGTGTCGACGACGCCGGGTAGGACGGTGAGGCCCTTGAGGTCGATGCGCTCGGCCGCCGGGGCCTCCGCCAGCGCGCCTATGGCGGCAATCTTGCCGCCGGCGACGGCGATGTCGACGTCTTGCAGGCCGCCGGGCGTATAGACCGAACCGCCCTTCAAGATCACATCGTAGCCCTGGCTCATGCTCGCCGCTCCCCCGTCAATGCCGACCCCAGATCATGGGTCTTGTTCAAGGGAGTGTGGATACAGCGGGCCTTCCCTTCAAGCCTGCTTGGCGCTTGCGGCGCATAAACGATCGAAAAAGGCGAGATAGGCGTCGATGCCCTGGTCCTCGGAGAAACCGGCCAGATAGGCCTCGCGCCCGCCCTCGGCCAGATCCCCTCGCAACGCCGGCTCGGCCAGGAGGCTACGCATGGCGGCTGCCAGAAGGGCCGGATTGCCGGGTTTGAAGAGGACACCGCTGCGCCCGTCTTCGATCAACCAGGAGGGGCCGGCGCTGGCGCTGGCGAGCACCGGGCAGCCCGCCATCCAGCCTTCCAGCACGACATTGCCGAAGGGCTCTTCGCGAGAGGGGACCACCAGAAGGTCGGCCATCCGCAGCAGCGGCAGGGGATCGTCCTGCCAGCCGAGAAAGCGAATGCGGGCGGTCAGGTTCAGGCTGCCTGCCAGGTGCCTAAGCGAGACCTCTTCGGGGCCGCTTCCGACCATCCAGAGGGTCGCATTCGGCACTGCGGCCAGGGCTTGGATCAGGGTATCGAAGCCTTTGACCTGGTGGAAGCGGCCGAGGCCCAAGACCAGGCTCCCGGTGTCGGGCCGTGGCAGGCCGGGTGGCGGCCGCCGTTCCTCGGCCCGGTCGCGCAGGAAGTTGGGCAGCAGGCTGACCCGGTCGCGCGGCCAGCCGGCTTCGACGATAGCCTCGACCAGGTGCGGTGCCGGAGCGATCAGATGATCGCAGTGTCGGAAACGGCCGAGCGGGTAGGGACCGCCGAGGCGACCAACCAGGCGGTAGGGTCCTTTGGGGGTCAAGGCGGCTGCGCGTTGCATGAAGGCGAGCACGACATCGGGTTGCTCGGTCGCCAGCTTGCGCTTCATAAGCGTGCGGGTCTTGAGGTCCAGGCGGGCGCGAAAGGGTGCCGTTTCCGGTTTGACGCCGGCGGCGGCCAGACTAGCGAGCAGCGGCGGGTGTGGGCGGACGACCGCAGAAACCTCGACCTCTCGCCGGGTCAAGCCGCCTGCCAAGCGGGCGAAGAAGGATTCGGCCCCACCGCCTTCGCGGCCCGCCATCGTCATCATGACCGATAGACGCTTCGGCGCTGGGGCTTCCGTTTCGGCGCTGTCGTCTTCTTCGGGGACAGGATCGTCATCCATAGCTTTTCCCTGGCGGTTCGCGCTCGATTGCGTCAAGGGATTGCGTCAAGGGGTAGAGCCGATCCGGACTTGAGATCAGGCCGCGAGCGGACCACATCGCGGCAAGCAACCAGCGGAGAGACACCATGAGCGAGGCGCCCAGATATCTTCGCCTGCCGGATCGCGGCTTCATCGCAATCGACGGCCCCGATGCCCGCGATTTCCTGCAGGGCGTGATTAGCAACGACGTGGCAAAAGCCTCTGAAAAGCAAGCGATCTGGTCGGCCTTTCTGACGCCGCAGGGAAAGTATCTGCACGACTTCTTCCTGCTTGAGCGCGAGGGCCAGCTGCTGCTCGAAACCGAGGCAGCGCGCCTGCCGGACCTGCTGAAGCGGCTCAGGCTCTACAAGCTGCGCTCCAAGGTGGAGCTGCGCGATGCCTCGGCGGAGTGGCAGGTCGCTCTGGTCTGGGGCGAGGGCACCCTTGCCGCTCTTGGCCTGGATCGGCGAACCGGAGCGGTCCAGCCTCTGGACGGCGGTGGCGGTCTGGCCATGGTTGATCCGCGCCATCAAGGACTTGGCGCGCGTGTTTGGCAGCAGGGTGAGGTGGATCTGGGCTTGGAGGAGGGCAGTCTTGCCGACTTTCAACGCCTGCGTATCGCCCTCGCTATCCCTGACGGCAGCCGGGACATGGAGATCGAGAAGGCCCTTCTGCTGGAGAACGGCTTCGACGAACTGGGTGGCGTGGATTGGCAGAAGGGCTGTTACATGGGCCAGGAGCTGACCGCGCGGACGAAGTATCGTGGCCTGGTGAAAAAACGCCTCTTACCCATTGAAAAAGAAAGTTCTTTTCTGAAAGAAGACAGTGATGTCCTGCAGGGTGGAAAGCTGGTTGGGGAGCTGCGGTCGCACAGTGGACGCCATGCCTTGGCGTTGCTGCGCGTGCAGGCGCTGGAAAGCGATGAGCCCATGACCTGCGGCGCCGAGCCGGTCCGTGTATCCATACCCGACTGGGTCGTGTTGCCGCAGCGCAAGGAAGCGGCCTCATGAGCGGCGGGCCTGCGCTTTGCTTCGTCCATGGGCTGGCCTGCAGACCCGACGACTGGGATCTCTTGCGCGATCTGCTGGCCGAGGACTTTGCCTGCTGGGCGCCGGACTTGGGATTCTTCGAGGCTGAGGCCGGCCAAGAGCGCTCGCTGGACATCGCCGAACTGGCGACGCGGGTGACCGCGGACCTTTCCGACCGAAACGTTCTGATCGGGCATAGCCTGGGGTGCCGGGTCGTTCTGCAAGCGGCCGTGGAGCGGCAGGAGGCAGTCGAGGCGCTGGTGCTGTTGGATGGCAGTCGCCTGTCGAACGTCGATCCGGCGGTCATGCTGGGCCCGATCGCAGCCGATGCGGACGCCTTCCTGGAAGACTTTTTCGGGCAGATGATGGGGCCGATGATGCCGTCGGCTAGGGGCAGGGCGCTGATCGATCGCGCGAAAAGGATCGACCAGCATGCGCTCGCCGAGGCCCTGGCCTCGATGATGCGTTGGGACCGTGAGCAGAGCCGTGCGGCCCTGGCAAGCCTAGCGGACCTTCCGATCTTGGTGATGCAGAGTTCCACCCTCGGTGCCGACGGGAAGCGGCGACCCTTGGGGACGGGAGAGACCAACGCCTGGATGGAAACGGTCAGTGCGGAAAGCGCAAAGGCCAAGCTGGTTACTTTGGCAGGCTTCGGCCACTTTCCGATGATCGAGAAGCCGGAGGCGGTCGCCGGGCCGTTACGGGCCTTCTTGGCAAGCCTTTAGGCGCTCCTCTTCCGTTTGGGCATAGGGCCTTGCATAGGGGCGACGTTGCGCGCCCGCCCCTCGAGGTCTATTTGAAATGGGCCTGGGGATCCTGCTCCCGCCCAAGAACAAGGAAACGACAGATGTCTGCCTGTATCGTCGGTTGGTCACACAGCAAGTTCGGCAAGCACGAGAATGACGACCTGGAAAGCCTGATCGCCAAGGTCGCGGTCCAGGCGGTCGAAGACGCCGGGCTGGAGCCGCAAGACATCGACGAGATCGTCCTCGGCAACTTCAATGAAGGCTTCTCGCAGCAGGCTTTTCCGGCCTCTCTTGTGCTGCAGGCCGACGACCGCTTTCGCTACACCCGTGCGACCCGTGTCGAGAACGCCTGTGCAACCGGCTCCGCGGCGCTGCATCTTGGCATCAAGTCGCTGAGGGCGAAGGACGCACGTTTCGTGCTCTGCGTCGGCGTCGAGAAGATGACGGCTCTGCCGAACCGTGACATCGGGAACATCCTGCTGAAGGCCTCTTATGTGAAGGATGAGGCCGACATCGAGGGCGGCTTTGCCGGTGTGTTCGGCAAGATCGCAGAGCTCTATTTCCAGAAGTACGGCGACCAGTCCGATGCGCTGGCCATGATCGCTGCCAAGAACCACAAGAACGGCGCGGTCAACCCTCTGGCGCAGATGCAAAAGGATCTGGGTTACGACTTCTGCCGGAACGCCAGTGAGAAGAACCCCTATGTGGCCGGGCCGCTGAAGCGCACGGACTGTTCGCTGGTCTCCGATGGGGCGGCGGCGATCGTGCTGGCCGATGTCGAGACCGCGCTTGGCATGAACAAGGCGGTGGTGTTCCGCGCGGCCGAGCATGTACAGGACTTCCTGCCGATGGCGCGCCGCGACATCCTGGAGTTCGACGGCTGCCGTCTGGCCTGGCAGGGCGCCCACAAGCAGGCCGGCACCAGCGTCAAGGACCTCTCTCTGGTAGAGACGCACGACTGCTTTACCATTGCCGAGCTGGTGCAGTACGAGGCCATGGGACTGGCAAAGCCCGGCCAGGCCGCAAGCGTGATCAAGGACGGCATCACCCAGAAGGATGGGAAGCTGCCGATCAATGCTTCGGGTGGTCTAAAATCCAAGGGGCATCCGATCGGGGCGACGGGCATCTCGATGCACATCATGGCCTCGATGCAGCTGCTTGGGCAGGCCGGACCGATGCAGGTCGCCAATCCGAAACTGGCCGGCGTCTTCAACATGGGCGGTGCCGCCGTTGCCAACTATGCCTCCATCCTGGAGCCGCTCAGGGGCTAAGGCGCGCGCCAGCAAGAACGAGACCTAGGGAGAAACTCAATGTCCGGTGAAGGCCTGTCCGGCTTCCGCTATTCCATGACCATCAAGAAGTTCGGCTCGGTGCCGGAGCCGGCCTTCGAGGATCCGGGCGAGCAGACCGCCACCTGGGGCCAGGTCTGGGGTTGCGACAGCGATGTCGGGCGGCTGCGCAAGGTGCTGGTGCATCGGCCCGGCGACGAGATGCAGGTGGTCGATCGTTCCAAGTACATCCCGGAGATCGATGCCTACGGCGATCCCGATGTCGGCTGGTACTGGCAGCACAACACCATCCCCGAAGTGGCGGAGATGCAAGCCCAGCACGATGCCCTGACGGCGGCCTTGGAAGCCAAGGGCGTGGAGGTCGTGCACCTGGAGGGCGTGAAGGCGCCCTTGATCAAGGCCGTCTACACGCGCGACAGCGTGATCGCGGTCAAGGGTGGCGCCATCGTCTCGCGCATGGCTCCGCGCATCCGGCGCGGCGAAGAGCTCTGCGTCACCCGGACCTTGGCCAAGCTGGGCGTGCCGATCATCCGCACCATCACCGGTGTGGGGATGATCGAAGGCGGCTCTTTCGCCTGGATCAACAGCAAGACCGCAGTGATCGGACGCTCGATCCGGGTAAACGACGAGGCCATCAGGCAGCTGGACGAGGTCTTGCGCGCGCAGGGTGTCGAGCTGATCGTGGTCGATCTGCGCGGCTATGACATCCATATCGACGGCAGCTTCGTGATGATCGACCGCGACCTGGCTTTGATCGCCGCCGAGGGGCTGCCCTTCACCTTCCTGGAGCGCCTGAAGGAGCTGGGGGTCAAGACCATCGAGGTTACGCCGCAGGACGATCCCTGGATCGTCAACTGCCTGGCGATCGCGCCCGGTGACGTCTTGATGCCGCCCGGCGCCTCCAATCAGACCATGGACCGTCTGGGCGAAGCCGGTGTCGAGGTGACCCAGATCCCCTATGGCAAGGTGCAGACGAACGGTGGTTCGATTCACTGTTCGACCGGACCCTTGTTACGCGATCCTCTTTAGTTCGCGGGCATTTGCCTGTAGAAGGAGTTTCGGGGGAAGCTTGGGGTATCATTGTGAGAGGCGCGCTTTGAGCGACAAGAAAGCCAAAGAAAAGAAGAAAGCCAAGAGGGCCCGCAAAGCCAAGAGGGCCAAGCTGGCCTTGGCAGCGCTGCGCTTGGCCGAACAAAAGCGCCTGCGCGCCGAGGTGATTGTTTTGCGCCTGCTGGTGGATCGAATGCTGCTGGTGCAGGCGCGTAACCTAGGTAAAGAGGCCTACCTGGAAGACCTGCACAACAACCTCATGGTCGATTTGGACCAGGTCGGTGGTGGCGAACAGGATCCCGAGATCCGCGATGTGATGAATGCGGAGATCGAACGATCGTTGGAAGCGGTGCGCACGCAGTTGGTCTTGGCGCGGGCGGACCGGAGCAAACGGAACTGACACCCCGGCGTCTATCTTCAGCAGCGACGATCCGAGAGGAATGCATGAACGAGGCAGGTAGCATGCGGGGTGCCGTCAATCTGGGGCGCCTCTTGAGCGATAGCGCGCGTCGCTTGCCGGATCGCCCGGCACTGATCTGGGGTGAGCGACAGTGGACATGGGCGGAGACTGACGGGCGGGTCAACGCCCTGGTCGCCGCCTTGAAGGCGCGGGGCATCGGCAAGGGCGAGCGCATCCTGGTGCTGGCCAAGAATTCCAACCAGCTTTTCGAATCCATGTTTGCGGCCTTCAAGCTGGGCGCCGTCTGGGTGCCTTGCAACAGTCGGCTGACGGCGCCGGAGATTGCCTATCTGGCGCAGTCTTCAGGCGCGGTTGTGATGATTGCCGATCAGGGTTTTGCCGGGCATGTCGCCCACTGCCGGTCCGAGGCGCCCGCCATCCGCCTCTGTGTCACGATCGGCGAGGACGCACTGCCGGAGAGCGAACGCTTCGAAGATCTGGTCGAAGAGGGCAGGGGCGCCGAGGCCTGGGAGGCCGAGGTGTCGCCGGGCGACCCCTGCTGGTTCTTCTATACCTCCGGGACCACCGGGCGGCCGAAGGCGGGCGTCCTGACCCACGACCAGATGGGCTTCGTGGTGGTCAACCACCTGGCCGATCTGATGCCCGATACGCACAGCGGCCAGGCCTCCCTGGTGGTGGCCCCCTTGAGCCATGGCGCCGGCGCCCACATCCTGCCGCAGGTGGCGCGCGGTGTGGTCTCGGTACTGACCGCAAGCCCCTCTTTCGACGAGGAGGAGTGCTGGCAGCTGATCGAGCGCTATGGCGTCGCCAACCTCTTCACCGTGCCGACGATCATCACCAGGCTGTGTCGCCATCCGGCCGTCGATCGCTATGATCATAGCTCGCTGAAGTATGTGATCTATGCCGGGGCGCCGATGTACCGGGCCGACCAAAAGCACTGCCTGGAGAAGCTGGGCAAGGTCTTGGTCCAGTACTATGGCCTGGGCGAGGTGACGGGGAACATCACGGTCCTACCGCCGGACCAGCATGACTTGGACGACGCGGCTATGCGGGTTGGCAGCTGTGGCTATCCGCGAACCGGGATGGAGATCGCGATCCAGGATGGCGAAGGTCGGCGCCTGGCGAGCGGCGAGCAGGGCGAGATCTGCGTGCGCGGACCGGCCGTCTTTGCCGGTTACCACGAAAACCCGGAAGCCAATGCCAAGTCGTTGAAAGACGGCTGGTTTCATACCGGAGATTTGGGGCGTCTGGACGAAGCCGGCTTCCTCTACATCACCGGGCGGGCCTCGGACATGTACATCTCCGGCGGCTCCAACGTCTATCCGCGCGAGGCGGAAGAGGTGCTGCTGACCCACGCGGACGTAGCCGAGGTTGCCGTCCTGGGTGTGCCCGACCCGAAATGGGGCGAGAGCGGCGTCGGGGTCGTTGTGCTGGAAGCAGGTGCAGTGGCAAAAGAGGCGGACCTTCTGAGCTTCCTGGACGGCAAGCTTGCCAAGTACAAGCGCCCGCAGCGCCTGTTCTTCTGGGAGGCCCTGCCGAAGAGCGGCTACGGCAAGGTTCCCAAACACCTGATCTTGCAGACTTTGCGCGATAAGGGTCTGCTGGAGACCTGAGCGGGTCGCCACCTGCTTTCGAGAGGAGACATTGCCTTGCGCCAAGCCCGTCATCCCGGACCCTCGCTTGAACCGCGTCGCTTGAATGTGAAAGCAGCCAGCGCCGGCGAGTACCGACTTCAGTTGGGCGAAGGCGAGGAACTGCACGCTGGACTGCTCGATGCCCTCGCGGACTTGGGGCTGGCGCATGCCGCCATCACCCTGGTTTCCGGTCGCTTCGCTGCTTTCAGCTATCTGACCGGACAGCCCGACAAGTCCGGCGCGAGACTGGCAACCTATGGTGCGCCCTGTCTGTTGGCGGGGCCGGTGACCCTGATCGGCGCCAACGCTCTGGTGGGAAGCAGCGTGGAGGGTGCGCCTTTGCTCCATTGCCATGCGGTCGTGGTCGATGCCGAGGGCAGGGTGCATGGCGGCCATCTGCCGCCGGGTGCCTGCTTCGTTGGAGCGGGCGGACTGGTCGCGCAGGTCTTGGGGCTGTCAGGAGGCGGTTTTGCGGTCGCCTATGATGCCGAGACCAACTATCCAATCTTTCATCCCAAAGTCATTGCCGAGGTGAGCGCATGAGTGCGGTTGAGGTCGAGGCCGGCCGGCTGGGTCGGATTGCCGTTGTCAGGATCAAGCCGAACGAGGATCTCTGCCGGGCCGTCGCCGCGGCTGCCGAGAGCGAGGGCTTTGCGCGGGCACTGGTGCGTGGCGCGGTCGGAAGCCTCTTGGATGCAGCGCTGAGCTATGGGGCCGACAAGCGGCTCGATGTGGCCGGGCCTGGTGTCGAGATCCTGACGCTCGGCGGCGAAGTCCGGCCTGGTCTAGAGGGAAAGCCGGAAGCCCTGCTGACCGGAACGATCTCGGATAGCCAGGCGCGGGTCTATGGCGGTCGCTTTCTGCCGGACGCCAATCCCATCTGCATCACCCTGGAACTGGTCCTGCAGGAGTGGATTGCGGAGTAGGAGCGGCGCAGGCGTTTTCCAACTGCCAAACTCCGCAGGGCTCAAGACTGCTCTGAATTCCCGGAATCTAGGGCCTGTGCCTCTTCGAGCAGCCAGGTGCGGAAGGACGCGACCTTGGGCAAATCGGCGCGATCCCTCGCACTGAGCAGAAAGTAAGAGAAGCTGAGCGGCGTGCTGAGGCGTGCATTGAAGGGGCGCAAGAGGCGGCCGGCGGCGAGGTCGTCGGCGATTAGGATGTCGCCGACAAGAGCCACGCCTTGGCCGTCGATTGCCGCCTGCACCGCCATGGTCTCCATCGTGAAGTGCGGACCGCGGGTCGGATCGATGTCGCGCGCGCCGGCTGCCAAGAGCCACATGCGCCAACTGGCTTCCGCGTCTTTCCAATCGACATGCAGCAAGGTGTGGTGGCGCAGATCTTCCGGCCGGTCGAGCGGGCGCTCGTCGCTCAAGAGTTCTGGGCTACAGACCGGCGTATTGACCTGGCCGAACAGTCGGTCGACCCGCAAGCCCTTGTAGCCGCCCGGGCCATAGCGGATCGCGACGTCGACGTCGTCGTTGGCGAGATCGACCAAGCGGTCCGTGCCGTCGAGGCGGATTTCAATCTCCGGATGTCGGCTACGAAACCGCTCCAGCCGGGGCACCAGCCACATTGCGCCGAACGAGGGGCTGACGCTGATGGTCAGCACCCCGCTGGTGCGGTGCGCGCGCATCTGCTCAACCCCCTCTGCCAAACAAGCGAACCCCTGGCTCAGCCTTGGCAAGGCTGCTTGGCCGGCATCGGTCAAGCGTAGCGAGCGCGTAAGCCGGCGAAACAGAGACACCTCAAGCAAGGCCTCAAGCGACTTGACCTGATGACTGACGGCGGCCGGCGTGACGTTCAGCTCTACCGCTGCCTTGGTGAAGCTGAGGTGCCGGGCGGCGGACTCGAATGCCTTCAGTGCATTCAGCGGCGGGAGAGATCGTGTCACCGTCAATACCTTAGGTTTTCTCAGGCATAAGCCAAAATCTTCTCGTTTGTTTCTCTTATAGAAGTTGGGCAACTTTGCCTGAAATTGAGGCTAATCCTTCGCAACGCCGATCGCAACCGATGAAGCAGTTCTTCAAAGAAAGCTAGGCTATGAGGGTGTCGGCGACCGCTGATCTAGAGCGGAATGGAGGGTGTGATGAATCGACTCTACGAGCTTGCAGATCGCCATAGTTTTGTCCGAGGACGCTCTGCCGTGTGGCCAGGCCGTGCGGTGGGTGAGATGCGAGCTGCTTTCGGATGGGCTCTTGGCGAATTCGGTCGCTGGCGCCGGCGACGGGCTACGATCCGCAAGCTTTATGCCTTGAGCGACCACCATCTGACCGACATCGGCTTGGAGCGATCGCAGATCCTGTCGAGTGTTGAAGAGTTGGCGAGGACCGCCGATTCCGCGCCGCCGAGGTGCGCCCGTAAAGTCCGAAGAGTGCCGGGGGCTTGAAGGCTTGGAGCCTTGGCATGAAGCAGTCGCTTCATGCCGAGTACTACATCGGCGTCGGACTGATTGTGATCGCGGCCCTAACCTACAGCACCGCGGGGCTGTTCACGAAAGGCGTGGCGGCCGGCTCGTGGGAGGTGATTTTCTGGCGAGGGGTCTTTGCTGCAGCCTTCACAACGCTCTGGACCATGAGCAGAGGTGCAGTACGGCAGAATTTCGCGGGCATGGGCTATAGCGGCTTGGCCGTCGGGTTTATTGGAGCACTGGGCACGGCAGCTTTCATTCCGGCATTCAAGCTGACCAGCATCGCCAATGTCTCGCTGATCTATGCAGTGTCGCCGCTCATCGCGGCTCTGCTGGCTTGGTGGCTTATCGGCGAGAAGGCGACTCCGCGGACGCTCGTGGGCTGCCTTGCTGCACTCTTGGGGGTGGCCGTCATCGTCTCGGGTTCGCTTGGACATGTGCGCCTCGAGGGTGATCTCTTGGCCTTGGTGATGACCGGCGCCATGGCCTCGATCATGGTCATCTACCGCAAATACCCCGAGACGCCGGGGGCGGGACCGCAGGTGCTGCAGTCGCTTCTGCTGCTTCCCTTTGCCATGATCCTGGGCGCTCCCTTTGCTGTCGAGCCGCTGGAGATCGCTATCCTGGCTGCCTTCGGGCTCTTGTTCGCCATCGCGTCAGTGACCTTGGCGGAAGGCGCAAAGCGGGTCCCTTCGGGTCAGACCGCGCTTCTGAGCAGCTTGGAAACCCCACTTGCCCCGCTGTTCGCCTTGCTGCTGTTTGCGGAAGTCCCGAAGACGGCGACGTTACTGGGGGGTGCGCTGGTGCTCCTTGCGGTGCTTTCGGCGATCAGGCGACAGCACTAGCGCCTGGCAAGCGCCAGTCCGCCGAGCAGCATCACCAGGGCGCCAGCCCACGATACCATGGTGGGCAGCTCTGCGAAGACCAGCCAGACCAGCCACCGCGACCCGCAGTCGCGCGTTTCGGGACCTGGCTGACGCGTGAGCTGGCGGCGATGGAAGGCGAAGAGACGCACCTGCTCTCTTGTTGCGTCGCCGCAAAGGCGGCCTATGCTGCCGCCAAGCAGACCAGTTAGGGAGACAAGGATGTTCAAGGCCCTGGTGCTACGCGAAGACGACGGCAAGGTCAGCAGTGCGATCGAGCAGCTGGAGGAGACGGCCCTGCCGGAAGGCGATGTGACCGTGCGGGTCTCGCACTCGACGCTGAACTACAAGGACGGGATGGTGGTGAACGGGATCGGCCGATTGGTGCGAAACTACCCCCACGTACCGGGCGTCGATTTTGCCGGAACCGTGGAACAGTCCGATCATCCCGACCACAAGGCCGGGGATCCGGTGGTTCTGACCGGTTGGCGTGTCGGCGAGACCCATTGGGGTGGCTATGCCGAGTTGGCACGGGTCAAGGGAGACTGGTTGGTGCCTCTGCCGGAGGGGATGAGCGCGAAGGATGCGATGGCGGTCGGCACGGCCGGTTTCACCGCCATGCTGGCGCAGCAGGCGTTGGAAGGCCAGGGAGTAGAGCCGGGAAACGGCCCGATACTGGTCACCGGCGCGTCCGGTGGTGTCGGCTCTGTCGCCGTCTCTCTCTTGGCCAAGGCCGGTTTCGAAGTGGCCGCCGTGACCGGCCGCCCGGAGCAAGGCGACTATCTGAAACAACTGGGTGCCAGCCAGATCGTCGGACGCGAGGAGGTTGCAGAGGCACCGACACGCCCGCTGGACAAGGAGCGCTGGGCCGGATGCATCGACAATGTCGGCGGAACCATGCTAGCCCGCGTGCTGACGCAGATGGCCTATGGTTCTGCCGTGGCCTCCGTGGGCCTTGCAGGCGGGAACAGCCTGACCACGACGGTCCTGCCATTCCTGTTACGTGGTGTGTCCGTGCTGGGTATCGATTCAGTTATGTGCCCGAAAGCCAAGCGCTTGGCCGCATGGCAGCGCCTGGCACGCGACCTGGACCGTGACCTCCTGCATTCGATGACCAGCACCGCGCAGTTGGAAGAGGTGCCGGCTCTGGCCAAGTCCATCCTGAAAGGACAAGTGCGTGGCCGAAAGGTCATTGAAATCTAGAACCAGGGCCGGACAATTTCACGGCTTTGTCAAGAATATCGACGGCGCCGCCATTCTAGGCTAAAGACAAGCGCTTAGGGGCGGTTCCCGGCGTGTCATCTGGACTTCGCCCCGAAAGTGTATGTTGGGGAAGGCCGAATGAAACGCCGAGGTCTGGTTTTTGCCGCAGTACTGTTGGCCTCGATTGCAAGCGCACCCGGGTTGACGTCTGCCGAAGAGGGAAAGACGGTCATTGTCCCGGGTGACGCCGAGGTCGGTAGCGATTTGCGACGATTGCAGCGGCAAGCCGATGCGGGAGACGCTGCCGCCGCCTTTCGTATCGGCCAGATCGAAGAGCGCGGCATCGGGCGAACCAGCGATCCGGTAAAGGCCAAGGTCGCCTATCGGCGTGCACACGAACTGGGCCACCCACAGGCTGCGGCGCGTCTGGCACAGCTCTATGGCAGCGGTGCACTGGGCAATCCGGACTATACAGCAGCCAGGCGCTGGTATGGCGAGGCTGCCAGACGCGGCGACCCGGTTGCGGCCTTCAATCTGGCACTCTTGCAGGAAACCGGGATGGGCGGCGAGGTCGCTCTGCAAGAGGCAATCGGCCACTACGAGTTGGCGGTCAGCGCCGGCGTTGCCGAGGCAGCACTCAGGTTGGCGGAGCTCTACCGCTCCGGTCGGGCCGGGAGTCTGGATCGGGTTCGCGCGCTGGCTTGGTACCTGGTTGCCGAGCGGTTGGGTGCCGAGGAGGCAGGCGTCCTGGCCGAGGTCTTGGCCGGCACCCTGGCCGCCGAGCAGCGCCTGCAGGCGCGCGAGCTGGCAGCGTTACTTTGACCCCTGCAGGGACAATCCGCGCAATCCTCTATCGCCGCGACGCCAGTCCCACCCTATAAGCCATCACATCGCGATTGGCTTCTGCCCGAGGGGCGTCGATGGCAGAGATTATGCGGGGCTGAGATGAGGTTGAACACAAGGGCCTCTTTGGGACGCTGTTGGGGCCTGGCTGCTTTTCTGGCTTTGACGGCTTGCTCGAGCCTGCTGCCCGAGACGCTATCCGTTTCTCCCAAGGTCGTGGAGGTGGAGCGGCCTTGCGAGCGCGCAATCGACCTGCTCGAACGGCGCGAGACGCTGAGTCTCGATGGCCGCGAACTCAAGGCCTATGCCGAGGCCTGCGTCGACTATGGCGCGCGTCCGCAGCTGGGCTTGGCCCTGCTTGGTCGAGCCGAGCAGTACCTGGGCGACCGCTCCGCCTCGACTGCTGCTTTGAATGCGGCCTTGAAGGCCGAACCGGATGCCGGGCCTGGCGTATGGTTCGCCCCGCTGCTTGCCCTGGATGCGCGGGCCACCCTCTTCGCGGCAAGAGGCGACCCGCTCGGCGCGCTCAATGAAATTGAAGTGGCGAGCGGCTTGCTGGTGCGCTTTACCGGCGTGCGCTATCCCAACCTCATCAGCCGTCTGCTCTCCGAGCGCGCCGCCTATCTTGTACTGGCCGGCGAGGAGGAGCGCGCGGCGGCCGATTACGAGCGTGCGCTTGTGATTGCACGCAACCCCGCACAGCGCTTTGCCGTGCTGCGTCGGGCCGGCTGGGCGGACTTGGCAAGCGGGCGTTTTGCCCGCGCTTACCGTCGCTTGACACAGGCCTACGAATTGGCGCCGGCGATGCCGCAGAAGCTGCAGGCAGCACTTCGGATCTATGCAGCCGAGGCGCAGGGCTTGGATCGCAAGCGCGCCATGCGCGGACTGGAGCGGCGCGTCGAACGCGATGCCTTGGACCTGGACCTCTACCCCGGTATCATCGTTCGCTTTCTGCTCGATGACATCGACGCCGAGACCTTGCGGCAACGCGCGCGAGAAGAAAGCCGTCTCAATCCCGCGGCGATCAAGGCGCAGCTTGACTACTACTTGGGTTTAAGAGACCTCTTGGACGGAGAATCACGCAGCGCGCAGGCGGCCTTCGCGCGGGCGGTCGACAGTGATGTTGTGGCCTTGCCGGAGTACTTTTTTGCGCGCGGCGCGATCGGTCGGCTTTGAGAGCAAGCCGAGAGCCGCTGTTGGGCATTCGAGTGCCGCAAGGGGCGAGATTGGGACAAGAAGGAACGGGACGATCGATATGGGCAAACTGACTCCGGTACTGCTACTGCCTTTGGTGCTGCTTGTGGCCTGTCAGGCGAAGGCGCCAAAGGGACCGCCGGGGCCTTTGGCCGGCGTCGTGATCACCGGTGTCGAGGGAGATGCCGACGTGGCTGCCAGCCAGGTCTCGGCTCCCTGTCAGGCTGCCGAAACCCTGTTGGCGCAATCTCAGGACGGCCAAGTGCGCGGCCATCGTCTGGTCGCGCTTTCCGAAGAGTGCGTGAAGCGTGGCTCCGACCGGGCAATCGGCCAGGCGCTGCTAGGCTATGGCCTGGAACAGATCGGCCAGCCGCGCCAGGGCTTGCAGGCACTGAAGAACCTCCTGAGCTTCTCCAATGCGGCCAGCTCGGCAGCCAACCCCAATGCGGCCCGGGCTCGGGTTCTTGGATACGAGGCTCGCAGCTATTTCTATGCCGGGCTCGGACGTTGGGCCGATGCCGTCGACGACTTGAACGAAGCGATGGATTCACAGCCGAACCCCGATCCGCGCGTGACTGGCGCTTTGATGGCGCGCCGTGGGTTCTATCAGTCCCTGGCGGCGAGCAATCCGACCGGCAGCGACCAGCCCTCCGGTGTCTATGCGCTGGCTGCGGAGAGTTCCTTCGAGGAAGCCCTGGCACGCTGGCAAGCTCCCGAGGCTGCCAACGAGGTCGCCTTTCAACGCGGTATGGGGCATCTGGCCAACGGACGCTGGGAGGCCGCTTCGCTCGACTTCAGCCAGGTCTTCGAGACCGCAGGCAGACCGTACCGGCAGACCCAAGCCATGCTGCTTGCCTACTACGCCGACTATCGACTGGGCTGGTCGGAGGATCAGTCTCTCGAGGCGGCCCGGGCGACCTTCGAGGCGCGTGCGGCGCAGGCAAACATCAGCCCGGCCCTGGCGCCCTTCGTTGCTCTCTTCCAGGACGTGATTGGGCCGGAAGCGGCACTCGGAAAAGCTGAAGCCAATCCAAACCAGAACATCGAGGCCTCGCAATTGCAGGCCTATTGGTACATCGGGATTTACCATCAGATGCGCGACGAACACGATCTGGTCGCAAGGGCTTGGAACTTCGGCCTTTCGACCCGGGTGATCACCCTGCAGGACTACTTTGTGATGCAGGCAATGAGCCGTCGCTTCGGGGTCTAAGACTAGAATGGAAGAGGTAGGAAATCCTATCTCTTCCTAGAGTCCGGCTGCCGGCCGGCCGCTGCGTCGGTCAGATTCCGAGCAGCTCTTCCCATTCCATGACGCGATAGAGGTTGCGTACGCGTTCCAAGGGGATTTCGATATCCTCGCGCGGCGGATGGTACTGCGCCAACCGCAGCAGGGTGGCGGTGCGCGCTACCAGCCGCTTCACGTAACAGGGCCGCTCCGCAAACTCGCTTTCGCCATGCAGCTCGACCACGACGTGGTCGCCGCTGCGGGGCGGCCTTGCCGGATGCACGTAAACCAGGCTGCCGGGCGCCCGCCAAGGCCACATGGAATCGCCTTGGACGAAGAGGGCAAAGGCAGCCGTCATCGCCTCCATCGCAGGCGGGCGGCGAACATGATCGACGACCTGACCGTTCAACAGAAAGTCGCCGTCCTCGCCGCCAACGGTGCTGCCCAGGACCGGCACGTCACGCCGCATTGCTGCACTGGCAAAGGCCTCCGTCCGGGGAAGTGCGGCCGGCACCGCATTCCCGCTTTGCGGCAGGTCTCCCCCGGTCGGCTCACCCTGCAGGCTGTTCAAGGGCACGTCCAAGTAGCTGGCCAGAGCCTGCAAGGCCGAGGGGTCCAAATGTCGTGGTGTGCCACGGCGGATGTACTGCTGTAGGTAGGCGTGGTTACGGCCAATGGCGCGCGAGGCCGCAGCCATCGTGATCCCTCTTTCTTGCAAGAGCTTGGCAAGCCGTTGGCGTTCGAGGTCACTCATCCTGGGCCAGGGTCTATCGCAGCACAAACCGACAGTCAATAGGAAGAGGATTCTTGACGTTCCTATTTTCTCCTATTATCCTACCATCAATAGGAACTGCATCATGCCGGGTTTCACGCATTAGATGATGCATACGAGAAGAAGGGGTATCGTCAAGGTGGTGGAAAAGCAGGCTCTCCCTCTCGCATCTGGTTCGAAAGCAAGCAGACGCCGTCATCGCAGAAGGCGCAAGTCCGCGATCGTGCGCGCGCAGCGACAGTGGTTCTTTCGCGACGGGGGTAAGCCCCCGGGGTCAAGGGATCTGGACGCGCCGCACAGCTGCCCGATCCTCGAGTCCCTAACTGCGCAGTTGCACGCCATGCAGCGGCGCGGCGTCCCTCGCGAGCAGATCTGCCGGGCGCTCGGTCTGTCCGGGTCGCTCGCGCGGGCCTTCGGTTTGGGTCACTCGGAGCCGACGCCGGATCCCTATCGCAGCGACCCACGGCGGCGCAGGTCTCGAGCGATCCGGCGGAGGTCTGGTCCATGAGGCGCCGCCGGCCGGGCAGGGCGCGCAAGTACCTACGCCGCCGCACCGCCAGCGGTCGTCTCGCACGCGACACCAGGGTGCTGCCGACGCCGGAACTGCTGCGCCATCGCCAGGCTCTGGTCGGGCAGGACGGAGATCAGCGGCTGGCAGAGAGTCCCTTGGGTGTGCTCTTGGCTCTGGGGCTGATCTCGGAGGAGGAGCGAATGGCTGGGCAGCGCTTTGCCTGGCTCTATCGCCTGACCATCGGTCGCCTCTCGCTGCGTGCAGCCGACCCGCTGATACCGCGCGAACCGCTGGGTGCGGAGGTCACGCCGCCGCTGGGAGCCGGCCAGGCTGCCTGGCTGGCAGCCCGCGAGGCCGATCTGGAGGACGCACGCATCCGGCTGACGAAGCGCGGGACGGGGATCTACGAGATGGTGCTGCGCTTCGCCGTCGCGCAGAGCTACGCCGATTGGATGGGCGTGACGCGGCAGCGGACCTCGGCAGAGGCGCAAGACCTCCTGCTGCTGCAAGAGGGGCTCGGATGTTTGGCGGAAACCTTCGGGCTCTTGGGGAAGCGCTCCGAGACGCCCGGCGATCGGAAGCGGGCAGAAGGGTAGGGTTGCGACCGGCCGATGGCGGCAGCCTCACAAAGCGCGGAGCAACGCCTTGGCTGCCAGCCGGACGGTCCGGCGACCGACCTTGACGGAGAGCAGGCTGGCGGAGACGACAAGCCCGGCCTCGGGCCAGGCCTGCAAGCCGAGCAGGCCGGCAAGGCCGCCAGCTGCCAAGCCGGCAATGACGGCGCCGATAAGGGTCGGGCCGCTGCGCCTTGCGACGGGACAGACCGTCGAGGCCAGAAGACCACTTCCAAGGCCGAGCACCAGCGCCGGCGCCAGCGGGAAGCCGAAACCCAGAGCCATCAGCAAGGCAAAGCAGCCGGCGACCAGCAGGTCGAAGCTACGGAGCAGAAGACGCAGGCTACGCCGCGCCTCGTCCGGCGGACCTACGCTCTCGACGTCTGTCTTCTGGTGAAGCATGATCCCTCCCAGTGCTGCGGTCTCACCCAGGGCTGCGGGCAAGCGCCCATGTCGCAGCCCCATGTCGCAGCCCCATGTCGCAGCCTTGCTTCCTATCACCGTGATACGCTCGACCTGCGCCGGTCGTGTCTCCAGGGAATGCACATTTCCTGCGGAATCGCAGTTCGACGCCGAAAGCTTGACAAGCATTGGGCGTCATGCTATGCACAAAATACAGGCTTGAGTGGTGCGCCTCCTTCAATAAAGGCAGCGTCGTATCGGATGCGCCAAGCGAATTAACAGATGCGCCAAGCGAACAGTGTGTTGGGGCGGTCGCCGCGTTGGCCCTTCTTCGGGATGAGCCGGACTTGACCCGACGCCTGGAACACGTCTCTATCCTGACAGCGATATCTTTGTAGAGAGGCCTGCTTTGCTGTTGGCGAAGCGGAAGCAGGGGTCGCTCTTGCCATGGGGGAGGCTATGCAAGGGGTAGGTGCCGAACAGCCGGTTGGGGCCAGGCGAGCGACGAAACTGGGCGCGGCGGTACTGGTCTTTGCGGTGCTGCTTGGCTGCCGCTCGGCCAACATCGAGGTGGCCTTGCCGCCGGCGACACCGATCTCTACCCAGATTCAGCGGCTGGATGACCCGACCCAGGCGGCCATCGCCTACTCCAGCAAGACGGTCTACCAGAAGGGCCCGGAAGTCCTGGGCGCCGACTCCACCGTTCCGCCGGACCGGATCGGCTGGACCCTCTTGGGTTTGCAAGACCGTATGACCGGGGTGAAACGCTATCGCCTGACCTTGGCCATGACCTACGACAACGAAGAAGTCGCCGGCTATCGCAACTACGACAAGGCCTCTATTCTGCCCAACGGGCCAGCTTTGGCGGTACAGCCTTTCAGTCGGAAACGAAGCCACTGCGGCGGCCTGGTCAACGACTTCTGCATCGGCAACGAGGTGATCTTCGCCTGGATGGAGGAAGCCACCCTGCGGGGGATCGGCCCCGAAGGCATGACCGTTCAGGTGAGCGGCGAGGAAGGCCGTATTTGGGAGTTCAACGTGCCGCAATCCTTGATCGCTGCGCTCTTTCAAAGAATGGACTCCGCCAGCGCCTCCTGACCCGGCGCCGACAAACCTCGAAGCCGCAGCCCTTGATGGACTGCGGCATTTTTAATGCTCAATCAAAACATCTTTAGCGAGACCTCTAGAGCAGGATGACATCAAATCGAAACGATGCGTCGTCTGAATCCTACTCTAGAGCTTTGAAACATAGAGCAGAGTCTCGCACTCTGGTGATTCCACCTGAATGCGGCCTGCTCTAGCCCGTCATTCCGGCCGACCCTCTGTTGCGTCGGTCGGAGGCGGCGGGGCCTTGGCTGCCGGTTTGCGCGCGACTGCCTCCCCCGCTGCGCCTGGCGCCGCCCCGCCGCCGAAATGTTCTCGGTCTGCTGTGCGCTGCGTGTGCCGATGCCGCCAAGATCACGGTCTTTCTCGATGACCATTGGAATCCATCCACCACAAGAGAGGAGAGGGACAATGCACCAATCGTCTGTGCGAGACATGGATAGCCAGGGTCGGCCCCAGGGTCGGCCCCAGGGTCGGCTCCAGGGTCGGCCAATAAGCCCGCTGTCGCTCTGGACCCTGCTGGGCTGTGAGGCCCTGCCGGAGCGCGATCGACGCCTGCGTCTGCGCCTGAACAACGACGGGCCCTGGCTGATGGCCTTAAGCCCGCTGAATTCCTATCCGCGACTGCTGCCGGTCGAGACGGTCGAAGGCGAGATGCTGGAGTTGCAACCGCTCGATCGGGCCGAGCCGGCCGCGCGCGTGGAGGCGCTGGATCTGGAACTGACCTGGCAAGGTGGGGAGGGGCCAAAAGGCTCCGGCTGGATCTCGCTCTCCTACAAGGCGCCGCTGTGGATCGAACACCTGCTGCGCGACCTGCCCTTGCTGGCCGTCGCCCGCGGGCTCGCCGAGGGGCGAGGCAGGTTTGGGCTCTGCGTCGGCGACCTCCTGCTCCGCGAGGTCATCCCGCCCGAAGAGCAGGGCGGGGGAGGTCTGGTCTCTTGCCGCTTCGACCTGGTCTCGCCGGAGATCGCCGCCTTCGACCTGGAGCCGGTGGATGAGCTGCCTTCGCAGTGACCGGCTCGTGGGGGGGCGGGTAATGCTCCTGCCATCATGCCTCCTTGGCTGAGCCCATGGCGACCCTATCCTGGTGAGATCTCCATCCTGGTGAGATCTCCATTCTGGTGAGATCTCTGGGCTCTCGGTCCGAGCAACGGAGAAACTACATTCTACAAAAGATGGACTCGATGGCGGCGAAAGTGATCGTCCTGCATCCACGAACGAGAGGTCAGGCATAGCTCGAACAGCGAACGCCGGTCAGTCGGCTGTGAAGGCCCTCGCGTCTGCCGCTGCGGTGGCGAAACAGGTCGGGTTTATGGAGCGGGTGAACCCGCGTAGCCCTCACTTCGACATGACCGAAGCGATCAAACAGCGGGAGGAACTTTATCGCGTGCAGCGTCGTCGGAACGACCCAGGGTCCCGCCGAGCCAAGCGCACCTTGGGCAGGGGAGCCTTCTCCTTACCTCTGCACTGCGTATCGGCGAGGGCAGTGGAGTCCAAGGGCCGCGCGAAGCGCGCCACTATCCAACCTGGAAAGAGCGCCAGGCGACGATCGAGAATGCGCATGGGGCACGGCTGCGGGAGACGGCGGGCAGGGCTGAACAGAAGCCGGGACAGCTTGCCTTCATTGCCGATTGGATTGCTGCAAGCGGCGATCAGAAGAGGCGCGATCAAGAAGCAGACTGGGCCCAGGCCACCAAGAACGACCCTGAGATAGGCGGCGACAAGCTTACGCAGTCTCTAGTGGTGCAACCCAGAGGGATGCTTCCCATCCCTCTGGATAAGTTGCCCCACCAGCTCAACACGTTACACCAAGCCGCGTTGAGTGGAACTCATCGCGGCTTGGCAAGCGCGACTGCGCGCCCGCAGCGAAGCGAGGATGAGGCTCGCGTGGCGTTTGAACGCATGAATGAGTTCCATGGGTCATCACCTATGCCGCTCGGTATTAGTGGGCCGATTCACCGAACGCTTGGGATCCAAGCGTTCGGATCGGGCCACTCTCATGATCGCCTTTTCAAGATGCAGGCGCGTTAATCCGTGGCTTCCGAGGAAGCTATCGGTTTCAAGCCTTAACGGGCAAGGCAGGAAGCGCGGTCGTTGAGGCGACGGTCGATCAAACTCTGATACGCGGGTTGGTTACCGCAGGACCTTTGATACGTCGCGGGGCTGCCTCGGTCTAGGATCCTGCGTGGGATCGGTGATCCTGCAGCTAGTGGATGCGAGGGTTCCCCTGACCGCGACCGCGCTCCCAGCCCAGCCCGGAAAG
>JAVJSY010000027.1:0-42326 GCA_040219175.1 Kiloniellales bacterium
GGGCGACAGACTGCTGAGGCGGGGTACGCGAGCCATTCATAGCTTGACTCATATTCCACACCCGCGCCGCAACCCCTTTCTCCAACGACAACACCCGACGCTGGGCGCACTCCCGTAAACCAACACCCTGAGCAGTTACCCAAAGAGTAACGTCATAGCCACCGGCGCGCGACATTGGAATGGCGCTTCGGGTCGCTGCCGGAGGCGCGATTGCCGCGTCGCGACAGCTTGATGATGCGCACGGCATCGCCGGCGCCAGCGCTTCTAACACGCGCGGGTCCGGCAGCGATGCAGGACACAAGCAGTCTCGGGGCGGGCTCTCAGCGGGCGATACAGCCCAACAGACCCTCCAGGTTGCGCATGCGTCCCTCGATACGGCGTGCGCGGCTGGCGTGGTTGGCGCTGGGATTTGCCGGGTTGCGGGCCAGTGGGTTGGGTAGCGCGGTGGCAAGGAGGGCTGCTTGACGGCGCGTCAGCTCTTTGGCCGAGACCCCGAAGTGCGCTCTGGCACCGGCTTCGGCGCCATAGAGGCCGGGGCCGAACTCTACGATGTTGAGGTAGACCTCCAGGATACGCCGCTTTGGCCAGAAGGCTTCCAGCCAGGTGACATAGACCAGTTCCAGGGCCTTGCGGCTGCGCGACTGCTGCGGCCAGAGCAGCAGGTTCTTGACGGTCTGCTGCGAGATGGTGCTGGCGCCGCGCGGGTTGCTGCGCTTGCCGCGTGCGACCTCGTCCTGGGCTTCGTGGATGGCGCCCCAATCGACGCCGCGATGCTGGCAAAAGCGGTTGTCCTCGGCGGCGATCACGGCCGCGGCCAGGTGCGGGCTGATCTCCTCCAGCGGCGTCCAGTCCTGGCTCCAGCCATGCCCCTCGGTCAGGCGCTGTACCATCAGCGGCGTGACGACGGCCGGGGCAACCAGGTGCAGCAGGATCCAAAGGAAAGGCAGGATCAAAAGCAGGATGAGGGCCAGGTGCAGCAGCCGGCGGCCTAGCCCTGGCACGCGCAACCACATGAGTTAGCGCTGTTGCAGCCAGGTCGCCAGCCGCTCCAAGGCGGCCGTCATGGTCTCCCTGCTGCCGGCGAAGGATAGCCGCAGGCTGCGCTTGCCCTCCAGCGGATCGAAGTCGAGGCCGGGGGTGAGCGCCACGCCGGCCTCCTGCAAGAGCTGCGCGCAGAGCTGGCTGCTGTCGTTGCTCAGATGGGTGACGTCGAGATAGATGTAGAAGGCTCCTTCGGTCGGCAGGAAGCCGGTCAGGCCCAGCTCCGGCAGGCCTTCGACCAGGATCCGCCGGTTCTCTGCATAGCCCTCGACGATACGATCCAGATCGCTGCGCGCGCCCAGCGCGGCCAGACCGGCGCGCTGCGAGAGTTCGGAAGCGGAGATGAAGAGGGACTGCCCCAGCCGTTCGACCGGCCGCACCAGGTCCTGAGGCAGCACCAGCCAGCCCAGCCGCCAACCGGCCATGCAGTAGTATTTGGAGAAGGAGTTGGCGACGATGACGTCGGGCTGGTCGGCCAGGCTCTCGGCGGTCGGGCCGAAGGTGATGCCGTGATAGATCTCGTCGGAGATCAGGCGGATGCCGCGAGCCCGGCAGCTCTCGACCAGCGCGCTCAGCGCCGCGGGCGCGATCATCGTGCCGGTCGGGTTGGAGGGACTGGCCACGATCAGGCCATCCAGATGCTCCGGATAGGCATCGATCTGCTGCGCCGTCGGCTGGAAATGGTCCGCTGCCAGGGTCGGCAGAAAGACCGCCTCGATCCCCAGCGAGGTTAGGAGGTTGCGATAGGCGGGATAGCCCGGTGCGGCCAGGGCGACCCTGTCGCCGGGCTCGAAGGCGGCCAGAAAGGCCAGCAGGAAGCCGCCCGAGGAGCCCGCCGTGACGGCAACCCGCCCCGGATCGACCGCCAGGCCGTAGAGGTCTTGGTAGCTCTCTGCAATGGCGCGGCGTAGCGCCGGTATCCCCAAGGTGTCGGTATAGCCGATGCGCCCGCCGTCCAGGCAGGCCTTGGCGGCGGCGGTCACTGCGGGTGGCGGCGCTGCTGCCGGCTGGCCGACCTCCAGGTGCAGGATCTCGCGCCCCTCGGCCTCCAGCGCGTTGGCGGCGGCCAGCACGTCCATCGCGCGGAAGGGCTCGACCGCGGCCCGCTTGGCGATCTTCAGGACCATCTGCTGCTCCTCGAGGGCTTGTGCAACGCCATCAGGGCGCCAGGGTCGAGAGGCCGAAGCCGCGTGGATCGGTTTCGACGCTGCAGAGCTCGGGGACCTGCAGGATGCCTTCCGGACAGTACCAGGCCTGTACCTCGCCCAGACCCGGCACGCGCTGCAGGCTGTGACCCAGTTCCAGGAGGCCCTGCTGGGTGCCGTTGTCCAGGCGGTCCTCGACGAAGGCGACGTCGGGCAGGCCGTTGTGGTGAACGCGCACCTCGCGCATGGCCTCTGCCAGGGTCATCTCCCGCTCCACCAGGTCGACCACCAGGCGGGCCAGAGCGGTGGCACCGGTGGCACCTCCAGACGCGGCCACGGCCAGGCGGCCGCGTTCGGTGCCGATGGAGGTGACCAGCGCTGCGACGGGAGAGACCACCAGATTGTCCGGTGGCGGTGCCGCCAAGAGGATCCCGCTGGTGGGCGCCATGCGTGCACTGCCGAAGAGGCCGTTGTTGGTGAGGCTGCAGCCGATGGCGTTGCCGTAGCGATCGCCGATCACGAAGGCGGTGCCCGCCAGAGGCTCGATGATCTGGCGCGGGGCGGGGACCAAAGCGCTCGCCGGCTTGTGTGGGCCCTGGCCGATCCCGGCCAAGCGTGCCGACAGCGCGGCGCTGTCCAGAACGGTGGTCACGGAATAGATCGCCTGGGTGTTGGAGGCCAGCCAGGTGCTACGGTCGGCAAAGCTCTGCGCCGAGGCCTCGAGGAAGAGGTGCTCGCGCGCAGCACCCGTGGCGCCCTCGTAGTCGACGATATCGCGCAGGATCTGGAACATCTCGGCTGCGACCAGGCCGTTGGCTGCCGGCGGCGGTGTGATGTAGAGGTAGTCGGAACCATACTCGATGCGCAGCGGCACCAGGTACTCCGGCACCCGGATACGCAGGTCGCTCTCCGTCAGCGGTAAGCCTAGCTGGCTGGATTCCTTGGCCAGGATGGGTCCGGTGTCGCCTGTCAGGAAGAGGGCCGAGGCCCGGTTGCGGATGCCCGAAAGGGTGCTGGCCAGGTTTACCTGCTGCAGGGTTTGGCCGGTCGTCAGCGGCTGCCCGTTCGGCAGGAAGAGGGCGCTTGCGGTCGGATCCTGGCGCAGGCTTGCCTGGGCTGCGACGATGTCGGCGGCGAGCGCGCGGCTGGTCTTGAAGCCGAAGCGGGCCAGGTTCTCGCCCGGCGCCACCAGCTGATTCCACTGCAGCACGCCATAGCGCGCGTGCAGGGCCTCCAGCCCGCGGGCCAGGCCAGGCGGTACGCCGCCGGCAGGTGCGCTGAAGGGCAGGAACGACAGCGCCTCGGTCAGCTGTCTTTCACGGTCGTGCAGCACGCAGATGCCGCCGCCGCCGAGCGACAGGCGCGAGGGATAGGTGACCGAGAGCGCGAAGCTGACGGCCACGGCAGCATCGGCGACGGTGCCCCCTTGGGCCAGGATCTCGCGGCCGATGAGGGTGGCATTGGGCTCGCCGCTCGATACCATACCGTCGAAACCGGGCACCGGCTCCAGGTTCAACTCGTCGTCGGATCCGCAGGCCTGCAGTGCCAAGCTAGCCGCCAGCAAGAGCGGCAGCCCGAACCAACGGTGCCGCCTTGATCGCGCACGGTATTGTGAGCTTTGCCCCAATCCAGACTTCCCGGTGCCGCATTGCGCCGCCATACTCTGCGCTCTAGATTGAAATGATCCGGATTTCGGGAGAGCCTTTCGGCCCTTTGCCATGCCGCGCAGCCATCGTGTTACAGCCATTCTGTCTCTCTTCGCTGCGGCGCTTATCAGCGCCCTGCTCCTCGTTGTCGCTGCCCAGAAGGTTTCTGCGCAAAGCCGTCAGATTTCTTTCATCCGCGATACCGAGATCGAGGATATCATCCGCGAGCTGGCCCGGCCGATCTTCATTGCGGCGCACCTCGACCCCAATGCAGTAAACGTTTATCTGGTTCAGGACCGTAGCCTCAACGCCTTTGTGGCCGGCGGCCAGAACCTCTTCCTGAACACCGGCCTTCTGGCCCGGGTCGATAGCCCCGAAACCTTGCTGGGTGTCGTGGCGCACGAGGCCGGTCATATCGCCGGCGGACATCTGGCCCAACGCAAGATCGCGGTCGAGGATGCCGGCACTGCCAATC
The DNA here is from genome assembly GCA_040219175.1 of Kiloniellales bacterium. GTDB lineage: Bacteria > Pseudomonadota > Alphaproteobacteria > Kiloniellales > JACOMY01 > JACOMY01. The sequence goes on from JAVJSY010000027.1 coordinate 4,308, forward strand.
TGATCGCCTATGCCGTCGGCATTCTGGGCGCTATTGCCTCCGGCCGCGGCGAAGTGGCCAGCGCGGTGATCTCCGGCAGTTCGGATCTGACCTTGCGCAACCTGCTGTCCTACAGCCGCAGCAACGAGCAGGCGGCCGATCAAGCGGCCGTGCAGTACCTGCACGAATCCGGCATCTCGCCGGAAGGCCTCTTGGATTTCATGAGCCAGCTGAAGGGGCAGGAGGTCCTGCTGGCACGCAATCAGGATCCCTATCTCTCGACCCATCCGCTGACGCGCGAGCGCATCACCTTCCTTGAGAACCAGGTGGCGCAGTCTCCCTTCCGAGACAAGACCAGCATCACGCCGACCGATCGGGCCCGCTTCGAGCGCGCCCGGGCCAAGGTGATCGGCTTCCTCGAGTCGCCGAACATGGTGGCGCGCACCTATGCCGATAGCGACCAGAGCGTGCCGGCGCGCTATGCGCGGGTCTTGCTGGCCTATCGTCTGGGGCATCTCGAAGATGCCTTGCGTGGCCTGGACAGTCTCTTGGCCGAGGTCCCGAACGACCCCTTCTTCCTGGAACTCAAGGGTCAGATGCTGTTCGAGCGCGGCCATGTCGCGGAATCGCTCGATCCCTTGCAGCGGGCGGTCACGGCTCTGCCTCAGGCAACCCAGATCCGCCAATTGCTTGCCCGCGCGCAGATCGAGCAAAACAGCCCGGAATTGGACCGCAAAGCGGTCGCGAATCTGGAAAAGGTACTGGCGCGCGATCCGACGAACGCCTTTGCTTGGCGCTTGATCGCGACGCCCTACAACCGCCTTGGCAAGACCGATATGGTGCACTTGGCGCTCAGCGAATACTGGCTGGCGCGCGGCGATAACGAGCGCGCCGGAATCGAAGCACGCCGTGCCATGGATCTGATGCCGGCCGGCTCGCCCGACGCGCAGCAAGCCCAGGATGTCTATAACGAGGCCGAACGCCGCCTGCGTGCGGCCCGCTAATGCCGCTAGTCTTACCCCTTCAAGGAATCATCCCCATCATGTCTCACTATTGCTTCCCGCTGCGCAGCGGCCTGATCGGGCTCTTGCTCGCTGCTTTTCTGCTTGCACCTTCGGTCCAGGCGCAAGAAAGCAGCTTCTCCGCAGCGCAAGAGGAGGAGATCGGCGAGCTGGTGCGCGCCTACCTGCTGGAGCATCCCGAGGTCATCCTCGAGGCGATCGAGATCCTGCAGCAACGCGAACAGCAGGCCAGCGAAAACGCGCGGGAAAATGCAATCCTCGCTGCCCAAGACGCGCTCTATAACGATGCCGGCTCGCCGATTGCCGGCAATCCCGCGGGTGATGTCACCATCGTCGAGTTCTTCGACTACAACTGCCCCTACTGCAAGCGTGTGACGCCGGAGATCTTCAGCTTGCTGGCCCGCGACGGCAACATCCGCTACATCGCCAAGGAGTGGCCGATTTTCGGCGAGGATTCGGAGTTTGCGGCGCGCGCTGCCCTGGCTTCCGTGCGGCAGGACAAGTATGCGCGCTTTCATCAAGCGCTGATGGGCATCCGCGGACCGGCCAACGAGACGACGGTCAAGCGCGCCGCCGACGAGGTCGGCCTGGACTGGGAACAGCTGCGCGCGGACATGCAGGACGAGGCCGTCAGCGAGCATCTGGCCCGCAACCATGCCCTGGCACAACGCCTCGGTGTCACCGGCACGCCGGCGATGGTGATCGGCGAGAGCTTTCTGCCGGGCGCGGTCCCTGCGGTCGAGATTGCCGCGATCATTGCCGAAGAGCGTGCCAAGGCAGTTTCCAACTAGCCTCAACAGAGTTTGAGACGCGAATCGGTGGCTTCCCTTGGTATAGGACGGCAAGCGCTCGGCCGCTGATTGTCCCTGCCCAAGCGTGGCTTCCCCGGCGCGAAGAGCATGTGGTAAAGCCTCTCCATCATTTCACTCGCGGTACGGAAAGGGCGCCGGCGCGTGGCCAATCCCTCTGTCCTGGTCTTGAACGGACCCAATCTCAATCTCTTGGGGCGGCGAGAGCCGGCTGTCTATGGCAGCCAGACCTTGGCCGATATCGAGGACTTGTGCCGCGAAGAAGGGATCGCTCTGGGTCTTGATGTTGTCTGTGCGCAATCCAACTACGAAGGTCGGTTGATCGAAATGATCCACGAAGCCTTCGGGCAGCATAAGGGTCTGGTGATGAACCCCGGCGCGTTCACGCACACCTCGATCGCCATCATGGATGCGGTCCGCGGGGTTGGTTTGCCGCTGGTGGAGGTACACCTCTCGAACGTGCATGCGCGAGAGGCCTTCCGGCATCATTCGTACATCTCTCCCGTGGCATTGGGGGTGATTTGCGGCTTCGGCGCTCAGGGCTACCGCTTCGCCCTGCAGGCGCTGATGGCGCATATCTTGAAAGGATAGTCCGCCGATGGGCAGCAAGCTGGATATCGACGAAAAGCAGGTAAAACGTTTGGCAGTGCTGCTGGACGAGACCGGCTTGACCGAAATCGAGGTGGAGGAAGCCGGACGCCGCATCAAGGTGGCCCGTCAGGGCGCACCGCCCATTGCGCATGCCCCGGTCGCGGCCGCCCCGGCTGTGCCTGCTGCCGCGCCAGCCAACACGCTGGCCCCCAGTCCGCAGTCTTCCCAGACCAACGATCAGGGCAATGCCCCCGGCACCGTCACATCGCCCATGGTCGGCACCATCTACACGGCCCCCGACCCCGGAGCTGCTGCCTTCGTCAGCGTCGGCGATACGGTGAGCGAGGGCCAGACCCTGCTGATCATCGAGGCCATGAAGGTGATGAACAACCTACCCAGCCCGCGGGCTGGAAAGGTGACTGAAATCTTGGTGCGCGACGGTCAGCCGGTCGAGTATGGCGAAGCCCTCATGGTGATCGTGTGATCGCCGGTCGTGAAGACTTTGGACCGGCCAGCCGCAGGCAAGGGAGTTAGGCGCAGGTGTTCGAGAAGATCCTGATTGCCAATCGCGGCGAGATCGCGCTTCGCATTCACCGCGCCTGTCGAGAGATGGGCATCAAGACCGTGGCGGTTCACTCCACGGCGGATGAAGAGGCCATGCATGTCCGTTTGGCCGACGAATCCGTCTGTATCGGACCGCCCTCCAGCCGCGAGAGCTATCTGAACATTCCGGCGATCATTTCTGCGGCCACGATAACCGGTGCCGATGCCATTCACCCGGGCGTGGGTTTTCTCTCGGAGAACGCCACCTTCGCAGCGATGGTGGAAGAGCACAACATCGCCTTCATCGGTCCCAAGCCCGAGCATATCGCATTGATGGGCGACAAGGTCGCGGCTAAGGAGGCCGCGCGCACGCTCGGTCTGCCGGTGGTTCCCGGCTCCCAGGGTGCCGTTACCACCGAGAATGAGGCCAAGGCAGTCGCCGCCGAAATCGGCTTTCCCCTGCTGATCAAGGCAGCCGCCGGCGGCGGTGGGCGCGGCATGAAGATCGCGCAGAATGAAAGCGAGCTGCCGCAGGCGCTTGCCATGGCGCGCAACGAAGCCAGGGCCGCCTTCAACAACGATCAGGTCTATATGGAGCGCTACCTTGCCGGGCCGCGCCATATCGAGGTGCAGATCCTGGCCGACGGCCAGGGCAACATCGTCCATTTGGGCGAGCGTGACTGCTCGCTGCAGCGCCGACACCAGAAGGTGCTGGAAGAGGCGCCGTCGCCGGCGCTGAACGAGACGCAGCGCCGGGCTATCGGCAAGACCGCCGTCACCGCCATGAAGAAGCTGGGCTATCGCTCGGTCGGCACCATCGAGTTCCTCTTCGAAGACGGCGAATTCTACTTCATCGAGATGAATACGCGTCTGCAGGTGGAACACCCCATTACCGAGGCGATCACCGGGGTGGATCTCGTCCGCGAGCAGATCCGCGCCGCTGACGGCGGGATCCTCTCGGTGAAGCAGCGTGACATCACGTTTTCAGGCCACGCCATCGAGTGCCGCATCAATGCCGAACACTGGCGCACGTTCGTGCCGTCGCCCGGCAAGGTTCGTGGCTACCACGTGCCGGGCGGCATGGGAGTGCGGGTCGACAGCGGCCTCTATGCCGGATACAGCGTACCACCGCACTACGACAGTCTGATCGCCAAGCTGATCGTGCACGGCATCACCCGCGAAGACTGCCTGATGCGTCTGCGCCGGGCGCTCGAAGAATATGTGGTCGATGGCATCGAGACCACGATCCCCCTGCACCAGCGCCTAGCCAGCACCCAGGCCTTCATGAACGGCAACTACAACATTCACTGGCTGGAAGGTTATCTCGCGGATCTCGACGACTGACCCGGAACAGCTAGAAGACAACGCCTCTGTTCTGGGTCTCATTCTTGAAATACTTCACGAAAAAGGTCTTCGTGAGCGCCGGGTGGTGCCTGTTGACCCGCACAAACTCTTTCTCGAAGCCGCACTTCTCGTAGAAGGGGGCCGCCTGGAAGGCGCTCGTGACGAGATTGATGTTGTTGTAGCCCTGGTCCCGATAGCGGTCTTCCAAAGCGCTTAGCAAGGCTTTGCCCAAACCGTGGCGGCGGTGTCCATCATCGATCCAGAGATCGTCCACATAGATCTCCGCATAGGCCGTGTAAGCGCGCAGGGCGCCGATCAGATCGCCCGTCTCGCTCCGCAAGGTCATGATGAAAGCCTGGTAATCGCAGACGACGCCATGCGCGGCTTCATAGGCGGCATGCTGCCGGTCGATCTCGTCACCCTCTGCTGGGGCGACGCTCGTTGCGACATCGATTCGATAGGCCATCCCGGAGCGCGCCTTTTGGGCGTCTTGCTCGAGACTTAAGCGTCTGCCAGTTCGCGCTCGCGATTGGCGGCATGCAGCAGGCGGTCGTCCAGGCTGCCGACCGCCACCTGCCAGTGATGATTGCCAGTCTCGCTGTCGAAGGGCGGGGCGTCCATCTTGGCCCACTCCGCATCGTAGATGCCCTGCCGCCGGCGGGTGTGCACGGCCATGGTGAAGTTGGCAAAGAGCTCTGTCAGGCCATCGCGGATCTCCGGATTGGCCTTGATGATTTTCATCGCCGGCTTGACGATGGCGGCGTAGTCGCGGTTTTCGCGCATCTCCCAGCGAAAGATGTTGGAATAGAGTTCGGACACTTTCTGGCGCGGCTGGCGGCGCGGCGCAGAGGCGTCGGCCCGGTCCCAAGGAGACTGCCCCAGGATCTCGCTGATGTTCCGGAAACGCTCCAGGAAGCTCTCGGGATGGAACAGCTTGCTGACCAGCCAGCGGGCGCCGATGAAGAGCTCTTCGCGGGTCATCTGGCTGGGGATGATGTTGCTGACCATGCCGGAGGATGGGAATTGCGACACCACCTCGTGCGCGACCAGACGCTTTTCCTCGACCATGCTGGCATAGAGCGGGGTGGCGACCGGTGCGACCAGGACCGAAATATTGAAGGTCGCGGTGGGATGAGCCATGCCGAAGCTGACCTGGCGCTCGAAGCAGGCCTTGCTGTCGTGATCGAAACCGACCATCAGCCCGCTCTCCAGCCGCATCCCCTTAGAGACGATGGCGCGCAGCTGATCGACCAGATTGACCTTCAGGTTCTGGCGCTTCTTGCTTTCCTTCAGGCTCTCTTCGTTGTCGGATTCGATACCGATGAAGGCATTCACCAGACCGGCCTCGACGCACATCTCCAGGATGTCGGGATCGCGGGCGACATCGATCGACATCTGCGTCGCAAAGGCCATGTATTCACGGCCTTCCTTGCCGTTCCACTTGGCGATGGCCTCCAGGATGGCACGGGTGCGCTTGCGATAGACGGTGAAGTTGTCGTCGGCCAGGACGGCGTAGTTGTACCCCAGATCGTAGAGCTGCTGCAGCTCGGCGATGATCAGGTCATTGTCTTTGTGCCGCTGGACGCGCCCCAGATACTGGATCACGTCGCAGAAGTGACACTCGAAGGGACAGCCGCGGCTGGTCTGTACGATACCGGCAAAGGTGTGCTCGTTGGGATAGAGGTCCCAGCGCGGCACCGGCGACTTCTGCATGTCCCACTTGCCGGCGGTGTAGCGCGGCTTCAGGGCGCCTGCCTGCAGGTCTGCGAACAGCTGCTCGGCCACGGTCTCGAACTCGCCGACCACCAGGCAGTCGGCGTGATCCACGAAAAGGTCCGGTGCCAGAGAGACATGCGGGCCGCCCATGATGACGGTCTTGCCCGCCGCGCGCAGCTTGTCGGCCAGCTCTATTCCCCGGGTGGCTTGCCCGACGTTGGCAGTCAGCCCATAGATATCCGCATCCATGTGCAGCGCGTCGTCGAAGCGGTCGACGCTCTCGTCCAACAGGCTGACGCTCATGGTCTCGGGAACGAAGGCTGCGACCGTACAGATGGCCGCGGAGGCGACACGGTTGATCTCTCGATTGGGATCGCTGGACGGCCAGGACTGGGCATAGTCCGAGGTCGCATTACTTCTGGGCGCGATGACCTTCATATGCATCGGATAAAGCTCCCTATCGGCTGGGCCTGCCGGCCGGCCGATCTGTCTACTCTGCGGCCTGGAGGACCGGTTTCTTGGTGTGCTCCAGATCCTGCGAGATGGCGCTCGTCGCCTTTATCCAGCTTTGCCTTGCCGTATCGGTGCCGAAGGGCGGTGCATCCAGCTTTGCCCACTCGCCATCGTAGATACCGAAGGTGCGCCGATTGTTCAGCGACAAGGTGTAGTGGCCCAGGATCTCTCCCAGGTTGTCCTTGATGTGCGGGTTGGCTTTGATCAGCTTCAGCGCGCGGCGCATCATGTCGGCGAACTGCGGATCCTTGCGCATCTCCTGGCGGAAGAGATCGGCATAGAGCTTGGCCTGCAGCTTGCGCGCGGGCCTGCGGCTGGCCTTGGCATCCGGCACTTCCCAGGGCGCGGACTGCAGGGTCTCGCTGATCCGCGTGAAGCGCTCGAAGAAGCTCTCGGGATTGAAGATCTTGCTGGCCAGCCAGCGGGTGCCGACATAGAGCTCTTCGCGGGTCATCTGCTTGGGCAGGATGTTGGTCACCAGCGGTGCGGCCGCGAAGTGCGACATGGTATCTTCCAGCACCAGACGACCCTCGGCCAGCATGGTGTCGTAGAGCGGCGTTGCCACCGGGGCGACCAGAACCGACACGGCGAAGTAGCCGACCGGCAAGGTGCGGGTGAAATCGTAGAGGCTTTCGAAGATCGAATGATCGTCGTGGTCGAAACCGGCGATCAGGCCACCGTCCAGACGCATGCCCTTCGACACGATCTTGGTGATCTCCTCGGTCAGGTCGACCTTGACGTTCTGGCGCTTCTTGCTTTCCTTCAGGCTCTCCACGTTGTTGGTCTCGATGCCGACGAAGGCGCTGACCAGGCCGGCCTCGCGGCAGAGCTCCACGAGTTCCAGGTCTTTCGAGAGGTCGATCGAGAGCTGGGTGAAGAGGGTCATGTATTCGCGGCCCTCTTTACCGTTCCAGGCGGCAATGGCCTCTAGAAGCGAGCGGGCGCGCTTGCGATAGACGGTGAAGTTGTCGTCGGCCAGGAAGACGTGGCTGTAGCCCTTGTCGTAGAGCAACTGCAGCTCGGCGATGATCTGCGCGTTGCTCTTGTGGCGCTGAACCCGGCCCAAGTACTGGATCACATCGCAGAAGTGACACTCGAAGGGGCAGCCGCGGCTGGTCTGCACTACCCCGAAGAAGGCCTGGTCGTTGGGATAGAGATCCCAACGCGGCACGGGGGAGGTCAGCATGTCCGCCTTGGTCGAGTCGTAGCGCGGCTTCAGGCTGTCGTTGCGGATATCCTCGAACACCGCCTCTGCCACCGGCTCCATCTCGCCGACGACGATGGCATCCGCATGGGCCTCGAAGAGTTCCGGCGCCAAGGAGACGTGAGGCCCGCCCATGATGACGGTCTTGCCCATCTTGCGCAGGGTCTGCGCCAAGCGAATGCCGCCGCTGGCCTGCCCGACATTGGCGGTAATGGCATAGAGGTCGGCATCCCCATGGCGATCCGGATCGAAGACCTCGACGCTTTCGTCCAAGAGGCTGACGTCGAAGTCATCCGGCGCGAAGGCAGCCACTGTCGCAATCGCGCAGGACGCTACGCGAGCGATCGTCTTGCCGTCCTCACCGCCTTCCCACCATCCAGAGTAGTCGGAATTCGCGGTCGAGCGCGGTGCGATTACCATCATCTTCATGCTTGACTCACCCTATCCCCAACTCTAGCCCACATCGATTTGGGACCATACCACCCAATAGCAAGGCTTGTCATCTCAAACCCGTCAGTGATGCTGCACCGCAATGTGACGAGGCAGAAGTCGGTCCAAATCCTTGTGTGGATTTGGAATCCGGTCTTGAAAAATCGCTCGCATGGGGTCGCTCTGGGACGAGAAATGCGCGCCTGACACGCGCTCCACTACAGGTTCTGTCCGCCGTCGACCGTAATCGTCTGTCCTGTGATCCATGACGCAACGTCGGATAAGAGAAATGCGGCGACCTTGCCGATCTCTTCCGGATGGCCCATACGACCAAAAGGAATGACTGCCAAGGTGCTTTGATACTTCTCCGGTTCCTCTCGGCGGCGTTGGTCCCACAGACCGCCGGGAAACTCGATGGAGCCCGGTGCAATGGCGTTCACGCGAATACGCTTGGCGGCAAGCTTCCTCGCATAGGACTGGGTGGCGTGAATGACCGCTGCCTTGGCCGCACCATAAGCAATGTTGCCGCTGGCGCCGATGCCGGAGATTGAAGATATGTTGACGATGGCCCCGCCGCTGTCTTCCTCGATCGCATCTGCGGCAAAGCGGGTGGCGCGCACCACGCCCAGCAGGTCGACATCCAGATTGCTGCGCCAGCTCTCTTCATCGTCTTGATGGCCGAAAGCGCTCGGATTGTTGACCAGCCCGTCCAGACCGCCGAGATCCTGCCTGGCTCTCTCGAGAAAGGCGGCCAGATCTTCGGGGTCGCCGACGTCGCAACTGTGCGCGACGACCTCTCCGCCATAGGCTGCCAGCGTTGCGGCGGCGGCATCCAGAGAGGCTTGGCTGCGACCGCAGATCGCCACCCTGGCGCCCTCTTTGGCACAGCTCTCGGCGATAGAGAGTCCGATGCCGCGGCTGCCGCCGGTGACGATGATGCGCTTGCTGGCTAGTCCTAAATCCATGCTGGTCCTCTTCGCGACCGGGCTAAAGCGTGCGGAACGAGCGGTTGCCGCGCAGCTGTCGATCGAAGTTGATCAGGTCGTTGTTGCAGGCCTGGCGGGATTCATAGGTCCCCCGGGTGTCGCAGGGGTTCCGATAGCCGCCGCCACTGCAAGCGGAAAGCAAGAGCGCGCCGCCGACAAGCAGTAACGGCAAGAGCAGAAGACTGCGGGGCCATGATGTAGTCACAGGATCTCCCTTTCCAGGTCGCGGCAGTTTCCAGGTCGCGGCAGTAGGCGAAGCCATAGCGGGTCGGGTGCGACGCGCGCAAGCGTGCCGATTTGGGAATAAGGCCTGGTTAGCGCCCCGGTGGCTTGTTGATTGCTCGGATCCGCTGCTCTGAGGCGATTCGCGATTCGCAGCTTGCAGCGGCATCGCCCGCCTTGCTGTAGCAGCTAGACGAGCAGGCCGAGATCACTAGCGGCGTGGCGATGACGCCAACGCCAAAGACGAGGAAACGACGCCGACTGGTTTTGGTTGGCGCTGCGGGTTCGACAAGGTCAGTGCAACTCATGTTCGGCGATCTTCCTGTTGCTCGGTGCCGACCCAGGATGGCTCGGCGGTCATGCAAGTGCCGGTCGCTCGGCCGCGGTGAACCCCAGTCTCGCGCCCACGCGGATCCTGCTGCAGCCGCCGCTCGCAAGACGCCGTCAGCCATAAGACCGACCAGCGTCCTGCATTGAGGAACACACGCCAGAAGAACCAAAGAGGATTCCCTTGCGTTTGCTTGCCTCCGAACGCCACTCGCACCCGTTTTGTTTGGGGCGGTAAGTGCGTCACGACAAGGCCGCCAGCCCGCTGCGACCCGGCAGAACACGGGGGTTTGAGGCGAAGTGTTCGCTTTCTGGCCTTGGCCTAGCTGAAGGCCTGCAGTCCCGTCTGCGCGCGGCCCAGGATCAGCGCGTGCACATCGTGCGTGCCCTCGTAGGTGTTGACTGCCTCCAGGTTCATGACGTGGCGGATCACGTGGTACTCGTCCGAGACCCCGTTGCCACCGTGCATGTCGCGGGACATGCGGGCGATGTCCAGGGCCTTGCCGCAGGAATTGCGCTTCACCAGAGAGATCGCCTCCGGCAGCTCCTTGCCCTCGTCGATCAGGCGGCCGACGCGCAGGCAGGACTGCAGGCCGATGGTGATCTCGGTCTGCATGTCGGCCAGCTTCTTCTGGATCAGCTGGGTAGCAGCCAGCGGGCGCCCGAACATCTTGCGGTCCAGGGTGTACTGCCGGCCGGCATGCCAGCAAAACTCGGCGGCGCCCAAGGCACCCCAGGCAATGCCGTAGCGGGCACGGTTGAGGCAACCGAACGGACCCTTCAGCCCGGTGACATTGGGCAGCAGGTTCTCGTCCGGCACGAAAACATCGTCCATCACGATTTCGCCGGTAACCGAGGCGCGCAGGCTGAACTTGCCTTCGATCTTCGGGGTGGAGAAGCCCTCCATCCCGCGCTCCAGCACGAAACCGCGGATCTTGCCGTCGGGATCGCTCTTCGCCCAGACCACCGCGATGTCGGCGATCGGCGAATTGGTGATCCACATCTTCGCACCCTTCAGGCGATAGCCGCCCTCGACCTTTTTGGCGACAGTGCGCATCGAGCCGGGGTCGGAGCCGGCATCGGGCTCCGTCAGGCCGAAGCAGCCGACCTTTTCGCCGCTGGCAAGGCCCGGCAGCCAGCGCTGCCGCTGCTCTTCCGTGCCGTAGGCATTGATCGGATGCATCACCAGCGAGGACTGCACGCTCATCGCCGAGCGGTAGCCGCTGTCGACGCGCTCCACCTCGCGGGCGACCAGGCCATAGCAGACATAGTTGACGCCGGCGCAGCCATAGGCCTCCGGCAGGGTGGCGCCCAGGAAGCCCAGTTCGCCCATCTCGTTCATGATCTCGCGATCGAATGTCTCATGCCGATTGGCCTTCAGCACGCGCGGCATCAGCTTGTCCTGGCAATAGTCGCGCGCCGCGTCGCGGATCATCCGCTCCTCTTCCGTCAGCTGCTCGTCCAGCAACAGCGGATCATCCCATTGAAAGGCAGCCCGGGACGGCTCGTGCAGCTTCAAGGCAGGTTCTGCGGGGCTCATGCTCTGTTCTCCTTGCCGGCGCCGAAATTCGTGTCGCTGCGCTCGATCGGGTAAAGGGGCCGGGTCTCTTGCCGCGCGCGCGTGGTCCTGTGATCCCTGTACTTAGTCCGCGCATCCCCTCAGGCCAAGGGATGCCGCCGCCCCGGCGAGGCATCTGCTTGCCTTGCATGGCTTCTTTTGGCCGATTGTTTCCTCTTTGACACGCGCGTGGAGGTGCATGGCGGCGCAGTCCGGTCGGCCAAGGCTCTCGCGCGCCATTCAAACGCTTGCCGGCTCTCCTTTGCTTGGTCTAGCTTCGGGGCAAAGGGGGGCCGCTGCCGTTTCAGGCAGAAGAGCTCTTCGGATTGGACAGGGTTGGGCATTGAGAGTTGGCCAAACGCCCCGCAGCCGTTGACGCGATCTGTGGGCCGGGCTCTCGCTGTTCCAGCACAATCTGTCCAGTCTCATGCAACCGGGACCTTACGAGGCTGGACGTCAGAATGGAGCCATTTCTTCAATTCCTCATCAACGGCATCACCTTGGGCTCGATCTACGGCTTGATCGCCATCGGCTACACCATGGTCTACGGCATCATCGGCATGATCAACTTCGCCCACGGCGACGTCTATATGATCGGTGCCTTTCATGCGGTGATTGCTTACCTGGTGCTGGGTGTTCTGGGGGTTACCTGGGTGCCGCTGGCCCTGTTGCTGGTCCTGGTGATCGCCGTCGCGCTGACCTCGACCTACGGCTGGGCGGTCGAACGCCTGGCCTATCGGCCGCTACGCGGGTCCTTCCGGCTGGCGCCGCTGATCACGGCGATCGGCATGTCGATCTTTCTGCAGAACTACGTGCAGCTGCTCCAAGGCGCGCGCAACAAGCCGCTGCCGCCGATCATCAGCGGCTCCTTCGACCTGACCAGCGGCGGCGACTTCGACGTCAAGCTGGGCTACATGCAGATCCTGATCGTGCTGACCACGGTCGCCTTGATGGCGATCTTCACCTACCTGATCACCAGGACGCCGCTGGGCCGCTCGCAGCGCGCCTGCGAACAGGACCAGAAGATGGCCTCGCTGCTGGGGGTCGATGTCAACCGCACCATCGGGCTGACCTTCGTGATCGGTGCTGCGCTTGCCGCCGTGGCCGGCTTCATGGTGACGCTCTACTACGGCGTCGTGGATTTCTACATCGGCTTTCTGGCCGGGATTAAAGCCTTTACCGCGGCCGTGTTGGGCGGCATCGGCTCGCTGCCCGGCGCCATGCTGGGCGGCATCCTAATCGGCCTGATCGAGGCCTTCTGGTCCGGCTACTTCAGCGTCGAGTACAAGGACGTCGCGGCCTTCTCCGTCCTGGTCTTGGTGTTGATCTTCCGTCCGACCGGCCTGCTGGGTCGGCCGGATATCGAGAAGGTCTAGGCCTATGGCACAGGTAACTCTCACCGACCCGGCCTACCTGACGCCGATCCTGAAAGACGCGCTCAAGGCCGCCGGTATCGTCCTGGCGCTGACCATCTTCATGGTCGGTATCCGCACGGTGGACAATCCCCAGGGGCTGCAGGCCGAGTATCGCTTCGACGATGTCATCACCGCGGTCGTGCTGGTCTTCTTCGGACGCATTACGCTCTCGCTGATCAACGGCGGGCAGGCCCTGATCGGCTCGCTGATCGCCGGCGGATTTTCCACCTGGATGGTGATCGCGCTGGTGACCATCGGCGAGGAGGGCGGCGCCGGTGCGCTGCCCAAGCCCTTTGAAAGCAGTGTGGTCTGCTGGATGGTGACCCTGGCGACGATCGGCTTTACCCTGCGCGGGCTGTTCCTCCTGACGCGCGGCGACAAGGGGGTGCCGGCGATCTTCAAGGAAGAGGGTAGCCTCTCGCTGCAGCGCCTGACGCCCTGGATCGGTGCTGCGCTGATCCTCTTCGCCTTCGTCATGCCCTGGTTCGATTTCTCCAACCGGCGGATCATGGACATGGCGGTGCTGGTTCTGACCTACGTCATGCTGGGCTGGGGGCTGAACATCGTGGTCGGTCTGGCCGGCCTTCTGGATCTGGGATACGTCGCCTTCTATGCCGTCGGCTCCTACACCTTCGCGCTGACCTCTTTCTACTTCGACATGGGCTTCTGGGTGGCCCTGCCGGTCTGCGGCGCCATGGCCGCCTTCTTCGGCGTTATGCTGGGCTTTCCGGTCTTGCGATTGCGCGGCGACTATCTGGCCATCGTCACGCTTGGCTTCGGCGAGATCATTCGCATCATCCTGATCAATTGGTGGTGGTTCACCGGCGGCCCGGACGGCATTCGCGGGATTCCAAGGCCGACCTTCTTCGGACTGGAGTTCACCCGCCGGCCGAAGGAAGGCCAAGTGACCTTCCATAGCTACTTCGATCTGGAGTTCAGCTCGGTCGACCGCATCATCTTCCTCTACTATATCATTCTGGTCATGGCGCTGATCACCAACGCCTTCACCATGCGCATGCGCCGCCTGCCGGTCGGCCGCGCCTGGGAGGCCTTGCGCGAAGACGAGGTCGCCTGCCGGGCGCTTGGCATCAACCCGGTCAACACCAAGCTGACAGCCTTCGGTCTGGGCGCCATGTTCGGCGGCTTTGCCGGCTGCTTCTTCGCCACCCGCCAGGGCTTTATCTCGCCCGAGAGCTTCACCTTCATCGAATCGGCCGTCATCCTGGCCATCGTGGTCTTGGGTGGTCTTGGCAGCCAGATCGGCGTGGTCATCGCCTCGATCCTGCTGATCGGCGTGCCCGAGCTCTTCCGCGAACTGCAGGAGTATCGCATGCTGGCCTTCGGCGGCGGCATGGTGCTGGTCATGGTCTGGCGACCGCGCGGCCTCTTGGCGCACCGCGATCCCACCGTGCGCCTCTTCAAGGGTCGACGAACTAAGGCGGCGCGACCCTCGGAGGGGACCGCCTGATGCGCGCGCCCAAGGAGATGGTGGTGCCGGGCGGCGCCCGGGCGCTGCTGAGCTGCGAGCATCTGACCATGCGCTTCGGCGGTCTGATCGCCATCAACGATGTGTCCTTCGCCGCAGGCCAGGGGCGGATCACCGGCATAATCGGGCCCAACGGTGCCGGCAAGACCACGGTCTTTAACTGCCTGACCGGCTTCTACAAGCCGACCGTCGGCCGCTTGACCCTGGACCACGAAAGCGGCCAGCGCTTCTATCTGGAGCAGATGGAAGGCTTTCGCATCTCCCAGGTGGCGGCTGTCGCGCGCACCTTCCAGAACATCCGCCTCTTCCCGGCGATGAGCGTGCTGGAGAACCTGATGGTGGCGCAGCACAACAAGCTGCAGCGCGCCTCGCGCTGGTCCATCGCCGGGATTTTCAATCTGCCGGTCTATCGCCGGGCGGAGCAGGATGCGATCGAGCTGGCGCGCCACTGGCTGAAGCTTATCCGCATGGAGGACCGCGCCGACGAGCCCGCCGGTAGCCTGCCCTATGGCGCCCAACGCCGGCTGGAGATCGCGCGCGCCATGTGTACCGAGCCGGTACTGCTCTGTCTCGACGAGCCGGCAGCGGGTTTGAACCCGACGGAATCCGCGGAACTGAACCAGTTGCTCTTGCGTATTCGCGACGAGGTCGGCATCGGCATCTTGCTGATCGAGCACGATATGTCGGTGGTCATGAAGATCTCGGACCACATCGTGGTGCTGGACCATGGCGTGAAGATTTCGGATGGAACGCCGGCCGAAGTACAAGCCGATCCGGCGGTCATCCGCGCCTATCTGGGCGAGGAGGACGAGGAAGAGGAGGGCGCCGAGGGTGGCGCAGCGCGAGCATGACGGTCCTCTCCATCGATAATGTCGAGACCTTCTACGGGCATATCCAGGCTCTGCACGGCGTCAGTCTGGAGGTCTCGGAGGGCGAAATCGTTACCCTGATCGGTGCCAACGGGGCCGGCAAGTCGACTCTGCTGATGACGATCTGCGGCAATCCGCAGGCGCGCAGCGGCCGCATCATCTATCAGGACCAGGACATCACCAAGCTGCCGACCTACGAGATCATGCGGCTTGGCATCGCCCAATCGCCGGAGGGCCGGCGCATCTTTCCGCGGATGACGGTGATGGAGAACCTGCAGATGGGCGCCACCATCCTGGGTGGCGAGACCTTCGAGCAGGACATCGCCAAGGTCTTCGAACTCTTCCCGATCCTCAAGGAACGCGAGCGTCAGCGCGGCGGCACCTTGAGCGGCGGCGAGCAGCAGATGCTGGCGATCGGCCGCGCCCTGATGAGCCGGCCCCGCCTGCTGCTGCTGGACGAGCCCTCCTTGGGGATCGCACCCTTGATCGTGAAGCGCATCTTCGACGCGATCCGCCGGATCAACGAGGACGAGAAGATGACGATCTTCCTGGTGGAGCAGAATGCCCACCACGCCTTGCGCTTGGCCCACCGCGGCTATGTCATGGTCAATGGACGCATCCAGCTGACCGGGAGCGGTAAGGACCTGCTGGCCAATCCCGAGGTCAGGGCCGCCTATCTGGAGGGAGGGCACTGATGGCCAGCATTCTGGGCGACAATCCCCTGATTTTCATCGGTCTGACCTGCGTGGTGTTCGGCGGTGCCGCTTTCATGATGGGCCAGGCGATCGCGCGCACCTGGAGACCCTACTGGCAGATCTTCCCCTATGGCCTGGGGCTCACGCTCTTCAATCGCTTTCTGGTCTTCGCCCTCTTCGACGGCGACGGGCTGTCGATCGCCGGTTTCCTGGTCGATGCGCTGGTCATTTGCCTGCTGGCCCTGCTGGCCTATCGCATGACGCAGGCCCACAAGATGGTGGCGCAGTATCCCTGGCTCTACGAGCGCGCCGGTCTGCTGGGCTGGCGCGAAAAGCAGGGAGGCTAGATCCATCGAAAGACGAACTGGACCTTTGAGATCGGCCTGTCTAAGTTCGCGCCAGGCAGACTAACGGTCTCGCAGCGCGGGCAGGGGTTGGTCTCAATTGCTCAAGCTGCCTCCTTGAGAAGGCGGCTGCGCAAGGGTGGATGACAAGAGAGTGTGGGGAGTTTCAACAATGGGAAAATGGGAGTCTAAGAGTATGAAGAAACTTGCATTGGGTCTGTCGGCGGCAGCGCTGAGCCTGGGGCTGGGCCTGTCCAGCGTTCAGGCCGATATCGTGATCGCCACAGCCGGACCGATGACCGGCGACTATGCCGCTTTCGGTCAGCAGATGCAGAGCGGCGCCAAAGCCGCCGTCAAGGACATCAACGCTGCCGGTGGCGTGAACGGCGAGCAGTTGGTGCTCGAGGTCGGCGACGACGTCTGCGATCCCAAGCAGGCCGTGGCCGTGGCCAACGACTTCGTGCAGAAAGAGGTCATCTTCGTGGCCGGGCACTTCTGCTCCGGTTCTTCGATTCCGGCCTCCGACGTCTATATCGAGGAAGGCATCCTGCAGATGACCCCGGCCTCGACCAATCCGGCCTTCACCGACGGTCCGGCAGCCGACGGCATCACCACCATCTTCCGCACCTGCGGGCGCGACGATCAGCAGGGCGACTTCGCCGGCAAGTGGATCGCCACCCACATGGGCGAGAAGAACATCGCCGTGCTGCACGACAAGTCGACCTACGGCAAGGGCATCGCCGACCTGACCAAGGCCATGCTGAACGCCGAGGGCGTGAACGAGAAGGTCTACGAGGCCTACACCGCCGGCGAGCAGGACTACACCGCCCTGGTCTCCAAGCTGAAGGCCGCAGGCATCGACGTGATCTACCTGGGTGGCTACCACACCGAGGGTGCGCTGATCATCCGTCAGGCACGCGAGCAGGGCCTCGAGGCGCAGCTGATCGGTCCGGACTCCCTGAACACGCTTGAGTTCGTGTCGATTGCCGGCGACGCCGCCAACGGCGTGATGTTCTCCAACGCGGCCGAGGCCCGCAACCTGCCGTCGGCGAAGAAGGTGGTGGACGAGATCCGCAAGGGCGGCTTCGAGCCGGAGGGCTATACCCTCTCGACCTATGCCGCGATCCAGGTCTGGGCGATGGCCGCCAACGAGGCCGGCACCACCGACGCCGAGAAGGTGGCAGAGGTGCTGCGTTCCAAGGACTGGGACACCGTCATCGGCACCATCGGCTTCAACGACTCGGGCGACCTGAAGAAGGCCGCCTACGTCTGGTACGAGTTCGAGGACGGCAACTATGCGGAAATGGCGCGCTAGCCCTTTCTGCTGGATTGGCTGATGCCGATCCTTCGTGAGATGACGAGGGGCCGCGTGGCGACACGCGGCCCCTTGCTCGTTCCGAGCCTGCTGCTGCTGGCTCTGCTGGCGGCCTGCTCCGGCAGTCCTAAGATTCCCGACGGCGGCGCCTACACGCGCTACAGCAACCCCGGTGGGATCATGAACGGCCAGGCCCGCCTGCCGCGCTCCTGCCAGGGCTGGAACCAGGTGGTCGATCTGGCCGCCTTCGTGCAGCCGGTCCAGGGATCGGGCGCCTGCGGCATCGCCACCCCCTTGCAGGTCTATACGGCCGGGCGGCAATCTCCGGTGACCTTCGACTCGCCGCCCAGCTTCGACTGCCGCTTCGCCGTCCTGATGGGCGCCTTCATCGAGGGCCCGATGCAGGAGATCGCCGAGGAGCATCTGGACAGCCGTGTGGTCTCCATCGGCCCCGGCGGTTCCTACGCCTGCCGCACCCGCAACAGCGTCTCCGGCGCCAAGCTCTCCCAGCACGGCAAGGGCCTGGCCTTCGACCTGCACAGCCTGCGCCTCGCCGACGGCCGCGTGCTGACGGTGCTCGACGGCTGGGACGGCGATTCCGACGAAAGCGCCTTCTGGCAGGACCTCCACGCCGCCGCCTGCGGCCCCTTCAACACGGTGCTCGGCCCGGAAGAAAACCGCGCACACGCCAACCACCTGCACTTCGACGTGGAGGAGGAGCGCAGTGGGCAGCGGCCCTATTGTCGCTAGCTAGGCCGGATCTTTCTCTTCGGTCAGCCCGACGAACTCGCCCAAACTCACCGGCTTCAAAGGCTGGCGTAGGCGGTAGTAGCCGACTTCCTCCGGCGTGGTGCCGTTCGCCTCGGCCAGGATCTCGGTCACCGTCAGGCCGCAGTAGCGGCCCTGGCAGGGGCCCATGCCGGGGCGGCCGAAGGCCTTGGTTTGATTGGGGCCTTGGCAGCCGCGCTTGGCGTAACCGCGGATCTGGCCGGCGGTGACCTCCTCGCAGCGGCAGACCAGGGTCTCGTCGCTGGGGCGCAGGCTCTCGGCATAAGGCGGGTAGGCGGTGTCGAGCAGCGCGCGGGCGGCCAGGGCCTGCTTGCGGGCGGACTTGAGAGGGCTGGCACGGCGCTTGAACTCGCGGGTATCGATCCGCTCCAGGTCGTGGGCGATGGCGACGGCGGCCAGGCGGCCTTCGGTCTCGGCGACCTGGGCGCCGCCGATACCCTTGCCGTCGCCGGCGAGATAGAGGTTCGCAATCGCGGTGGCGCCGAAGCGGTCGCAGCGCGGGCGGAAGCAACGCTGGCGTTCGTCCCAGTCATGCTCCAGGCGTAATGCCCGCGTGGCTTGTGTGTTGGGAACGACGCCATGATGCAGCAGGACGGTTTGGCAAGCGAGGCGCTCTTGCTTGCCGCCGCATTGAAAGACCAAGGAGTCGGCCTTGTCCTGGCCTTCGACACGCAGTTCGCTGGCGCCGCGGTAGCGCTTGACGCCGGCCCGTCGGATCTCCGACAGCAGCTTGGATCCCTTGGCCAGGGTTCGCCAGTCGCGCAGCGCGCCCAGCAGGTAGCG
The DNA here is from genome assembly GCA_040219175.1 of Kiloniellales bacterium. GTDB lineage: Bacteria > Pseudomonadota > Alphaproteobacteria > Kiloniellales > JACOMY01 > JACOMY01. The sequence continues at coordinate 23,247 of JAVJSY010000027.1, forward strand.
TCGTGCGTGGACCAGGTCGGCCAGGGTCTGCGTCTCGACCAGGGCGAGCGGTGGGCAGCCGGCACGGATCATCTGCTGGGCCAGCAGGTAGAGCAGGGGGCCGGATCCGGCCAGGACGGCTTGCTCGGCCACCATGCCGGACTGCTTCAAGAGGATTTGCCCGGCGCCGGCGGTCATCACGCCTGGCAGGGTCCAGCCGGGGATCGGCATGGGGCGTTCCAGCGCGCCGTTGGCCAAGAGGATGCGGCGGCCGGCGATGCGCTTGCCGACCCCGCCTTGCGAATAGGCAAGCCAGCCGGCCTCGTCGATCTGCCAGACCGTGGCACCCGGGATCAGCGTGATCTTGTCCGAACCCAGTGCATCGGCCAGGTCTTTGCCGGAGAGGTAGTCCGGGCCCAGAACCGCGCCCCGCTCGGCGCCGCCGCTGGTGATGGCGCGGTAGATCTGTCCGCCGGGGGCCGGCTGCTCGTCCAGGAGGGCGACCGTAAGGCCCAAATAGGCAGCGGTGGCCGCGGCGGCCATGCCGGCCGGGCCCGCACCCACGATCAGGAGATCGGCGTCAGTCATCCAGGCCGGCCTCGCGCAGCGGTGCGCGGGTGACGACCATGCCGGCCTCCACCTGCGTCATGCAGGCCTGGACCTGCGCGCCCTCGATCACGACCAGACAGTCGTAGCAGGCGCCCATCATGCAGAAGGGGGCACGAGGCGCGCCCGAGACGGGCGTCGTTCGAAAGTGTCCGGCGCCGGCGGCCAGCAAGGCGGCGGCCAGGTTGGCGCCCGGCGGCAGTGCCAGAGGCGCGCCGTCGAAGCGGATCTCGACCCGCTCTGGCGCGGGGGAGAGCTCACGAAAGGGCAAAGCGGTCTTCACTGAACACCTCCAGGTCCGGGGCATCGGCGGCACCGTCCAGCCAGGCCGAGACATAGCGCGCATGGGCGGCAGCAAGAGTGATGCCGCTGTGACAGGTCACCAGAAAGGCGCCCGGCATGGATTTTGATTGCTGGTAGATCGGCAGCCCGTCGGGCGAGAGGATGCGCAAGGCGCCCCAACTGCGCAGCAGTTTGGCCTTGGCCAGACGGGGAAAGACGGTGACCGCGTGCTGGGCGATCCGCGCCGAGGTTTCCAAGGTCGCGCGGTCGTCGAGGCCGACTTCTTCCTTGGAGTCGCCCATCTGCACCCCGCCCTCGTCGACCTGGCGCACCGTGCTGGAGGGACGGCGCATCAGCTTGGGCAGTTTCTCGGTGATCAGTACCTGGCCACGCTGCGGCCGGATCGGCGCCAGGAAGCCCAGCTTCGGGCCCAGCTGCATGGCGCCCAAACCGGCGCTAAGCACCAGCTTGGCGGCCCCGAAGCTGCGGCCGTCTGCAGTCTCGATACGAAAACCGCCGTCCTTCGGCTCAGCCGCCACCACCTTGCAGCCGGTTATTACGTCTGCGCCCAGCCGGCGGACGTCGCCGGCCAGCGCATGCAGCAGGCGCAGCGGATTCACGTGCCCGTCCTGATGGTGCAGGATGGCGCCCACCACCTTCGGCCCGATGTTGGGCTCCTCCTGGCGCAGCCGATTGGCGCCCAGCACCTCGTAGGGGTAGTCGCCGCCCAGTTCGGCCTTCAACCGCTCGTAGGCAGCCACCCGCTCGGCCAGGCTTTCTTCATCTGTGTGATAGTCATAGCCGCCGTCCTGCTGCAGGCCCAGGTTCCGGCCCAGGTTCCGGTCCAGGCTGTCGCCCAGTTCTTCGGCGAAGGCGCCCCAGGCAGCGGCGGAGCGCTGCGACCAGCGGGCATAGGCGGGCTGGTCCATGCCCTTGCTCTGCACCCAGACCAGCCCGAAGTTGCCGCGCGAGGCGCGGAAGCTGCCGTCGTCTCCGTCCAGCACCAGCACGCGCCGGCCGCGCTTGAGCAAGCCCCAGGCCAGGGAGAGGCCGACCACGCCGCCGCCGATCACCGCGAAATCCGCCTCGAAAGTCACCTTGGTTCCCCTGCAGCCAGTCGCTCCTGGAGAGGGTGAGCGCCAGGCCCACCCTCGCGATAGTGATGCGGCTTAGTTGGCGGCCTTGTCCAGGATCCCCTGACCCCAGTCGGCACCGACGTCCTCCAGGATCTCCGGCCAGACCTCGGCGCGGACCTTCTTGGCCATGGCCGCAAGCTCGGCGTCGGAGAGTTCGACGATGACGGCACCCTCGGCGGCCAGCTTCTGCTCGTTCTTGCCCTGGTCCTCCTGGGCGACGACCCAGCGCGCCGCCTCGAACTCGCGCGCGGCTTCTTCCAGGGCGGCCCGGTCCTTGTCCTCCAGATCGGCCAGGACTCCGGAGTTGATGATCAGATACCAGACCTCGAAGTGGGTGTTGGCCGGGATGTAGGTCTTGGTGACGTCACGGAAGGAGGCGTAGTAGCCCTCTGCACCCGATCCGATGACGCCGTCGACGACCCCGGTCTGCACCGCGGTGAAGGCCTCGGAGAAGGGGATGGGGGAGGAGATGTAGCCCAGCGAATCGCCCAGCATCTGGAAGCTCTTGATGCCCGGCACGCGCACCTTGATGCCCTTGGCGACATTGGGGTCACCCGGCGAGACGGCCTCGCGGTTCAAGGCGATGCCGCCGAAGTAGACCGGATAGGCTGCCAGCATGGTGATGTCCTGCTTGGCGTAGAGCTCGCCCATGGCCTCGCGCACCACGCCGCCGGGGCCGTAGATCTTGCGCGCCTGCTCCCAGTTATCGGCGAGGTAGGGGAAAGAGCTGATCTGCATGCGCCGGTCGGCGCCGCTGGCGGCCGGCTGGCAGGCCATATCGACGGCGCCGACAGAGACGCGCTCCTGCACCGTGGTGTAGTCGCCAAGCGCGGAGGCTGCGAAGATCTTGACGGAGACGTCGCCGGCGGTGGCGTCCTTCACCAGATCGGCGAACTGGTTCAGCTCCAGATCGATGGTCGCCCCTTGCGGGCGGACATGGCTCAGCTTCAGCTCTGTGGCTTCCGCCGCAGCGGTGAAACCGAGCAGGGCCGCCAGGGCTGCGGATGCGATCAGGGTCTTCTTCATTTTCGTCTCCTCTTGGGGTTAATAGCCGAAAGCACGGGGAAGAAAGAGCGAGAGGTCGGGCCAGAAGGCGGTCAGGAAGACCACGGGCACATAGCCGACCAGGATCAGGAACATTGCCGGGCGGATCACCTTGGTGACCTTCACCTTGCCGACCCGGGCGCCGAAATAGAGGATCGAGGCATAGGGCGGGGTGACGCCGCCCATGGCGGTGTTGACGCCCATGATCGCGGCGAACTGCACCGGGCTGACGTCGATCGCCTGCATCAGCGGCAGCAGCAGCGGGCCCAGCAGGATGATGGCAGTGGCGTCGTTCACCACCATGCCGACCAGGAACAGCAGCAGGTTCACCAGGATCAGCAGCAGGATCTTGTTCTCGGTGATGGCGAAGATCGCCGAGACCAGCTGCTGGGGCACGCCCTCCATCACGAACATCTGGCTCAAGATCATCGAGAAGAGGATCATCAGCATGATGGCGCCGACCGCCGTGGCTGCCTCCTTGCCGGCGGCTAGGAAGCTGGAGAAGGTGAGGCCGCGATAGATCAGAAAGCCCACGGGAATGGCGTAGATCGCCGCCGCGGCGGCGGCCTCCGTCGGGGTCATGACGCCGCCGTAGATGCCGCCCAGGATGATCACCGGCATCAAGAGGGCCGGGAAGGCGACCAGGCCGCGCTTGGAGACGGTGCCGGCGAACTCTCCCAGCTTCGGGCGCTCGTCCAGGACCAGCGGGAACTTGCGCGCCATCCAAAGGTTGGCGATGGAGAAGTTCACCATGATCAGCAGGCCCGGCCCCAGGGTCGCCAGGAAGCAGGCCAGGATCGAGGTGTCGGTGACCCAGCCATAGAGGATCATGGTGACGCTGGGCGGGATCAGAAGACCCAGGATCGAGGAGTTGGCGACCAGGGCGGTGGCGTACTCGCGCGGATAGCCGCGCTTTTCCATCTCCGGGATCAGCAGCGGTCCGATGGCGGCGACACCGGTCAGGCCGGAGCCGGAAATGGCGCCGATGATGGCGCAACTGACGGCTGCCACCACGCCGAGACCGCCGCGCACATGGCCGATGAAGGCATTGACGAAGCGCAGCAGACTGGCGGCGATGCCGCTTTCGCTCATGATCGTGCCGGCCAAGACGAACAAGGGGATGGCCAGCAGGATGGGGTTGGCCAGCTGCTGAAAGCCCCACAGCATGTTGCCCTTCATGGTGACCCCGCCGACCAGGCTCATCACCATCAGGGCCCCGCCGAAGCAGAAGGGCAGCGGCACACCCAGAGTCAGCAGCACCACCAGGACGCCGATGGCCAGGAAGGCAATCTCGACCATCAGCGCGGCTCCTGCCCATTGTCGTAAGAGACGGTTTCGTAGTCGGCGGCGTGGTGATCGGCAGAGCGATAGTTGCCGGTGGCCAGCGCACGGACATGACGGCTGAGGTGCCAGAGCGTGTAGAGCACCATCAGCGACAGTGAGATGAAGAGCGCCACGTCGCCGTAGAAGGTGGGGATGTAGAGGGTCGGGCTCTCGCGCCAGACCCGCAGGGCATAGCGGGTGTAGTCCCAGGCCCACCAGGTCAACCACAGCAGCACGATGAAGCTGATGATCTCGCCCAGCAGCGCCAGCAGCGCGTGGCCGCGTTCCGTCTTGATGAAGATTTCCAGCACGTTGGCGCGAATCTGCGTGTTCTCGCGCGAGGCATTGACCGCGCCCAGCATGTAGAGCCAGAGGGTCGGATAGAGCAGCGTCTCCTCCAACCCCATCACCGGGATTTCCAGCAGATAGCGCGTGATGACCTGCACGAACTGCCCGAGTGCCACCACACAGATCAGCGTTGTCAGGAGCGTGCGGACGATCTTGTCCAAGGGGTGCCTCCGCCTTCTTGATTGGGCCGGTGCTAAGGTAACGCCAGAACGCTAGCAAACCGCGCAATAAAGAGAAAATCGAAAATCTTGCTGATTCGATAAGTTTGCTTTATGGGGAGGCATGAACCTCTCCTTCCGTCAGCTGCGCACTTTTCGCGAAGTGATGCGCAGCGGCTCTGTTTCCGAAGCAGCGCGGGCTCTGGGCCGCACCCAGCCGGCTGTCAGTGCTATGATCGGCGGCCTGGAGCGCGAGCTGGGCTTCAGCCTCTTCGAGCGCGAGCGGGGACGCCTCGTGCCCAGGCCCGAGGCACACTACTTTCTGGAAGAGGCCGAGCTGGTTCTGACGCGCCTGTCGCAGTCGGCGCGGGTGATGCAGGACATCGGCAATCTGGAGCAGGGCAGCCTGCGGATTGCCTGCAACCCGGCGACCTCAGGCTTCTTCCTGCCTCAGGTGGTCGCGCGCTTCGTGAAGGATCGGCCAGAGGTGAAGGTCTCCATCATGATGCGCTCTTCGGCCGTGATCGAAGAGTGGATTGCCTCGCAGCAGTATGACGTGGGCCTGGCCGAGACGCCGGCACCGCGTCGCTCCATCGCCATGCAGACCTTCGAATTGCGTTGCTACTGCGCGCTTCGGCATGACGATCCGCTGGCATTGCTGCCTGCGATCACACCGCAGATCCTCGACGGCAAGCCTCTGGCTGCGCTCTTCAGCGAGCATGTGACCTATCGGACCCTCGCCGCGCACTTCGCAGCGGCCGGTGCAACGCTGAACCAGCGCTTCGAGCTGCGCACCTTCCAGCCGGCCTTGCAGCTGATCGAGGCGGGGCTTTGCTATTGCATCTGCGATGCGATCACGGCGGCGAGCTATCGCAGCTATGCCGGCGGTCGCGAGGAGATCGTCTTCCGCCCCTTCGAACCGGAAACCCATCTGTCGATGGCAATCCTCACACCGGCGCATCGACCGCCCTCGTTGCTGGCGCAGGGCTTTTGCGACCTCTTGACCTCTGAGGTCGAGGCACTGGCGCTGCCATCGGCAGGGGCCGATCAAGACGGCCTTTGCGCGCCTGACCGGGGTATCGCTTGAGGTTGCCATAACGTCTGTTTGCTGCGCTAAATTCAACCGGCAGATCGTGCCAAGGAACACGATGATCGCGGGGGCTTGCGCTGGGCCGTGGTCTCTTTGTCAAGAGGTGGTAATCATGCTTGGACGTGTTTCGATGGTTGCGGCAATCGTCTCGGCGGTCGCGGGAATTGGGGCATCAACGGCGTCAGCCGACGAAGTCTATCAGGTCTATGCCTACGATGACGCCACCCTGGTCGACGAATACATCTACGAGGACGATGTCGGAACCAACGCCGTCTGGGTGTCAAAGGACGGCTCTTTGCGGCTCTACATCGAGGGTTTGGCCGGCCTGTACCAGAACCGCAGCATCTATGACGGTATTTGGGTCGAGTATGGCGAGGGGTCTATTGAGCCGCCCTGTCCGGATGGACCGGCAACGGATCATCTGGGAAATCAGCTGAGCCACTGGGGGCGCCTGCGCATCGACTGGACCCAGTATGGCAACGACGATGCGACCTGGGTCCTGTTCCTGAGCCGCTGTAACGAGCCGATGGGGACCTTTGGAACGCTGACCTCCTTCAAGCCACGCTAGTGGCCGCGTAACAGCACCAGAGAGACCAAGACCAGAGAGGACGCTCAATGTCAGGATCGGATCTTCCAGACGATGCTGTGTCCAGGGTTACCTGGGCAATCAACGCGGAGACGCAGGAGGAGCTGCGGCGGCGCTACGATCTATGGGCCGCCAAGTACGACCAGGATATCGGCCGGGTCGACGACTATCTGGCCCCCTTGGCGACGGCCGAGGTGGCGAAGCAATACCTGGCCCGGGACGCGCGTATCCTGGATGCGGGTGCCGGCACGGGCCTGTCCGGCGAAGCACTGAAAGAGGCTGGCTTCCAGGATATCCTCGGGCTGGATTTTTCCCCCGGTATGCTGGCGGTGGCCGAGAAGAAGGGGATCTACCGCGAGACCCTGGTGGCCGATCTCAGCCAAGAGACGGCTTTGGAGGCAAATGCCTTCGATGCGGTGGTAACGGTCGGCACGACCTCGCAAATGCCAAGCGAAGCCTTCTACGAGTTCATGCGCGTGGTGCGCCCTGGAGGCCGCATAGTCGTCACCACTTGGGTCAAGGCCTATGTCGAGCGTGGCTTTGCCGCAATCCAGGAGCGCTACGAGCGCGAGGGCCGCCTGGCTCTGATCCACAAAGGCGAACCCTTTCAAGGCCTTCCGACGACAGAGCCGGAGATCGTCTACGAGGTCTGGGTCTTCGATGTCTTGAGCTAGCGCGCAGCCTTCTCCCCTCGGGATCGCGACAATGCGATTCGGCTACTGGCGTTCTTCGGCGTCTTGCCGTAGTTGGTCATTTGAGAGCACGTCAGACTGAGAGAGTGCGTTCTGGGGGCGTGCGTTCTGGGGGAATGCGTTCTGGGGGAGTGCGTTTCGGTGGCAATGACTGTGGCGCTGGCCAGTGACCATGCCGGCTTTGAGCTAAAGGCAATCCTGAAGGCGGAACTTGAGGCGATGGGCTATGCGGTGCTGGATCTCGGCACCGACGGGCCGGCGTCTGTCGACTATCCGGACTACGGCTCTGCCGCCGGCAAAGCCGTGGCCGAAGGGCGTGCCGGGCGCGGTCTTATCGTCTGCGGGACGGGGATCGGAATCTCGATCGCCGCCAACCGCCATGCCGGCGCGCGCGCCGCGCTCTGCCAAGATGCGACGACCGCGCGGCTGGCCCGAGAGCACAACGATGCCAATATCTTGGCGCTCGGTTCCAGGATCATCGGTAGCGAGGTCGCGAAAGAGTGCCTTCGCGTCTTTCTCGCTACAGAGTTTGCCGGCGGACGGCATAAACCACGCGTCGAGAAACTTGGTTGAGCGTTCGGGTCTTGGCACCCGAGTGAACGAGCCCTAGGCGTCGACAAAAGAAAACAAGGAAGGAATGGCCCTTATGTCCAGCACCACAGCGGCAGCCCAGAAGGCGGAAGAAACCTTCTTCTCCGCGCCCCTCGCTCAGACCGATCCGGACCTGGCAGCAGCCATCGCCGGCGAGCTGGGCCGGCAGCGCAACCAGATTGAGCTGATCGCCTCTGAGAACATCGTCTCGCGCGCCGTTCTGGAAGCACAGGGCTCGGTGCTGACCAACAAGTATGCCGAGGGCTATCCCGGTCGACGCTACTACAACGGCTGCGAACACGTCGACGTGGCCGAGCAGCTGGCCATCGATCGCGCCAAGCGCCTCTTCGATTGCAGCTTCGCCAATGTGCAGCCGCACTCCGGCGCGCAGGCCAATCAGTGCGTGATGCTGGCGCTGGTGAAGCCGGGCGACACCATCATGGGCCTCTCGCTGGATGCCGGCGGACATCTGACCCACGGCGCCAAGCCCAACCTTTCCGGCAAGTGGTTCAATGCCGTGCAGTACGGCGTCAAGGAGTCCGACGGGCAGATCGACTTCGACGAGGTGGCGCGTCTGGCCCATGAGCACAAGCCGGCCTTGATCATCACCGGCGGTTCCGCCTATCCGCGCCACATCGACTTTGCCCGCTTCCGCGCCATCGCCGACGAGGTCGGCGCACTCTTACACGTGGACATGGCCCACTTCGCGGGCCTGGTCGCTGCCGGCCTGCACCCCTCGCCGCTGCCGCACGCCCATGTGGTGACGACGACCACCCACAAGACCCTGCGCGGCTCGCGCGGCGGCATGGTCTTGTCGAACGACGAGGCGATCGGCAAGAAGATCAACTCGGCCGCCTTCCCGGGTCTGCAGGGCGGCCCCTTGATGCATGCCATCGCCGGCAAGGCCGCTGCCTTCGGCGAGGCCTTGAAGCCCGAGTTCAAGGTCTACAGCCAGACGGTCATCGACAATGCCCAAGCTCTGGCTCGGACTCTGCTGGACGGAGGCCTGGATCTGGTCTCCGGCGGCACCGACACGCACCTGGTTCTCGCTGACCTGCGTCCCAAGGGCCTGACCGGCAATATTGCCGCCGAGAGCCTGGAGCGGGCCGGCATCACCTGCAACAAGAACGGCGTACCGAACGATCCGGAGAAGCCGATGGTGACCTCCGGCGTGCGTCTGGGCACGCCCGCCGGCACCACCCGTGGCTTCGGCCCGGCAGAGTTCGTGCGAATCGGCGAAATGATCGTCACTGTGCTGGACGGTCTGCGCGAGAATCGCGAGGATAATTCGGCTGCCGAGGCAAAGGTGGCGTCTCAGGTCAAAGAGCTCTGCGATCGCTTCCCGATCTATTGCGGGATGTAAAGGGGGCCAAGGGGCCAGGCGTACTGCCTGCTTGGCCTCCGGAGCGCCTCCTTGAGATCTCTTGTTTGAGAATCTGGGACACTTGGGGCAGCTTATACCAAGGGAATGGTGAGGAGCTGAGATGCGCTGCCCCTTCTGTGGCAATGACGATACCCAGGTGAAGGATTCCAGGCCGACGGAGGATTCCTCGGCGATCCGGCGGCGCCGGCAGTGCTCGAACTGCGGCGCCCGCTTTACCACCTTCGAACGTGTACAGCTGCGCGAGCTGACCGTGGTCAAGAGCACCGGCCAGCGCGAGCCCTTCGATCGCGACAAGCTGATGCGCTCGATGACCTTGGCCCTGCAGAAGCGGCCGGTCGATGCCGACCGCGTGGAGCGTGTGGTGAACGGCATCCAGCGCCGACTCGAGAGTTCGGGCGAGACCGATATCCCCAGCAAGGTGATCGGCGAGCTGGTGATGGATGCGCTGGCGCACCTGGACAAGGTCGGCTATGTGCGCTTCGCCTCGGTCTATCGCAATTTCCGCGAAGCCCGTGACTTCGAGGAGTTCGTCGGCAAGCTGGCACGCCTGTCCGACGTCGACTGATCCCATGCGAGGGGACTGATCCCATGATGGGGGAGGAAACGGCGGAAGACCGGGCCTTCATGGCAAGCGCACTTACCTTGGCGCGCCGTGGCTTGGGCCGGGTTTGGCCGAACCCTGCAGTGGGCTGTCTCCTGGTGCGCGAAGGGCGGGTCGTCGGCCGCGGCTGGACCCAGGACGGTGGCCGGCCGCATGCAGAGCAGGTCGCATTGCAGCGGGCCGGCTCTCAGGCCCGCGGGGCCACCGCTTACGTGACCCTGGAGCCCTGCGCCCATCACGGCAAGACGCCGCCCTGCGCCGAGGCTCTGGTGGCAGCGGGGGTCGCCCGCGTGGTCTCGGCCACGGACGATCCCGATCCCAGGGTCTCCGGCGGTGGTCACCGACGCCTGCGCGAGGCCGGGATCGATCTTACCGAAGGCCTGCTTCGTCTGGATGCCGAAGAGATCAATCTTGGCTTCCTCAGGCGTCTGCAGGTCGGTCGCCCGCTGGTGACCTTGAAGCTGGCGATGAGCCTGGACGGGCGCATTGCCACCCATAGCGGCCACAGTCAGTGGATTACCGGGCCCGAGGCCAGGGCGCGCGCACATCTGCTGCGCGCAGAGCACGACGCGGTCATGGTCGGCAGCGGCACGGCGATTGCCGACAATCCACGGCTGACGGTGCGCTTGCCGGGTATGGAAAGCCGCCGGCCGATCCGCATCGTCGCCGACAGCCGTCTGGCCTTGCATCTGACGCACGAACTGGTGCGCGGTGCCAGGGAGACGCCGACCTGGCTGCTCGCCCGCGACGATGTGGAACGCCAGCGCCGTCGTGCCTTCGAGCAAGCCGGGGTCGATGTCCTGGAGGTGCCGGGCGGCGATGCCGAACCCCTGGATATCGCAGCGGCCCTGCAGTTGCTGGGGACGCGCGGTCTGACCCGCATCCTGGTCGAGGGCGGTGGGCGGCTGGCTGCCTCTCTGCTGAGCGCGGGGCTGGTCGATCGTCTGGTCGTCTTTCAAGCGGGGCTGGCGATCGGCGGCGATGGCGTGCCGGGGATCGCCGGTCTGGGGCTGAAGGATCTGAGCGCTGCCACGCGTTTCAGCCAGCGGAAGCTGGAGCGCGTCGGTCCGGACCTCATGGTGCAATACAGCCATTAACCGATGGCGCTTGCCGTCCTGCCGCTTTGACCGTAACTCAGCCAGGCTGTTTGTTGGTTTTGCGGTGCCTTTGCCTCACTGCTGAAAACACGAGAGGAGATGCCGGGTGTTTACCGGGATCGTGACCGATCTGGGAGAGGTGCGTGCGATCGAGCAGCGCGGCGATACGCGCTTCGTCATCGCCTGCAGCTATCCGATCGAAGACATCGCCATCGGCGCGTCGATCGCCTGCTCCGGCGCCTGCCTGACCGTGGTCGAGAAGGCTGCGGACAGTTTGGCATTCGATGCCTCTGCCGAGACCCTGTCGAAGACCACGCTTGGCGGCTGGAAAGTCGGCGACAAGATCAACCTGGAACGCGCTCTGGCCTTGGGGGCAGAGCTTGGCGGCCACCTGGTCAGCGGTCATGTCGATGCCACCGGAAGGGTGGAGAGCCTCGCGCGCGAGGGCGATTCCTGGCGCTGCGTCTTCCGTGCACCGCCGGCTGTCGGCCGCTTCCTGGCGCCCAAGGGCTCGGTTGCCATCGACGGCGTCTCTCTCACCGTGAACGAGGTCGCCGATCAGGACGACGGCAGCACCCTCTTCGGCGTCAACATCATTCCTCATACCTACGAGGTCACCGCCTTCCACCGGCTGCAGCCCGGCCATGCGGTGAACCTGGAAATCGATCTCGTGGCGCGCTACCTTGCGCGGCTTGTCGAAAAGAGCTGAGTCTCAAATGTCCGCATCTGCCCAGACCCCATCTGCCGAGAAATTGAGTGCCGAGAACCCACGCACGCTCGCCTTCCACGATTTGCTGTCGCCGATCGAGGATGTGATCGAGGACGCCCGCAACGGCCGCATGTTCGTCCTGGTCGACGACGAGGATCGCGAGAACGAGGGCGATCTGGTGATCCCGGCCCAGATGTGTACGCCCGATGCGGTGAATTTCATGGCCATGCACGGGCGCGGCCTGATCTGCCTGGCCATGACCCACGAGCGGATCGAGCAGCTGCAGATCCCCTTGATGTCGCAAAACAACGGTACCCGGCACCAGACCGCCTTTACCGTCTCGATCGAGGCCAAGGAGGGGGTGACCACCGGCATCTCCGCGCCGGACCGGGCGCGGACCATCGCGGTCGCGATCGATCCGGCAAAGGGGGCTGCCGACCTGGTGACGCCGGGGCATGTCTTTCCGCTGGTGGCGCGCGACGGCGGTGTCCTGGAGCGGATCGGACATACCGAGGCGGCCGTCGATATCGCGCGTCTGGCAGGGCTCAACCCGGCCGGCGTGATCTGCGAGGTGATGAACGACGACGGCACCATGGCGCGCCGCGACGATCTGATCGCCTTCGCCCAGCGCCATGGCTTGAAGGTCGCGACAATTGCCGAGCTGGTGGCCTATCGCCGCCGCAAAGACCGGGTGGTCGAACGCAAGGTCGAAGGCGCCTTCGACAGCCGCTACGGCGGGCGCTTTCAGATGGCGCTCTATGAAAACCGCTTCGGCAGCGGCGAGCACCTGGCGCTGTGGAAGGGCGATCTGACCGCACCCGGCCCGGTCCCGGTTCGCGTGCACGCCTTCAACCTGCTGGACGATGTCCTGGGCGATCTCTCCAGCGGCCGCGGCGGCGAGCTCTGGGAGGCCTTGGCCAAGATCGAAGAGGTCGGGCGCGGCGTCGTCGTGCTGATCGGCGAACCAGGCGGACGGACCTTGGCCGAGCAGGTGGCCGAGCGCCTGGGTCACAAGACGGCAGCACCCAGCGAAGAGCTGCGTGATTACGGCATTGGCGCACAGATCCTCCTGGACTTGGGAGTGAAGGATCTGCTGTTGCTGCACACAACCAAGCACGTCTTCATCGGCCTGGAGGGCTATGGCTTGACCATCGCCGATCAGCAGCCGCTCAGGGGCGCGGAGCAAGAGGACTAGCTATGGCCGAGCAGGCACAGATTCTGATCATCGAGGGGCGCTATTACGACGGCATCGTCGATGCCTTGTTCGAGGGGGCGAAGGCCGTCTTGGAGGCGGCCGGGGTAAGCTATGAGCGGGTCGAGGTGCCCGGTGCCTTCGAGATCCCGGTGGTGATCTCCATGGCCGAGGCCAGCGATCAGCCCTACGAGGGCTACATCGCGCTTGGCTGCGTCATCCGCGGCGAGACCAGCCACTACGACTACGTTTGTCAGGAAAGCGCCCGCAAGTTGATGGACCTGGCGGCCGAGCGGGCCCTGCCGCTGGGCTATGGCATCCTGACCGTCGAGAACGAGGCGCAGGCCTGGGCGCGCGCCAAGGTCGAGGAAAAGAACAAGGGCGGCGAGGTGGCCAAGGCCTGTCTGCGCATGATCGAGCTGCAGGAACGTTTCCTCAGCCCGACCGACGCGTGAGGCCGCCATCTTGAGCGATCCTGCCAAAGCGGCCGAGGCCGAAACCGGGTTGTCGCCGGCCAAGCGGCGCAGCCAGTCGGTCGCGCGTCAACGTCTGGCCGCGCGTCTGGCCGCAGTACAAGCGCTCTATCAGATCGAGGCCAGCGGCGATGCACCGCAGAAGGTGATCACCCAGTTTCTCTCGGAGCGGCTGGAAGAAGAGATCGACGGCCACTCGCTGGCCAAGGCCGATCGCAAGCTCTTCGGCCAACTGGTGATCGCGGTCAGCGGCGCCAGCCAAGAGCTGGACGAGATCCTGACGCCCTATATGCCGGCCGAGTGGGTGCTGGAGCGCGTCGAGCCTTTGCTGCATGCCATTCTGCGTGCCGCTGCCTTCGAGCTCCGCTCCTCGGCCAAGGTGCCGGCCAAGGTGGCGATCGCACAGTATGTCGCGGTCACCGAAGCCTTCCACGATCCCCAGGAAACCGGCTTCGTGAACAAGCTGCTGGACCGCCTGGCGCGCAGCCTGCGGCCGGCGGAGTTCCCCGATCTAGCCGGGTAGGTGGGCGGACTTGGTCGGCGAGTTCGATATCATTCGGCAGTGCTTTGCGCCCCTGGCCAGCAGCGACGCCGCGCTCGGCCTGAGTGACGACGCGGCGCTGATCATGCCACCGGCGGGCCTAGCCCTGGTGGCGACTGCCGATGCCATGATTTCCGGCGTCCACTTTCTGCCCGACGACCCGCCGGAGACGGTCGGTCGCAAGCTCTTGCGGGTCAATCTCTCGGATCTGGCCGCGATGGGTGCTGCACCGCTGGGCTACCTGCTGACCTGCGCCTGGCCGAAGGATTGGGACCAGGACTGGATCGCGGCATTTGCCCGCGGTTTGGGCGAGGATCAAGAGCGCTTCGGCATTTCGCTCTTGGGTGGCGATACCACCTCTGGGCCTGGACCCCTCTGTCTGTCTTTGACCGCGCTCGGCAGCGTAGCGCCGGACCAGGTCTTGAAGCGCAGCAGCGCCTCTGCCGGAGAGCGAATCCTGGTGAGTGGGACCCTCGGGGACGGGGCCTTCGGTCTTCTGGTGCGCTATGGGCGCTTGGGCGGCCTCTCCGATGCCACCCTGGAGGCGCTGACCCAGGCTTATCGCCTGCCGACACCGCGCTTGCAGCTCGGCCGGGCTTTGGCCCAGGACGGCTTGGCTGCGGCTTGCTTGGACATCTCGGACGGGTTGGTCGCCGATCTGGGGCACATCTGCGAGGCATCGGGTTTGGGTGCCAGGATCCATGCCGAAAGCATCCCGCTCTCGCCAGCGGTGCAGGAAGCCGTGGCGATGGACCTGGAGAGCTTCCCCTTGGCGCTCACCGGCGGCGACGACTACGAACTCTGCTTCACCGTCGCTGCCGACCAGGTCGGGCGGGTTAAGGCGCTATCGCAAACCCTGGGACTGCCGCTTACCGAGATCGGCGAGATGGTTCAGGGTGAAGGCGTCGCCGTCCTGGATCGCGACGGCGCCGTGCTGGCATTGGATCATCCCGGCTGGACCCATTTTTGAGGGTGTTCGCGCCCGCTGCCTGGGCATGCGTGCCTTGAATCCATGGGCGATGGTCAGCCCTCCTGCCCTGCAGTAGGCTCGCAGTCATGAAGAGCCGCGGCACAGTCTATCTTCTTACCGGGTGCATGGCGCTGCAGCAGACGGCGCTCTCGCTCAACATGACCGTGGCCGCCTTGGCCGGAACCATGCTCGCCGGCAGTCAGCCCTATCTGGCGACCTTGCCACTGGCGCTGACCTTCGTCGTGCTGATGGCCAGTTCCGTCCCGGCCTCCATGCTGATCGGTCGCATAGGCTGGAAGCCGACCTTCGCACTGGGCTCCATGGTCGGCTGTGCCGGCGGGCTGATATCCGCCTATGCCATGGTGGTGCAGTCCTTCTGGCTCTTCTGTGTCGGGCTGGCGGTCTATGGCTTCGCCACGGCTGTCGCCAACTACTATCGCTTTGCGGCTGCAGAATCGGTACCTCATGAGCAGCGCTCGCGCGCCATCTCGACGGTGCTGACCGGCGGGGTGATCGCGGCGATCCTGGGCCCCTTCCTGGCGGTCAAGGGCAGCGACTTCTTCGTCTACAGCTTTGCCGGCAGCTACATTGTGATGGCAGTGCTCTCCATCTCGATCCTGCCGGTGCTGGCCACCGTGCGGCTGAATCTCGAGTTGCCGGGCGGCGAGCGCGAGAGCGCAGAGCACGCGCCCCGCTCTTTGGGCGCGATCGCCCGCCAGCCGGTGTTCCTGATCGCCGCCTTGGGCGCCATGCTGGGCTATGGCTCGATGAACCTGATCATGGTCTCCACGCCGACGGCGATGGTGGCCTGCGGCTTCGTCATGGCCGACGCGGCCTCCGTCATCCAGTGGCATGTCCTGGGCATGTATCTGCCCTCCTTCTTCAGCGGGCATCTGATCAGACGCTTCGGTGCGACCCGTATCATGGGCTTGGGTGCGGTCATCGTGATGATCTGTGCCGTGATCAATCTGACCGGCATTGCCTATGCAAACTTCCTGTCATCGCTCGTGCTGCTGGGCTTGGGCTGGAATTTCCTCTACGTCGGCGGCTCCACCCTGGTGACCGAGGCCTATCGTCCTGGCGAAAGGTCACGAACGCTGGGGCTGAACGAGGTGATGGTCACTGGCATGACGGCGGTCACGGCCTTGAGTTCCGGTGCGATCTTCGCCGAGGCCGGCTGGGCGATCTTGAACCTGGCGGTCCTGCCGCCGCTGGTGGTTCTGACGGTCGCGATCGCCTGGTTTAGCGTCCATCGCCGGCGGAGCGTGGCACTAACGTAACAGCCCCACAGCAAAGCATCGCGGCCAAGCGCGCAAGGCGATTGCAAGGCGCGCGTCCTTCTGGCATGTTCCGCGCCCGTATTCTGGCCGTGGTTTCATACGCGGCAACGAAGGGCCTCATGCCAAAAATCAACGCGCGTGTCTCCGACAGGGACGCGCGTCTGGCGTGAGCGCGTCACCAACAAGGGGAAATCCGAGACCGATGAGTGGAATTCTGATCTTCGTCCTGATTTGCGGGGCGCTGGCACTGGTCTATGGCGTGGTTACCGCCAAGGCCGTGATGTCGGCCCCGGCGGGCAACGCCCGCATGCAGGAAATTGCCGGCGCCATCCAGGAAGGGGCGCGGGCTTATCTCAATCGCCAGTACATGACGATTGCCGTCGTTGGTGCCGTGATCTTCGTGATCGTCTGGCTGCTGCTGGGTCTGCACGTCGGGATCGGCTTCCTGATCGGTGCCACGCTCTCCGGTGCGGCCGGCTACATCGGCATGAACGTCTCGGTGAAGGCGAACGTGCGCACCACGGAGGCCGCACGCAGCGGCCTGGCGCAGGGCCTCTCGATTGCCTTCCGCGCCGGTGCGGTGACCGGCATGCTGGTGGCCGGCCTGGCGCTGCTGTCGGTTGCCGGCTACTACGCCGTCCTGCTGGGCATGGGCATCGAGGGCCGCGGCCTGGTCGACGCCCTGGTGGCCTTGGGCTTCGGTGCCTCGCTGATCTCGATCTTCGCGCGTCTGGGCGGCGGCATCTTCACCAAGGGCGCCGACGTCGGTGCCGATCTGGTGGGCAAGGTCGAGGCCGGCATCCCCGAGGATGATCCCCGCAACCCGGCCGTGATCGCCGACAACGTTGGCGACAACGTCGGCGACTGTGCCGGCATGGCCGCCGACCTCTTCGAGACCTATGCGGTCACCGTGGTCGCCACCATGGTGCTCTCTTCCATCTTCTTCGCCGGGCAAGAGATCATGGACAGCTTCATGCTCTATCCCCTGGCGATCGGCGGTATCTGCATCATCACCTCGATCATCGGCACCTACTTCGTGAAGCTGGGCGCCAGCCAGTCGATCATGGGGGCGCTCTACAAGGGCTTCATCGTCTCTTCCGTGCTGTCGGTTCCAGCCGTCCTGGGCGTGACCGCCTGGACCATCGGGCTGGGCACCGAATACACGGCCCAAGACATGACCTTCACCGGTCTGGATCTCTTCTTCTGCGGTGTGGTCGGTCTGGTGGTAACCGGATTGCTGATCTGGGTGACGGAGTACTACACCAGCACCGAATATCGCCCGGTCCGCTCGGTCGCCAAGGCCTCCGAGACCGGTCACGGCACCAACGTGATCCAGGGCCTGGCCGTCTCCATGGAGGCGACTGCGATCCCGGCCATCATCATCATCGCCGGCATCATCATCACCTTCTCGATCGCCGGCCTCTTCGGCATCGCCATTGCGGTCACGACCATGCTGGCGCTGGCCGGTATGGTGGTGGCGCTCGACGCCTACGGTCCTGTCACCGACAACGGCGGCGGCATCGCCGAGATGGCCGAGTTGGACGACTCGGTCCGCAAGGTCACCGACGAGCTGGACGCGGTGGGCAACACCACCAAGGCCGTCACCAAGGGCTATGCCATCGGTTCCGCCGGTCTGGGTGCCCTGGTGCTCTTCGGCGCCTACACCGAGGACGTGATCTACTTCTCCCGCGAGGGCGGGTCGGAGTACTTCCAGGGTGTCTCGGTGCAGTTCGACCTCTCCAACCCCTACGTCGTGGTCGGTCTCTTCTTCGGCGGCCTGCTGCCCTTCCTCTTCGGCTCCATGGGCATGATGGCCGTGGGCCGCGCCGGCGGTGCGGTGGTCGAGGAAGTGCGCAAGCAGTTCCGCGAGATTCCGGGCATCATGGAAGGCACGGCCAAGCCCAAGTACGGGCGTTGCGTCGACATGCTGACCAAGGCCGCCCTCAAGGAGATGATCATCCCCTCGATGCTGCCGGTGCTCTCGCCGATCTTCGTCTATTTCGTGGTGCTGGCGATCGCCAACAAGTCGGATGCGCTGGCCGCACTCGGCGCCATGCTGCTGGGCGTGATCGTCACCGGCCTTTTCGTCGCCATCTCGATGACCGCCGGCGGCGGTTGCTGGGATAACGCCAAGAAGTACATCGAAGAAGGCAATCACGGCGGCAAGGGCTCCGAGGCCCACAAGGCGGCCGTCACCGGCGACACCGTCGGCGATCCCTACAAGGACACTGCCGGTCCGGCCGTGAATCCGATGATCAAGATCACCAACATCGTGGCTCTGCTGCTGCTGGCGGTCCTGGCTCACTAGAACAGATCGCCCCCGGATGAGGACATTCGGGGGCGAGACTCTGCTCTGTTTTTCAAGAAGGTAGGGCGCAAAACAGGCGATAGATCGCTCCGATCCATCGTCATTGCGCTCTCCACCCGGACTTGAGGTTCGGGTTGGTCCAAAGGGAGGCTGGCGGCGGGGTTCGTGCTGCCGGCCAACTCTTCCTTAAAAAGCGCGATGACTGCAGATCGGCTCGATCTGTCAGCATCGCGCTTTTTCGTTGTGCTGACGCCGGATCAACCTGCTTATCCCGGAGAGCCAGCAAAGCGGTGAGGGTTCCGCTTCTCTCGGGTCTCACGAAGACGTCTTTCATTGTGGCGAACTGTTACCCTTCTCTCCGGTTGATCAGTCGGAACCGAACTATGCGGCTTCCAAAGCGGATGTGAGCGACCGTTGGCGCGTCCAGCAAGCTATAGCTGGCAACTCTCTCTCCGGATCGGCGCGAACGCTGTTGGTGGCTCTTGGCTAGATCGTCAAACCTTACTCTTTGCGATCGCTTAGAGCCCGTCCGGAAACTGCTTGTGCCCTGCACTGTCTTATCAAGGTTTTGGGCAAGGAGAGCGCCGCGCGGCGATGCCGGGCGCATCGTAAGCGACGCTCGACCCAGTTCCAAGGGGGCTGTCCCAAGGCCTTGATAAGACAGCCCTTCGGGTCGCAGCCGGAGCCGCG
>JAVJSY010000028.1:0-98187 GCA_040219175.1 Kiloniellales bacterium
GCCCTTCGGGTCGCAGCCGGAGCCGCGATTGCCGCGTCGCAATGGCTTGACGATGCGCCCGGCATCGCCGGCGCCACCGCTCCTAACACTCGCGGCTCCGGCTGCGATGCAGGGCATAAGCAGTTTCCGGACGGGCTCTTATCAGTCATTATGGAAAATATCCGCATTCTATTGTTTGACTATTAAAAACAATACTGGCGCTTTGAATCAAAAAATAGTGGAATTGATTCAAATAAAACAAGAAAAATATTAAATAAGGTGTTGAATATTCGCTATGGAGATGCCATATAATCTATGGGAAGGGGAGGAAAAAGTTCCCCCCCTTAATGGAGGAATTCACGTGAATTTACCTGAATGGATCAAGCCTGGGCTTGTGGGTGCTGCGGCCGGCGCCGTTGTACTCGCGGTCGTTGGGTTCTCATGGGGCGGATGGGTGACCGGGGGGACAGCCGACAAAATGGCCTCGGATCAGGCGCGCCTCGAAGTCGTTGCCGCCTTGGTGCCGATCTGCGTCGAGCAGTCCAACAAGGACCCGCAAGTCGTGGCAACGCTCGCCCGGCTGAAGGACGCGAGCAGCTATCAGCGTCGCGACATGCTCATGAAAGCCGGTTGGGCCACGATGCCGGGTTCTAGCGATCCCAATAGCAACGTCGCCAGTGCGTGCATGGAAAAGCTAGCGGCGCAGTTTTAGGGCAGGTTGGGTTCAGATAGGAGTGTCTGAAAACGTGACCTGGCTCTATCACGCAAAGCCATAGAAGGCGACTCTGGCGTCAGGTCGTTTTGATCTGACGTCATTGCGCTCCGCTTGCCTGGCCTGGCTACTTGCGGCGGTTCGGTGCTGGGTGACATGCGGCGTCGGCTTCGGCCTTTGCCGCCGTAGCATCGAACTGCGGCGCCGTTCGACAACAATGCTGTCTAGTACCATACGGCAGAGATGAAGACTCATTGCATCTGTTTTTAGCGTTCAGACGCCACGCGGGGCTTATCCTCGCTGCGCTGCGGGCGCGCGGTTGCGCTTGCCAACCCCCGATGAGTTTCACTCAACGCGGGTTGGTATCATTGCGTCTGCTTTTAGCGTTCAGACGCCACGCGGGGCTTATCCTCGCTGCGCTGCGGGCGCGCGGTTGCGCTTGCCAACCCCCGATGAGTTTCACTCAACGCGGGTTGGTATAATCACCCAACATTGTTTGTCATTGACCATGACCGGTCAGATCTCGCACCGCCCAATCCAGCGATAGAAGTGATGCAGTAGCCTGACGCCATGGGGGCCTGTCTGGGTAGCATATGGTGTGTGTGCAGCGCCCCATGCCTTGGGGCGGAGGCCGCATTTTTGCAGCGCGAGAGCGCGGTAGGCGTCTGCAGCAAGATCGTCTAGACTTCGTCCAACAAGGTCACGAGCATCGAGGATAGTCATCCGTGCAGGACAGCAGCGACTCTTCGGACGCACAGGGCTATATCACCGATACCCCCTATACGATTAAGTTCTACGCCCGCCAGACACCGGGACAGCTGGTAACCGCGGCCTTGACGTCCGGCGTGGCTGCGCCCGATTTGGAGCGGCCTTTCACCTACGCCGACTTCGGCTGTGGTCGCGGGATGACGCTTCTGGTGCTGGCCAGTGTCTATCCGCACGCAGAATTCTTCGGCATCGACGTCAACGAAGAGCATGTGGTCGAGGCACAATCTCGCGCGGACGCTGCCGGGCTCACCAACCTCAAGTTCCTGGCGCGCTCCTTTGCCGGCCTGACCGAGGCGGATCTGCCGCCGTTGGACATGGCGACCGCGCATGGCGTCTATTCCTGGGTCAGCGAGGGCGTGCGCTTGGAGATGCGCGATGCGATCCGCGCGCGCCTGCGGCCGGAAGGCCTGGCCATGATCTCCTACAACACCCGGGCCGGCTATGCCTCGATGGATCCGCTACAGAAGCTCTTGATGGGTTTGGCCGAGGTGGCGCCGGGCGATCCCGTCGAAAAGCGCCGTGCGGCAATCGCGCAGGTCATGCGGCTGCAGGAGACAAAGCAGCTCTATTTCGAGCGCTATCCCGCCGCCGATCAGCGGGTAGAGCGCTGGCCGAAGCACGACGAGACCTATCTCTTCCACGAGTTCTTCAATGCCTATTGGTACCCGCTCTCCTTCATCGAGGTGGCGGGGGAGATGCGCCAGGCGGGCCTGCATTTCTGCGGCGATCCGGTCTATCCGACCTGGATTTCCGGTCGCGGGCGAAAGAGTCGTGCGGCCTGGTTGGACGACCCGGTCATGCTGGAGGAGATGGCCTGCGTGGCATTGGCACAGGCCTTTCGCTACGACCTCTTTACCCAGAGCGAGCCGATGAACCTCTACCGCACGCATCGCATTGCCGATGACGCACTCTTCGGGCTGACCCAACCGCCCCAGACCGGCGAGGTTGCCAAGCTGGCCAAGGGGCAGAACGCGACCGCAGCCGTCTTGCAGCTTCTGAGCGAAGGACCCCTTAGCTTTGCCGAGATCGGGGCCAGTCCCGCTACCGAGAAGTTCGGCGATAACTTGCCCTTGTTGTTGCGCGCGGCCATGGCGACGGGTCTGGTTGGGCTCTATCGCAAGGCCGATTCCGGACCAGCGGCCGCCGCATCGGCTTCGGGGCTTCGGGTGACCACGGAACTTGGCCGCTCTCTGCTGCGCGACGATACCCTGGCGCGCCACATGCTGCCGCTACCGGCGCAGCGCTTCGGTGGGGCGGTACAGGTTCCGCCGATGATGACGGCGGTTCTGCTGGCCGCTGCGGAGGGGGAAGAGGGGATGGCGCAGCGCGTCGCCCAAAGAGTCCACGACCTGACCGGCGTGACCAAGGATGGCCGCAAGAAGGAGAGCTTCGAGAATATCTTGCAGCGGGCGGAGAACGCCATCGGCCGTTTTCAGAGCCAATGGCGCAGTTTCCTGCTGCAGTCGGGCGTGGTGGAGCCGGTGTAGGTCTTTTGCCGGCTGCGCCGATTTGTAGGTGGCGGTGGCGGCGCGGATCTGCAACAGAAGGGAAGAGTCGTTGGCTAGACCGGTGCTGCAGGCGCAGCACCTAATCTCGAAAGGGAGTGATTGCGATGAATAGACGTGCGACGCTTGGGTTCCTCACTGCGGCAGCCTGTGGGCTGGCGTTCTCGGGCCCCGTGCTGGCCGAGGATGCCCCCTCCGGATCGGTGACGATCGAAAGCACCTCGATCGCGCTGGGTATCGGCGTGACCTGGGGCGAGGGCGAGCTGACCTACAAGGGCAAGGTCTACAAGTTCTCGGTCAGCGGACTCTCGGTGATCGACCTGGGCCTCTCCAACGTGACGGCGGTGGGCAAGGTCTACCACTTGGACAAGCTGGAAGATTTCCCGGGCAACTATGTGGCCGGTCAGGCGGGCGCTGCCTTGGGTGGCGGCGTGTCGGGCACCCACATGCAGAACCAGAACAACGTGATCATGAACCTGAAGGCCACGCAGACCGGCGCCAAGCTGACGCTGGCGGCCGAAGGCGTGCAGATCAAATGGTCCGATTAGTTTCGGTCTAACCGATCTGGATCAAGCGAGCCCCGGACTGCCAGGCAGTCCGGGGTTTGTTTTTATGCGCCGCTTGTTTCTTCTTCATCCAGCCGGGCCATCAGGTCGGTGAACTTCTCGCCCTGGATCATGATATGCGACCTGACCTCGGCATCGACCCGGGTAGCCTCGCCGGAACGAATCGCGGCGACAATGGCGCGATGTTCGGCCAGCGATTGGCGCATGCGATCGCCGGCGCGTAGCTGCAGGCGGCGATAGGGCTGCAGGCGGGCCTGCAGCTGTCGGGCCTGCTCGGCCAGAAAGCGATTGCCCGACGCGCTGTAGATCAGCTGGTGGAAGACCTCGTTGGCGCGGTAGTAGGCGTCGGTGTCGCCGGTCGCCGCGGCCGCGGCGCAGCTCGCCAGCGCCGCCTCCAAGGCGGCTGCCTGCTCGCGCGAGAGACGCCGTGCGGCCAGTCGGGCCGAGAGCGCCTCCAGCTCTGCCATCACCTCGAACATCTCCACCATCTCGCGCAGGCTGACCTTGCGCACGAAGGTCCCGCGCCGCGGTCGCTGCTCGGCAAAGCCGGAAGAGGTGAGACGTTGCAGGGCCTCGCGGACCGGTGTGCGCGACACGCCGAAACGCGCGCTCAGAACCGTTTCGTCGAGGCGTGCGCCCGGTGCGATCTTGCCCGCGACGATGTCGTTCTCCAAGGCATCGGCAATGGCATCGGCGGATCTGCTCATGCCGCGAATCCTAGCGCCCTGACGTTTGAAGACAAGGCGAATCTTCTTGTATACAGGAATCTTGACATCGCATTCAGGCAGCGTCAGGCTCTCTGCAAAAGCACACAAACGCTCAGCTTGATCCAATCCCACGGGAGGTATCCTCAATGCGCAAAAGCCTAATCGCCGTCTCCTTGTTCGCCCTGGCCAGTTCGACGGCCTGGGCTGAGGACGTGACCCTGAAAGCCTCGCACCAATGGCCGGGCGGCAAGGGCGATGTCCGCGACGAGATGGTGCAGATGATCAAGAAGGAGGCCGAGGCCGCCGATGTCGGCCTGACCATCCAGGTCTATCCCGGCAAGTCGCTCTACAAGCCCAAGGAGCAGTGGGGCGCGATGACCAAGAACCGCTTGGACATCTCGGCCTTCCCCTTGGCCTATGCGGCCGGACGCCATCCCGAATTCGACACCACCCTGATGCCGGGCCTGGTGAAGAACCACGAGCATGCCAAGCGCCTGAACGATTCGGAATTCATGAACGACATCAAGGCGATCATCAATGAGGCCGGGGTTGTCGTGCTGGCCGATGCCTGGCTGGCCGGCGGTTTCGTTACCAAGGACGAGACCTGCATCCTGGGGC
This sequence comes from Kiloniellales bacterium, assembly GCA_040219175.1. GTDB lineage: Bacteria > Pseudomonadota > Alphaproteobacteria > Kiloniellales > JACOMY01 > JACOMY01. Next base: position 4,856 of record JAVJSY010000028.1, read on the forward strand.
CGGACTCGGCTGAGGGCGATGTGATGCGCGCGGCCGGTGCGGCCTTCGAGAAGATGCTGGCCGGTGCCGGTGCCTCGATTGCCTCCATGCCGTCGTCCGAGATCTATACGGCGCTGCAGACCGGTGTGCTGGATTCCGCCAACACCTCTTCCGGCTCGCTGGTGTCCTATCGCATCTACGAGCAAGCCGGCTGCCTGACCGAGCCCGGCGAGAATGCGCTCTGGTTCATGTACGAGCCGATCCTCATGTCGAAGAAGAGCTTCGAGAGCCTGACGCCGGCGCAGCAGGAGGCCCTGATGGCCGCCGGCGAGGCCGCTGAGGAGTACTTCTTCGCTGCCGCCAAGGGTTTGGACGAGAAGCTGGTCGAGGCCTATGAGAAGGCCGGCGTCAAGGTCGTCTCCATGACGCCCGAGCAGGCGCAGGCCTGGCGCGACATCGCCCAGGAGACCTCCTACAAGGAGTTCGCCGAGCGGGTCGACGGCGGCCAGGTGCTGATCGAGAAGGCGCTCTCGGTCGACTAGGACTAAGGATGCTGCCGGCGCGCTGACGCAAGCGACGTCGGCAGCCCTTTGCCCCCACCCCGAACAGTCTAGGAGCGCTGCCATGCGCAGCTACATCGCGCTGGCCTCGATGCTGTCGCGTATCGGCGGCGTAGTCGCCATCGCCTTGCTCGCGGCCAGCATCCTGGTCGTCTGCCACATGATTGTCCTGCGCTATGTGCTGAACGCCTCCACCATTTGGCAGACCGAGTTCGTCACCTACGCCTTGACGGCGGCGACCTTCCTGGCCTCGCCCTACGTGCTGATGCTGCGCGGCCACGTCAGCGTCGACCTCCTGCAGGAGAATGTCGGCGCGCGCGCACGCCTGGCTCTGCAGATAGTCTGTGCCGCGCTTTCGATGCTGTTCGTGGCCCTGCTGGGCTACTCCGCATGGATCTACTTCGAGGAGGCCCTCTCGGGCGGCTGGACCACAGAGACGGTCTGGGCGCTGCCGCTCTGGATCCCCTTGCTGCCTTTTCCGGTCGGCATGGCATTGCTGCTCTTGCAATACCTGGCGGAGGTCATGCGCCTGGTGATCGACGAGCCGTTTGAGGAGGCTGCGCCATGAGCCCCTTGGAAGCCGGCCTCATCGTCCTTGGCGCCCTCATGGCGCTGCTCGCACTGGGTATGCCGATCGCCTTCGCGCTTGGCATGGTCTCGCTGGCCGCGCTCTGGGTGACGGAGGGTTTCTCGGCCGTGCTCTTCTCCGGCGAGACCTTCTTCGCCGGGCTGGCGCACTTCGGCCTGGTGTCGATCCCCATGTTCATTCTGATGGGGGCTGCGGTCTCCTCCTCGCCGGCCGGTCGCGATCTCTACGAGGCGCTGGACCGCTGGCTGAACCGCGTGCCCGGCGCCTTGGTGCTCTCCAATATCGGCGCCTGCTCGCTGTTCGCTGCGCTTTCCGGCTCCTCGCCCGCCACCTGTGCTGCGATCGGCAAGATGGGCATTCCGGAGATGACCAAGCGGGGCTATCCCAAGTCCCTGGCCGCCGGATCCATCGCCGCGGGCGGCACGCTCGGCATTCTGATCCCGCCCTCGATCACCATGATCGTCTACGGCATCGCCACCGAGACCTCGATCGGGCGCCTCTTCATGGCGGGTATCCTGCCGGGTATCCTCCTGACCGGCCTCTTCATGGCCTGGGCGCTCTTCGACTGCTGGCGGCGCGGCTACTCGCTAAGCGAGATGACCAAGCGCTACACCATGCGCGAGCGCTTTCAGGCCTTGCCGCGGGTGCTGCCCTTCCTCTTCATCGTGCTGGCCATTCTCTTTGTGCTCTACGGCGGCGTTGCCACACCCTCGGAGGCCGCCGGTGCCGGTGCCTTCTTCTGCCTGCTGCTGGCCATCGTCATCTACAAGATGTGGCAGGCCCGGCCGATCTGGAACGTCTTCCGCTCGTCCTTGCGCGAGAGCGTGATGATCATGATGATCATCGGCGCTTCCGAGCTCTTCAGCTTCACCCTCTCCTCGCTCTTCGTCACCCAGTCGGTGGCCGAATGGATCGCCGCCCTTGAGGTGAATCGCTGGGTGCTGATGGGCATCATCAATCTGTTTTTGCTGGTTGCCGGCTTCTTCCTGCCGCCGGTCGCGGTGATCTTGATGACGGCGCCGATCCTGCTGCCGATCATCACCGGGGCCGGTTTCGATCCCTATTGGTTTGCCGTGGTGTTGACGATCAACATGGAGATCGGCTTGATCACGCCGCCGGTCGGCCTCAATCTCTATGTCATCAACGGCATCGCCCCGGACATCTCGCTGCGGCAGATCCTCTTGGGATCGGCACCCTTCGTCGGCTGTATGGTCCTGGCCATCGTCATTCTCTGCCTGGTGCCGGAGCTGGCGACCTGGCTGCCCGAGGCCATGATGGGCCAGGCCATCTAGGGCGTTCGCCGAAGACAACAAGAGGAAGACCCGGTGTCCAATCCGCTCTACGACCGCCTGCTGGGGCCCTACGAGAACGACGCGCGGCTGCTGATCGAGCGTCCGGACGGCAGTCGGCTCTCCTATGCCCAGACCATCGCGCTCTCGGGCCGGATAGCCAATGCGCTGAAACAACAGGGCGTGGTGCCAGGCGAGCGGGTCGCGGTGCAGGTTGCCAAGTCGGTCGAAGCGCTGGCGGTCTACTTCGCCTGCGTGCGCCTGGGCGCGGTCTTCCTGCCGCTCAACACGGCCTATACGCCGGCAGAGGTCGGCTACTTTCTAGGCGACGCCGAGCCGCGCGTCTTCCTGGCCGATCCCAAGGCAGAGGCCGCTTTGGCGCCGGTCGCGGCAGGTGTCGGAGCGGCACTTCTCACCCTCGACCAGGAGGGCGGTGGCAGCCTTGCGGTCGCGGCGGCAAACCAGCCTGCAGAGATCGAGACGGCGGCGCGCGCGCCCGACGATCTGGCTGCGATCCTCTACACCTCCGGCACCACCGGGCGATCCAAAGGGGCGATGCTGACGCAAGCGAACCTGCTGTCGAATGCACGCACCCTGACCGATCTCTGGGGCTTCACCCAGGCCGACTGCCTGCTGCACGCCCTGCCGATCTTCCACACCCACGGCCTCTTCGTCGCCACCAACGTGATCCTGGCCGCCGGCGGCTCGATGATCTTTCTGCCGCGCTTCGATCTGGAGAGCGTGCTGCGTCTGCTGCCCAAGGCGACCAGCATGATGGGCGTGCCGACTTTCTACACCCGCCTGCTGGCCTCGCCCGATTTCACCGCCGAGATCTGCGGGCAGATGCGGCTTTTCACCTCCGGCTCCGCGCCCCTGCTGGCCGAGACACATGTCGCCTTCGAGGCGCGCACGGGGCACAGGATCCTCGAACGCTACGGTATGACAGAGACCAACATGAACACCTCCAACCCGCTGGAGGGCGAACGCAAGGCCGGCACGGTCGGGCTGCGGCTGCCCGACGTGGAGCTGCGCATCGTCGACCCCGCCAGCGGGCAGGCCGTCGCGGAAGGCGAGGTCGGGGTGATCGAGGTGAAGGGGCCCAACGTCTTCAAAGGCTATTGGCGCCTGCCCGAGAAGACGCGCGAGGAGTTTCGGCCGGACGGCTTCTTCATCACCGGCGATCTGGCCTACCGCGATCCAGACGGCTATGTCGTCATCGTCGGCAGAGCCAAGGATCTGATCATCTCGGGCGGCTTCAATGTCTATCCCAAGGAGGTGGAGGAGGCCCTGGACGCCCTGCCGGGCGTGCTGGAGTCGGCAGTAGTCGGCCTACCGCATCCCGACTTCGGCGAGGGCGTGGTCGCCTTCATCGTGCCGAAGCAGGGCAGTAGCTTGCAGGAGGCAAACATCCTTGCCGCCCTTGCGGGGGAACTTGCCAAATTCAAACAGCCCAAGCGGATCTTTTTCCTGGAGGAACTGCCGCGCAACGCCATGGGCAAGGTGCAGAAGAACGTTCTGCGCGACAGCAAGCCAAAGCTCTTCGGGTGACCCGGGTCCGGGTGACACACGAAGAAGCAGGGCAGGTCATGTGCCGTGTCTCGAGGCCCGCAGCGCCGAATCAGGCGCGCACTTGCGGGATAACCCGGGCAAAGCAAGCCGGAGCCAGGCACTGCTTCCCAAACGATGCGAGATTAGATGACGACCCTATCCTGGTGACATATCCAGGCTATGCAAAATACCCTTTGCACTCTCCCTGACCGCTCGCTATAAGGGCGCCCCTGTGACGCTTCGAACGGCGGCGGTGAGCCGGCGGGAGAAGCGACGCTCTGGCGATGATCGGCGGCTGTGGCGGAACTGGTAGACGCGCAGCGTTGAGGGCGCTGTGGGAGCAATCCCGTGGAGGTTCAATTCCTCTCAGCCGCACCATCATCCTGTCCAGTGGCATCGTCAGCAGGAGCCCTTGTCTTCGTTAGACCGGGGCCTTGAAGAGCACAGCGTGCGGCTGTGGCGGAATTGGTAGACGCGCAGGTTTCAGGTACCTGTGGAGCAATCCGTGGTGGTTCGAGTCCACTCAGCCGCACCAACTCTTTCACTCTCCATCCTTTTGGCGGGCGATCGCTGCCCAGATGTCGGAGTAGCGGATCTTTCGCTTGACCTCCGACCTTGGCTGCCTGGCAGAGCTGGGCCGTTTGATCCCGCTGCCTTCGACCATGCGGTTCATGAAGGCATAGAGGGCCGCCACATTGATCACATCGTAGAGCGCCGCCTCGTCGAAGCCGGCGGCATAGATCGCCTCAGCCTGTGCGGCAGAGACCTTGTGCGGGTCGAGTGCCAGGTCTCGACATAGGCTAGAACGGGCTCCAGGGCCGGTCTCAGGCTCTTGTGGGCGCGGTCTATAGTCATGTCGCCGAAGACCGCCGGATCGATGTGCCAGGCCTCTGCGTGGGCGCGGTGGGCGGCAAAGCAGAAGCGACAGCCATTCAGCGCCGAGACATAGGCCGCGATCATGCCGCTGCCAGAGACCGAGCAGATCGTCGTCTGCCGGCACCGAGGGAAAGAAGCTCAAGCGGGTGATCCTTCCTTGATCGTGCCATTCTTTAACAGCCTATTGCGCTTTGCGACCCGCGGAAGCCTTGCCTGCCCTCTTGGCGCCCGTGGCCAACTGCGCGACACTGGTGCTCCCCGAAACGCCGAGGAGATCCGGCCTATGCCTCTCTTGCTACTGCTGGTGCTGTTTTTGATCCCCGGAGTGGCCATCGCCGACGCGCCCAAGGTCACCCCGCTCTACGAGCCGGCCATGGTGCTGCGCACCAGCAACTTTCGCGCCGATCCCTCAACCGCCCAGGCGCCCTTGGCTACCTTCAAGGCCGGCAAGCAGGTGCTGATCACCGGCGAGACGAAAGACGATCGCGACCGGACCTGGTACGCCGTCAGCCTCTATGACGGCACGCGGGGCTTTATCTATGGCAAGCTGCTGGCGCCGCTGCCGGACTTTCCAGATTCGCCGCAGGGACTGGGTGCTACGGATGTGCAGGATGCCGCCGCTGCGCTGCAGCTGGTCGGCAGCCATGGCGTCATCCTGGAATGGATCGGCAAGCAGCCCTGGGGCGAGCTGATCGTCTTCGAAGACCTGGGCCTCTACTACCTGACCGGCAGTCAGACCGGCGAGGGCAAGGCGGCCAAGGACACGCTCTCCATCAGCGGGTTTGTCACCCGCATCGACGACAAAGGCTTCACCCTGCAGGGGACCATCGAATACCACCTCTATCAGTTCGATAACCCGGTGCATTGCGAGCGCAAAGGCACACACCGCTTCCGGCGCGTGCCCAATTCGAACACCTGGCAGGCCAGCGGCACGGCCAAGCCTTGCGGCGACTGGCAGGACTCCGTGGAGGTCTACCTCCGCAAAGAGAGCTAGGGGGGATTCTTGTCACGCCGCGCTGCGTTAGCCGCAGCGCTACGGTGCCGGCCCGCGCCCCCTCCCGGCCACCCACGAAAGTATCCTGATTGGGTGGCCGGGAGGGGGCGCGGGCCGGTGCCGACTGCTCAAGAGGAGCAAAGGGCAATGGGCCAGCGAGGCTGGCTCACTCTAGCTGTGATAGATGCCGGCGGCCTTTACGTCGTCGCCGACATAGGCTTCGAACTGCTTGAAGTTGGTCTCGAAACGCTTGGTGAGATCTCGGGCGGTCTGGTCATAGGCCGTCTTGTCCTGCCAGGTGGTGCGCGGGTTCAAGACGCCCTCGGGCACTTCCGGGCAAGCCTCGGGCACGGCCAAACCGAACTGCGGATGCTGTAAGGTCGGCACATCGCTCAGACGGCCGCTCAGCGCCGCGCGCACCATGGCGCGGGTGTGCGCGATCTCCATGCGGTGGCCGACGCCGTAGGCGCCACCGGACCAGCCGGTGTTGACCAGCCAGCAGCTGGCGCCGGTCTGGGCCATCTTCTCGCCAAGCATCTTGGCATAGACCGAGGGATGGCGCGGCATGAAGGGGGCACCGAAGCAGGTCGAGAAGGTGGCCGTCGGCTCCTTGCCCATACCCTTCTCGGTCCCGGCGACGCGCGCCGTATAGCCCGAGAGGAAGTGGTACATGGCTTGCTCCGGCGAGAGACGGGAGATCGGCGGCAGCACACCGAAAGCGTCCGCGGTGAGCATCACGATGTTGCGCGGCTGTCCGCCGATGCCGCTCTCGCTGGCATTGGGGATGAAGTCCAGGGGATAGCTGGCGCGGGTGTTCTCGGTGAAGCGGGCGTCGTCCAGATCGAGGAAGCGTGTGCCTTCGTCGAAGACCACGTTCTCTAGGATCGTGCCGAAACGCTTGGTGGTGGCGAAGATTTCCGGCTCTGCCTGTTCCGACAGGCGAATCACCTTGGCATAGCAGCCGCCCTCGAAGTTGAAGACGCCTTCCTTGGCCCAGCCGTGCTCGTCGTCGCCGATCAAGGTGCGGCTGGCATCGGCCGAGAGCGTGGTCTTGCCGGTGCCGGACAGGCCGAAGAAGATCGAGGTGTCGCCCTCCGGTCCTATGTTGGCCGAACAGTGCATCGGCAGCACGTTCTTGGCCGGCAGCAGGTAGTTCAGGATGGAGAAGACGGACTTCTTGATCTCACCGGCATAGATGGTACCGCCGATCACCACCAAACGGCGCGAGAAGTCCAGCAGGACGAAGGATTCGCTATTGGTGCCGTCGCGCTCCGGATCGGCCTCCAGATAGGGGGCATGCAGCACGGTGAAGGCCGGCTCGAAACCGCCCAATGCCGAGGCCGGAGGGCGGATGAACATGTTGCGGGCAAAAAGCGCATGCCAGGGGCTCTCGCTGATCACGCGGATCGGCAGGCGATGGCTTTCCATCGCGCCGGCGTAGAGGTCCTGGACGAAGAGATCGCGCGCTTGCAGATAGGCGACGACCTTGCCGTGCAGGCGCTCGAAGGCCTCCGGCGTGGTGGCGACATTGACCTTGCCCCACCAGATGTCGTCAGCGCTGCTGGGTTCCTTCACAATAAACTTGTCGTTTGGCGAGCGACCCGTGTGATGGCCGGTCCGCACCACGAGCGCACCGCCGTCGCCGAGGCTGCCATCCCCGCGTCGGATCGTGTGCTCGTAGAGCACTGGCGCCGAGAGATTCCAATAAGCCGTTCCCTGAGTCTTGATGCCTTGCTCGGCCAATCCATGGCGGCTAACGGTCGGTCCTTGATCGCTCACGTGTGTCTTCTCCTCACTTGGTACCAACCATGCCGAAACTTAGCAGCATACCCCCTGCCATCTCTCGACACGGAACCCGCCCAACCCCGAACAACTGCCGGGCCTTCCACTGGGCTGGTCGAAGGGTTTTAGCGAAGACTTTTGCAGCGTGTCACTGTATTTGCGCAAGCCAGCACTGTTGATAGCGATACCATGCTACCCCTGGTGTGCTGACGATCGAACCAGCCCCATTAACTCTTTCGAGTCCAACCAGGCGATGCGTCCAAAGCCTGCGACGAAATGGGCGGCGATCCAGTCGATGCGGTAGGGCTTGAAGTCCGCGAAGGAGGCCCAGAGCTTGGCCCTGGGGTGGGCGGCGATGAAGGCGGCCTTTAGGGCCTTGCTCTTCTCCGGGTTGCTTTCCTGTCGGGCTTTGCCCATCAGCGCGAGCCTGGCGTGCGCCAACGGCTCTTCCTTGTCGGCCGTCTCGTCCAGAAGGAGAGCGAGATCGGGATCGCGTTGCAGGTTCTGGGCATGTTCGGAAAGGTCGGAGAGCAGGAGGAAGGGCTGGCCGGCCTCGTCCGCTGCCAGGAGCACCAGCGAGATATAGGGAAAGCCCGGGGCGGCTGCCTGATCCTCGCGCGCCAGGCGGGTCGCCAGGCTGCCGCGACGGCAGCGCGTTACCAGGTCGGCAGCTTCGGCCAGCATGTCCTCGGGTTCATTTGCCTTAGACATGACCAAATTCCTCCAAGACTTCACCCTATCCGGGGCGCCTATTTGTGCGGTATCTGAGTGCGGGGCGGTGTAGGTTACCCTTGAGACATGAGAGTGGTAAGCCTGATGCCGACTGGCAATGGCTGTGAAGCGTTCTTCGCCAAAGATGTGGGGGGCGCTTGCGCTGTCGGCTTTGCCGCACGAGATTGGGGACAGCTTTAGACTCGCAGGTGAAATGACAATGCAGAACACCATAGCCTTGGTCGACGACGACAAGAACATCCTAACATCGGTCACCATTGCCTTGGAGTCCGAGGGCTTCAAGGTAAAGAGCTATACCGACGGAACCGAGGCCCTGCGTGCGCTGCAGGCAGCGCCGGTCGACCTCGCCGTGCTCGACATCAAGATGCCGCGCATGGACGGGATGGAACTGCTGCGCCGGATTCGTGAGAACTCCAGCCTCCCGGTCATCTTCCTGACCTCCAAGGATGACGAGATCGACGAGGTGCTCGGACTGCGCATGGGCGCGGACGACTACATCAAGAAACCCTTCTCGCAGCGTTTGCTGATCGAACGCATTCGCGCGCTGCTGCGCCGCGGTCAGGTGGCCGTCGAGGGCGAGGGCCACAGCGAAGCGGCCATGGTGCGCGGTGATCTGATCCTGGACAGCGAGCGTCACCTCTGCACCTGGAAGGCCGCATCGGTGCAGCTAACCGTGACCGAGTTCCTGATCCTGAAGGCGCTGGCCAGCCGTCCGGGGCATGTGAAGAACCGCGACCAGTTGATGGATGCCGCTTATGGCGAGCATATCTACGTCGACGATCGCACCATCGACAGCCACATCAAGCGCTTGCGCAAGAAGTTCAAGGCCATGGACGACGACTTCAATCAGATCGAGACGCTCTATGGTGTGGGCTATCGGTACAAGGATGCCTGATCGGCGGGTGCTGGCGCCTTTGCACGATGTCGACCTCAACCCAAGACGGGCTCTACGCCGACGCAGCTGACGAGAAGGCGGGCCCGCAAGCCGGGCCGGATGGCGCCGCGTCGGAGCGGGGGCGGCGAGAGGGGGAGCGGGCGCGCCAGGTGTCCCAACGGACCGAGGGGTGGCGCTTCTGGCGCTCGCCGATGCTCCGGCGGATTCTCACGCTGAACCTGATTGCACTCTCGATCCCGATTCTGGGACTGCTGCACCTTAGCCAGTATCGTGAAAGCCTGATCCAAGCCGAACTCTCGGCGCTGGAGACGCAAGGGCGCGTCTTTGCCTTGGCCCTGGGGGCAACCTCGGTGCTGGCCGACCGCAGCGGGCGCGAGCGTCTGGTGCCCGAGCTTACCCGCCACCAGCTGCGGCTCTTGTTGAGCGAGGCCGGTCTGCGCGCAAGGCTCTATGGTCCGCTCGATCGTCGCGGCGCCTTGATGGTCGATTCCTATCAGCTTCCGGGGCCGCAGGGTGTCATCACCATCCGTCCCTTGAAACCCAGCGCGGGAGACGACGCGGCCGGCGGCATTCTGGCCTATCTCGATCGCCTTTTCGACTGGTTGCCGGCAGCCGAACTGCCGGCCTACGAGGAAGGTGTCACCCGCATGGCGTCCGACTACGCCGAGGTGGAGTCGGCCTTAGGCGGCGAGGCAGCAGGCGAGGCCCGGCGCGGCCCGCGCGGCGAATTGATCTTGACCATGGCGGTCCCGGTCCAGCGCTATCGCCAGGTGCTTGGCGCGCTGCTGCTCAGCCGCGACGGGGCCAGTATAACGGCATCGGTCGACGATCGCCGCGGCGACGTACTAATCGTCTTCGCTCTTGCCACCACCATCACGGTGCTGCTGTCGCTCTATCTCGCCGCGACCATCGCCAGGCCGATCCGCAACCTGGCCCGCGCAGCAGATCGGGTAAAGAGCGGCAAGGGCAAGAAGATTCCCCTGCCGGACTACACCAACCGTCGCGACGAGATCGGCGAGCTGGGTCGTGCGCTCACCTCCATGACCGACGCTCTTTGGACGCGCCTGGATGCGATCGAGGGCTTTGCCGCCGATGTGAGCCACGAGATCAAGAATCCGCTGACCTCGTTGAAGAGCGCGGTGGAGACGGTCTCGCGCGTTTCCGATCCCGAGCGGCGCGATCAGCTCTTGCAGATCATACTGGACGACGTCGGGCGCCTGGATCGGCTGATCACCGATATCTCCGAGGCCTCGCGCGTCGATGCGGAGATGGCCCGTGCCGACAGCGAGACGGTAGACCTGCACGAGTTGCTCAAGGCCTTGGTGGAGCTGCAGAAGCTGTCGCGCGGCGGCGAGGGCCTAACCTACCGGATTCGCTTGCCCAATCGCAGCGACCGCTTTCTGGTGACCGGCCTGGAGGGACGCCTGGGCCAGGTCTTCCGCAACCTCATCGCCAATGCCAGCAGCTTTTCACCGCCCGGTGCCACCATCCTGCTCTCCTTGCGCCGAGACGGCGACAGTGTCGAGGCGCGGATCGAAGATCAGGGGCCGGGCATCCAGCCCGACAAGCTGGACGAGATTTTCTCGCGCTTTTACACAGAGCGGCCCGAGGGCGAAAAATTCGGCACCCACTCCGGCCTGGGCCTCTCGATCTCCAAGCAGATTGTCGAAGCCCACCACGGCCAGATCTGGGCGGAGAACAAGGTCGGCCGCGACGGCAGGATCGCCGGGGCCGTGTTCGTCATCCGACTGCCGGCTGCCGGTGGCAGTTAGACATTCGTCTTCGCTGTACGCGTCGCTGCACGCGTCGGGGGCACGCGTCGGGGGCACACGTCGGGGGCACGGGGGCGGGGGCACTGGACGGGGCCGAGTTCGCATCCCAATCTAATCTTGGATGAAAGCTTGCGCCGACGGTCCGTTCAGTCATGTAAACTGCGCAGGAGAATGCTTTCCGGTGGCGGCGCGACGGTGCTGCCATCATCGGACCACACCAACGGCAAGGGGTGTCGAACGGTAAGGCTATGGGTGCAATGAGCCAAAGCGAGTTGGTGCATGCGACCTGCATCTCGCTCTTCGGGCGGGGGGTCTTGCTGCGCGGCCCGTCAGGTGCCGGCAAGTCGGATCTGGCACTGCGCTTGATCGATGCAGGTGGCCTGCTTGTGGCCGACGACCAGACGCGCCTGACTGCAGAGGCGGGACGCCTCAGTGCCAGCGCGCCGGCCGTGCTGAGCGGACAGATGGAAGTCAGGGGCATGGGGATCGTCGGTCAGGCGGCCCTGGTCTCTGCGAACGTCGCCCTGGTGGTCGATCTGCAGGCCGCCGACGGCATCGAACGCCTGCCCGAGGAAGAGACCGTGGATATGCTCGGTGTCTCGGTGCCGCTGATCGCTTTGGATCCCCAGGCAGCGTCGGCGACCGCCCGCATTCGTTTGGCGTTGGATCGTACCTCCAAGGCAGAGGCGGCACGGGCGGGCGACGTGGAAGGCCGGCCGGTACTGCTGGTGACCGGGATGGCCGGCGCCGGCCGCTCGCTGGCGCTCGATACGGCCGAAGATCTGGGATATGAGGTGATCGATAATCTGCCGCTGGCGCTGATCCCCTCGCTTTTCGTCGGCGCCGGCGATAAGCCGCTGGCGCTGGGAGTCGATCTCAGAACCCGGGACTTCTCCATTGCCCGCTTCCTGGAGGTCAGCGAGGCCTTGCGGGCCACGCCCGGTCTGGCGCTACGGCTCATCTTCCTGGATTGTGTCGATGAGGTGCTGCTCAGGCGTTTCAGCGAGACGCGGCGGCGTCACCCGCTGGCAGTGGATCGTCCGGTCGCGCGCGGCATCGAGACCGAACGCCGGCTGATCGCTCCGATCGTAAGCCGTGCGGACCTGGTGATCGATACCTCCGCCCTGCGCCCGGCCGATTTTCGCCGCTTGTTGGGCGGGCATCTCACGCTGCCTCGTTCCGCGGGCAATGGTCTGGTCGTCTTCGTCACCTCCTTCGCCTATCGGCACGGCCTGCCGATGGAGGCGGATCTGGTTCTCGATGTGCGCTTCCTGCGCAATCCGCACTATCAAGCAGAGTTGCGGGCGAAGACCGGCCGCGATCCCGCTGTTGCCGCCTATGTTGCCGAGGACCCTGCTTTCGCGCCCTTCTTCGATGGGCTGACCGCCTGGTTGGGGCCTTTGCTGCCGCTTTACGAAGCCGAGGGGAAGGCCTATCTCACCTTTGGTGTCGGCTGTACCGGTGGGCGACATCGTTCGGTCTTCGTCGCCGAGCGCTTGGCCCGCTGGCTGACGGATGAGAAGCGTCAGGTGGTGATTGCGCACCGCGACAGCGATCGAGACGGCTGAGTGGGCCTGAAGGTTGCAGGCCAGAGTGCCGCGGCGGCGGTCAGGTGATCGCAGGAATTTGTAGTTGTGCATTGCATCCGACACAGGCAGGGTTTGCCGCCAATCAAGGATGGGACGCAATGATCGGCATCGTGTTGGTGACCCACGGACGGCTGGCAGCGGAGTTTCTGCTGGCGCTTGAGCATATCGTCGGGCCGCAAGAGCGCGTGGTCGGCATTTGCATCGGTCCCGACGACGACATGGAGGCCAGGCGCGCAGAGATCCTGGAGCAGGTTCGCGCCGTCGATGACGGTGACGGTACCGTGCTCTTGACCGACATGTTTGGCGGTACGCCGTCCAATCTGGCGATCTCCATCATGGATCACGCCGAAGTCGAGGTGATTGCCGGCGTCAACCTGCCGATGCTGGTCAAGCTGGCAAGCGTGCGCGGACGTCTTGGCTTGCGCGAGGCCGTTGGCGAAGCGCAGGAGGCCGGGCGCAAGTACATCAATGTTGCCTCGGGGCTGCTGACCGGAAGCCAGGCCAAGGGATAGACTGCCCTCCCGCAACATACCCAAGGTCCGGCAGGCGCGTTGACCAGGCACCTGCCCACTCACTAGAATCTTTCATCCTATGCCTGGGTTAAACCGCATGCAGCCGTTTGCTCGGGTTTGCCGCCGGCACGGTGAGGGAGGGACAAGCGATGCAGAAGGGTGGATTGTCGGCTGAAGAAACCTCAGCCTATGAGCGCGACGGTCAGTTGACGCCGACTTTCCGGCTTGCCGATGAGGCGCTCGAAGACCTGCGACAGGCAGCTGCGGACTTGATAGCCGTCAGATCGGACATCCGGCCCGAGTTCATACCGATGCCGCATGTGCCTTTGAGCCAACAGGCAGAGCACCGCACTTTGGCGAGACGCTTTCTCACCTTCGCCCGTCAGACGGCGATTTTGGATCTCGTCGAGAGTCTGATTGGTTCGGACATCGTGCTCTGGGCGGGCGCGCTCTTCAGCAAGCCCGGCGGCGACGGGCGGGCGGTGCCCTGGCATCAGGATGGGGTCTACTGGCCGCTGAGGCCAATGGCGACGGTGACGCTCTGGGTGGCGCTCGACCGGGCCGACCGGGAAAACGGCTGCATGCGGGTCATCCCCGGCTCGCACCGGGAGGGCTTCCTTCCGCACGAGACCAGCGACCGGGAGGGCCTGGTGCTCAACACCGGACTGGTCGAAGGCAGCTTCGATACCGACAAGGCGCGCGCGATCGAACTGGAGGCAGGCCAGGTCTCCCTGCACGACGCCTTTCTCGTGCACGGCTCGGAACCCAACACCTCACCGCGTCGGCGCGCCGGCCTCACCTTGCGCTACATGCCGGCGACAAGCCTCTACGATCGTAGCCAGTCTGTCGCCACAGGCTCTAACACGGCAGCCCTCGATTTCGCCGATCGACCGATCTGGCTGCTCCGCGGCCAAGACCGTGCCGGCAACGATTTTCAACGGGGGCATGCGCCCTGGCAGTGAGTGCGACCGCTCTTCGGCGCACGCGCTTTCCGGGCTAGCCGACCACGGGCAGGGTCTCGACCGCATAGTCCCAGCCGATACCGCGATCCATGACGGGGTCGTTCAAGACGAATGCAAAGCGGCTGGCCGCGCGCACGCCGCCCAGTGCCGGCAAGGTGCCGCCCATCATCATATCGCCTGGCTGCAGTCCCTTGGGCTCCTCCTCTTTGAGGCGCGCGAGCAGGTCTTCGGGCGGCAGCATGGCGCTCAGGCTGCCCTCTTGATACAGCACCCGGTGCCCGTCGATCTCTGCGTAGGAGCGTAGCTCAAGGCTGTCCCAATGCGCTTCCACCTCGGCCAAGGGCCAAAGCGTAGCGGCCATTGGCTTGTCGCACATCTGCTTGGAGACCGTGATGTTGTAAGTCTCGACCTCGCGGTCGGTGTGATCGGAGCCGACGCCGACCCATAGCGTGCCGTTGATGTTGGCCAAGACGACCTCGGCTTCGCCGCTGGACGCGGTGCCGCTGACCTGGATCGTCTCGGCTGTGGTGAGGCGCGACGCGGCGACGCGGTAGAAGAGCGGTGTTTTGCTCGGCGGTGTCACGCCGAGCGCCGCCAGTTCGTCGATATGCGCCTGCATGGCCGCCTTGTCTCGCGCCGTCCAGCCGGCGATGAACAGGCGCTGCGCTTGGAAAGCGATCGGCCGTTCGCGCTTTTTCGAGGCCAGCCGCAGCTGGAGTGGCGCTTGCTTGCCCATAGATCCGAACTCCCTACGCAAAAGAGGGTCGCTCCGATATCCGAAGCGGCCCTCTTTGGGTACACCATCGCTCCCAATCTGGAAACGCCGGTTTAGAGACGCCGGTTTAGAGACGCCGATCTGGCGTTGCGGTGAGACGCGCTCGCCGCACAGTGGACTTAAGCGCTGCGGTAGAGCTTCGTCATCACGAACTCGCGGTGCTTCAGCGACTCCGCCGCGGTCAGGCGGCCATTGCAGGTGCGGATCATGATGTCGATCAGCGCGTCGCCGGCCTGGTCCATGGTCATGGTCCCGGCCAGGATGCCCGAGCAGTCCAGATCGATGTGCTCCGGCATCTCACGCGCGGTGCGTGGGTTGGCCGTCAGCTTGATCACCGGCTCGATCGGGTTGCCGATGATGTTGCCCTGCCCGGTCGGGAAGAGGTGCACGACGAAGCCGGCGGCGGCCTGCAGGGTCACGCACTCTGCAGCGGCAGAGGAGGTGTCCATGAAGTAGAGACCGGCTCCTTGTGCGGGTTCCTCGGCCGGCTCCAGCACGTCGATGAAGCTGGTTTTCTTGCCGATCTTCTGCAGGTTGCCGAAGGCCTTCTCTTCGATGGTCGTGAGGCCACCGGCGATGTTGCCCTTGGTCGGCTGCGAGTCCGAAAGGTCGGAGGTCTTATGCGGCTCGATCACCTCGTCCATGTAGGCCTGCCAGGTCTTCATGAACTTCTGGCTGATCTCCTCGGAGACCGCGCGGCGTGCGCAGACCTCTTCGGCGCCGGTCAACTCGGAGGTCTCGCCGAAGCAGGTGGTGGCGCCCAGCGGGTCGATCTTGTCGATCAGATTGCCGACGGTCGGGCAGGAGCCCAGGCCCGAGGTGGTGTCCGACTCGCCGCACTTGGTCGAGACCCAGAGGTCGGAGACCTTGCAGGGCTCTCGCTGCAGCTCCGAGGCCCACTGCGCATACTCCTGCGCCTTGCGCGACGCATCGGCGACGATCTTGATCTCGCCGTGACCTTCGATGGCGAAGCCGGCGACGCGCTTGCCGGTGGCGGCGATGCCGTCGACGACCCGCTGGGTCCAGGCGGGCTCGATACCGATGACGATGCAGGCAGCCACGTTGGGGTTCTTGCCGGTGCCGATCAGGGTGCGGAAGTGCAGATCCAGGTCAGCGCCGAACTGCAGGCGACCATAGTGGTGCGGCAGCGCCAGACAGCCGTCGATGTTGTTCGCCACCTTCTCGCAAGCCGCATTGGAGAGGTCGTCAAGCGGCAGAATGGCGACGTGATTGCGGACACCGACGCGACCGTTTTCGCGCCGATAGCCAAAGAATTCGCGGTCGGCTAGGGCCGTCATCTTTACCACCTCTTGGTTTTCATGTTGTGGACGTGGATGTGATCGCCGGGTTTGGCGGCGGCCACGATCTTGCCGATGTCGTGCCCGTACTTCAGGACCGTGTCGCCGACCGAGAGGTCGGTCAGCGCGATCTTGTGGCCCAGCGGAATATCGGCCAGCGCCGTCATCGTAACGGTCTTGCCGGTCTCCATCACCAGGCCGGTGAGCGAGGCGTTCTTCTTGACGCCCTCGACGACGACGACGCCGACGGTATCCGCCGCGTCGTGCACCAGATAATCGGGTCCGCTCATAGCTCCTTCCTCAAGGTCGTTCTTCCTTCTCTTTTGAGTTGGGCCTCCCGCCAGAGCGGGTCGGTCGGTTCCGGCAGCCAATCCGCCGGTGTCACAAAAGCAGAGTGGCGCCGTCTTTGCACCCCACTGCTGGAAAATCGTAGCGTCTCTTTCCCGCTTCCGGCGGCCGGCTAGGGCCGAAGGACGATCTTCGCCGCCGGTGTCGCGCCGCGATCGAGATCCAGGAAGGCCTGCCCGCCTTCGGCCAAGGGCCGCTCCTCCACCCAGTCCAGTGCGCCCAAGCGCCCATCGTTCAGCGCGGCCAAGGAGGCACGAAGATCGGCGTCGGTATAGGTATAGACGCCCAGAAAGGTAATTTCCGCCAGGGTCAGGCGGCGTGCGTCAAAGTCACCGGCCCAGTCCTGCAGCCCGACATGGGCGATCACCCCGCCCTGACGGGTCGCGGCGATCGCGGCGGCACGGGTGGCGGTCGCGCCGACGGCATCCATGACCAGATCGAAGCTGCCGGCCTCGGCCGGCTGACGGATCGGATCAAAGGCGGCCAGCCCGGCATGCGCCGCGGTCTGCCGGCGCAGCGCATTGGTCTCCGCCAGTTGCACCTCTGCCGCACCCCAGGCCTTAAGAATCAGTCCGCCCAAGAGGCCCACCGAGCCACCGCCGATGACCAGGGCGCGGCTCTCCGGCAAGGGGCGCCAGGCGGCGCGTGCGGCCAGCGCGAGTGCGTGCCAGGCCGTGGCGCAGGGCTCGGTCAGCGCGGCGGCCGCGGCAGGCATTCCCTCTGGCACCGGGATCAGGTTTGCCGCGGGAAGAGCCAAACGTTCGGCGAAGGCACCGGGGATGCGCATGCCGACCAGCTCGCGGTCCGGGCAAAGATTGGCGCGCCCGCTGCGGCAGTCCTGACAAATGCCACAAGAGATCAGTGGATTAACCACGACGCGCTGCCCTTTTAGCGGGCCTTCGAGCACCCGCCCGCTGGCCTCGTGACCCAGGATCAGCGGCGGCACGCGGCGCGGATCGTGGCCATGCCAGGCGTGCATGTCGGACCCACAGATGCCCACGGCCTCGACGGCCAGCAGTGCATCGCTTTCGCCAAGCACGGGCTCCGCCTCCTCGCGAAAGGTGGTTTCCTTGGTTGCCGTGTAGACCAGAGCTTTCATGGAAGCCTCATTTTGCGGTGTAGCCGCCGTCGACAAAGAGCACCTGCCCGGTCACGTAGTCACCGGCCGGGGAGGCAAGGAAAATCAAGGGACCCATCAGGTCCTCCAGCCGGCCGTTGCGGCCGACGCAGGTCTGTTCGGCATGGTGCCGGGCCAGGCCTTCGTCGGCGAAGACGGACGCGGTCAACTCTGTCGGGAAGAAGCCGGGCGCGATGGCGTTGCAGGTGATGCCTTGGCGCGACCAGGCCTCCGCCATGGCCCGCGTCATCTGCGCAACGCCGCCCTTGGCAGCACCATAGGCCAAGCCGTTCGGGAAGGCGCGTACCGACTGTAGCGAAGCGATGTTGACGATCCGCCCCCAGCCCTTCGCCTGCATCGCCGGCACCAGGGCCTGCGCCAGAAAGAAGGGGGCGGTCAGGTTGATGCTCAGGCTTTGCTGCCAGGCCTCGGGCGTCAGGTCATCGGCGGCCAGGCGCGGGTTGAGCCCGGCTGCGTTCACCAGAATGTCCGGCGGCCCGAAGGGCGCGGCGACCTGCTTGGCCAGTGCCGAAAAGTCGGCCCCATCCGTGAGGTCGGCGCTACAGCCTGCTGCTTGCCGTCCGGCTGCCTGCAGCCTCTGGCACCAGTCCGCCAGACGCTCTTGCCGCCGCGCCAGACCGACCACAGCAGCACCGGCCTCGGCCAGCGCACTGGCCATGGCTTGCCCGATCCCGGAACTGGCACCGGTCACGCAGGCCACCCGGCCGGTGAGCTCAAAGCGCTCAAGCGGCATGTCTAGATCCGCGATTTGCGATCGAACGGAGCAATTCAAGAAACTCCCAAGGGTCAGTAGATGGGTGGCAGGAAGACGGTCGAGACCATCGGTACATAGGCGATCAAAAGCACCACCACGAGCATGGTCAGCACATAGGGGACGGCATGCCAGGCGATCTTCAGCACCGATTCCCCGGTGATGCCCGAGACCACGAAGAGGTTGAGCCCCAATGGTGGCGTGATGAAACCGACGCCCAGGGTGGTGATCATCAAGACGCAGAACTGGATGTCGTTCATGCCGATCTCTTGTGCCAGCGGCAACAGGATGGGGGCCATGATGACGATGTTGGGCGTCGTCTCCATGACGCAGCCGGCGGCAATCAGAATGCCGATCATCAAGAGGATGATCAGGACTGGGTCGTCGGTCAGCGATGTCACCGCGAAGACGAAGCCCTGCGGCACCTGAAGGGCTGCCAGGGTCTGCGCCAGAGGCAGCGAGAGCGCGATGATCGGCAGGATCACGCCGTTCACCTTGGCCGAGCTGACCAGCATCTTCGGGAAGTCGGCGAGCGTGAGGCTGCCCTGCAGCAGGCCGATGATGATGGTGGTGGCCACGGCCACTGCGGCCGCCTCGGTCGGCGTGAAGATGCCGCTGTAGATGCCGCCCAGGATGATGATCGGCACCAGCAGGGCATAACGCCCGTCCCAGACCGCCGTGCGCCAGCGGGTGAAGGAAAAGCCGACCTTTTCGCCCTCGTAGGCGTGGATCCGGTTCATGATGACGTTGGTCACCATGATCGAGACCATGATCAGGACGCCGGGAATGGCGGCCGCCAAAAAGAGTGTCGAGGCCGAGATGCCCAGGATCAGACCGATGATGATGTAGGCGATCGAGGGCGGGATCAGAATGCCGGTACAGGCGCCGGCCGCCACCAGGGCGCAGGCGTAGGGGCGCGGATAGCCCTTGTCGACAAGCTTGTGGATGGTCATGCGCCCGACCGCGGCAGCGCCGGCAGCGTCCGAGCCCGAGATGCAGGCGAAGAAGCCGCAACCCAGAACCGTGGAGGTACCGAGCCCCGCGCGCACGCCGCCCGTCGTGGCATCGGCCACATCCAGAAGCTTTCCGGATAAGCCTGTTCGCACCAGCACGTCGCCGGTCAGGATGAACAGCGGCACGGCGATCAGCGCGAAGTGATCGATGCCGTCGAAGAGCGATTCGCCCAGCAGGCCGATCGGCAGCACGTCGGTGATCAGCAGCATCGCCATGGCACCGATGCCCAGCGCCGCCCAGACCGGAACGGCAAGCGCGATCAGGGCCACGATCAGAATGACGGGTCCGTAGAAATCCCAGCCGAGGACGACCGACTGTTCTTGCAGTTGTTGCCAGAGCATCTGTCAGCCCCCCCTTAGTCGAACAGTTTGCCGCCTTCGTAGACCGGTCTGCCGCGCACCAGATCGGTGAAGTCGCGGCGGATCGACTGCAGAAGCCGGTAAACCATGAGAGAGAAGCCGAGCGGTACGGCGGCGAGGAACCAGACCAGAGAGATGCGCAGTCCGTGCGTGACCGAGCCGAAGCGCAGAGAGGTCATGATCGATTCGATCGAGGTGTAGATGGCCACGATGGCAAGGGCCAGCATGCAGAAGTCGCCGAAGAGATAGAGCAGCGCCTTGGCCCGTTGCGGCACCATCAAGAGCAGCACGTCGATCCGGATGTGCGCACGGTCCTTCACCGCAGCCGCCGCCCCCACCCAGGCGAGATAGATGAAGGCGTAACGCGCGACCTCCTCTCCCCAGATCGAAGAGTAGGACAGCACGAAGCGGCGCACGACCTCGACCACGATGGTCGCCACGATCATGGCGTAGAAGACCAGCAGCAACCATCTCTCCGCATTGGCGTCGAGGCGCCGCCAGAAGCTCTCTTTATCCTTGGTTTCGGTCATGAGTAGGGCTCCCCTGCCGGTGCTCTGCCGGAGGTGGTCGCTACAGCCGGAACCCGAAGGCTCCGGCTGAACGAGAGCCGCCAGATGCGGCGAAGGTTATGCGTCGTGGACGTAGAAGCGGCTCTGCGTGCCGGCTGCCGCGTCGAGCTGGTTGAAGTGCTCCATCGAGCCGGCAAGCTCTTGCTTGTAGGTCTCCCACTCCGGCCGCTGATAGCCGCCGGCCTCGACCCACTGCGCCATCTCCTCGGCGTTGGGCGAATAGAACTCGACGCCGGCCTTGGCCATCTCGGCCATGGCGTAGTTGCGCGCGGCCGGAACCTTGGCCAGGTTCTGCTGCATGGTGATTCCCGACGCAAACTCGATGCCGTCCTGCACATCGCCCGGCAGCGAATTGTACCAGTCGAGATTGCAGGAATAGACCTGGCTGTCCGGCACGGCCTGGGAGAAGGTGACCCAGGAGAGCACATCCTTGAAGCCGAAGACGTAGAGCGCGCCGACCGCCGGATCCAAGGCATCGGCGACACCCTGCTTGATCGCAGAGGGGGTCTCGCCCCAGGCCACCGGGGTCGGGTTGGCGCCGATCATGCGATAGTATTGCTGCAGCATCTGCGAGCCCGGCACGCGGAACTTGACGCCGGCAAGATCGGCCGGGGTCTTCACCGGCCCGTCCATGCCGCGGCGGATGGCCACCACGCGCGGGTCGATGACGACGTACCACAGCGGCTTGAAACCCTTGGCCTCGACCTTGGGGTGCACGTCGGAGGCCCAGGCATCCGAGGTGACCAGGTTCACGAAGCGCTGATTGGCGCCGCAGAAGTAGGGCAGGTTGATCAGATCGACGGTCGGCGCGAAGGGCGCGAAGTTGGACAGCGAGTGCTGGGCTGCCTGGATCGTGCCGTTCTGCACCTTCTGCACCAGCGCGCCGCCGGCGCCCAGCTGCCCGCCGGCGGCCAGCTTCACGTAGACCTTGCCGCGCGTCGCGTTCTGGATGTTCTCTTTGAAGTCCAACTGCATGATCGGGTAGCTACGCGAGGCGCCGAGGATGTAGGCCGTCGCGATGGTCATGACATGCTCGGCGGCCGACTCGCGCTCGCGCTCCTCCTTGGCCGTCTGTGCCGAGGCCTCGCTGCTGAGCAAGGTGCCGCCGGCACCGGCGACAACGGCCGCGGTAAAGCCATAGGTCTTTGCCAACTGCAAGAAGCGGCGGCGTTCCTCCGACTTCGGCCCGTCGGCCTTTTTCTCGATCTTGGATGACATCTGGTTCGTTCTCCCTGCTGGTCTTAACTTGATTCTTGGTTTGATGCGGCGGCCGCCTCGCGTCGGAGGCAGCCGGCGATGAAGAAGAGGACGGCGAGGAGCAGCAGCACGAATTCGCCTACGTCGCCCACGCCCGGAAGCACGGTTGCCCCATCCATGATGGCGAGCTTCCCGACGATCACATTGGCCAGAAAGCCTGCAAACAAGACCCCGGAGATGAGCAAGTTCGCTCTCGATCTGATCCACTCCATCGTCTTGGCTTCCTCTATTCCTCGAAACGCGCTTTTTGCAAGCGCTTACATTTTGGGACTTTAGCGAGCTTTGCGGTCATCGTCAATCCAATTGTGGTAAAGGATCTGCTGCCGTAGGCTTGGCGCGATGGAACGGAAGCGCTTGCAGAAATCTTCTGAAGGACGGCCAACGCTGGAGGACGTGGCGGCGGCGGCCGAGGTCTCGACCGCAACGGTCTCGCGCTGTCTCAGTCATCCGGAGAAGGTGCGGCCCGCCTTGCGCAGCAAGGTGGAGGCGGTGATCGCGCGCCTGGGCTACACGCCGCATGGCGCCGCGCGCGCGCTCGCCTCCAGCCGGACCAACACCATCGGCGCGGTGATTCCGACTCTCTCGAACGCGATCTTCGCGGCCGTCATACAGACCCTGCAAGAGGCGCTGGCGGCCGAGGGACGGACCCTGCTGCTCGCCGCCTCCGACTATGATCGCAAGCGCGAGGCGCAGCAGATCGGCAATCTGGTCGTGCGCGGCATCGATGGGCTGATGCTGACCGGAGAGGAGCGCGAGCCTGGCGTCTACGACCTGCTGCAGCGCCGCTCCATCCGCAAGGTCTGTACCTATGTGCACCATCCCGCCTCGCCGCACAGCACCATCGGCTTCGACAATGCCGCCGCGATGGTCCGTCTGGTCGCCTTCCTGCACGATCTGGGCCATCGGCGCATGGCGATGATCGCCGGCCTGAGCCAGGACAACGACCGTGCGACAGAGCGGATCGAGGGGGTGCGCCGGGCGCTGGCCGCGCGCGATTTGGCAGCGCTCGCAATCCTGGAACGTCGCTACAGCGTGAACGAAGGCCGACAGGCCTTGCGGACCCTGATGGAGCGCGCGGAGCGACCGACGGCGGTTCTTTGCGGCAACGATGTCTTGGCCCTAGGGGTGCTCCTGGAAGCCCAGCATCTCGGCATCCGGGTGCCCGAGCAGCTCTCCATCACCGGCTTCGACGACCTCTGGCTGGCCAGAGAAATCATGCCCGGTTTGACCACCATTCACGCGCCTTTGCGCGATATGGGCCGGCTGGCGGCCGACTACCTGATGGCGCCCTCGACGCCGGACGAAGCGCCTTTGCATCGCGAACTGCCGGCCGAGTTGGTGGTGCGTGGCTCGACGGGGCCGGCCCCTTAGCGGGCTCGCTATGACAAGGTTTTGTGCGCCCAACGCTGGCAATTCCTGACCGGGCGGGTCCATCTGCAATCATGTGGACACAGTGGGAGAGAGCAGAATGAGCGAATCGCTTTTGATCATCGGCGCCGGCTCGGGACTGTCCGGGTCTTTGGCAAGACTGGCGGCCGGACAGGGTTTCCAGGTGGCTCTGGCAGCGCGCAATCCGGACAAGCTGTCTGACCTGGCCGCTGCGACCGGCGCCAAGACCTTTGCCTGTAACGCGACCGACGAAGAACAGGTGCGCAGCCTCTTCGACGGTGCCGAGGAGGCTTTCGGCGGCACGCCAGACTGGGTGGTCTACAACGCCAGCGCCCGGGCGCGCGGACCTTTCTCCGAGTTGGATCGCGCCGAGGTGCGCAACGCCATCGATGTCTCCGCCTGGGCTGCCTTCCTGGTGGCCCGCGAGGCGGTGCCGCGCATGCTGGCTCGTCCCGGCGGCGCCTCGGGCAGCCTCTTCTTCACCGGCGCCTCGGCGGCCGTGAAGGGCTACAAGCAGTCGGCCCCCTTCGCCATGGGCAAGTTCGCCCAGCGCGGCCTGGCCCAATCTCTCGCCCGCGAACTCAGCCCGCAGAACATCCATGTCGCCCACTTCGTCATCGACGGCGGCATCGCCAATCCGGAACGGGGCACGGTGAACGACGAGGCCAAGCCGGACCGTTGGCTGGAGCCCGACGCTATCGCGCAGAGCTACCTCGACGTCCACCGCCAGCACCGCAGCGCCTGGAGCTGGGAGCTGGAGCTACGGCCCTGGGTGGAGACGTTCTAGCGGTCACCAGAGGTTAAGCGCCAGCTGATAGACCCACCCCGTCAGCATCGCGCCGATCAGCGCGAAGGCCAAGTAAGTCAGGAAGATCGGGCGGCGGACCAGGGCATAGACGGCGATGGCAGCCGGGATCGAGGTGACGGCGCCGGCGACCATGAAGGCCATGGCTGCACCCGAGGTCATGCCCAGGTCCATGAGTGCGCTGGTGGTCGGGATGGCGGCGTAGCTGTTGAGGTAAGCCGGGACACCGACCAGAGCGGCCAAGGGAATGGCGAAGCTCTGCTCCTCGCCGACCAGAGCGATCATGTCTGCCGCCGGGACGTAGGTCAGCATCAGGCTCTCCAAGAGGAAGGCCAAGGCCATCCACTTCAAGAGGAACAGGCCGTTGCTGGTGGCCTCCTGACCGAAGTGCTGGCGGCGGGACGACTCTTTCCAGAAGGCCCAAACCACCTTGCCCTCGTTAAGTCCTTTCGCGGCACAGCCGCTGGGCGCGCGCTTCAGGGGCTGGGCGAAGGCTTGGCTGCGCCCTTGCAGTGCCATGGTGATGAACCCCCCGGCGAGACCCAGTGCAACGGCGGCCAGGGTCTTGGCAATCGCGAAGCCGCTGCCCAGACCGGCGGCGGTCAGCACGAAGACCTCGGGATCCATGATCGGCGAGGCCAGCCAGAAGGCCATGACGGCTGGCAGCGGCGCGCCGGCCGCCAGCAGGGCGGCGATCAAGGGAATGACACCGCAGGAACAGAAGGGCGAGAGCGCGCCGAAGAGGGCGGCCGCCAGGATCATGGTCTCCGGCCGACCGCTGAAGACCCGCGCCGTCAGGCCATCGGCGCCGCTGGCCCGCGCGTAGGCGGCAACCAGGACGGCAATCGCCAGGAAGGGTGCGATCCAAAGCAGGCTATCCAATAGGAAATCGAGGCTCTTGGGTGCTTGTGGCGGATCGAAGAGGGTGAGCCCCACCACCAGGATCACACTTGTCAACCAGACCCGATCGAGGCGCGCCAGACCGCCTAGAGCGGACGCGAGCGAGACCTGCGGTCTCTCTTCATAATTCTGTATTCCTGGTTTCATCGTTATATAACTCCTGCCTTTGCTGGCGCCGAAACTCCGGTGCCGGATTTGCTCGGGATTTGCTCTAGGCCGACTGAGCCCTTGGAGCGCTGTCGTCGACACAACACTCCTCTTTCAGGAAGGCGACCATCCGGTCCATCGCCTGATAGTTGGCGCGACAGATCAAGGTGGTGGCCTGGCGCTCCTGCGTGACCAGGCCGGCGGCGATCAGGCGGTGTAGATGGTGCGAGAGGGTAGAGCGGGGCAGCTGCAACTCCTGCTGCAAACTGCCGACTGCGCGCCCCTCCTCGCCCGCCCGCACCAGGCTGCGGTAGAGCGCCAAACGGGTCGGCGCACCCAGCGCCTCCAGTTGGCTTGCGATCGTCTCTAGCATCATGAAAAGGGAGATAGCATGCTCGCAGAGGCATTTCAACGAAGATTCTGGGAATACCGAAATATAGAGTTTTCCCTGCACCCTGGTGAGATATCCGGACTAGATTGGGATGGTCGCAATCAACAAAGCAGGCTCGCTGAATGACCGCATTACCGCCGCTGCCGCCCTATGCTCCCGTTGCCTTGGTTACCGGTGCCAGTCGTCGGGTGGGCCGTCATCTGGCGCTGACCCTGGCCGAAGACGGCTGGCCAATGGCTTTGCACTACCGCAGCTCTCGTGCCGATGCCGAAGCCTTGGCGGAGGAGGTGCGGCGGGCAGGCGGGCAGGCGGAGATCTACGCCGCGGACTTGAGCGATGAGGCGGAGGCCAAGGCCCTGCTGCCCGCGATCGTGCAGCGGCAAGGACCGCTCGGCCTCTTGGTGAACAATGCCGGTCACTTCCAGCGCGACACCTGGGACAGTGTCACGCGCGAGGGCTGGGAGGCGCATCTGGACGCCAACCTGCGTGCACCCTTCCTGCTGTCGCAGTCCTTCGCCGAGCAGCTGCCCGAGGATCGCCGCGGCCTCATCGTCAACATGCTGGACCAGCGGGTTTGGAATCCGGGACCGACCTTCGTCAGCTACGGCGTTTCCAAATCCGGGCTATGGGCGCTGACGCGTGCCTTGGCCCTGGCGCTGGCGCCCAACATCAGGGTCAATGGCATCGGTCCGGGCTTTATGCTGCCGGACGTCGGTGGCGATCCCGATCTCTTCCGGCGCCGTGTGCAGCGCCAACCCCTGCAGCGCGGCGGATCCCTGGAAGACGTGGCCGCCGCCTTGCGTTTCTTCGTCGAGGCGGCCTCGGTCACCGGTCAGATGATCGCCCTGGACGGAGGGCAGCACCTTGCCTGAGTCCCTTTATCGGACGCCGCAAGAGAGCCGGCTGTTGATTCAGGATCTCTGTCTTATGGTGCGGCTGGGGGTCGGTGTGGAGGAACGCGCGCAGCCGCAGCGCCTCATGATCTCGCTTGAGGTCGCGGTGCAGCCGGCGCCGCCGCGCGACGACGATGTGACCTCCGTCGTCGACTACGGGGCCTTGGTGACCGGGATCCAAAGGCTGGCGTCGCGTGAAACGCAACTGCTTGAAACCTGGGCGCAATGGATTGCCGAAATCTGTTTGGAGGACAGCCGCATAGCTTCAGCAACCATAACGCTTATAAAGCCGGATATCTTTGACGGCAGCGTGCAGGTTGGAATTCGCCAGACCATCGCACGCTAGGAACCAACTGAGGAGCTAAGCGTAAGCCCTTGCCACAAACCGACTTTCCCAAGGGCATGTCTCCATACAAGTTTTGCACAGCGGTCGTGAGCAATCTTTGATGGGCTCGATCCCAGGTTATTTGCCCCGCGTGTCACTGTAGTATAATGAGAACGTAACAAGCACGCTAATGATTTCAATGAGTTAGCGACTATGCCCAAAAGTTGGGCAGGTTTGCGAAAGTCTTATGACAGCAGGGCTCAGCAGGTCTGTCCCCACCATTAGTCACAGACTTATCCACAGTATCGGTGGAAAATTCGCAGGCCGTGACGGATAGCTCCGCCTCGGTGGTATGAGCTTGGAGAAACGCGCGTACATTAACTCGGTCGGCTGCGGCGGCTTTACCTCGGCGCAGCCAAGCGATAGAGGGAGCGGATGAAAGGAAAGCGGCGGCAGAAGGATCCGACACAGGGCGGCAAGCGGGCCGTGCCGATGGCCGAGGCCGAGGCCCTGGCGGTGCCGGACGAGGGCTCGGACGACCAGCCGCAACGCCGCGGCGTCGAGGTCTTGAAGGGGGCCTTGAAGACCCTGCCGAACGGTCCGGGCGTCTACCGCATGATCAATCGCCGCGGTGAGGTGCTCTATGTCGGCAAGGCCAGGAACCTGAAGCGCAGGGTCACGACCTATAGCCTGCCGCAGCGGCTGCCCTATCGTCTGCAGCGCATGGTCTCGGAAACCGCACAGCTGGAGGTGATCTCGACGAACAGTGAGGTTGAGGCCCTGCTGCTGGAGAGCAACCTCATCAAGCGCTATCGGCCGCGTTACAACGTGCTGCTGCGCGACGACAAGTCGTTCCCCTATATCCTGCTGACCAAGGATGAAGAGGTGCCGCGCCTGACCAAGCACCGCGGCGCGCACAAGCTGGCCGGCGACTACTTCGGTCCCTTCGCCTCGGCCGGTGCCGTCAATCGCACCATCACCGCCCTGGAGAAAGCCTTCTTGCTGCGGTCTTGCTCCGACGCCGTCTATTCCGCCCGAACCCGGCCCTGCCTGCTCTATCAGATCAAGCGCTGCTCGGCGCCCTGCGTCGGGCGGATCTCGGTCGAGGACTATCGCGGCCTGGTCGGCGACGCCAAGGCCTTCCTGATCGGGCGCGAAAAGGGTGTGAAGGAGGAACTGGCCGGGGCCATGGAGAAGGCCTCGGACGCCTTGGATTTCGAGCAGGCCGCAAGATACCGCGATCGCCTGCGCGCCTTGGCCCACATACAATCGCACCAGGACGTTAACCTGGAGGGCGTGGACGATGCCGATGTGGTGGCCGCCGTGGCCGAGGGCGGCGTGGTCTGCGTCCAGGTCTTCTTCTTCCGCGCCGGGCGCAACTACGGCAATCGTGCCTACTTTCCGGCCCACGACAAGGCAGTCGACAGCGAGGCCGTGCTGGCCGCCTTCCTGGCGCAGTTCTACGACAACAAGCCACCGCCGCCGCTGGTGCTCTTGAGCCACCCGGTGCCGCAGCAGGGCCTGCTCGCCGAAGCACTGACCCAGCGGGCCGAGCGCAAGGTGACGGTCAGCGTGCCGCAGCGCGGTGCCAAGCGCAGCCTGATGCAGCAGGCGATGACCAATGCCCGCGAAGCACTGGGCAGGCGCCTGGCCGAGGCCTCCTCGCAAAACCGACTTCTGACCGCCTTGGCCGAGCGTCTGGATCTGGAAGCGCCGCCGCAGCGCATCGAGGTCTATGACAACAGTCATATCCAGGGCAGCAATGCCTATGGCGCGATGATCGTCGCCGGTCCCGAGGGCTTCAACAAGACCGCCTATCGCCAGTTCGGCATTCGTGGCAAGGGCGGCGGTGACGACTACGCCATGATGGAGGAGGTCTTCACCCGTCGTTTCACCCGGGCGCTGAAAGAGGACCCGGACCGGGAGGGCAACAGCTGGCCGGACCTGGTGTTGATCGACGGCGGTCGCGGGCAGCTGCAGGCGGTGCAGAACGTGCTGGCAGAACTGGGCATCGAGGACCTGGAGCTCTTGGCCGTCGCCAAGGGGCCGGATCGCGATGCCGGGCGCGAGCGCCTGTTCCGGCCGGAGCGCGACTCGCTGCTGCTGGAGCCGCGCGATCCCGTCCTCTACTTCATCCAGCGCCTGCGCGACGAGGCGCATCGCTTCGCCATCGGCACCCACCGCCAGGGCCGCAGCAAGAGCCGCCTGACCTCGGCCTTGGACGAGGTGCCGGGCATCGGTGCCAAGCGTAAGAAGGCGCTGCTTATGCACTTCGGCTCCGCAAGGGCGGTCTCGCGCGCCGGTCTGGCCGACCTGGAGGCCGTGCCGGGAATCTCCAGCAGTGTCGCTCAGAAGATTCACGACCACTTCCACGCCGATTAGGGCCTGCCCGTCATCCCTCTCCGTGCTAGCGTGAGGTCATGCAATCCTCTCCGCCCGGCAAGGTGCCGCTCCTCACGCTACCGAACCTGCTGACCTTGCTGCGGGTTGTCCTGGTTTTGCCCATCGCCCTCTTGTTGTTGCCAAGTTCCGATCTGGCGCGTTGGCTGGCCTTTGCACTGATGGTCTTGGCCAGCCTGACCGACTGGGCCGATGGCTACTTCGCCCGCCGCAACGCCCAGGTCTCGCCGTTGGGGCGCTTTTTGGACCCGATCGCCGACAAGCTGCTGGTGGTCGCCGTCCTGGTGGTCCTGGTGGCAACCCGCGACATCAGAGGCTGGGAGGTCTTGGCCGTGGTCGTCATCCTCGCCCGCGAGATTCTGATCTCGGGCTTGCGCGAATACATGATGGAGCACGGCGTCACCGTGCATGTGACCAAGCTGGCCAAGTGGAAGACCACGGTGCAGCTGATCGCCGTCGCCCTCTTCATCCTGGCGCCCGCACTGCCCAACCCCGCCGACCTGGTCGCAGGCATTCTGCTGTGGTTGGCTGCCCTGCTGACCCTGATCACCGGTTGGGATTATCTCAAGGGAGGTCTTGCACACATGGCAAAACCACCGGACAAGTCGCCCTAGGGACCTGCGGCCAAGCTTTAACCCATCTCACAAGCACCCTATCTTGCGAAGGTAATGCAAAGAGCGAACACCCAGGGTCCAGACAGCGGCCCACAACGCGTCATCGGCCTGGCCGGCTGGTCCGGCAGCGGCAAGACCACCTTGGTGACCCAGCTGATCCCGGTGCTGCTGGCGCGCGGCATCAGTGTCTCCACCCTGAAGCACGCCCACCATGCCTTCGATGTCGATCGCCCGGGCAAGGATTCGCATCGCCATCGCGAAGCCGGTGCGCAGCAGGTGCTGGTCTCCTCGGCCAAGCGTTGGGCGCTGATGACCGAGAATCGCGAGGAGCCGGAGCCGGACAGCACCGCCCTCCTGGCCAAGCTCGACCCCGTCGACCTGGTCATCATCGAGGGCTTCAAGCGCGAGCAACACGAGAAGATCGAGGTACATCGTCCCAGTGTGGGCAAGCCGGCGCTCTGGCCCGACGACCCGGGCATCGTTGCCGTTGCCAGCGATGAGCCGCTGACTGGCTGTCCGCTACCGCTCTTGCCGCTGAACGATGTCGAAGCGGTGGCCGACTTCGTGGTCAGCCACTGCGGCCTCAGCCTGCCCGAGGCGGTCTGATGGCGCAGCTGAGCGACGACTGCTTTGCCTTCGGCGGCCCGCTGCTGCCGGTCGCCGAGGCGCTGGCCATGCTGCGCGAGCGCGTCCCGACCGTGGTCGAGCAGGAGAGCCTGCCGCTTGCCGCCTGTCTGGGCCGCGTGCTGCGCGAGAGCCTGATCGCAGAGCTGTCGGTACCGGCGCACGACAACTCGGCCGTCGATGGCTATGCCCTGCGGTTCGAAGACTTGAACGAGGATAGCGTGACGGTGCTGCCGATCGCCGGGCGGGCAGCGGCCGGTCACCCGCTGGGCCGTCCCATCGCACCCGGCGAGGCCATCCGCATCTTCACCGGTGCGCCGATGCCCGAGGGTGCGGACACCGTGATGATGCAGGAGGATTGTCGCCAAGACGGCGAAGCGGTGACTCTGCATCCGGGCATCAAGCGCGGCGCCAACTGCCGCAATGCCGGCGAAGACATTGCCAAGGGCAGCGAGGTGCTGCCGGCCGGGCGTCGCCTCAAGCCCTGGGACTTGGGTCTGGCTGCCAGCTTGGGGCGGACCAGCCTGACCGTCTCTCGCCCGCTTCGCGTCGCCCTCTGCTCGACCGGCGACGAACTGGTAGAGCCCGGCGGGGTGCGCAGTGCCGGTCAGGTCTATGACGCCAACCGCAATGCCGTTGCCGGCCTGCTGCGTGGCGAGGGCTGCCAGGTCACCGATCTGGGCATTCTTGCCGACAATGCCCGGCTCATTCGCGAGACCCTGGAGGCGACGGCCCGCCAGCATGACCTGGTGATCACCACCGGCGGCGTTTCCGAGGGCGAAGAGGACCATGTGAAGGCGGCGCTCGACGCGGCCGGCGGGTCGCTCCACTTCTGGCGCCTGGCGATCAAGCCGGGCCGACCGGTGGCTCTGGGGCGTCTGGCTAGCGCCGCCTTCGTTGGCCTGCCGGGCAATCCCGTCGCCTGCGTCGTCACCTTTGCCGCCCTGGTGCGCCCGCTGATCCATCAGATGAGCGGCGCCAGCTATGCAGCACCGGCTACCTTCCCGGTGGTCAGCGGCTTTGCTCACCGCAAGAAGCGCGACCGTCAGGAATGGCTGCGCGTCAGCCTGGAGCGCAGCGGCGACGGCCTCTCGACGGCCAAGCGCTTTCCGCGAGAGGGAGCCGGCATCCTTTCGTCCCTGGCCGGCAGCGACGGCTTCCTGATTCTCGACGAGACCTTGACCGAGATCCCGGCCGGGACGACCTTGCCTTTCCTGCCGTTCAGCGAGGTTCTGTCATGAAGCTGCTCTACTTTGCCTGGGTGAAGACCCGCATCGGCCTGGCCGAAGAGGAGGTCGATCCGCCGGCCGAGGTGGCCACGGTCGGCGACCTCATGACCTGGCTGGCCGCTCGCGGCCCCGGCTATGCCGCCGCCTTCGCCGAGCCCGAGCGCCTGCGCGCCGCCGTCAACCAGGATTTCGCGCAGATGGCAGCACCGATTTCCCAGAGCGACGAGGTCGCCTTCTTTCCGCCGGTGACAGGCGGCTAGCGGCGATGATCAAGGTCCAGGCCGAAGACTTCGACATCGGCGCCGAACTGGCCGCGCTGAGCGAGGGCCGTCACGAGATTGGCGGGCTGGCTGTCTTCGTCGGGCTGGTCCGGGCCAAGGTCGCGAATGACGGCGCCCCTGCGGCGATCGACGCCATGACCCTGGAGCACTATCCCGGCATGACCGAGAAGATGCTGGCCGGGATCGAACGTGAGGCGCAGGAGCGCTGGCCCCTGAGCGCCAGCCTGATCATCCACCGCTACGGCCGTCTGGTGCCGGGCGATCGCATCGTCATGACGGCCTGCGCCAGCGCGCACCGCCACGCGGCCTTCGAAGCCTGCGAATTCCTCATGGACTGGCTCAAGACCAAGGCTCCCTTCTGGAAGCTGGAAGAGCAAGACGGCGAGGGGGCTTGGGTCGACGCCCGCGACAGCGACGAGGCCGCCCGCAAGCGCTGGGAAACCAGCTAGAGGTCTGGCCAATCACGCTTCGCGACCGGTCCGCGCCCAGTGTCGCCGCAAGGGGCGAAGCGCGGCTTGGCGATGATCGCGGGCCTGCGTCGTCCGCTGTCAAGGCCTGGTAGTAACCGGTGCAATCCCTATATCTCGAGCAGGTTTATGAAGGCTCTGAAGGAACGAGGGGAAAGCGCGATGAATTTGAATGGTTTGCTCGGGCAGCTCATGAACTCCGGCGGTCAGGCCTTGAAACAGGGCGGCAAGGCGCTGGATACGCCCGGCAAGAAGCTCTTGGCCGGTGGCGCCGGGGCCGCCCTTCTCTTCACCGGTACAGGCCGCAGTGCCTTGAAGTATGGTGGTGTTGCGGCTCTGGGTGCCTTGGCCTATCACGCCTGGCAGAACCACAACAAGAACAAGGCCGAAGGAGCCGCGCAGCCGGCGACGCCCGAGGCTTTGCCGGAACCTCCGGCCGACAGCGGGTTCGTGCCGCAGGACGAAGCCGGGCGCGATGCCTTGGCCAAGCTGCTGATCGCCGCCATGGTGACGGCCGCCAAAGCAGACGGCACGATCGACGAGGAAGAGCAGCAGGCCATGCTGGCCCACAGCAAGGCGCTGGATCTGACGCCGGAAGAGCAGGGGCTGCTGTTCGCCGAGATGGCCAAGCCCTTCGATATGGAGCCGGTGGTCAAGGGCGCCAGCAGCCCGGAGATTGCGACCGAGGTCTATGCCGCCTCCGTCGTCGCCGTCGGTACGCCCTCGCCGGCCGAGCGCGCCTACCTCACCATGCTGGCCCAGCGCCTGCAGCTGCCCGACGAGGTCGTCAGCAGCCTGCACACCACCTTGGGTCTGCAAACAGCCTGATGGGAACGAACGAGTGGTCCGATCCGAACGCTTGGATCCCAAGCGTTCGGTGAATCGGCCCACTAGATCATGATGACGTCAAATCGAAACGATTTGTCGTCTGAATCATGCTCTCCAACTTTGAAAAGTAGAGCAGATTCACGCGAGCAGGTGATTCCACCTGATCGCGAACTGCTCTAGACTGCGCGTCCAATTGCTCGAGCCCCCGGGAGGAATCTGGTTCATGTCTTCGCTGCTGCCGCGCCCGATAAGCGAGGAGGAGATTGCGACCTTCGTCGAGGATGGCGTGGTCTGCCTTAGGGGGTTGTTCCAGCCGGACGCGATCGAACGGCTGCGCGCGCTGATCGACGAGGACATCCGCGCACCCTCGAAGATGCGCAAAGAGGTGAACGAGAAAGGCGGGACCGGGGATTTCTTCGCCGACACCTTCGTCTGCCACCACCTGCCGGGGTTCCGGCAGGTCATCGAGGCCTCGCCGATGGCGGAGATCGCCGGTGCACTGCTACAGGCCAGCAAGATCAATCTCATCTTCGATCAGATCCTGGTGAAGGAGCCCGGGACCTCGACCCGCACGGTCTGGCATCACGATGCGACCTACTGGCCGGTCGCCGGCCAGGCCATCGCCACGCTCTGGCTGGCGCTCGACGAAGCCACGTCGGAGACCGGCGCCATGGAGTTCGTGGCCGGATCGCATGCCTGGGGACAACGCTTCAAGGCCGTCAGTTTCGACCCCAAGCAGAGCTATGTCGAAGACCTGCCCCCCGTCCCGGACATCGAGGCCGACCGCGATCGCTATCGCATCATCTCCTATGACCTGGAGCCCGGCGACTGCACCTTGCATCACGGACTGCTGCTGCATGCCGCCCCCGGCAACGCCAACCCCGCCAAGCGGCGGCGCGCCTACCTGACCCGCTGGGCCGGCGACGACGTCACCTACAATCCGCGCCCGAACCTGCAGCAGATGCTGCGCGACCCCGGCATCCCGCCTGGCGCCCCGCTGGACAGCGATCTCTTCCCGGTGATCTGGCGGCGCAAGGATGCGGCGCTGGAGGAGGCTTGAGCTCGGGCCGGTGACGTCTTTGATGAGCTTCTGCTTGCCGGCTGGCCGCGCACTCGCCATCCTGAGCACCCAGGCCTTGGGAGCCTAGCTGGGTCTTATTCCGTGAGGTAGTCATGTCACTGAGAGTCATCGGTGCCGGCGTTGGCCGAACCGGTACCCATTCGCTGAAGCTTGCCATCACGCGGCTGGGTTTCGGGCCTTGCCACCATATGGAGGAGGTCGCGAAGAACATGCCCGTGCAGCTTCCGCTATGGCAGGCTGCACTGGCTGGCAATGCCGACTGGAGGGCGATCTACGATGGCTACAACAGCGCCGTCGACTGGCCCACGGCCCGCTTCTTCCGCGAGCTGAACGCCGCCTACCCCGAGGCCAAGTTCATCCTGGGCTACAGAGACCCGGAAAGCTGGGCAGACAGCTTTGGCGAGACGATCTACAAGCTGATCTCGGAGACCGAGGACCCACCCGAACACCTGCGCGCTTGGCTGAGCATGTGCACCGAGGTTATCCGCCAGACCGGCATTCCGATGGGTGCGAATCGCAACAGCTTGGCGGCAGCCTTCTCTGCCCACGTCGCGGCCGTCAAGGAAACGATCCCAGCGGAGCGCTTGCTGGTCTACCAAGCCAAGGAAGGGTGGGAGCCACTCTGCGCTTTTCTCGGTGTGCCGGTTCCCAAAGAGCCGTTTCTGCACACGAACAACCGAAGTGAGTTCTGGGACCTGGTTGCAAGCGTCAGCTGACCCGGAGACCTGCTTTCGATCTGACAACCTGCCGCTCTAACGATTGACCAACTGCGTGCGAAGCCACCGATTCCGGGGCAAAGTCTACTCTGCCGCTATCCGCATGCCGCCGCCGTCGCGATTGGCCGGGCGCGACATGCCGCAGGTTTCGTAGAGCCACTCATGCAAGGCAAAGGGTGTCGGCTTGACTCCGCTGCGCCTGATCGTATTCCAGGAGTAGATCGGCTCTTCCGGCGTTCCGACCTCCGAGGGCGAGATATGGAACAGCGCCTTGAACACCTTGGTGAAATGGCTGGCACTGGTGAAGCCGTAGCGCTCGCCGATGGAGCGCACGGTGGTTTCGCGGCTGCGTTGAGACAGCTCCCGGTAACAGCGATAGAGACGCCTTTGTTGGATCGTGTGGCTGACGCCGCCCTGGCATTGAAAAAGACGATAGAGGCTGGCCCGCGAGACGCCGAAGGTGCGACAGAGCAGATCTGCATCAAGCCTCGGGTTGGCCAGATGATTGTCGATGAACGAGACCATGGCAGAGCGCACGGCGCGGCGCAGACTGCGCTGATCGTCCTCGGCCCTGCTGTCCAGAAAGATGCCGCGCAGCATGCCGGCATAGCCGGCAGCGATTGTCGGTGCTTCTTCGCGTGTGACCGCGGGCAAGCGATCGAAGATGTCTTGCGTCACGCTGGCCAGCACCCGGCCCTTGGCCGATCCAGCCGGCAGGGTCATCCAGGGACGATGCTTCGAAGGATCGAACTCCAAGACCGAAAAGGGCACGATCACCGCCAGGACGTCGGATCGATCGACAACGGCGCGCAGCGAACGCGATCCGTCTTGCAAAACCACCTCGTTGGGGCGCTTCTGGATCGGCATCTCGTCGATCAAGCCGGTGAAGCCGCCACGGCGGAAAATGTTGATCGTCAGAAACTCGCTGGGCTCGTTCTCCAGGTGCCGTCGCGAACGCCCAAGCTCCATCTGATCGAAGAGCGAACGCACGAACATCAGTTTATTCAACTGATAGCCGGTCGCGCTCGCGGCAAAGTTCGCAACACCGCCTGGTGCACGCGCATCATAAAAAGGGCGCGCGTATTCGATCCATGTCTCGAAACCACGTCCGCGCTGGCTGTGCGAAGCATCAATGTGCCATGACGCTATCGGTTCATTGAGAGGTCCACCCATAGACCACAGCTTAGGCCGATCACAATCAGCCCTCAACGTTTATTGCACAGATTATGAGCAAAGCTTGGTGTAGAAATCATCTTTCTTCCAGGCGCATGCTATCTAAGGTGGATGCACTCTCAAGACGATACGAGGATTGATAAATATGCGTCGTGCTGCAAGTCGAATGGCATGGTTCACTCTTTGGTTGCTTGCCCCCCTCAGCCTGAACGCACAGACGGCGGCAGGTCAAGGGCTGGAGCTAGAGAGCATGACCTGCGGACAGC
Organism: Kiloniellales bacterium; assembly: GCA_040219175.1. Lineage (GTDB taxonomy): Bacteria > Pseudomonadota > Alphaproteobacteria > Kiloniellales > JACOMY01 > JACOMY01. Next base: position 40,973 of record JAVJSY010000028.1, read on the forward strand.
TAAGCCGTCTCAGCCCCGAAAGCGTGCAGACGAGCGTGATCGGGCTCTCGGTCGGTTATGCCATGGGCCAGGAGGGGGCGGCATTCGATCTGGAGGTGGCGAATGACTGGTTCGCCGCTTTTCGAGATTTCTGCAAGCTGGCGCCCGACACCAGGGTGACCGAGGTGATGGCGGTGCTCTCCGAGCAGACCGAAGCACGCTAGGGGTCCGATCCGAACGCTTGGGTCCCAAGCGTTCGGTCAATCGGCCCACTAACTGGTTGATCTGCTGGCGCAATTTATCCAGCCGGATGGGAAGCATCCCTCTGGGTTGCACCACTAGATTCGCAGCCGGGTGACGATCGGGTAGTGATCGCTGCCGACGTCGGGGCCGCGCGTTACCGATTCTATGCCGATGTCGCGACCGACATAGACCTGATCGATCGGCAGAATCGGCAGCGGCAGCCGCGTTCCGGCCGGGAAGGAAAAGACCCCCTGTGTGGCGCGGCGCAGTTGGATCGAGGCATCGAAGCCTTTGAGCCCGAAGGACCAGGGTGTCGAGTTAAAGTCACCGGCCAGAAGGCTGGATCCGTCCGGCAGGTCTTGCAGGTTTTGCGCGATCCAACGGAACTGACGGCGCTGTATCTCTGCGGGATAGGGCCAGGAGAGATGGATGTTGAAGAGCGAGAGGCTGCCCCCGTCGCCCAGCTGCGCGGTCGCAATCAAACCAGCAGCCGCACGGCGATCGCTGGGAAGCAGGTCGCGTGCCTTGCGCCATCCGGCCAGGTCGGGCGGCTCGGGCGGCGGTGTTTTGCGCCAACCCAGATAGCTGGCGGCCTCGTCGGACAGGGGAAAGCGCGAGAGGATGGCTAGGTTGCAAAAGCGCCCGCCGACGCAATGCACCGCGTAGGGCAGGCGCTGTGCAAGTCGCGCGCGCAAGTCGACGAGGTGGGTCGCCGAGACTTCCTGCAGAAACACCAGATCCGCATCGCTCTCGGCCAGGAAGTCGGCGGCGGCACGCGCCGAGGGGCTTGCATAGCGCAGGTTCAGGGTGATCAAGGTGATCTCTGCACCCCGCTGGGCTCGAGATTGCGCGGAGGCCTCTGCGACCGAGGCAAAGGCGGTCGGCAACACGAAGGGCGCTTGCAGCAGCAGCGAGAGACCCGCAAGGCCCGCTAAGGGCAGGCGCCAGCCACGCCTGGCCGGCCAGAGCACGAGCAGCGCAAGGCCGGCCGCCAAGAGCCACCAGGGGCGGAAATGATTGATCAGATCCAGGCCCGGGATCAGGCCGCCGACGCTTCCCAGAACGCTGACGCATAGAAGCGCCGCCAGGACGACTGCCAAGAAGACGCTGTAGAGCGTAGAGAACACCGTCATCGACCCACGCACCCCGTCACCTGCCCTCGCATTGCTTCGCTACCATCCTTGTCGTCCGATTTTGGCGCGGCGAAGGCCGTCACGCGACAGACCTGCGCTGCGCTTTGCCCTGGCATCTCTGCATTGCGGGCGAGACTGCATTGCGGGCGACTGGCGGCGAGGGTAGCGTGTTGCTGCCACTTCGACCAAAGGGAAAGGCTGTCATGTCCGTGCTCGCCCAACGCCTCGACCGCATCAAGCCCTCCGCGACCATCGCGGTGTCCTCCAAAGCCCGCGAACTGAAGGAAGCGGGTCGCGACGTCATCGGCTTGGGAGCCGGCGAACCCGATTTCGATACCCCCGACAACATCAAGGCCGCCGCGATTGCCGCCATCAAGGCCGGCGACACCAAGTACACCGCCGTCGACGGCACCCCGGCCCTGAAGAAGGCGATCCAGGCCAAGTTCAAGCGCGACAACGATCTGGACTATGCCCTGGACGAGATCACCGTGGGCACCGGCGGCAAGCAGGTGCTCTACAATGCCCTGATGGCGACCCTCAATCCGGGTGACGAGGTCGTCATCCCCGCCCCCTACTGGGTCAGCTATCCGGAGATGGTGGCCCTGGCGGAGGGCGAACCGGTGTCGGTTGCCTGCTCTGCCAACAGCGGCTTCAAGATCTTGCCGGAGATGCTGGAGGCTGCGATCACGCCGAAGACCAAGTGGCTGATCCTGAACAGCCCCTCGAACCCCAGCGGTGCCGCCTATACGGCCGCCGAGCTGGAAGCACTGGCCGACGTCCTGCGCCAGCACCCCAATGTCTGGACCTTGACCGACGACATGTACGAGCATCTGGTCTACGACGACTTCAAGTACACCACCATCGCCCAGGTGGCGCCGGACCTGAAGGACCGCACCCTGACGATGAACGGCGTCTCCAAGGCCTACAGCATGACCGGCTGGCGCATCGGCTTCGGCGGTGGACCCAAGGCGCTGATCAAGGCCATGGGCACGATCCAGAGCCAGTCGACCTCCAACCCCTCGTCGATCAGCCAGGCCGCTGCGGTCGAGGCCTTGAACGGCACGCAGGACTTCATCGGGCCGAACAACGACCTCTTCAAGTCGCGACGCGATCTGGTGGTCGCCGCGCTGAACGAATGCGAGGGCCTGCACTGCCCGACGCCGGACGGCGCCTTTTATGTCTTCCCCTCCTGTGCCGGTACCATCGGCAAGACCACCCCGGAGGGCAAGCGGATCGAGACCGACCTGGACTTCGTCACCTACCTGCTGGAGAGCGAGGGCGTGGCTGTGGTGCATGGCTCGGCCTTCGGCCTGGCGCCGCATTTCCGCGTCTCCTACGCGACCTCTTCGGAGCTGCTGGAGAAGGCCTGCGCGCGGATCAAGCGTGCCTGCGCCGCGCTGAAAGACTGATGCGGATCGGCGTTCTTGGTGTCGGCGGGATCGGCGGCTACTTCGGCGGCCGCTTGGCTGCTGCCGGCGAAAAGGTGCACTTCATCGCCCGCGGCGGCCATGGTGCGGCCATGGCAAGCCGAGGCCTCACCGTCGCCAGCCCCTTCGGCGACCTCGCAGTTGCCAAGCCATCGGTCTCCGACCGCTTGGAGAGCCTGGCGGACTGCGACTTGATCCTGCACTGCACCAAGATGTGGGACGTGGAGGAGAGCGGGCGGCAGCTTGCCGGCGTTCTCTCCGACACGGCAATCGTCATCCCCTTCCAGAACGGCGTCGAGTCAGCGGGGCTCTTGGCAGCCTCTCTGGACGATCGGCGGGTGGCGCAGGGGATCGCGTACATCTCCGCCTTCATCGATGCACCCGGTCACATCCGCCATGCCAACAAGGCCCACCGCCTGGCCCTTGGCGCGCGCCACCCCGATCAGGAGGAGCGCCTGCAAGCCTTCTGCGCGGCCGGAACGGCGGCTGGCTTCGAAGCCATGATCAGCAAAGACCGCAAGGTCGACCTTTGGCGCAAGATGATGGTGCTGACGGCACTTGCCGGTGCGACCGCGCTGCGCCGGGTGCCGATCGGTGCCATTCGGCGAACGCCGAGCGGGCCGGCGCTGCTCCGTAATCTGGTCGAAGAGGCCATGGCGGTCGCGCTGGCCAGCGGCGTCGCAATGCCCGAGGACAGCGTGGCGAAGGTCCTAGGGCAGCTGGACAGTTTCCCCGAGACGATGGAGGCCTCGATGGCCGTCGACCTGCGCCGCGGCAACCGCCTGGAGCTGCCCTGGCTGAACGGCGCGATCCTACGCTTGGCCGAGACACACGGCATCGAAGTGCCGACCACAACCGCAGTCGTCGCCGCGCTGGCGCCCTATCAGGAAGGAACGATCCGTGCAGCATGAGCAACTTGTTCAAGACCTGATCGCGGCACGCGACCCGCGCAATCCGCCGGCCAGCCTGCCCGGGCCCTTGGCGCCGCAGGATCTGGCAGCGGCCTATCAGGTACAGGACCGCGTCGTCGCTGCCTTGGGCTGCCAGACCAAGGGCTACAAGGTCGCTGCCACCAGCCGAATAGCGCAAGAGCACCTGGGCATCGACGGCCCCTTCACCGGCCGCCTGCTGGCCGAGCGGATCTATCCCTCGCCGGCCAGCCTGCCAGCCGCCGAACATCGCTTTTTCGTCGTCGAGCCGGAATACGCCTTCACCCTTGGCGCAGACCTGCCGCTGCGCGAGTCTGCCTACGGCGAAGCCGAGGTCTCGGCCGCTATCGCCAGCCTGCATCCGGCCTTCGAGATCGTGAGCTCGGCCTATGATGCGGCCTGGCGCGAAGCCGGTGCGGCGGCACTGATCGCCGACAATGCCGTGCACACCGCCATGGTCATGGGCCCGGCGACGACGGACTGGCGCGGCTTGGACTTTCGGCGGCGCAAGGTCCGCCTGGATGTCGATGGTGCGCTCCACAGCGAAGGCGAGGGCATCCGGGCTCTCGGCGGCCCGCTGGAGACGCTGCTATGGCTGACCCAGCACCTGGCGGGGCGAGGCCTGGGCCTGCAGGCGGGGGATGTGGTAACCACGGGTGTCGTCACCGATATCGCATATCTGAAAGCGGGCCAGCGTGCCGAGGCCGATTTCGGCGAACTTGGGAGTGTATCTTTCCAGGTTACATAGCGCCTTGAAACGATTTTTAGAAATATTCTAAACAGCCTTGATATGCCACATAGGCTGCTTATGTCTCCTCACAGACAGGCATGATCCGCTGCCCGGGGTGCACGCGCAAGACGAGGGTCGTTTCGATCCGGTCGTGCGCTGCTCGAGGGGTGTCCGCGGAGCACGGTCAGCACAGAGGAGAAGCAAGATGAACATCGGAATTGGCGATAACGCCCGCAAGGAAATCTGCGACGGCTTGGCCGGGGTCTTGGCCGACAGCTACCTGCTCTACATGAAGACCCATGGCTACCATTGGAACGTGAAGGGGCCGCATTTCCAGCATCTGCATGCACTCTTCCAAGAGCAGTACAACGAAATCTGGGCCGCCGTCGACGACATCGCGGAGCGCATCCGTGCACTCGGCCACGACGCCCCCGGCAGCTATGCCGCGATCGCCAAGCTGGCGAGCGTCGAAGAGCGCGAGGATGTGCCGAACGCCTCGGACATGTTGCAGGACCTGATCAAAGGCAACGAGGCTGTGCTCAAGACCATTCGCGCCGCCATGCCGTCGATGGAAGAGGGCGGCGACGAGGCCTCCTTCGACCTGATGGTGCAGCGCCTGACAGCGCACGAGAAGGCCGCTTGGATGCTGCGCAGTCATCTGGAATAGGTCGAGTGGCGTGAAAGAGCCCAAGCAGTTTCGGGTTGGGCTCTAACAGGTGATGCGAGAAGGGCCCGATGCCGCTGGTGTCGGGCCCTGCTGCGTCTATCGCGTTTGTGAAGAGCTGTGCTTTGTGGTGGCCGGCCACGCACGCTAGGTTCCCGGTGCGAGTGGCGCCCAATCCGTGGCCGGCGCCTTGTTGGGAGGTGGGACGACTATGTTGATCAAACGCAAGAAGGGCTGGGAGTTGCCGGAGTGGCAGACGACGCCGGAGGGTGTTTATGTGAACCGGCGCCGTTTCCTGGCCGGTGCTGGCGCCATCATGGCAACCGGTGCACTGGCTGCCTGCGACGGCGACGACGGCGTGATGGCGGCCAGAGCCGAGACCGCTGCCAGCGACCCCTCGGCCTCCCTCTATCCGGTCGCGCGGAACGAGCGCTACACCGTCGAGCGACCACTGACGCCGGAAGAAGATGTCATCACCTACAACAACTACTATGAGTTCGGCTCCTCCAAGTCGATCTGGCGGAAGGCTCAAGCCTTGCCGATCCGGCCATGGACCCTGCGGATCGAGGGGTTGGTCGAACAGCCCTTCGAGATCGGAATCGATGACTTGCTGGCCAAGATGCCCTTGGAAGAGCGTATCTATCGTCACCGCTGTGTCGAGGCCTGGGCAATGACGGTGCCTTGGAGCGGGTTTGCTTTGTCGCATCTGGTCGCACTGGCCAAACCGCTGAGTTCAGCCAAATATCTGCGTTTCGTGTCTTTCAATGATCCCGATGTCGCCGACGGACAGCGCGCCAGCTGGTATCCCTGGCCCTACGTCGAAGGCCTGACCATGGCAGAGGCAACCAACGACATGTCCTTTGTCGTCACTGGCCTCTATGGCAAGCCCGTACCCAAGCAAAACGGGGCACCGCTGCGTCTGGCACTGCCTTGGAAGTATGGTTTCAAGTCGGCTAAAGGGCTCGTGACCATCCAGTTTACCGACACGCAGCCGCTGTCGTTCTGGGAAGAACTACTGGGCAACGAATATGGCTTCTGGGCCAACGTCAATCCCGAGGTTGCCCACCCGCGCTGGAGCCAGGCCAAGGAACGCTTGCTGGGCACCAACGAGGAAGTTCCGACCCGGATCTTCAATGGTTATGGCGAATTTGTTGCCGACCTCTACCGAAACATCGACAGCGATCGCCTTTACATGTAAAGGAGGTCTGCGGCGGCTGCGACCTCGAATGATCGAAGTGCAGCCGCCCTTCGTCGTAGATACGACCAAATCTATCCTAATCTTGCCAATCTATCGGTAACTGTACTGGTTTCTCTTGTGCGACGCCGACGAGATTGATTAACTCGTTGCCCAATCCGACATGACTGGAATTGGGCAAGAGAACGATGGCAAAAGGCTTCACGGCAACCCTGGTTTTGATCCGCGGGTATCCGCTTCTCTCCTTGGCGATGCTGACAGATCCTTGGCGACTGGCCAACGATCTTGCCGGCGAAACGCGAATCAGCTGGCATCTATCCACATGGAACGGAAAACCACTCGCTGCAGCCGGCGGCGAAGAGGTTGCCCACGAAGGCGAAACCAAGAAGATAGAGGCCGATACCGACATGGTGATCGTGGTCGGCGGTAACGATCTGCTGCGCGCACCCGAGAAACCCTTGATCACTTGGCTGAAGCGTATGGATGCCGCCGGCGTCCTCGTCGCCGGTGTCGGCGCCGGCGCCGACGTGCTGGCCAAGGCCGGTTTGATGGAGGCTGGCGGTGGCGGCGTTCCCATGGAAGCAGCACAAGCCTTCGAAGCACGGCAACTGGGCGCCGGATTGGCGCATGGGCTCTACAGCGTGATCGGCAATCGTGCGGCAGCAGCCGGTGGAACGGCGCCTCTGGACTTCTCGTTGGGCCTGATCGAGCGCCGCTTGGGCCCTGAGATGGCCGACCGGGTATGCGAGGCCTTGGCCTATCGCCGTCGCATTTCGGAAGTCGATGAGTTGATCAAGCCCTCCGATATGCGTCGGGCGGACGAGCGGCTGACAACCGCAGTGCGCTGGCTCTCGTCGCTGCTCTCCGGCGACGACGGCTCCGTGCGCTCGGCGGCTGTGGCATCGAACCTGTCCGAGCGTCAGCTCTTGCGGCTGTTCCACGACACCTTTAGTCAGGCACCGCGCCGCTACCAGGAAGCGCTTCGCCTCTACCGCGCGCGTACCCTGCTTGCCGAAACCAGCATGACGATTATCGCCATCGCCTTGGCGGTCGGCTTCGCCGGCGGACCGGAACTGTCACGCGCCTACCAGCGCCAGTTCAACGAGAGTCCGACGGCCTATCGCGCAAGGATACGCGGCGAAGGCTAGGCAGCGACGCCCCTAGAAGAGTGACGTAACGAGTTCAAAGGGGCTGCATTGCCTTGCAGCCCCTTTGTCATGTCTGACCCAATTGGAAAGGCACCCGCACATGCCGCATTCGAAGGTACGCGACCTGGTCGGTTACGGCAAGGAGCCGCCGAACCCGGCTTGGCCGAAAGGCGCCCGCCTAGCCCTTCAGTTCGTCATCAACTACGAGGAAGGCGGGGAGCGTACGCTGGCGAACGGCGACCCGGAATCGGAAGGCTATCTGACCGAGCTGGTCGGCTTGCAGTCCGTGCGCGGACGTCGGGACCACGCATCCGAATCGCTTTATGAGTACGGCAGCCGCGCCGGCTTCTGGCGTCTGCACAGGCTCTTCGCAAGCTACGACGTTCCGGTGACGGTCTATGGCGTAACCACCGCGCTGGAGAAAAATCCGGAGGCGGTCGCGGCAATGCTGCAGTCAAACTGGGAGGTCGCCAGTCACGGCCTGCGTTGGATCGACTATGGCGACATGAGCCCGGACGTCGAGCGCTGGCATCTTCAGCAAGCGATATCCCGCCATAGCGATGTCGTGGGAAGCCGCCCGCTTGGTTGGTACACCGGCCGAATCAGCCCCAACACGCGAAACCTGCTGATCGAAGAGGGCGGATTCCTTTACGATTCGGATGACTATGCCGACGATCTGCCGTACTGGACGGGAACGGTCGAACGCCCGCACCTGGTGATACCCTATGCGCTCGACAGCAACGATTGTCGCTATGCCATGCCGCAGGGCTTCAATGCCGGCAGCCAGTTCTTGGAGTATCTGACGGACAGCTTCACCTATCTCTACGAGGAGGGCGCCAGAAGTCCGAAGATGCTCTCCGTCGGATTGCATTGCCGTATCTCTGGCCGCCCCGGCCGGGCCGCTGCGCTGCAACGCTTTCTCGATCTGGTTTGCGCCAAGCCCGACATATGGATCTGCCGGCGCGTCGACATTGCGCGACACTGGTGGGAGCACTTTCGACCGTAACACCAAGCTGCGTTGAGTGGAACTCAACGTGGCTTGGCAAGCGCGACTGCGCGCCCGCAGCGCAGCGAGGACAAGCCCGCGTGGCGTTTGAACGCTAAATCAGATGCAATCAGTCCTCATCCCTGTCGCGTCGTATTGGCACCGGACCCAGGACTGCTTGTGACTTGCATTGCTGCCGGCTGGAATCGAGAAAGGATCTAGGCCTTGCCAGAACGGACAGTCATTCTAGGCGGCGGCATCACCGGCCTGGCTGTGGGGCTGGCGTCGGGTGCACCGGTCTACGAGGCGCGACAGACGCCCGGCGGCATCTGTTCGTCCTACTACTTGCGGCCGGGCAGTAGCACGCGCCTGCCGACAGCACCGGAGGACGGAGAGGCCTACCGTTTCGAGATCGGCGGCGGTCACTGGATTTTCGGCGGCGACCCGGCGGTGTTGGCCTTCATCGAGTCTCTGACTCCGATGCGGCGCTACAATCGCCAGAGCGCGGTCTTTCTGCCGGCCTTGGCACAGCTGATCCCCTACCCGCTGCAGTACGCTTTGCGCGACCTTCCAGCGGATACGATCAAGAAGGCGCTGGCGGAAATCTCGCGGCCTGCAGGTCCGATCGTGACCATGGAGGATTGGCTGCGCGAGCACTTCGGCGAGACCCTGGGCGCCCTCTTCTTCGCACCCTTCCACCAGCTCTACACAGCCGGCCTCTTCACCCGCATTGCCCCACAAGACGCCTACAAATCACCAATCGACCCCGAACGCGCCCGAGAGGGTGCCAAACCCGGCGCTCAGGCAGCAGGCGCTAGGGTCGGCTACAACACCAGCTACCTCTACCCGGCCGACGGCCTGGACAGCCTCGCCCGTGCTCTGGCCGAGCGCTGTCAGGTAACCTTTGGTAAGCGCGCCCAGGCCATAGATCTGACCCGGAAGACCGTCCGCTTCGCCGACGGCAGCGCGGTTGCTTACGATCGGCTGGTTTCGACCTTGCCGCTGAACCGGACCTTGGAGATGGCAGGTTTGGCGGTTGCCTCGGAAGTCGACCCGCACAGCTCCGTCCTGGTGCTCAACATCGGTGCGCGAAAAGGCAAGGACTGCCCGAAGGAGCACTGGATCTATGTGCCCGAGAGCTCCAGTGGCTTCCATCGCGTGGGCTTCTATTCCAATGTCGACCGCCACTTCACACCGCGTGCGGCGCAAGCCGCAGGCCAGCATGCCTCGCTCTATATCGAGCGCAGCTTTCCGGGCTCGCAACGTCCCGGCAGAGACGAGATCCAGGCCTACAGCGCGTCTGTCGTTCGAGAACTGCAGGATTGGGGCTTTATCGAAGAGGCGGAGGCCGTAGATCCCACTTGGATCGATGTGGCCTACACCTGGAGCCTCCCCGCCTCGCGCTGGCGCGAAGAGGCCTTGGCAGCGCTGGTCGCCGAGGATGTCATCATGGTCGGTCGCTACGCACGCTGGACCTTCCAAGGCATTGCCGACTCGCTCCGCGACGGCTTGGCGGTCGGCGCCACACTCCGCGAGTAGAGACACCGCCCTGTTGCTGCCAAGAACGACCTGGCTCTATTGATTGAAGCCATTAGGACTGCAGTGTGACGTATTGTTCACCCTGTCACCGCATTCTATTTCATAAATCTCTGTAGACATTCGAATCGCGATAAGATAAAATTAATACTTGGCACAGACAGCAAAAATCAAACAGGTGAACTGATGCGCTCACGAGTAAGGCAACTGTCGCCATCGCGGTGTCTCGGACTGCTCTTACTGAGTCTATCGGCCGCCTCTCTCGGCGCATGCAGCACGACCGAACGCGGGGTCGATGCCTTCCTCAACCCGGTCCTGGAGCAAGACTTCGAAGAGCTGCCGATCTATCCGGACGACTATGCCTTCTTCAAATCGCTCTTTATCGCCGACCTGCATGCCGACACGCTGCTCTTCAGTCGTGGCCTCGACGGCGACACCTGGGGTGGAGAACCCATCGGTCACGCCGACATCAGGCGCTGGAAGGACGGCAACGTCGCCCTCCAGGTCCTCTCTACCGTCAGCCAATATGCGGATGGAACGGTCCGCACGATCAACGGCAAGGACTTCAACTGCCACCATGAAGAGGACCGCAACCTGATCGATCTCTTGATGTGGCTGCAGGAGGTCTCGGAAGAGACCAGCGATCCGATCGATCGCCGCCAGCGCTACATCGAGCACCAAGGCCAGCGCCTACACAGCTTTCGCGCAGGCTCTGAGGCAGTCGATCTTATTCTCACTGCCGACGATCTCATGACGGCGGCCGAGACTTGGAAACGCGATCCAGACGCCCCTCTAGCCGCTTTGCTGGCCATCGAGGGGCTGCATTTCTACAATGGCCGCGAGGCGACTTTGCAGGTGCTCTTCGATCTGGGCTTCCGCATGGCCTCGCTCACGCACCATTTTGACAATCGCCTGGGCAGCTCCAGCACAGGCTGCAGCCGGGCAACGACAGATGGCCAGGGCGCGGACCTCTCCGGGACGGGTAGGCAGGCCGTGCTGGAGATGGAGGAGATGGGCTGGACGCTGGATGTGGCGCATGCCTCGACCGCGACCCTGAGCCAGGCTCTGGGGATCTGGGAAAGCGCCGTGGCAACAGCCGATCGCAAACGCCCCCCAGTGATATCCCACACCGGCTTTCAAGGACAGTGCGCCTATGCCATCGCGCAAGGCTATCTCGATGACGACCTCAAGAGCAGAGAGGCATGCCGACTCGCTGACGAGCGCAACAGCACCGAAGGGGAGGTGTTGAAAGTCGCCAAAGCCGGCGGCGTCATCGGTGTCATCTATTGGGACAAGCAGCACGGCTTCAAGCCGGAAGAGGAGACCGCTTCGCCCGTTCTGGACGGCATCGTGCACACGATCGAACGCCTGGATGAAGCACTCTCCAAACACCATCGGCCCGAGGGGTGCGGCGCGGCGACGGAAACGACGTGCCTGCAGTACCCGGGTTCGCACTACATCGCTTTAGGCAGCGACTGGGATGGCTCGGTCGCCGTTCCCCTGGCCGCCAACGCCATGCACCTCCTCGCTACCAAGCTGCGCCGCGCGACCTGTCGGGCCGACCAAGAGGGCTGTCTAGAGCGAAACAATCCGGGCAAACGCCGCTTCTCCGACGAGGATGTCCGGGCAATTGCCGGCCAGAACGTCTGCCGCGTGCTGCTGCAGTCCTTGCCGGAAGGCAAAGGAGAGGAAACCGCAATCGCCTTCTGCAAGGGGCTGCGCCGCTAGACCAAGATGATCGCAGATCGAAACGACCCGCGGTCTGAATCTTGGTACTTTCAAACAAGTAGAGTGCGATTCAGACGATAGATCGATTCGATCTATCGTCATCGCGCTCTAGTCCGGATATCTCACCAGGCCGAAGGCCATGAGGTAGTAGGCGGGTGTGGCATCGTCGTGCGTGCGCTCCACCAGGTAGGTGGCGATCAGGGGCGCAGAGCCGCCGAAGAGAAAGGGCAGGCGTCAGCCCCGGTCGTCCATCTGCTGCGGCCCAGAAGCGAGGCCCTGAAGCCAGGCCCAGTCGTCGTCGGAGGGACAGAAGAGCGTCCCGATGAACGGCACCATCTAGCCATAGATCGCGAAGTCGTACCAATCGAACTCATTGCCGGCGAGCGAGGCACGCAACGCCCGCTTCAGGTTCTTCTCTGCAGGGGCGGCTGCCCTCAGTAACGCAGTGCTTGGCGCGGCAAGGCCTCGGCCTGCGATGCCGGGCGGGCCAAAAGCAGCGGGTTTACCATCCATCCGGCCTGGCTGTGATCGGAGACCTGGCGACCGAGAGCCGCCATACGCGCTTCGCACTCTGCCTGCTCTTCGGCGTCGGCATAGCGGCGGTAGCGCCGAGGCTGCGCACTCACGCTCTCAAGCCGATAGCCCTGCCCCTCCAGGATCGCGTGCACCGGCCCGATGTCGGCATCGCCGCGCGGACCGAAGAGGAACCAGGGACGCCGCTCGCTGCTATTCAGCAGGCGCTGATAGCAGGCCGGCACATGATCGTAGACAGCGCCGGTCTCGACCACCAGGTCGGTCTCGGCGAAGAAGGCGGCAAGCGCCGGTCCGGGATCCTCCGTCGCCAGGTTCTCGGTGAAACCTTCGTCGATCAGACCGCAAGCCAGCGCATAGGCAACCGCGCGCTCGGCGATGTCGATCCCGCCAAGCTCCAGGTCCGGGCTTGCGCTGCGATGCGCGGCGAAGAAACTGCGGTCGAGGGCTGGATTGTCACCGGGCGCGCCGCTGCGAAAATGGGCATAGAGGTCCTGCATCAGCAGGCGATGACGCAGCACCGCACCCAGGGCACCGTAGCCGCAGCCGAAGTCCAAGACTCTGAGGTGCGGGCGCCCGAGCTGCGAGGCAATCTCTTCGCCGTGCAGGGCCAAAAAGCCGGCAAGGACGTCGGGCTGGCGATAGCCGAGCGGTTCCAGTGTGCGAAAGTAGGCGCGCGGATCGGGTTCGTTGTAGATCGCCTCATAGCTGCGCCAGGGCTTCAGATCTTGTTTCTTCTCGCTCACGTCATGCCTCGTTTCGCTCCGTTAGGGTCATAAGCTAGAAACCCGGCCGAAGGGCTGTCCAGCCTCTGCGCCCTGCGCACCACTTTTGCCTTGCCTTGGCGAGGGGGATGCTTTGCTATGGCGACGCGGCAGCCGCAGTAAGAAAGGCGCCCGACCAAGAGAGCTTCACTTAGGAGGAGAAACACGATGCTTCGTCGCAGTATTCTGCGTTCGTTCGTGGCAGGCACCAGCGCACTCGCGCTGATGGGAGGCCTGCTGCCCGCCACCGCCCAGGCTCAAGAAGAGCAAGACTATCTGCTGGCCACCGCCTCGACCGGCGGCACCTATTATCCTGTCGGCGTTGCATTGGCGACCCTGATCAAGGTCAAGCTGCAGCCGAAACAGAAGATCGGCATGTCGGCCATCAACTCGGCCGGCTCAGGCGAAAACATCAAGCTGCTGCGCGACAACGAAGCCCAGTTCGCCATCGTCCAGGGGCTCTTCGGCGCCTATGCGGCGACCGGAACCGGCCCACTGAAGGAAGCCGGTCCGCAGAAGGAGCTGCGCTCGATCTCCATGCTTTGGCAGAACGTCGAGCACTTCGTCGTCGATAAGGATGCGGTCAAGACCGGCACCATCGAGGACATCGTCGACCTGAAGGGCAAGCCCATGTCGATGGGCCGCCAAAACTCCGGCACGATCGGCTCCAACAAGACCATCCTGGGCAACCTGGGCATCGACATGGAGAAGGAGTTCGAGCTGGTCTACATGGGCTATGGCCCCTCTGCCGATGCACTGCAGAACGGGCAGGTCGACGGCATGTCGACCCCGGCCGGCGTTCCGGTCTCTGCCGTCACCCGCGCCTTTGCCAACATGGGCGATTCCATCGCCATCCTGGAATTCACCGAAGAGCAGATGAAAAAGGCGAACGGCAGCTTCGAGGATCTCTGGACCGCCTACACCATTCCGGCCGGTACCTATCCGGGCCTCGACAGCGAGACCAAGACCATTGCCCAGCCGAACTTCCTGGCCGTGCGCGATGATGTGCCGGTCGAGACCGTCTATCTGATCACCAAGACGATCTACGAGAACCTGCCCTTCCTGCAGGCCATCCACCCGGCAACCAACGCCATGAGCCTGGAGAGCGCCATCGCCGGCCTGCCGCTGAAGCTGCACCCCGGTGCTCTGAAATACTATGAAGAGGTCGGCATTGCAGTGCCCGATCGCCTGAAGTAGTCGCGGGAGCTTGTCGGCCGGGACCTAACCGGCCCCGGCCGATCTCCTCATGAACATCGACAAGATTCTACCGGGCTTCTCACTGCCGTCGGACGGCGAGGGTGGGACCCGCAAGATCGTCGGCACCTGGTACGGCAATCTCTATATCGCCACGGCGATTGTGGTGTCGCTCTATCACCTCTGGGCGAACGGCATCTCGGGCACGCTCTCGACCCTGCAGCTGGCGGGCTATCACTTCGCCGGCTTCGCGCTGCTCTGCGCCATTCGCTATCCGATGATCCCCAGGCTCTCCAAGACCCGCGGGATGCTGCTGGTCGATATCGTGCTGGGGCTTCTGGTCGCCGGCGGCGTCATCTGGCTGATCAATCAGGAGACCGCCATCTATGACCGCGGCGTGCGGCTGAGCACGTTTGACTGGATCTTCGCGGCACTGACCATCCTGGCCGCCATCGACCTGACGCGCCGCACGACGGGCTGGATCATCCCGATCATCATTCTGATCGCGCTCTCCTACGTCGATGTCTGGGGCGACGACATCAGCGGTCTTTTCAAGTTCGCCGGCTCGCTGACGACCGAGACCATCGTCTTCCGTTCGATCTTCCTGGACGAGGGCATGTTCGGCATCATCGGCCGCATCTCGGCCACCTTCGTCTTCATGTTCATCCTCTTCGGCGCCTTCCTGGTGCGCTCGGGTGCCGGTGAGTTCATCATCGACGTGGCGCGCGCGGTGGCCGGACGGGTGACCGGCGGGCCCGGCTTCGTCGCCGTCTTCTCCTCCGGTCTGACCGGCACGATTTCCGGCTCGGCGGTCGCCAACACCGTCTCCACCGGCGTCATCACCATCCCCCTGATGCAGCGTTCCGGCTTTCCTTCGCGCTTTGCCGCCGGGGTCGAGGCCGCGTCTTCCACCGGCGGGCAGCTGATGCCGCCGATCATGGGGGCCGGCGCCTTCGTCATGGCGAGCTACACCCAGATCCCCTATCTGGACATCGTCGCCGTCTCCTTCCTGCCGGCGCTGGCCTACTTCCTCTCGGTCGCCTTCTTCGTGCGCATCGAGGCCAAACGCAGCAACGTACGCCCACCCGACGGCCCGCAGCCGACGGCCTGGACCGTTCTCAAGCGCGGCGGCCCGGCCTTCCTCATCCCCATCGGCCTCTTGATCGGCTTGTTGATCTATGGCCTGACCCCGGTCTACGCCGCCGGCTTCGCCATCCTGGCGGTCATCGTCTCCTCTTGGCTCACCCCGAACCGCATGGGGCCGCGGGCCATCCTGGAGGCCCTGATCCTGGGCGCGCACAACATGGTCATGACCAGCGTGCTGCTGATTGCGGTCGGGCTGATCGTCAACGTCATCGCCATGACCGGGATCGGCAACACCTTCTCGCTGATGATCGCCGAGTGGTCGGGCGGCAACCTCTTGATCGCGATTGCGCTGATCGCGCTGGCCTCTCTGGTGCTGGGCATGGGCTTGCCGGTGACGGCGGCCTACATCGTGCTGGCCACCCTCTCCGCACCGGCGCTGCAGGCGCTCATCATCGACTTCCTGGTCGATATCGACGGCGAGACGATCCAGGCGATCACCGCCGGGACCCTGTCGGAGGGCGTGAAGCCCTTCTTCATGCTGGTCGACCCCAGCGCCATGGCGAAGCTGACCCAGCCCATGCCGGTCGCCGAGGCAGAGGCGCTCTATCACGCGCTGCCCGACGAAATCCTGGATCAGATCCGCCGCTCGGTCACGCAAGGCCTGCCGAGCGAGCTGACCGTGGGCGCCCTGCTGTCCGCCCATATGATCATCTTCTGGCTGAGCCAGGATTCCAACGTGACGCCACCGGTCTGCCTGACGGCCTTCGCCGCAGCCGCGATTGCCAAGACCAAGCCGATGGCCACCGGCGTGATGTCCTGGAAGCTGGCCAAGGGCCTCTACCTGATGCCGATTCTCTTCGCCTATACGCCCTTCCTGACCGGAACGACGGCGGAGGTCCTCTTGACCTTCGGCATTGCGGTCCTGGGGCTGTTCGCACTGGGCGCGGCGATCGAGGGCTATTTCGAATCGGCGCTCTCCTGGCCCTGGCGGATCCTGATCGCCGCCGGCGGCGTGGCGCTGATCTGGCCGAACCAGCCGCTGCTGGAGATCGGCGGCGCGCTGGTCGTCATCGCAGCCCTCTTTTGGAACACACGACAGAGCCGGCGGCTCGCAGCCTAAAAGGACCAAGACCGATGATCCCGATCGACAGCGTTCGCCACATCACCCTGATCGGCGGCGGTACCATCGGCGCCTCCTGGGCGGCCTGGTTCCTCGCGCGCGGCTACGACGTGGTGCTCTCCGACCCGGCCGCTGACGGCGAGCCCCGCAGCCGCGCCATCGTCGAGGCCGCCTGGCCCGCCCTGCAGCAGCTGGGTCTGGCAGAGGGCGCATCGCTGGACCGTCTCAGCTTCGAGCCCGAGCCGGTCGCCGCAGTCGCGGCCGCCGACTTCGTCCAGGAGAGCGCGCCCGAGCGCCTGGAGATCAAGCTGCCGCTGTTGGAGGCCTTGGACGCAGCCCTACCCGCCGACCGGATCATCGCCTCCTCCACCTCCAGCTTCCGCCCCAGCGTGCTACAGCAGGCCGCCAAGCGCCACCCGGAGCGGCTACTGGTCGGCCATCCCTTCAACCCGCCGCACCTGGTGCCGCTGGTCGAGGTCGTCGGCGGCCCCGGCGGCTCCGCGGAGGCCGTGGATTGGGCCATCGCTTTCTACACCCACATCGGCAAGACCGCGATCAAGGTGGAGAAAGAGGTCGTCGGCCACATCTCCAACCGCCTGCAGGTCGCCCTGCTGCGAGAGGCCCTCTATCTGCTGCAGGAGGGTGTGGCCAGCGTCGAGGACCTGGACCGCGCAATCTCCGACGGCCCGGGCCTGCGCTGGGCCATGATGGGGCCCTTCATGACCTTCAACCTGGGCGGCGGTCCCGGCGGCATCCGCCACTACCTCGACCAGTTCGCCCCGGTCATGCGCGACTGGTTCCCCGAGCTGGGCACGCCGGACCTGAACGAAGCGCTGGAGGCCCGCGTGGTAGACGGCGTCAAAGCAGAGATGGCCGGCCGCAGCCTGGAAGAGCTCAACGCCTGGCGCGACGAGACCTTCGTAAGACTGCTGGAGGCAGTCGACCAGAAGGCGAAGACCGACTAACCCGGCCCCTCTTCGCTGTCGTCATAGCACCAAGGCATCCTGGCCTTGCTTTTCCTGATTGATCGCCGGCAGATCATAGGCTAGCTTCCGCGCCTTCCGAGAGACGGATGGGTGGCCGAGTGGTTGAAGGCGCACGCCTGGAACGCGTGTATACGGTGTTGAGTCGTATCGTGGGTTCGAATCCCACCCCATCCGCCATCCTGGAACGGTCCATACCTGAGAGAAGCTTTTTGTCTTCGCCCAGATGACGGACGCCCAGATGACGGACACCCGGGTGACGGGTTCGAGCCCTCTTGCATCCCTATCATTGCGGCTCCGGCGCCGCCACGCCGCCTCTCGACAAAACCGGCCTATGCGAGACGCTGCACGGTCTTGGCCAGAAGGCCCGGTCGGGTGCGCTTGTCATGCGCAACATCCGGCACAAATCCTCAAGGGTTAAGGCTGTGCGAGGCCATTGGAGCGACAGCTCTCATCAAATTGGTATTTACAATACCTATTAACGGGAGTAGATCGCATCGCAAGCGCAAAGGAGTTTCCCACGTGACTCTCCACAACATGCCGCGACGGTCGGTAGCGTATAGGCCCGGTCGGAGCTGACGGCTGCGATCGCGGTCGAGAGGCACGCAGGAGCACATTGAAAGGACGTGCGGTATGAAAGATGACGATCGACCACCTGGCCGTTACGCCTCGCCACCCTGCTTGGCGAGCGAGATCGCGCCGGATTACTTCGATCCCCTCGCGGTGGACCCCGAACAGGCACGCGACGTGGCGCGCTGGCGGCGGGCCGAACGCACCCGACTGCGCGATCAACGAGATGCGTTGAGCGTCGCTGCACGCAAAGACGTGGGCGCCGCCCTGGTCGCGCATCTGCATGCAACGCTGGTCGATCGTTTCGCCGCGGCGCGCGGTCGTGTCTTTTCTGGCTATTGGCCGATCAATGGCGAGCCCGACCTGCGCGCGCTGCTGGTCGATCTTCATGCCGCCGGCGTGACCGTCGCTCTGCCCGTCGTCGAGACCAAGGCGGCGCCGCTGGTGTTTCGTCGCTGGACACCGCAGACAAAGATGATTCGCGGCGTCTGGAACATACTTGTGCCGCCGCCCGAGGCCGAAGCGCTGACGCCCGACATCGCCCTTGCCCCGCTCGTCGGCTGGGACGACGAGGGCTACCGACTGGGCTATGGCGGCGGTTATTTCGATCGGACGCTGGCGGCCCTGTCGCCGCGCCCCTTCACCATCGGCGTCGGTTTCCAGTCCGCGCGTCTGGCCACGATCTATCCGCAGCCGCATGACATTCCGCTCGATCTCATCGTGACCGAGACCGGTGTCCAGCCGCTGCGCGGATCGTCATGACCAGCACAGCCGAGCAGATGCGCGCCTGGGAAGGCCCGGCGCTGCTGAGCTTTGGGTTTCGCCCCTTCTTCCTCGGGGCAGCGCTCTGGGCGGCCCTCGCCATGGCGCTATGGATAGCGATGCTGTCGGGTTCTCTCACACTGCCCACCGCCTTCGACCCGGTGAGCTGGCACGCACACGCGTTCCTCTTCGGCTACCTCGGTGCCGTCATCGCCGGTTTCTTGCTGACGGCGGTGCCGAACTGGACCGGCCGCCTGCCTATCGTTGGCTGGCCGCTGGCGGTACTGACTGCCTTGTGGGTGGCGGGTCGCATCGCCGTCGCGGTTTCGGCTTCACTGCCGCCCCTTCTCGTCGCCCTGGTCGATCTGGCCTTTCCGCTCGTCCTGGCGCTCGCCATCGGGCGCGAGATCCTGGCAGGCAAGAACTGGCGCAATCTGGCGGTCTTGGCGATGCTGGTCGTCTTCGCCTTGAGCAACGCGCTTTTCCACTGGGAGGCTCTACGCGGCGACTACCCCGCGCAAGGCGACGGCCTGCGCCTCGGGCTGGCCACGGCACTGATGATGATCGCCTTGATCGGCGGTCGGATCGTCCCCTCCTTCACGCGCAACTGGCTGGTCAAGCGCGGCGAGAGCCGATTGCCTGCACCGGCGATGCAGCCTCTCGACAAGCTGGCACTGGCAGTCTTGCTGGTAGCACTGCTGCTCTGGGTCGGCTGGCCGGAGGCGAGGATCACCGGCTATGCGCTGCTGCTCACCGGCGCGCTGCACCTGGCGCGACTTGCCCGATGGCGCGGGCACCGCACGATGGCCGAGCCGCTGGTCGCCGTACTGCATGCAGGCTATGCCATCCTGCCGCTTGGCGCCCTGGCGCTCGGCGCCGCGATCCTCGCGCCCGGCCTGCTCGCTCTGGCGGCCGCCCAGCATCTCTGGATGGCCGGCGCGATCGGCCTGATGACGCTGGCGGTCATGACCCGCGCAACGCTCGGCCATAGCGGACAGCAGCTGATCGCGGGGCCAGGCACTCTTACGATCTACCTGCTGCTCCTCTTCGCCGTGGTCGCACGTCTTCTCGCAGGTCTCTGGCCGGCTGAGGCCGCTTTGTGGCATTTGCTTTCGGGGATCGCCTGGATCGGCGCCTTCGGCGGCTTTGCGGTTGTCTATGGACCAAGCCTTCTGCGCCTGTCGGCGAGGACCAGGATGCAATAGAGCGATGCAAGCGCCCGATCCACCATTCCAAGACCCCGCCGTCGCAGCCGCCTTCGCCGCTTTCCCGGGGTCCGAGCGGAGAGCCCTGCTGCAGCTCCGCCACCTGATCTTCGAAGTGGCCGCAGCCACGCCCGGCGTTGGCCCGCTGACGGAGACCCTGAAGTGGGGCCAGCCGGCCTATTTGACGGCCGAGAGCAAGTCGGGAACCACAATTAGACTGGGGCTGCCGAAGAGCGGTGGCTTTGCGCTCTACACCCACTGCCAGACCCGCGTGATCTCAGATTTCCAGAGCCTCTTTCCCGACGCTTTTGCCTACGAGGGCAACCGGGCCGTCCATTTCGACGGCGCGGCAGACCTGGCAAGCGACAAGATTGCGTTGCTGATCCGTAACGCATTGACCTATCACAGGAAATAGCGCCGGTCCGAATCACTGAAGCGGATCCCTTAGAGCCCGTCCGGAAACTGCTTGTGTCCTGCATCGTCTTCTGCCCGGTAACATTGACCTGGCGGTTAGGCGCAGTCTAAGCCGCGTTGGCTACAGGGAGATCCGAGATGACCGAGAAACCGCTGCCCCGTCATGCCTCCGTCGTGGTGATCGGCGGCGGGGTCATGGGCTGTTCGACGCTCTACCACCTGGCCAAGCTCGGGGTCGGCGATGCGCTGCTGCTGGAACGCAACAAGCTGACCTCGGGCACCACCTGGCATTCGGCGGCACAGGTGCGTGCGCTCAGGCATTCGCGCAACCTGACGCGGATGATCCGCTATTCCATCGCGCTCTACAGCCGGCTGGAGGAAGAGACCGGGCAGGCGGTCGGCTGGATCCAGAAGGGCTCGCTCTCGATCGCGACCAGCCCGGACCGGCTGACCCACATCAAGCGCCAAGAGGCCCTGGCTGCGGCCTTCGGCGTCGAGGCGCGCACCATCTCGCTCGAAGAAGCGCAAGCCTGTTGGCCGCTGATGCGTGCCGACGACGTGATCGGCGCGGTCTTCTCGCCGGGCGACGGACGGGTCAGCCCCTCCGACCTTTGCGCGGCCCTGGTCAAGGGCGCCAAACAGGCCGGCGCAACAATCCACGAAGACTGCGGCGTCACCGCTATCCTCACCAAGAACGGCCGTGTCGTCGGGGTCGAGACCCGGCAGGGCAGGGTCGCCTGCGAGGCCGTCGCGGTCTGCGCCGGCCTCTGGTCGCGCGAGACGGCGGCACTCGGCGGGGCCGCCGCCCCCTTGATGGCCTGCGAGCATTTCTACCTGCTGACCAACGCGGTGCCGGGGATTACCGGCAATATGCCCACCCTCTCCGATCACGATTCCCACCTCTACATCCGCGACGACTCCGGCGGCTTGCTGGTCGGCTGCTTCGAGCCGCTGGGCAAGGCCATCGCGCCGGAGCAGCTGGGTCCCGACTTCGCCTTCCAGCTGCTGCCGGAGGATTGGGATCACTTCGAGCCGATGATGCACGCCGCCCTCCACCGTCTGCCTGTGCTGGAGACGGCGGAGGTAAAAATGCTGCTGAACGGTCCGGAGAGCTTTACGCCGGACGGCACTTTCATGCTGGGCGAGACGGCGGAAACGCGCGGCCTTTTCCTCGGCTGCGGCATGAACTCGGTCGGGGTCGCGACCGGTGGCGGTGCCGGCATGAACCTGGCGCATGCCATCGTGCACGGCCATATGGCCTATGACCTGGGCGAGGCCGATGCCAAGCGCTTCGCCCCGGTCTTCGACTCCGCCGCACACTTGACCGCGCGTGCGCCCGAGGTCCTGGGCAAACACTACGAAATCTCTTACCCCGGCCGCCAGATGCAGAGCGCGAGAAACCTGCGCGCCCTGCCGCTCGACAGCGCCTGGCGCAAGGCGCGCGCGCAATTCGGTCAGGTCTATGGCTTCGAGCGTCCGCTCTATTTCGGCAAGACAGCGGAACCGCGCCTCACCTTCGGCAAGCCTGACTGGTTCGAAGCGGTGGGCCGCGAGGTCGCCGCAGCGCACGAGAAGGCCGCCGTCTTCGACCAGTCCAGCCTGGGCAAGATCGAGGTCGAGGGCCCTGACGCCGAGGCCTTCCTGCAGCGCCTCTGCGCCAACGAGATGGCAAGACCGCCGGGCCGGGCAATCTACACCGCCATGCTGAACCCACGGGCCGGATTCGAGAGCGACCTGACGGCGCAAAGACTGAGTCAACAGCACTACCGCCTCTTTGTCGGCACCGCGGCCGTCAAACGCGACCTGGCTTGGCTGCGCGGACACAGCGAGGGCTATCGCGTGACCCTGCGCGATTGCACGGAGGAAATCGCCACGCTGGCACTCATGGGGCCGGACGCCGCGCGCATCGCAAGAGACCTGGGCGCGCCGGAGCTGAACGACCTCGGCTTCTTCCGCCTGGGCGAGGCCGTGGTCGCCGGCCAGCCGGTGCAAGCCGTCCGCCTCTCCTACGTCGGCGAGCACGGCTGGGAGATCTCCTGCCAGGCAAGCAATGCCGAAGCGCTCTACGCCGCACTCGCCGAAGCCGGCGCACGGCCGGCCGGTCTCTTCGCCCAGACGGCGATGCGCATCGAAAAGCGCTACCTCGCTTTCGGTCACGAGCTCGATGGCGACATCACCCCGATCGAGGCCGGGCTGGACTTCGCCGTGGCCTGGTCCAGCGACTTCATCGGCCGCGAGGCCCTGTTGCGCCGACGCGAGCAGGGCCCGGCCAGCCGCCTGGTCACCCTGCTTTTCCAGGAACAGGCCGTCTTCCCCCTGGGCCATGAGCCCATCCTCTTCCAGGGCGAGATCGTCGGCGAGACCAGTTCCGCCGGCTACGGCTATCGGGTCGGATGTCCACTGGCCTTGGGGTTCGTACGGCTCACAGCGCCCGAAGGTTTGGAGGTCGAGGTCGATATCGCCCGCAGCCTGCACCCAGCGACCCTCACGCTGGCGCCGGCCTTCGATCCCAAAGGCGAGCGTTTGCGCTAAGCTTTCGGCCAGCAGGGGGAGACGGCCCATGGAACTGAAGTGGCTGGAGGATTTCTTGGCCTTGGCAGAGCTGGGCGGCTTCTCCAAGGCGGCTGAGGCGCGCAATGTCACGCAGCCGGCCTTCGGACGCCGGATCCGGGCGCTGGAGCGTTGGCTGGGGACCGACCTGATCGACCGCTCGGCACATCCCCCGGAGCTGACCCCGGCCGGCCGGCAGTTCCGCGAGTCCGCGGCCGACCTGGTGCGCGACATCCACAGCCTGCGCCGCGACCTCCGACAGACCGGCGGCGACACGGCAGGGCTGGTGATTGCCGCACCGCACGTGCTGGCGCTGAGTGTCGTGCCACGCTGGCTTTCTGCCATGAAGGCGGACCAGGGCCCCTTTGCGGCGCGGCTCGTCAATGAAAGCGTGCACGACTGCATCCAGGCCATGCTGGCAGGCGGGGTCGACTTTCTGATCACCTTCTATCATCCGCAAATCCCGCTGGTGCTGGACCCCAGGCGCTTTCCGCATCTTTCCTTGGGAACGGAACGGCTGCGCCCCTACGCCGAACGCGAAGCCTCGGGCCAAGCGCGCCACCGTCTGCCGGGCTCTTCGGCGGCACCGCTGCCCTATCTGACCTATGGCAGCGGCACCTTCCTGGAGCGTGCCATCGCCCTGCATCTGGCGCAGATGCCGCAGACCGCACACCTGATCCCCAGCGTCGAGAACACCATCGCCGACTCCCTGAAAGCCATGGCGAGCGACGGGCAAGGCCTGGCCTGGCTGCCGGAGAGTGCGGTCACTCCCGACGATCTGGCACAGCGCCTGGCGCCAGCCGGCGACGAGAGCTGGACCTTGAGCCTGGGTATTCGCCTCTACTGGGCGAGCGAAAGACCCAACCGCCTGGCCCGAGCGATCTGGCAAGAGATGTCGAAGCCCTGAGTGTCCTTTTGGAAATGAGCAAGTCTGCTCATTTCCGACGCGGCACCGGCGCTCTTCCAAAAGGACTCTGAGCCTATGCCGGAACGGCACCGGGCGGGTCCGGCTTGGCATTGGACCAGTTCAACGGAGATCGCTACCTCCTCCGCAACGTCGATGACTGGTGAGCACAGCTCACCACCTCGCACCGTCCCGCTCCCCCTCCCGGCCACCCACGCCAGTATCCTATTGGGTGGCCGGGAGGGGGAGCGGGCCGGAGCGAGGGTCCAGCGGAGACCGCTGGAAAAACCGAGCGGAGGATCCCAGAGTGACCCAGCAGTCCAGTTTCGAAACATTGATCTACCAGCGCCGCGGCGCCATCGCGGAAATCCGCTTCAATCGCCCGCACCGGCTGAATGCCGTCATCGAGACCTTCTATAGTGAGCTGTTGCAGGCCTTCGATGCCGCTGAGGCCGGTGCCGACGTCCGGGTCATCCTGCTGACCGGCGAAGGCCGTGCCTTCTGCGTCGGCGCCGACCTGAAGGAGCACGGCAAGGCAGAGCGCAGCGCGCAGCAGCAGCGCGACTACCTGGTCCTGGGCAACGCCGTCTGCCAGCGCATTCAGACCTCGCCCAAACCGGTGGTCGCTGCCGTCAATGGCTTTGCCGCAGGCGCGGGTGCCGAGATGGCGATCTCTGCCGACTTTCTGTTGATGAAGGAAAGCGCCCTGCTGTGGCTGCCGGAGGTCTCCATCGGCACCTTCGTCGGCGGCGGCGTTTCCGGGCTGCTGCCGCGCTTGGTCGGACTGGCCAAGGCGCGCGAGCTGATCATGACCGGCCGACGCATCGACGGCCGCGAGGCAGCGGCCATGGGGCTTGCCGTCCGCTGTTTCGCAGACGGCGACTTCGAGGCAGAGGTCCAGGCCTATGCCGAAAGCCTGGCACAGAAGGCACCGCTCTCGCTGCGCTTTGCCAAGGAGCATCTGAACGATGCCGGCCGCAGCATGGAAACGCGGCTGATCACCGAGCTGGAGGCCTTGCGCGCCTGCATGGTGACGCAGGATTGGCAAGAAGGCGTCGACGCCTTCGCCGAGAAGCGCACGCCGGTTTTCCGCGGCCGCTAGTGGTGCAACCCAGAGGGATGGTTCCCATCCCTCTGGATAAGTTGCCCCACCAGCTCAACACGTTAGTGGGCCGATTCAGGCCGCCCGTAGCACTGCCCATCCAATCCCCAAGAACGAAGGACGCGATCCGATGTCCCTTGCCGCTGCCCAGATCGAGGCGCGCGAAAGCCCGCTGCATGCCATCCTCAACCCCCGCGCCCTTGCCGTCATCGGCGCCTCGAACGATCCGACCAAGCGCGGCTATCAGGCGGTCAAGCAGCTGCAGGCAGACGGTTTCGCCCGGCCGATCTACCCGATCAATCCCAAGGCGCCCGAGATCCTGGGCCTGACCGCCTATCCCTCGCTCGAGGCGGTCCCCGGGCCCATCGACCTGGCCCTGGTCTGCACGCCGGCAAGAACCCTGCCGAAGCTGCTGGTCGATTGCGGCGCCAAGGGGATCAAGGGTGCGGTCATCCTGGCCGCCGGCTTCGGCGAAGCGGGCGAGGCCGGCAAGGCGCTGGAAGCCGAGGTCCTGGCAGTGGCGCAAGCGCAGGGCATTCGCCTGATCGGCCCCAACACCAACGGCGTCTTCAACCTGCATCACCGCATGAACCTGGTCGGCGTGAAGGACGCAGAGCCCGGCAACATCGGCATCGTCTCGCAGTCCGGCAACATGATGCTGGCGCTGATCACCGAGGCGCAGCGGCGCCGTCAGCTGGGATTTTCCACCTACATCGGCGTCGGCAACCAGCTGGACGTGCGCTTCAACGAGTACCTGGAATATTTCGGCGAGGACGAGAAGACCGACGTGCCGGTGCTCTATGTCGAAGGCTTCAAGAACGGCCGCCGCTTCCTCGAGGTCGCCCGCGAGGTGACGCAGAAGAAGCCGGTGGTGGTCTATAAGTCGGGGCGCACCGAGGCGGGGCAGGTCTCGGCCAGTTCGCACACAGGCTCGCTCGCCGGCTCCTTCGCGCTGACCCGCGACCTGCTGCGCCAGGCCGGCGTCACCCTCGTCGAGCAGTCGGACAAGATCCTCTCCGTCGCCGAGGGTCTAAGTCTGCTTCCACCGGCGGAAGGCCCAAGGGTCGCCGTCCTGGCCGACTCCGGCGGGCACGGCACGATCACCACCGATGCGCTGGTCGAAGCCGGCCTCAGCCTTGCCGACCTCTCGGAGGAGAGCCGCGTGGCGCTGGCCGCAGTCTTGCCGGCCCAGGCCTCGCTGAAGAACCCTGTCGACGTTGCCGGCGGCACCGACGACAACCCGGCGGTCTTCGCCGACTGCGCAGGCATCCT
This sequence comes from Kiloniellales bacterium, assembly GCA_040219175.1. Taxonomy (GTDB): domain Bacteria; phylum Pseudomonadota; class Alphaproteobacteria; order Kiloniellales; family JACOMY01; genus JACOMY01. Next base: position 67,127 of record JAVJSY010000028.1, read on the forward strand.
GCTGCAGGACGAAAACGTCGACCTCTTGATGATCGTCGGCATGTTCGGCGGCTATGCCGTCCGCTTTGCCGAGTCTTTGAGCCAGGCAGAGATCGAGACCTCGGCCAAGATCGGCGCGCTCGCCAAAGCGGTCGGCAAGCCGGTCATCGTGCAGAGCCTCTATGCCACGCACAAGCCGGAGCCGCTGACCGTCCTGCGTGCAGCCGGCATCCCGCTCTTCATCTGGCCGGAGAACGCCATCCGCTGTGCTGCGGAATGCGTGCGCTACGGCGCTGCCCGCCGCCGCCTGGCCGCCAATCCGCCGCGCCCGCCAGCCGCACCCAGGGCTGCCGTTACGGCAGTCGTCGAAAAGGCCCGGTCAGAGGGGCGCAGCGCCCTCTTCGAGGAGGAGGCCAAGCAGCTGCTGGCACACTTCGGTGTCGCCGTGCCGGAGAGCCTGTTGCTGCGCAGCGAGGCCGATGTGGCCTTGGCCGCTGCGCGTTTCGGCAGCCGTGCACTGGCGATGAAGATCGTCAGCCAGGACATCCTGCACAAGTCGGATGCCGGCGGCGTCAAACTGAAGGTCAGCGGTGCCGCGGCCATCGCCGACGCCCGACGGGAGATCCTGGCCAACGCCAAGGCCTACGATCCGGCGGCCCAGATCGAGGGCGTGCTCGCGACGCCGATGGCAGAGCCTGGAGTCGAGGTCATCCTGGGTGTCGTCCAGGACCCGATCTTCGGCCCGGTGATGATGTTCGGCCTGGGCGGCATCTTCGTCGAGGTCTTGAAGGACGTCGCCTTCCGCGCGCTGCCGATGAGCCGCGCCGACGCCGCCGAGATGCTGGATCAGATTGCATCCAGGAAGATCCTGGAAGGCGTGCGCGGTCGGGGCCCGGTCGATAGGCAAGCGCTGCTGGACCTGATGATGGCGGTGGCCGCCTTGGCCGAGGCGCATCCCGAGATCGCCGAAATCGACCTCAACCCGGTGATCGTGCGCGAAGAGGGGCTTGACCTGGCCGACGCCCGCATGATTCTCGCGGAAGCCACTTAGTTCGAAAGAGAGTGCCATGACCCGACCGATCGAGACCAAAGACTCCAGCTTGACCCTGGAGGGCCGCATTGCCTTGCTGACCTTTCAGCGCGACGACCTCCGCAATGCGCTGACCGGCTCTCAGCTGATCGACGACATCGTGGCGACGGTCGACTGGGCGAACCGCAGCCCCGAGGTCTCGGTCCTGATGATCACCGGCGCAGGCTCTGCCTTCTCCGCCGGCGGCAACATCAAGGAGATGCGCGAGCGCGGCGGCGCCTTTGCCGGCAGTGTCGCGGCGTGCGAAGAGCGTTACCGCCGCGGCATCCAGCAAATCCCGCTGGCACTCGACCGCTGCGAGGTTCCGGTGATCGCCGCGGTCAACGGCCCGGCCATCGGTGCCGGCTGCGATCTGGCCTGCATGTGCGATATCCGCATCGGCTCGAGCAAGGCCGCCTTCGGCGAGACCTTCGTCAACCTGGGCATCATCCCCGGCGACGGCGGTGCCTGGTTCCTGCAGCGCCTGATCGGCTTCCAGCGCGCCGCCGACCTCACCTTCACCGGCCGTGTGGTCAAGGCCGAAGAAGCGCTCGAGCTTGGCCTTCTGCTCAAGATCACCACGCCGGAGGATCTGATGAGCGAAGCGCTTGCCTACGCCCAGACAGTCGCAGCCAAGCCTCCGCAGGCCTTGCGCTACGCCAAGCGCCTGATGAAGTCGGCCCAGCGGATGGAACTGCGTGACTTCCTGGATCTCTGTGCGACGCTGCAGGGTGTGTGCCACAACAGCGAGGATCATCTGGAGGCAGTGACGGCCTTCTTGGAGAAGCGCCCGCCGGTACTGCAGGGACGGTAACGGGGGATGGCAAGCCGCCGCGGGGGCCGCCGCTTGCAGGCAGGACCTCGCTTCGCCAGGTATAGATCGAGAGCGTTGTTTGGCGGGAAGCGCACGGCGGTGCACTGCATGCGTCTGCACCGCCCAAGACAGCGTTGGAGTTGCTGTGAAACTGGCCCAAAAGGGATTGTCGATCCGCCTGACCATCACCTTGGTGGCGATGGCTCTTGTCCTGGTATCCGGCGGGCTGGTGCTGACCTTCGTCTACAGGACCTCCAGCGAGATCACCAAAGAGCTGATTCGCGAGAAGGCCGAGATCGTCAACAGCTCGATCGTTGAGCAGGTGCGCAGCCACCTCTTGCCGGTGGAAGCACAAGCGGCCTTCGCCGCCTTGATCCTGGCCGAGCGGGACCTGGAAGAGGCCGGAGCGGAGGAGATCGGTGCGCTGCTCTTCACAGCGCTCGCTGCCTCGCCGCAAGTCTCCTCGCTTGCTCTCGTCGACCAGGACTTCCGTCTGGTGCGCGCCTTTCGCAACCGACGGCCGGTGACCCACAGGGTCAGCGACTGGCACGACGACCCGGCTTTCGTCGCGATGATGGTCCGCGCCCAGCTGGAGGCGGCTCCCCATTGGGGTCCGCTGTTCTACGCCGAAGCAAGCGACACCAGCTTCTTGAACTATATGACCCCGATCGAAGACGCTCGCGGCAGGCCCTATATGTTGATCTCCAGCGTCTCCCTGAGCAGCCTGTCACACTTCCTGGCCGGCCTGGAGAGCGAGATCTCCGGCATCCCCTTCATTCTCTATGACGAGGATACGGTGCTTGCCCACGGCGACATGCGCGAAGGTTACGCCGGCCTCAGCGACAGCCAACCCTTGCCGTCGCTCCTGGACTTTGCCGATGGCGTGCTCGCCCAGATCTGGTCGCCGGACCGGCTGACAAAGCTGGAGCGCGACCTGGTCAACGACCTGGAAGCCCGCGTCATCAGCCTCGACGATCAGGTCTATGTCTTCCTCTTTCAACGCGAGGCCGCCTTCGGGGCGGAACCCTGGATCATCGGCAGCTACGTCCCGCTGGAGACTGTCGCCGATGCCTTGACCCGCAACCAGGGCATGATCGCGCTCGGCGCCCTGGTCGTTCTGGCCGCGATCCTCGTGGCGCTCTTGCTCAGCAGAATGCTCAGCCGCCCCTTGCGCCGTCTTGCGACGACAGCGGACTGTATCAACGACTGGAACCTAGAGGCCTGCAGCACGCCTAGGCGCAGCCTCTTCAGAGAGATCAACGAGGCCAATATGGCGCTCTCCTCGGCTGTGAAGGGTCTGCACTCGCTGAAGATCTACCTCCCGCACGGCCTGGCCGAAAAGCTGGTGCGGCGCCACGATGGCGAGGAACTGCAGCCCGAAGAGCGTTTGCTGACGGTGCTTTTCACCGACATCGTGGGCTTCACCGCCATGGCAGAGGCCATGGCGCCAAAGGACGTGCTGGCGCTTCTGAACGACCACTTCAGCCTGCTGGCGCGCTGCATCCGCGCCGAGGGCGGCAATGTCGACAAGTTCATCGGCGACGCCGCCATGGCCTTCTGGGGCGGCATCGCGCAAGACCCCGACCACGCGATCAATGCCTGCCGGGCCGCCGTTCGCATCGCCGAAGCCGTCGCCGAGGACAACCGCCAACGCCGGGCCAAAGGCCTAGCGCCGATCGGGCTGTGCATCGGCGTGCACAGCGGATTGGCCATGGTCGGCAACATCGGCCCCACCGGCCGCATCAACTACACCGTTATCGGCGACACGGTGAACACGGCCGAACGCCTGGAAGCACTCGGCCGCCAAGCCCGCCGCGAGGGCGAAGACGTGGTCTGCCTCATCAGCGGTCAGACAGCCCAGCGGCTGGACCGGACCCAGTTCAAGGTCACACCGCTCGGCCGCAAGATCTTGCAAGGCCGCCAAGACGAGACCGAGGTGTTTCGCTTGGAAGGGCTGTAGGGGACAACGCCAAACCTCACGTAGCCGGTTAGAGCACGGCCTTGTCGTAGCCTAGGCTTGCGCAAAGACTTGCATAGTGCTCATCGAAGGCTGCTGCGATGGAGTCAGTGAAGTAGTTTTGCCAGTCTCCGGATACGCCTTTTCGATAGTGGCTCGTGGTGTTTTCAACACCCGGCTCTCGCTTGACGATGTTTCGAAAAGAATACTTTTCTTCCAAGGCCTGCGTCTCGGGCTCGCCTATGTGCAATCCGAGTGACTCCACCGATTTCCTGAAGGCCTTTGCGAAATCACTCAGAAGATCTTCATAGCGGATGACATGGAGGTTTTCTTTGCCCAAAACGGGCGCCCATTCCTCCATTGCCGTTAGATAGGGAAACTCTCTTGATTCAATTAATAAGAGCATACCGTCTTCGACAGAGAGTGCGGTTAGCTTTTCACGGTATCGCAGAATCTTTGCGCTGTTATTCTTGTGTGTATTCTTCCATGACCAGTATTGCGAAACAACGACATCCTTTGGATCGCGCATACAAAGCAAGATCGGTGCGTCAGCTGTCCCGTCTTTCAACACCTGGTAGGGTTTCGGGTTTCTGTGCAGGCGCAATGTGTTCTTCGAATGCACGAAAATGCTGGTATTGATAGCATTGTCCGTCGGTTTGCTGACTTCAATATTGAGAGCATTGAGCGTGGCGACCTCACGGTACAAACGACGGAACCAGTTGGAGCCACACTTATGGAAGGTGCATACGTCACAATCCACCGCAATCTCCTGCACGCTTGCTCAGTCCGGAACAATGCCTTCAAAGCATTCTTTTGCTTACTGAAATCCCAGACTCTCGAGAAAGGGGTGCGCCAGGTTTACGAAGCCGCTGGAGGACAAGCGCCAATGCTTCCCTTGCCGAAACGCGCCTCGCTATCGAGAGAGACGACGCGCCTGTGCAACAGGCACCCCGAGGGATCTTACGCATTCTCCTTCTGCACCCAGGGGATGCGGGCGAAGGCCACGCCCTCTTCGGCCAGTTCCTTGGCGTCTTCGCGGGAGGTCTCGCCGTAGATGCTGCGGGCCTCGGCCTCGCCGTAGTGGATCTTGCGGGCCTCTTCGGCGAAGCCGGGGCCGACATAGTCGCAGTCGCGCTCGACCGCCTCGCGCAGCTTGACCAGCTCCTTGCGAATGGCGGCTGCGGGCTGGGCATTGGCCTTGCCGGGCAGGCGTGGGGCCATGATCGCCTTCTCGACCTTTGCCGTGCCGCACTCGGGGCAGGCGATCTCGCCGGCGGCCAGCTGCTCGTCATAGCCGGCGCTGTTGCGAAACCAGGCCTCGAAACGGTGGTGCTGCTCGCATTTCAGGTCATACTTGATCATGACGTTAAAATGGCGCGCCGCGCCTGAAAGAGCAAGGGAGCCCCGTTGCCGTGACCGACCCCTTCACACCGCCACCCTCTCGCTGGGTGCAACGCTTCACCTGGTGCCTGCCGCAAGGCGGGCAGGTCCTGGACCTGGCCTGCGGTAGCGGGCGCCATACCCGCTACCTCTTGGATCTGGGCTACCGGGTGACGGCGCTGGACCGCAACCTCGCCAATGTCCTCGACCTCGACGGTCGGGAGGGCCTGACCCTGGTCGAGGCCGATCTGGAAGACGGCTCCGCCTTCCCGCTGGCCGGGCAGAGCTTCGAGGGCGTTCTGGTCGCCAATTACCTCTACCGACCGCTGCTGCCGGCCTTGCTGGCCCTGGTGGCCCCCGGCGGCGGCCTGATCTATGAGACCTTCGCGGCCGGCAACGAGCGCTTCGGCAAGCCCAGCAATCCGGACTTCCTGCTGCAGCCGGGCGAATTGCTGGAGACCTTGCGCGGGCAGCTGCGTATTCTCGCCTTCGAGGATCTGGTGGTGTCGGAGCCAAGACCCGCCGCCGTGCAGCGCGTGGCGGCCAGAAGAGAGGTCTAGAGGATAAGAGATGGCAAAGAACGGGAGCGGGACCGACCAGGCAGGCGACGATCCGGGGCAGGGTAGCGAGGGACACAACCACGGCGCTGCCGGTCACAGCCACCTGCCAAGCGGCGCCGATGCGGAGAAACGTATCCGCATCGTTCTGGTCATCACCTTCACCTTCATGGTTCTGGAGGCGGCCGGCGGCTTCATCTCCGGCTCGCTGGCACTGATTGCCGATGCCGGGCATATGTTCACCGATGTGGCCGCCCTGCTGCTGGCCTTGGCCGCAATCCGTCTGGGCCGGCGTTCGGGCGATGCCAAGCGCACCTTCGGCTATCGTCGTTTCGAGGTGCTGGCGGCCTTTACCAACGGCGTTCTCTTGATCATCCTGACCATCTGGATCGTGGTCGAGGCCATCCTGCGCTTCTTCCAGCCGATCGCCATTCTGAGCGACACCATGCTGCTGGTGGCGCTGGCCGGCCTGGCCGCCAACGGCGTCTCGCTCTGGCTCTTGAGCCGCGGCGAGAAGGGCAGCCTGAATATGCGCGCGGCGCTGCTGCACGTGCTGGGCGACGCGCTGGGTTCCATCGGCGCGGTGGGTGCGGCCTTGATCATCCGCTTCACCGACTGGACGCCGATCGACCCGATTCTTTCCCTGGCGCTGAGCGCGGTGATCTTGAAGAGCGCCTGGACCATCATCCGAGAGGCCGCCCACATCCTGCTGGAGGGCACGCCCGAGCACCTGGAACGCGACGATGTCCTGGCCGCCGTCAAAGCCATGCCGCAAGTCCAGGATGCGCATCACCTGCACCTCTGGTCGGTCAGCAACGATTCCGTCTTTGCCACCCTGCACATCGTCCCGGCCGAGGGCCAGGCGCCGGAAGACGCAATTCGGCTCGTGCGCCAGCGCCTGCTGGAGGATTTCGACATCGGCCATACGACCGTCGAGGTCGAGCGCCCCGGCACACGCAACGACTAGCCCGGAAATCGCACCAGGATAGGGTCGGCTTGTATCGCCCACCCTTCGGGTCGCGTCGGGCGGGCCGCCCGCGATGTCGAACCCGATTTTCTGCAGCGGCAGTGATCCGCCCACCAGGACAGCTACGTAGAAGACCTTACATAATTCAGCCGATTTGGCTGCTGTCCCGTGACAGGAGTGTCGAGATGCCCGCTGCAAGCAACCAGAACGCCATGAGCAGTGCCGATACGGCTTTTATCCGTAAAGCCATGTCAGCACCCCTGCTGGCCCGCCAGGAAGAGATCGATCTGGCCAAAGCCTGGCATGGCGAACAGGACGAGCGTGCTCTGCATCGGTTGATCGACAGCCACTTGCGCTTGGTCGCCGCGATCGCATCTCGCTATCGTGCCTATGGGCTCTCGATGCCGGACATGGTGCAAGAGGGCAGCCTGGGCCTGCTGCAGGCGGCCAATCGCTTCGATCCGGAGCGCGGCGTGCGCTTCAGCACCTATGCCTCCTGGTGGATCCGCTCGGCCATCCAGGACTATATCCTGCGCAACTGGTCGATCGTGCGTTCCGGCACGACCTCGACGCAGAAGAGCCTCTTCTTCAATCTGCGCCGCCTGCGCGCCCAGATCGAGCGCGCCACCGGGCGCAGCCTGGACAGCGAGGGCCGAGAGACCATCGCTCAGGCGCTGAAGGTGGACCGTCGCGATGTCGAGATGATGGAGGGACGCATCGGCGGCCCCGATCAGTCGCTGAACGCCACCGTTGCCGAAGATACCGATCTTGAGCGCCAGGACCTGGTCAGCGACGAGCGTCCCGGGCCCGAGGACCTGATCATCGGCATCCGCGACAGCAACACCCGCTCGCGCTGGCTGACCGAGTGTCTGGAAGAGCTGACCGCCCGCGAGCGCGTGATCATCGAACAGCGCCGCCTGCAAGAGGTCGGCCGCACCCTGGAGGACCTGGGCAAAGTGCTGGGCGTCTCCAAAGAGCGGGTGCGCCAGCTGGAAAGCCGCGCACTGAAGAAGCTGCAGGTGGCTCTCTCCAAGCGGGTCGAGGTGCATAGCGACCTGCTCTTGGAAGGCTAATCCGCTAGACACAAGACGACCCGCGCACCGCCAGGCGTTAGGGTAACATAGCCCCGAGCAGTTCGATCTGCGCGGGGCTGTGCAGCTCTATGAAGGGCCCGTTCCAGCTTTGCACCCAGCCGCGGAGGCGGACCCTCTGACCGGCCAGTGCGGCAAGATCGATCCCGGCGGCCTCGAAACGCTTGCGGTCGCGGCGCATGACTCTGGCCGTGGTGTCGCTCTTCCAGTCTTCGCCGAAGTTGAGATAGAGGGCACCGCCCCCCTCGCCCACCGCGGCAACCACGCCTTCGATCACCTGAATGCTGCCCTCCCAAGGGAGCAGCGCCTCCGGGTCGATCGACCGCAGGCGGTAGGCCGGGTGCGCCCAGAGTCCCAGACCTTCCGCACGCGCCTCGGCCTCCAGGGCATAGAAGGCCGCAAGTCTGTCGAAGGGGGCGGTGAAGGGATCGACCCGCGCATGCCCCCAGCGCAGCAATCGCCCCTGCAGCCACAAGCCGTCGTCTGCTCGAAAGGCTTGCACCAGGTCCCTGCCGATGCGGTCCTGCGCCGGGTCTTCGGGCTGCAGCAGGACCGCGTGGCCCTCCAGCAGATTTGCCAAAGCACGTTCCGCCGCCGCCCGCGCACCCTCGTGTTCCGGCAAAGCCGCCTCCAGCCCCGCCAAGCGCACCACGCGATCGCCGTCCATGCGCAGCAGCACCGGCGAGACGACCGCGACATCGCTTTCCGCGCTGGCCGCAAAGACGGGCAGCAGGCAGAGGAAGGCTGCCAAAATGAGAGCCAGGACCCGATGAGGCGACGGGGTGACGTTTCCTCCTGTCATGCCCAAAGTCTAGATCAGAACGACGCACAGGTCTTCACATACAGCACGCCCAGCCCAGGCCGCGGCCTGCTTGATCGAGGTCGCGCAGCGCGGCGGCGCCGAGGGCGATGTGGCGGTCGGGACCGGCACCGAAAACAACAACAGACCGACCGGGAACGACACGCTGGTGGAGCGCGCCGATGTCGACAGTCTATGCGTTGGCGATGGCGACGACACCTTGGAGGATGGCAGCGACGAACTGACCGCAACAGATTTGGTTTGGCTTTGACGGAAGCATGTCTCGACTGCTTTGTTGCGCGCACACGAGAAAGCGCAGCAAAGCAGGACACCAGCATCATGAGCAACTTCAAGCCCAAGGATTGGCCGCGCGAACTGCGCTCTGCCGCTTGGTTCGGCGGGACCGGCCGGGATCAGATCTACCATCGCTCGATGATGAAGAACCGCGGTTTGCCGGACGATCTCTTCGACGGGCGGCCGGTGATCGGCATCTGCAACACCTTTTCCGAGGCCAATCCCTGCAACGCCCATCTGAACGATCTGGCAGCAAGGGTGAAGCACGGCATCTTCGAGGCCGGCGGGTTTCCGCTGGAGTTTCCGATCTTCTCGACCAGCGAATCGCAGCTGCGCCCGACCGCGATGATGTTCCGCAACCTGGCCTCCATGGACCTGGAGGAGTCCTTGCGCGGGCAGCCCTTCGACGGCGTGGTGCTGCTGGCCGGCTGCGACAAGACCACACCGGCCATGCTGATGGGGGCGGCCAGCTGCGATCTGCCGGCGATCCTGGTCTCCGGCGGGCCGATGCTGAACGGCTGGTTCCGTGGCGAGCGCATCGGCGCCGGCACCGCCATCTGGCAGATGACGGAAGCGGTCAAGGCCGGGACCATGACCACGGCCGAGTTCAAGGCCGCCGAGCAGGCCATGGCGCGCTCGCCTGGATCCTGCAACGTCATGGGCACGGCCTCGACCATGGCCAGCATGGCCGAGGCCCTGGGCATGGCGCTCTCCGGCAATGCCGCCATCCCGGCGGTCGATGCCCGCCGGCGCGTGGTGGCGCAGATGAGCGGCCGGCGCATCGTCCAGATGGTGAAGGACGACCTCAAACCCTCCGACATCCTGACCCGGCAGGCCTTCGAGAACGCGATCAAGGTGAACGGGGCGCTCGGCGGCTCGACCAATGCCGTGGTGCATCTGCTGGCGATGGCCGGGCGAGTCGGCATCGAGGTCACCCTGGACGACTGGGATCGCCTGGGCCGCGATGTGCCGACCATCGTCGACCTGCTCCCCTCCGGCCGCTTCCTGATGGAAGAGTTCTTCAATGCCGGCGGTCTGCCGGTGGTGATCCGCCAGCTCTGCGAGGCAGGCGTGATCCAGGGCGAAGCGCTCACCGTCTCCGGCGCCAGCCTCTGGGAGGAGGTCAAGGAGGTGCAGAACTGGAACCCGGAGGTCATCCGCCCCTTCGACAAGGCGCTGACCCAAAGCGGCGGGATCGCCGTCCTGCGCGGCAACCTGGCACCGAAAGGCGCCGTGCTGAAGCCCTCGGCCGCCTCCGAGCATCTGATGCGCCACCGCGGTCGCGCCGTGGTCTTCGAGGACATCGACGACTACAAGGCGCGCATCAACGACGAGGATCTCGACATCGACGAGACCTGCGTCATGGTGATGAAGCACTGCGGCCCCAAGGGCTATCCCGGCATGGCCGAGGTCGGCAACATGGGCCTGCCGCCCAAGGTGCTGCGCAAGGGCATCACCGACATGGTCCGAATCTCCGACGCCCGCATGTCCGGCACGGCCTACGGCACCGTCGTCCTACACACCGCCCCGGAGGCCGCGGTCGGCGGCCCGCTTGCGGTGGTCGAGACCGGCGATATGATCGAGCTGGACGTGCCGGCCCGTCGCCTGCATCTCGATATCTCCGACGAAGAACTGGAACGCCGCCTGGCCGCCTGGCAGCCCAGAATTCCCCGGCCGGCGGGCGGCTATGCCCAGCTCTTCCACGACCACGTCGAGGGCGCCGACCAGGGCGCCGATTTCGATTTTTTGAAAGGACGGCGGGGTGCAGCGGTGCCGCGGGACAGTCACTAGCCCGGAAGTTTCTCCTTGAGCCACCCTTGGATCACCGGCTCGATCAGGCCCCGCAGGGTCTCGTTCGCATAGCCGCACCAGTGCACGCCGGTGGTGTTGTCGAAGGGTGCGTCCAGTTCCCGGCCCCAGCCGTCGGTGACGATGACGCCGGCCGCGCGTAGGATCTCTAGGCCGGCGGCGTCGTAGGGGTGGCATTCGATGCCTGGGCGGTCGGTGTCGCGACGGCCGGCGCGGATCCGGTTGAAGAGCGGGCGCAGGTCGCAGCAGAAGCGGTCGTGACCGCAGAGCAGCTCGACGAACTGGCCGCCGGTCGAGATGTACTGATCGTCGAACACCAGGCTCTCGCCCTCTCTGGCGGGCTCAGAGGCCGCAGTGGCGATGCGCTCCATCAAGTCGGCGGCCAGGACCTTGGTCCCGGGGAAGAAGTTCGAGACCTGGGCGAAGCCGAAGTCGAGCGAGACGGCCTGGCTCGGCTGCGGCCGCCAGGCGCGTGCCCTGCCGTCGCGCATGTCGATCCGCTCTGCCGTCAGACCGCGCCCTTGTGCGTGCAGGAAGACATCGAAGGCGCCGGCCTTGCTGGTCGGCAGTTCGACCAGAGCTGAAGCGCAGACCTTCGATAACGAGAGACCATCGAGCTGATAAGGTGCCGCGGCGGCGATGAACCAGGCCGAGCGCTTGTCGTACATCAGCCCGCGCGTTCCATCGATCGGATCGATCAGCAAGGCCAGACGCGGCGCGCCAACGCCGATGGCGGTCATCCCCGCTTCGCCAAAGCCCTCTCCGAAGAGGGCAAGCGGCTTGAAGCGATCGGGCCAGTCGGCGACGGCCTGCCTGATCGTCGCCTCTGCCCTGGTGTCGATGCGAAAGATGGTATCGCCGCCGCCGAAGCCGACGACCTCGCTGTCGCTGGCCGGGCGTGCACTGCCGCAAACCTCCGCGCGTACGCGCTTGCCGAGTGCAGCCAACAGCTCGGCGACCTCGACCCAGTCAGCCGAGCCAAAGTTTACCTCATTGGGCATTCCACAGGCACCGATCTCTCTCGTTCAGACAATCTGGCGCATCCCAGCGACGAACGGAAGAGTCTCTCGGTATCGGGTTGAGCTCTAGAAGAAGATCGAGAGCCGCCCGGTGCCGCCGTACTCCTGCTGGTTGCCGGCCAGCAAGGCCCGGCCGCCGAGGCTGATGACGGCGCGCTCGTGCACCTTGACCTCGAGATTGGCACCGATGTCGGCGAAGAGGGGGCGGGCCTGGTCGGAGACCAGGTAGGTCGGGCCGCCGGCACCGAAGCCCAGCAGACCGACATCGGTCGAGCGATCGCGGCCGCTGACGATGGCCAACAGACCGGCAGCCGCGCTGGCGTTGGCCTGGGCGCCCAAGATCTCGAATTCGCCGCCGACCTCCAGCATGGGGTTCAGGGTAACCAGGGTCTGATCGAAGGCAGCGACATTCAGGCCGTAGCCGCCTGCACCGCTCTCCCGATAGCCGCCCTGCCACTGATGATCGATGCCAAGGTCGAACCAGGGGCGCAGGTAGCTCTCTTCGCTCACATCGAAGACCTGGGTCACGCGGGCATGGGCCGATATCCAGTTGGTGTTGGGTGAGGACTCTGCGGTGACGGTGCCGCTGGGGGTGATGACACTGCGCGAGAGGTCGTAGTTGCCGACACCGCCGGAGAGGGAGCCGGTCAGGGTTGTCTGCTCGAACTGCTTCTTCACCACGACACCGCCTTGGAAGCGCGAGCCGTCACCGCTGAAACGGGCGTTGGAGAGGCTGCTGTCCTCGTAGCCGAAGGCGCCGCCCAGGAAGAAACCTTCGCCGACGGCGGTCTGACCGCCCAGCGAGAAGCCGAAGAGGCGCTCGTCGTACTCTATGGAATTGCCGCTGCGCTGCCGGTCGATGCCGCCGCCGCTGGCCTGCAGCCATATACAGCTGCCCTGTCGGGTGAAGGCGACTTGCCCCTCCGGACCCTGCTTGGGGCAGGAGTTCAGATTTTCGGCAAAGCGAAGACTGGAGAAGAGTGCTGCATCCGAAGGCGCAAAGATCTCCCCCGGTGCGTAACGATCGTAGGTATCGACCAGTTCGTCGACACTGGGCATCACCAAGAGGAAGTTGACCGGTTCGTCGGTGAACGCGGCGCTTTCCTCGCTTTGCAGGGCAATAGCGCCGTCGAGGGAATCGCCGAAGTTCGTGTGGTTGCTGTTGATCGTCTCGCGCAGCCCGTCCGGTACCTTCGCCTGTGCTGCGGCCGACCCATTCCAAGGCGTGTAGTCGACATCGTAGGTAAGCAGGGCTTCCTTCTCACTCCGGCTGTTCGTGGTAAGGCTCAGGCCGTAGTCTACCGTTGCCGTACTGGCCACCGTGAGGTTGCCGCTGTCGCCACCGCCACTGCCACTGCCGCAACTGAGCTTACCGGTTCGGCCGAGCAGCTTGCAGACGCTGGCAACCGAAATCGACATGCTGGAAGCCGTACCGCCATGGCCACCGCCGCCACCCACAGACTGCGCGATCATCCCCTTGGAACTGGTGCCCTCGGTGACCACCTGGCCTTGGTTCGTGACCGCGACGTCACCGGCATCATTCCCACTACCGCCATCGCCGCCCATTGCGAAACTAAAGCTCGCGTTGAAGCTTTTGCCGGATACAGCGCTGGGCGACAGATTGAGATTGAGGTTGGCGGCGGTGCCACCGTTACCGCCATTGCCGCCGATGCTCTGCCCGACGAGGCCGCTCGAGCCGCCCTTGGATTCCCCGCCGTCGCCGCCTTGTCCCCCTTCCGCCAGTACGGAGAGCCCGGCTCCTTTGCCGCTCTGCTGGATCGTGGCACCACTAACCGCCACGTCGATGCCAGCGTTGCCGCTCCCCGATCCGACGACCGAGCCACCGCCGCCACCGGTGAGCGGTCACTCACCGGTGGCGGTCCATCTTTGCCGTGATGAACCGAGAAAACCATAAGACAAGCAGATCGCGATAGATCGATTCGGTCCATCGCCATCGCACTACTGGTTTGAAGACAGGCCAAGATCCAGACCGCTGGTCGCTTAGAACCGCAACCATCTTCCCTCTAGAAGAAGATGGAGACGCGTCCGGTACCGCCGTACTCCTGCTGGTTGCCGGCCAGCAAAGCCTGGCCGCCGAAGGAGACCAGGGTCTGGCTGAAGCTGTTGACGTCCAAGCCATAGTCCCCCGCACCGGTCTCGCTGAAGGGGCCCTGCCATCTTTGCCCTCCCAGCCCGACGAATTGTCAGCCTTGGCTCAGCTGTCTTTGATTACCAATCGCTTCTTTGCGACGGCGTTCGAATCGTTTCAGCAGAAGAGCTCGCGGACCAACCGGTCCGGAGAAGGCGTTTCCAGGTACTAGAGTTAAAGTTAAGTGCCGGGGAACTCTGGAAGTCTACTTCACGGCGGGCGAGGCGGGGTGCAGCTTTCGCGCGCGCTCGAAGAGGCGCATGGCCTCCGGCGTGCCGACGAAACGCCAGTGCCAAGGCTCGAAAGAGACACCCTGGTCATTGCCCTTGGGGAAAGAGAGTTCGAAGCCGAAGGCCGCGGCGTTGGAGAGCAGCCAGAGGCCGGCCTTGGTCTCGCCGAAGCAGACCTCGAAGTCGCATTTGCGGTTGCGCCCATCGGCGAAGTCGACGGCATAGCCGGTGGCATGCTCGCTGTAGCCGGGCGGGGCCGAGACCTTGGCACGCTCCAGCTCGCTCTGCTTGCGGCCTTCGCAACCGCTGCCGCAAACCTGCCCCTTCGCATCACAGACGTGCTTGCAGAAGAGATAGCGCTGCTTGCGCACCGAACGGAAACAGGAGAGCGCGCGCAGATCGACGCCATCGGCACGCGCAGCCTCGATCATCACGCGCAGGGGCTGGACCACATCCTGATGCAGCCGGGCGCTGTTGCCGGTGCACACGGCAATCAGATCCTCCGCCGCCGCCTCGGGATAGGACAGGTGCCCATAGACACTTTCTTGTGCGAGAACGCCGCGTCCCGATAGAAGCGCGCCCAAGAACAAGACCGCGAGCAGTCCGATGCGCATGGCGCTCAACCCTCTTCCAGCCAATCGTCGATCAGGCGCCGCGCGATGGAATCGCGGCGCGGAAGCCGGAAGCTGTCATCTTCCGGCGAGTTGCGTAAAGCCTCACGATCGAGCCACTGCGCAGACTCCAGCTCGTAAGGGTCTATGGTGAGCGGGCCAAATTCGGCGCGGGCATAGAAGCCGACCATCAAAGAGGAGGGAAAGGGCCAGGGCTGCGACGAGTGATAGGTGACGTCGCGCACCTTGATGCCGGCTTCCTCTTCGACCTCGCGAATCACCGCCTCTTCCAGGCTCTCGCCGGGCTCCAGGAAGCCGGCCAAGGTCGAGTGCATGCCGGGCGGCCAGACCTTCTGCCGGCCCATCAAGCAGCGCGCGCCGCCGTCGTGAACCAGCATGATCACCGCCGGATCGGTGCGCGGGAAATGCTGGGCGGCACAGCTTTCGTTGCTGCAGCGGCGCACATGCCCGCCCTGCGCCAGCTGGGTCGCAGCACCGCAGACTCCGCAGAAGCCGTGGCGACCGTGCCAGTAGACCAGACCGCGCGCATAGGCCAGCAATGACCCCTCGGCGTGGCCCAGCAGAGGCCCGACCACGCGCAGATCGCTGAAGTGGCCGCGGCCGACCAGCAGCGGGGCATGGTCGGGCGTTTCCTCAAGGGAGACATCGAGCGCGACGTAGCAAATCTCGCCGCTCAGCCCCAGCAGCGCCCAGACCGCACCGCGATCGATGTAGTGCCGGGCCTCGGCCGCGCCCAGCCATGCCAGGCTGGGGCGCTCAGGGTCGGCGACCAGGTTGCGGCCGCGCCAAACCGGCAAGAAGCGGGTCTTGGGATCGGCCAGACGTTCCTCGATCCAGGAGGAGTCTCGACGGCGCCGGTCGACGCGGTCCAGGCCGGCGCCGGCATAGAAGTTCAGGGCTGCTTGTCTCATGCGGGGCGGGAGAGTGGCACGAGCCGAGGCGCTACGACAATCCAACAAATGCGGGAAGCTGCGACCCGTTGCGAGAAGCGCTCATCATAGTTTGATTTGCCCCCACGCCGGCCTTGGATCAGGTTCGATGCATGGCAAAGCCGCCGCCCACCAGAGGGCCGACAAGAAGCAAGAGTTGGATCAGTCGCCGCAGCGTGCTGAGCTTGGCGGGTGCCGGTCTGGCCACGGCCGGCTTCGCCAATGGCGCCTCGGCCCTCTGTGGTCTCTACCCACCGGCCACGAGCATGGAGTTCCAAGCGACCAAGCAGGGCCAGAGCATGGGCTGGCGGCGCATCGCCTTTTTCCGCCAGGACCGCGCGCTTCTTGTCCTCAGCGAAAGCGATCTGACGCTGGGACCGCGCCGCAAGCTGCGCCAGAAGGTGCAAGAGATCTGGCAAGACGGTTGGCTGGTCGACCTGGCAGCCGACACCTGGGAGGACGGCCGGCACTACGACCTGCGCGCGGAACGCAAAGGCGGCGCGGCGCATCCAGACGTAGAGGACGCCCAGACCAGCGGGCATGGCGGCGGCTTGGCAGGTCAGGCCGGACGCCTGCGCTTCAACGTCTCCGGACACGTCATCGCCACCACTTTCTGGCATCGCGACACGCCCTACGCCCAGGCCTTGCTCTCGGTAATCGACGGGCTGGTCAAGATCGTGCAGGGGAACCCGCTCCCCGAAACCCGCATCCGCTTGGGCCGCAGGGACCTGCCGGCCCGCGGATGGCAGCTGCGTGGCGAGTTTCCCTGCTCGCTCTGGTACGACGCGGACTGCAGGCTGCTGCGCTTCGCCCAGCCGGACGAACGCGGCCGTAACCTGGTCTACGCCCGGCTGGTTTAGAGCACGACAACATCCGAAAGGATCTTCGGCTTTAAGGTGCGCTATCAATTAACCGGCATGGCCGTGCTTGGCACCGCCATCCGCGCCCTGCAAGCGCTAAGAGCCGTTCTTCTCCAGCTTATCCTGCGTCTTGTGCTCGAAATCGCTGGCGTCGTGGCGCTCGTGCAGCTGGGTTTCCGGGTCGCCCCAGGTGCGATTGACCTTGCGGCCGCGCTGCACTGCCGGGCGCTGCCAGATATCCTCCGCCCAACGCACGACGTTCTTATAGGAGGGGGCGTCCAGGAACTCACCGGCACCATAGAGGGTTCCGCGGACCAGAGCACCATACCAAGGCCAGATCGCCATGTCGGCGATGGTGTAGTCGGGGCCGGCGATAAAGGCTGTGTCCGCAAGCTGGCGATCCAGTACGTCGAGCTGACGCTTGGCCTCCATGGCATAGCGATCGATGGCGTACTGCAGCTTCACCGGTGCATAGCTGTAGAAGTGTCCGAAGCCGCCGCCCAGGTAGGGTGCAGATCCCATCTGCCAGAACAGCCAAGACAAGGCCTCGGCGCGCGCTTCGCCTTCCTTAGGCATGAAATGCCCGAACTTCTCGGCCAGATAGAGCAGGATGGCGCCGGATTCGAAGACTCTGACCGGCTTGCTGCCGGAACGGTCGACCAAGGCCGGGATCTTGGAGTTGGGGTTGGCCCCGACAAAGCCGCTGGAGAACTGGTCGCCGTCACCGATCTCGATCAGGAAGGCGTTGTACTCTGCCCCCGTCTCGCCCAGCGCCAGCAGCTCCTCCAGCAGGATGGTGACCTTCTGACCGTTCGGCGTCCCGAGAGAGTAGAGCTGAAGGGGATGGTCTCCGACCGGCAGATCCTTCTCGTGCGTCGGGCCGGCGATCGGGCGGTTGATGCTGTCCCACTTGCCGTCGCCGTCCTTGTCCCAGGTCCAAACTTTGGGGGGCTCGTAGTCGCTGACCTTCTGCATGCTCTTTGTCTCGCTTTCTTGTGTCGGCGCGTCGCCGCGTCGCTATTCGCAGTTATCTGGACTTCACAGTGGTAAGGGCTGGCACATATGGCTCGCACGGCGGGCAATCAACGCCGGCGCTGTGCCTCAGCATCCAATATCCTGTGCTGACCGGCCGCGCAGCGCCCTCTTCCCTGCGACGCGGCGCCCGCAAAGACTCCCCTTGCGCTTGGCCTTGCGAGAGCGAATATTGGGGACAGGGAGGTTGGCAGCGGACGGAGTCCTCGCCAACCCGGTCAGGTCCGGAAGGAAGCAGCCGTAACGAGTTTCGCTTCGGGTCGCCCCGTCAGCCTCCCGCCGTTTCACCGACAGGGCGCGCTTCGCCACCAGGACGAGCGCGCGGAGGGGCCATGGCCGAGGCCGAGGAAAGAACTGAACCCGGCGCCGCCGCCTATCGGGTCCTCGCCCGCAAGTATCGACCGCAGAGCTTCGCCGACCTGATCGGACAGGAAGCCCTGGTTCGCACCCTGACCAATGCCATCGACGCCCAGCGTATTGCACAGGCCTACATCCTGACCGGGGTGCGCGGCGTGGGTAAGACCACGACCGCCCGCATTCTGGCGCGCGCGCTCAACTATCGCGGCGCCGAGGGGGACAAGGGGCCGACCGCCGGGCCGACCGACGACTGCCCGATCTGCCAAGCCATCGCCGAAGACCGTCACGTCGATGTGATCGAGATGGATGCCGCCAGCCGCACCGGCGTCGGCGATATCCGCGAGCTGATCGAGAGCGTGCGCTATCGCCCGGTCGAGGCGCGCTACAAGGTCTACATCATCGACGAGGTGCACATGCTCTCCGCCAGCGCCTTCAACGCGCTGCTGAAGACCCTGGAAGAGCCACCGCCGCATGTCGTCTTCATCTTCGCCACGACCGAGATCCGCAAGGTGCCGGTGACCGTGCTGTCACGCTGCCAGCGTTTCGACCTGCGCCGCGTCTCGCCGCAGCTGCTGGCCCAGCACTTCTCTACGATCGCCGAGGCCGAGGGGGCGGAGGCCGAGGCCGAGGCCATCGGGCTGATCGCGCGCGCCGCCGACGGCAGTGTGCGCGACGGCCTCTCGTTGCTGGATCAGGCCATCGCGCTGACCGACGGCAAGGTCGCCGGCGAATCGGTGCGCGAAATGCTGGGCATCGCCGACCGCGGCCGGCTCTACGACCTGCTGGAGGCCACCCTTGGCAATCGCCTGGACGAAGGCCTATCGATCCTGGCGGACCTCTACAGTCTGGGCGGCGATCCCTTGATCGTGCTGCAGGACCTGATGGAGATCGTGCACGGCGCCACCCGCCTGAAGCTCTCGCCGGCAAGCGCTGAGGACAGCGCGCTTCCGGATCTCGAACGCACGCGAGGGCAGGCCCTGGGCAATGGCCTTGGTCTGGCCGAACTGGCACGCGCCTGGCAGATCCTGCTCAAGGGCTATGGCGAGGCGCAGCTTTCCCCACTGCCGCTGCAGGCAGCCGAGATGGTTCTGATTCGCCTGGCTCATGCCAGCACGCTGCCGCCCCCGGGCGATCTGATGCGCCAGCTGCGCCGCGAAGCGCCGCCCCAATCGGCCGCGCGGCCCACGGTCTCCTCAGCGCCGTCTAGTGCACCGCCGGCACAAGCCGCGCCTGCTAGCCGCAACCTGGGTCAGCCGCAGCCGGCAGCGCGCCAGGCGACAGCATTGGCGGAACCGGCAGCGGCGCAGGCGGCCGCACCTGCCCCCGTTCCCGCGCAGCCGGAACCCAGCGGCCAGGGCAGCCTGGCCATCGCGTCCTTCCCCGCACTGGTGGCCCTGGTGCGTGATCAGGGCGAACAGCGCCTGGCCAACCATCTGGAGTGCGACGTCGCGCTGGTCGACTTCGCGAGCGGACATCTCACGCTTCGCCTCCTGGAGGGCGCCCCGAAGGACCTCTCGACACGCCTTACCCGTTTGCTGGGGGAGTGGAGCGGATCGGCCTGGCGCATCGAGATCTCGGACGCGGAGGGTCAAGCCCCCTTGCGTCAGCAGGTCCGCGCAGCGGCCGCGGAGAGCCAGCAGGCCGCCTTGCAGAACCCCTTGGCGCTGGCCTTCCTGGAAGAATTCCCCAACGCCAAGCTTATCGGGCATCGCCGCGACGAACCGCTTGCCTTGCCGCAGGGCGAAGGCGGTGTTACCCCCGATCCGGATTTCGACCCCGATCGCGACCCCGACGACGAGGAGGAAGAGGTTTCCTCCGAGATCCGCGCGCTCTTGGCGGGCGTTTCGCCAGAAGACTGAACGCCAGAAGACTGAACGCCAGTGGATAGAACGCCAGAAGCCTGAACGCGGGCCCCAGGACAATAGGAGCAGATGTAATGAAGAACCTCAGCCAGCTGATGAAGCAGGCCCAGGAAATGCAGACCAAGATGGCCGAGATGCAGGAGAAACTGGAGGCCAGCGAGGCCACCGGCACCTCCGGCGGCGGCATGGTGCAAGTCACGGTGAACGGCAAGCAAGTGATCAAGTCGGTCAAGATCGACCCGGCCCTGATCGACCCGGAAGAGGTCGAGGTGCTGGAGGACCTGATCGTCGCGGCTGCCAATGACGCGCGCAACAAGATGGACGTCGAGGTGCAGGAGAAGATGCAGGGCCTGACCGGCGGTCTATCACTGCCACCGGGTATGAAGCTGCCTTTCTAGCGATAGCGGTCGGAACACGAGCCCCATGGCCGAGTCTGCGCTAGAACGGGTGACGCAGCTGCTGGCGCGGCTTCCAGGTTTGGGGCCGCGCTCGGCCAAGCGTGCCGTGTTGCAGCTCTTGAAGCAGCGCGAATCCCTGATGCTGCCCTTGGCCGAAGCCCTGGCAGCCGCGGCGCGCGAGATCAAGAACTGCGAGATCTGTCGCAACCTCGATACCCTGACACCCTGCGGCATCTGCCGAGACAGCGAACGCGACCTCACCCTGCTTTGTGTCGTGACCGAGGTCGCCGACCTCTGGGCCTTGGAGCGTGCGGCCACCTTCCGCGGCCGCTACCACGTCCTTACCGGTACGCTCTCGGCCCTGGACGGCCGCGGTCCGGAGGACATCGGCCTTTCCGCCCTGATCGAGCGCGCCGCAGCAGCCGAGGTCAGCGAGGTCATCCTGGCCCTGCCTTCGACCCTGGACGGCCAGACCACCGGCCACTACATCGCCGAACGCCTGGCCGCCTTGCCGCATCCGGTCACGGTTACCCGCCTGGCCCAGGGCATTCCCTTGGGCGGCGAGATCAATTATCTGGACGAGGGCACCCTGACGGCTGCGTTTAGAGCAAGACGCCCGGCGCTCTAGCTTGGATTAGGCAGAAGCACCTTTCCAGGTCGGAACCAGTCAGCAGTGCCTCCTGCTTCCCTTGGTATGAGAGCTAACGGCATGTGGTTCTTGAAGGCAATTGCGACCGTTGGCGGCTGGACCTTGGCAAGCCGCCTGCTGGGTTTCGTCAGAGACATTCTGATTGCCGGTACCCTGGGGACCGGGCCGACGGCGGACGCCTGGGTGGTGGCCTTCCGGCTGCCCAACCTCTTTCGCAGGATTCTGGGCGAAGGCGCCTTCAACGCGGCCTTCGTGCCCTTGTTTGCCGGGCGGCTGGAGCAGCAGGGTCCGATCGAGGCCAAGCGCTTCGCCGAAGAGTCGCTTGCCGTCCTGCTGGCGGTCACCTTGACCCTGGTCGCCGTCGCCATGGCCTCTATGCCCTGGCTGATGCGGGTGATCGCACCGGGCTTTCTGCAGGATTCGACGCAGTTTCGCGAAGCCACGCAGATGGCGCAGATCGCCTTCCCCTACCTGCTGTTCATGGCGCTGGCAGCGCTGCTGTCCGGGGTTCTGAATTCCTTGCGCCGCTTTGCCGCCGCGGCCGCCGCACCGGTTCTGCTCAACATCTTCCTGATCCTGGCGATGCTGGTGGTTCTGCCGCTGACCGGTCAGCCGGGGCGCGTCCTGGTCTGGGCCGTCGCCGCCGCCGGTGCCGCACAGTTCTTGCTGCTGATCGTCGCCGCGGCGCGTGCCGGCTTCAAATTGCGGCTCAGGTGGCCGCGCCTGACACCGGGCGTGCGCCGGCTGCTGGTGCTTATGGTGCCGGGCCTGATCTCGGCCGGCGCGCTGCAGCTAAACCTCTTCGTCGGCACCATGATCGCCACCCTGCAGCCCGGCGCGGCCGCCCTGCTCTACTATGCCGACCGCGTCTACCAGCTGCCCTTGGGCCTGATCGGCATTGCCGTCTCGGTGGTCCTGCTGCCGGAAATCACCCGGCGGCTGCGGGGCGAGGGCGAGGCAGCGGCGGCGGCCAGCCTGACGCAAGGCCTGGAGTTCGCGCTCTTCCTGACGCTCCCCGCCGCCGTGGCTCTGGCGGTCCTGGCCGAACCCATTGCCAGCGTGCTGTTCGAGCGCGGGGCCTTCGACTCTGCCGCTGCAGCAGCCACCGGCCTGGCGATTCTGGCCTATGCCATCGGCCTGCCGGCCTATGTCGCAGTCAAGGTCTACCAGCCCGCCTTCTTCGCACGCGAGGACATGACGACGCCGCTGCGCGCCGCGCTTTGGAGTGTTGGCACCAACATTGCCCTCTCGCTCCTTCTCTTCTTTGCCCTGGTCGATCAGGGCCTGGGGTACCTGGGCCTTGCCGTGGCAACCACGATTGCCGCCTTCGTCAATGTCGCCGTGCTCTGGCGCAGTCTTGCCGGCCGCGGCCTGCTGCGGATCGCCAAAGACAAGCGCCGCCGCCTTTGGCGCCAGCTGCTGGCCGCCGGCGGCATGGGAATCGGGCTCTACTTTGCACTGGCACCTCTGCGAAGCTGGCTGGAGGGTGGCGAGCTGTTGCGGGCGACGGCGTTGGGCATCCTGGTGCTGGGCGGTATCGCCGGCTATCTGATCCTCTGCCTGCTTGTCGGCGCACTCCCGCGCGAGGCCTTGGCGCAAGGCCTCGCGCGGTTGAGAGATCGCAAGGCAAGACGCAACGAGGCCTGACGGGCTCTTGCGCTTGACCCGCCCCTTGGCAGGGGCGATAAGCCTGCGTCCCGTTCCTCCCATCAGAAGGTGAAAGGCCGTCCCTATGGCCCGCGTGTTCTCCGGCGTTCAGCCGACCGGAAATCTGCATCTCGGCAACTATCTGGGTGCCATCCGTAACTTCGTCCCGCTGCAAGACCGCTTCGAGTGCATCTACTGCGTGGTCGACATGCACGCCATCACCGTCTGGCAGGACCCGGCCGAGCTGAAGACCCAGACCCGCGAAGTGACGGCCGCCTATCTGGCAGCCGGGATCGACCCCTCCCGTGCGATCGTCTTCAACCAGAGCCAGGTGGCAGCCCATGCCGAGCTGGCCTGGATTTTCAACTGCGTCGCCAGGCTGGGTTGGTTGAACCGCATGACCCAGTTCAAGGACAAGGCCGGCAAGGACGCCGAGCGCGCCTCGGTCGGGCTTTACACCTATCCCGTTCTTCAGGCGGCGGACATTCTCGTCTACAAGGCGACCCATGTGCCGGTCGGCGAGGACCAGAAGCAGCATCTGGAGCTGACCCGCGACGTCGCCGGTAAGTTCAACCATGACTTTAACGCGCCGGATTTCTTTCCGTTGCCCGAGCCGATGATTCAGGGGCCGGGCGCGCGAGTCATGTCGCTGCGCGACGGAACGTCGAAAATGTCGAAGTCGGACTCTTCGGAGAACGCCAGCATTTTTCTCCGCGACGACGCAGATACGATCGCGAAAAAGATCAAGAAGGCCAAGACCGACGCTGACGCGCTGCCGTCCGAGACCGCCGGTCTGAAAGGCCGGCCGGAAGCGGCGAACCTTGTCGGCATTTACGCGGCCCTGTCGGGCAAGACGGACGCGGACGTTTTGGCCGAATTCGGCGGCAAGGGCTTCGGCGTCTTCAAACCGGCGCTCGCGGACCTTGTAGTTGAGAAAATCGCCCCCCTGGCCGCCGAGCTTCGCCGCCTCGAAGCCGACGAGACGCATCTCGCCGCTATCCTGATGAAGGGCGCCGAACGGGCGGCGTCCATCGCCGGGCCGACGGTTAAAGAGGTCAAGGAGATCGTCGGCTTCGTCCGGTGATTCGCAAGCCCCCCGCGCTCCGCGCCAGTTCGCGCGCGGAGCGTTTGTGGAAACCGGCGAATTATGACATGCCTTCGTTCAGGCATTGTGCGTAGCCGCCAATCCACGAACGAGGAGGCTTGAATGACGCAGGATCTGATCGGACGGGTGCAGCGGCTCTTGATGTCGCCGAAGACCGAATGGGATGCGATAGACGGCGAGACCGTCGACACCCAGAAACTGATACTCGGCTATGTCGCGCCGCTGGCGGCGATTCCGGCGATTGCTGGGCTGATCGGCGGAGTCGTGTTTGGTTATTCCGTTCTCGGACAGACCTACAAGATGACGATGGGAGCGGCCCTCCCTGTCGCGCTTTACAGTTTCGTCATGGCCATTGTCATGGTGTTCGTTGTCTCCTTCGTGATCAATGCGCTGGCGCCGACATTCGGCGCGCAGAAGAACCAGCAGCAAGCTCTTAAGGTGGCCGCCTACTGGCCTAGCGCGGTATGGGTTTCCGGCGTTTTCTCGATCATTCCAATGCTGGGCGTCCTGACGCTCGTAGGTCTTATCTACAGCCTCTATTTGCTGTTTGTCGGACTGCCTAAGCTGATGAAGCCGCCGGCGGAAAAGGCGACAATCTATACGATCGTCTCTCTGGTGGTCGCCATCATTGTCGCTCTCGTCATCAACTCGGCGTCAATGCTGGTGATGCCGCAGGCGGGCCCGTAAGGCTGGAAGCTTATTGGCGCTCGTTGAGGCCGAACAATTTCTCATAACGCGCCGCCACGCCGCCGAGGTCGATCTCGTTGAGAAATGTCGAGTAGGCGAGATACGACAGGAGGTAGCGCAGATCCGTCGCCCATGGCGGCATGAAGCGCGGCTCCGCGAGGAGACCCTCGTCCTTCAGCATCTTCATCGCTTCGAGATCGGCGAGATCGATCTTGCCGACGAACAGAAGCCTGATGAACGCCGCATCGCCGGCGCGCACAGCCGTTCGCAGATAGTTGTGCACCTCCAGCAGCCCTTGCAGGTACACCGCATCCTTGGTGAACGGCGCCCCGCCCGTAACAAGCCCGCCTCGCACCACGCGGCGGGCGTTCTCGAACGCCTCGAACGGCGCCTCGCTGCTGCTCCGCTCCCGGAAGAAGTCGAACAGCTCGATGAAGTCCGCCCCCTCCGCGGCCATCTCTATGGCGATCACTCGGTCGGCGAGACGGCGGAAGCGGCGCGGGTCGAGCGCGCCGGAAATGAACTCGGCGAACACCGCCAGGCCTTCCTGCGTCCGAGCATTGCCCGGATAGCTTTCGGCGAGGATCGGGAAGTGCGGCTGGGCGAGGCCGTTCTTGCCGGTCGCGATATGAACGAGCGCCTCATGCTGGAGAAGCTGCGTCACATCGAGATCGGAGAAAGAGGCGTCGTCGCGCAACTTGATATAGTCGCGCCCCGCGGCGGCCTTGGCCGAGACGTTCGCGGTCACGTCGACGCGGGGGGCCTCGGCGCCGAAATGTTTTGGCAACTCTTCATCGAGTCGAACCTTGATTTCATTGGCGGTGAGGATTTCTGGCGGCTCCATGCGCCTTCCGCCTTCTTCAAATTCGGACAGCATGGCGTCGAGCCGGCGGGCGAGCTCCAGCGCCGTGCGCTTGCCGTCGGCGATGGGCGTCGTCGGCGCGCCGTAAAGGGCGACCGAATGAGCGTGGAACGCTTTGGTCCCGACGGAAGCGAGCAGCGCCGTCGTGTTTTCGGTGACATCGGCAAAGCGTCTCAGCCAGTCGTGAACGGGCGAGGCGCCGTCGATCAGCGCACGGGCGGCGGCGATGCGCTCAAGCGAAGGGGCCGCGTCGATTGTCGGATAGACAGGGCGGGGGAGCGTCTTGCAGCCGCTGTCGAAGAATGTCTCGGCCAGCGCCCGGTCCCAGCCGAGCGTGCGGAGGACGGGCAACCTGTCCTCAGCTTCCAGCAGAAGATCGGCGGCGGCGGTGAGCCGGGCGAGGTCGGCGGACGAAAAGACGCGCGTCATGCGCGGGCGCTCCTTGGAGTGTCGCAGAAGGCGGATAAAGTCTGGTCGAGTTTTGGCGCAAAGGCGATATGGCGGGGAAAGTTATCCGCCCCTGTATCGCCTGCGCTACGATGCCTCATCGCGCCGGAGTCGCGGCGCCGGAGAAAGGATTTGAAGGCCAATGATAGCGTTTAGCCTGTTCGTAAACGTCTCGCGTCTTATCCGCGCAGCGGGAGTTTCGATCCCCGCAAATCGCGCGAAAGCCGGCGCTGAGCGGCGCGGGCTCTGGAAGAGGCGATGTTTCGCTGCGGCGTTATCGCGCGATCCGGGCCGCATGGCGCGTTCCGGCGCAGCGACAAGCGGGCTGCGCTTGTGTTTCGTTCCGCTCCTTGCTGTCTTTCTGGCCGTCGGCTGCGGGCGGGCGCCAGATCCCGCCGCGAAGGCGGCGCCGGACGAAAGTCCCGCCATCCGAGTCGCGACCTTCAACGCCTATCTCAACCGGCCCGCCGAAGGCCGACTCATCGAAGATCTGTCGACTCCGGACAATCCGCAGGCGCGGGCCGTAGCGGAGATCATCCAGCGCGCGGCGCCGGACATTCTTCTTCTGCAAGAGGTCGACTATGACGTCGAAGGACGCGCCGTCGCTTTGTTTCAGGAGAATTATCTAAGCGTCAGTCAGAATGGCGCCGCGCCGGCGGATTATCCTTACGTTTTTCTCGGCGCGACGAACACCGGCGTTCATTCCGGGCATGATCTCGACCGGAACGGCGCCGTCGTCGCGACGCCCGGCGCCGAAGGCTATGGCGGCGACGCATTCGGCTTCGGCGCGTTTCCGGGCCAGTACGGCATGGTTCTCCTGTCGAAATACCCGATCGACGAGGCCCGCGTCAGGACGTTCCAGAAGTTTCTCTGGAAGGACATGTCGGCCGCGATGCTGCCCGACGATCCGGAAACGCCCGCGCAAGGCGATTGGTACGAGCCCGAAGCGCTCGCCGAATTCAGGCTATCGTCGAAGAGCCATTGGGATGTTCCGCTCCTTGTCGGCGATGCGCGTGTCCATATCGTCGCCCTGCATCCGACGCCGCCGGTCTTCGACGGGGAAGAGGACCGGAACGGCAGGCGCAATCACGACGAGATTCGTCTTGCTGCGGATTATGTGTCGGGAGCCGGCGACTATATTTATGATGACAAGGGCGAACGCGGCGGCATTGAGGCCGACGCGCGTTTTGTCGTTCTCGGCGACATGAATGCCGATCCGTTTGACGGCGACGGCGTTCCGGGTGCGGCGGATCAGTTCCTGAGCAATCCGGCTATCGCTTCCGTCGCGCCGGAAAGCGCTGGGGGCGCGGCGCAGGCGGCGCTTCAAGGAGGCGCCAACCTCTCGCATCGAACGCCAGCCGAGACCGATACGGCCGACTTCGGCGACGACATCGAACGCGGCGGAGCCGGAAACCTCAGACTCGATTATGTTCTGCCTTCCGCGCATGGCTTCGCGATCAAGGGCGCCGGCGTTTTCTGGCCGGCGCCTGACGAAGACGGGTACGATCTCGTCGGCCCCGGCTTCCCGGTCGTCAGTTCGGATCACCGGCTGGTTTGGGTAGATATGCAGTTTACGGATTAATAATCAAAAAGTCGCAGCGAACAGGGGCCTGTCCGGGCTCACTCCGGCGCGCTTCATGCCTTCCGAGTTCCATGCGAAGGCGATATCGCCGTCTCGCGAGACGGCGATGACGCCGCCGTCGCCGCCGAGGCGGGCGACGTCCTTGATGAGACCGCTCGTCGCCTGCGCAAGATCCGCGCCCTGATAGCGCACCCGGCTCGCCACGTCCTGCGCGCCGCCGGCGAGAATGAAATATTCCCCGAGCCCGGTGCAGGACGCGGCGACATATTCGTCCGCCCACGTCCCTGATCCGATCAGCGGCGTGTCGCCGACCCTGCCTTCGAGCTTGCCGAAAACGCCCCCCGTCGAGGTCGCCGAGGCGAGGCGGCCGTGCGCGTCGAGCGCGCAGGCACCGACCGTGCCGTGGCCAAGTTCGGCCTTCGTCATCTCGTCGGGATGAACGCCGATAGGCGTTACGTAATAGCTGTTCGGATCCGTCACGAACTCGAAGCCGCGGCTCCGGCAGAAATTTTCGGCGCCGCGGCCCGCGAGCATGACATGCGGCGTTTCTTCCATGACGGCGCGCGCCGCCTTGATCGGGTGAATGATGTGGGCGACCGCGGCGATGGCGCCGGCGCGGCGCCTGGGCGCTTCGTCTTCGCTGAGCAGGCCGCCGGCCATGATCGAGGCGTCAAGCTCGGCGTAGCCGGCCCGGTTCGGCGGCGCGCCTTTGCCGGCGATGTAGAGGCCGGAGACTTCCATCGCCGCGACCAGCGTTTCGACGACATCGAGCGCGCCGGCGCCGTCTTTAAGCATCGCCTCGCCCATGGCCGCGAGCTCGGCGAGGTGCGCCTCGGCCTTTGAATAATCCCGGCCCTTGCGAGCGCCGGCGCCGCCATGGAGGGCGAGCGCGAATTTCGCGGGTTTCGACATGGGATCTCCCGGCTGCTGCGGTCGCCATTGATCTAGGACGTATCGCAGGGCCTTTCCAGCGCAGCGCGCGCGGGGTATCGACGGTTTAATTTCAGCAAGCTGCGCCGGAAGGACCGCCGATGACGAGTCTCGCCTTAATCCGCCACGGACAGAGCGAATGGAATCTCCAGAACCGCTTCACAGGCTGGGTCGATGTCGATCTCACTGACAAGGGCCGCGCCGAGGCGAAAAAAGCGGGCGCGCTTTTGAAGGCGACAGGCGTCGACTTTTCCGCCGCCTACGCCTCGGTGCAAAAGCGCGCCATTCACACGCTGTGGATTGCGCTCGATGAAATGGACCGCGTCTGGCTGCCGGTGACCAAGAACTGGCGGCTCAACGAGCGCCATTACGGCGCGCTCACCGGCCTCGACAAGAAAGAGACGGCGGAAAAGCATGGCGACGAACAAGTGAAAATCTGGCGGCGCAGCTATGATACGCCGCCGCCGCCGATTGACGAAGACAACCCCTACAACCCGGCGCTCGATCCGCGCTACGCGGGGCTCGGCAAAAGCGAGTTGCCGCTGGCGGAGTCGCTGAAGACGACGCTCGACCGCGTCGAGCCCTACTGGCGCGACGAAATCGCGCCTCGGCTGAAGGCGGGCGAGAACATTCTCATCGCCGCGCATGGCAACTCGCTGCGCGCGCTGGTCAAGCTGCTGCTGCAAGTTTCCGACAAGGATATTGTCGGCGTCGAGATTCCGACCGGCAATCCCTTGCTGTTCGAGTTCGAAAAAGGGTCGACAGCGCCGCTGTCCGCACGCTTTCTCGACGCCGAACGCGCGGAGAAGCTGCCGGCAATTCCTTAGGCGTGCAGCGAGGCGCTCGCCGCGATCTTGCGCGCGACATCCTCGGCGACTGAAGCGCCCGGCATGGCGCCCATCAGGAAATGATTGATCACCGTTTCGTCGCCCTCGGCGTTAATCCGCTCGGTGATCTGCGGCAGGTAGATCTCGCTGCGCATCGCCTGCATCAAGGTCGCGACATCGGTGTCAATGCGCGCCACCGCCGGCGTGTCCGCGCCGCGCCGCGCCGTCATCTCGCCATTCATGAAATAGTAGGTGTAAGGATTTTCATCGATGTGCAGATGCAGGACGTAATTCGAGAACGGCGAGGCGCATTTGTTGATGAAAAGCTCGACCGCAAGCGCCACGGAGTCCGGTTGCAGATCGTTGGAGTAAATGCAGTCGCGCGGCGGCGAAGGTTCGGGCCGGGCGATGAAGTATTCGATCGACCAGAGCATCAGCGAACGCACGGCCGGACGAAGATCCTCGCCCGCATCCGAAAGCCGGTACTGCCCCCGCGCCTCGCCGGAAACCGGCGGCACGATCAGTCCGGCTTCTTCAAGCTCCTTCAGCCGCTTGCTGAGAAGGTTGGTGCCGATGCCGGGGAGCGCCGCATGAAGGTCGCCGAACCGGCGGGGCCCGAGAAACAGCTCCCGGGCGATCAGCAGCGTCCACCGCTCGCCGAGCAGGTCGAGAGCGTAGGCGAGGACGCAATCCTGATTATAAGTCCTTGACATTTATGGCCTTTCCTTCGGCGCGTCTTCCCGCCCCCGGCTTTTTAACGCTTGCGCCGGTGTCATTGTCACAAAAACATATCATATACCGTCAGTGGAAAAATATACTTGACGCTTTAAAAAACAATAGTAAACTTTCTCGTGTAATTTCCGGCGTCTTTACAACACGCGCCAGGCCGGACGCACAAAGGAGCCAAACCAATGAGAGAGCAACTTAAAACCGCTGTTTTCGCCAGCCTTCTCGCTGTTTCGCCGCTCGCCTTCGCCGCGACAGCCCCCGCCCACGCGGCCGGCGAAGTCGCTCAGGTCGAGCTTTGCGCCGCCGCCCTGGACGCGCAGGGCCTCGCCGCAGCGAGCGATTACCGCGCCAAATTCATCAAGTCCAAAGGCGGCGCCACCAAAACCGTGACGGTCGAGCTGATTCCGATGACCAGCGGCGGCGAGGTGAAGACTGCCGAGTGCCAGATCAAGCGCGGCGAAGTCACGGACGTCGCTGTCAGCGTCTGATTTTCGAGACCACCCCTGACGTACCTTCGCGCCTGCCGGTCCGGCAGGCGCTTTTTGCTTGGGGAAAGCGCGGCCCGCTTGCGCGGCGCGTCATTCGGCTTGTTGCGGGGCGAGAGACAGCCGTCTAAGACCGCCTGTCGAAGAGTGAGAGCGTGATGTTCTGGAGTCCTGAAAGCTGGAGAAAAAAGCCCGTCCGCCATGTGCCGGCGGATTACCCCGACCCTGCGGCCCTCGCGGCCGTGGAGGAGGAGCTGCATTCCTATCCGCCGCTGGTGTTCGCCGGCGAAGTTAGGACGCTGAAAAAGCAGCTCGCCGCCGTCGGCCGGGGCGAGGCGTTCCTGTTGCAGGGCGGGGACTGCGCCGAAAGCTTCAAGGAATTCCATGCGAACAATATCCGCGACACGTTCCGGGTGCTGTTGCAGATGTCGGTCGCGCTGACTTTCGGCGCGGCGCTGCCGGTGGTGAAGGTCGGGCGCATCGCCGGGCAGTTCGCAAAGCCCCGTTCCGAGCCGACCGAGACCCGCGATGGCGTCACGCTGCCGAGCTATCGCGGCGACAATATCAACGGCATGGAGTTCGACGCGCGGGTGCGCAGCCCCGATCCGCAACGGCTGATCAAGGCCTATGGGCAATCGGCCGCGACCCTCAACCTGATCCGCGCGTTCGCGACCGGCGGCTACGCCGACCTTCACAACGTCCATCGCTGGAATCTCGAATTCGTCTCGGATAATCCGCAAGGGGACCGTTATCAGACGCTCGCCGACCGGATTTCCGAAGCGCTGACCTTCATGGAAGCCTGCGGCGTGACGGGCGATGCGGTGCGTTCGCTGCGCGAGGTCGATTTCTTCACCAGCCACGAGGCGCTTTTGCTCGGTTTCGAGCAGGCGATGACGCGGGTCGATTCGACCTCGGGCGATTGGTACG
>JAVJSY010000029.1:0-28315 GCA_040219175.1 Kiloniellales bacterium
CGGGCGACAGACTGCTGAGGCGGGGTACGCGAGCCATTCATAGCTTGACTCATATTCCACACCCGCGCCGCAACCCCTTTCTCCAACGACAACACCCGACGCTGGGCGCACTCCCGTAAACCAACACCCTGAGCAGTTACAGATAAACAAAAAATTGACTCGATATCGCATTCATCAATAGTAAAATCTTGTGACCAATAGATCAATTAAGAACGTATCTGTGCACTCAAAATATATAACCGGCAGAAACGGTAAATTTTATGTCGATAAACTGCAAATAATATCAAAACTGACCAGAGTTCTAGAATTCCGTATGTCAATCTGGAGATACGAAGCATGGAACTCGTTGACAGTCAGATGAACCGCCCGAGAGGGCGTTAAACAACAAATACCAAGGGAAGAAAATTGTGAGCGGTTTCACCGAACTTCGGTGAGATCTCTTGACCTTTCGCATGCGTTGCGACATTTCCACGATGCGCTGTATCGCGCCACACGCCGGGCCTGTTCGCAAGAGCCAATAGACGCCATGAAACCGGTCAATCTTCACTTTCCTTGGTCCAGCCTCCCCCCCAAACTCAAAGGAAACGAACATATGTCTGAAGCTCGCAACGCGCCGAAATGGCGGATCTACTCAGCACAACGAGCAGTTCCTCGCACATCTGGGGTCGGCCAGCACAACTATCTTGTGTTGCGCGGTCCGGACGGTAAAGTCTATGCTGAAATCCATGGAACAACATCTGATAATCTGCTTAGCGGGAAGCTAGTCGTACGTGAGTTTCGCATCACATTTGATAATGATGGCGCTCCGGTTAACTCGAATCCGCTCAATCTTGGCGACGAAGATCGAAAGAACTGGGTCGAAGTGCCACCTTTGAAGGGGACCAACGCCCTGAAGACTTGGAACAAGTTCAAGAAAACAGCCGAAAAATACAATAGCAAGTATGATTATCGCTTCCTTCCCAGCGGAAAGACATCCAGGCTGGGTGACACGCATGGGCAATTCTATGAGACGATGCCGACCTACAACAGCAACTCCGCTTGGCGGACTATCTTGGAAGACAATGGGTACGACTGGGAGCGCTATCACCCGAAAGAAGGTACTTTTAGCACGTCGCCTGGCGATGGTCACCGTCTCCCGCAGCTTGAAGACGCACGGCCTGCGGCGGCCGGCCGGCCGTCGAAGCAGCGCAAGCCGATCGAAAGTGAGTCCATTTCGACTGAGCGCAACTTCAGCCCTGGCGACCGGCTCCGATGAGAACGGGTATCTTGCTGGGTGCGGCCGACATGTCCTTCACCGGCAGTGGCCTGGTGTAGTGCAACTCCAATGCAAGCGCGCTCCCCTTCAAATGGTGCTGAGCGGCCGGACTATGAACCCACCGACGCTCTTCACCGCGCACTCGGGGTGTGCGGCCGAGGCCGAAACTAGCCTCGTCAAAGCCGACCGGCACCTTGGAATGCGTCGAGCCGTTGATGATGATCAGGAAGAAGAAGGTCATCAGGGCTTCCATTAGGCAGGCAACCGACATGTTGTAGCTGCCAGGCGAACCCTCGCCGAAGCCGTTGGCCGCGTAGGTCGCTGTCGCCACGTCGAAGCCGGCCGTGAGACTTGCTATGACGTGCAAGAGAACGACGGCCGCAGTGGCGCCCAACACCTGAGCAATTATGTAGCGCACGGCATCGCCGGCCGAGTGGCGGCCGGCTGCGACCAGGCAAAGTGTCACCGCTGGATTGAAGTGTCCGCCGGATATCCCGCCGACGGCATAGGCCATGGTGAGCACGGTCAGGCCGAAAGCAAAGGCAACCCTGAGAAGACCTATGCCGACCTCTGGAAAGACGGCGGCATACATGGCCGACCCGCAGCCGCCAAATAAGAACCAAAACGTGCCGACGCGTTTGGCGGTCAGTCTTTTACCGTCACTTGCGTCTCCTCTATCGCTCGAGCGTGTCGCTCACCTGATCTTGCTATTCGGCGCGGCAGCCGAGAGCAACAGGCATAGCCGCTCGTCTGCACTTTTTTCTTGGTACTGTCGCAGAAATGACCAAGCAAAAACGCCAAAGTGTTGAGTGATTGGGTCGAAAGAGGTGCGTGTTACTTAATAAGAACTGTTTATCAACCCACGAAACAACAGCGAGAAGGATCGACGATGGCGAGAACCAAGAGCGAAACCAGGGATGAGGCGGCCCAGCCGCCGCCTGAGAAACCACCCCCGCCCAGCCGGCGCCCGACCGACGTCACCCGTCTGGCGGCGCGCTACGGCAAGAGCATGATCGAGGTGCTGGTGAGCATCGCCTGCGACCCCGATCTCCCGGCAGCCGCCCGCGTGGCCGCCGCCAAAGAAGTGCTAGATCGCGGTCACGGAAGGGCGCCCACACATGTCAATCTCGACGGAAATCAGCGGGTTACTCACCAGTCGGCGAGCCTATCGGAAACTGCTGTCTGGCTTGCGGAGCTCCTCGGAAGCCACTGCAATCCCGCGTCTCAGGACTCTGTGTCAAACTGATCTCTACTTCCTGCTGCGCTATGCACTGGGCCGCACCGACGCCGATAAAGCCTGGGTCTTCGAGCGCTGCCGCGAGGTGCAAGCCAGCCCCGACGGTCACCTCGACCTCTGGGCACGCGAACACTACAAGTCGACCATCATCACCTTTGCGCTGACCATCCAGGACATCCTGCGCGATCCCGAGATCACGGTCGGCATCTTCAGCCACACGCGCCCCATCGCCAAGGCCTTCCTGCGCCAGATCAAGCGTGAGTTCGAAGCAAATCAGCGGCTTGCCGCCTGGTTTCCGGAAATCCTCTGGCAGAACACGCGCGAGGCGCCGAAGTGGTCGGAAGACGAGGGCATCGTCGTTCGTCGCCAAGGCAACCCGAAAGAGGCGACGGTGGAGGCTTGGGGCTTGGTCGACGGCCAGCCCACCGGGCGGCATTTCTCCCTGATGGTCTATGACGACGTGGTGACCAGAGAAAGCGTGACCACGCCGGAGATGATCGCCAAGGTGACGGAAGCCTGGGAACTGAGCCGCAACCTCAGCAGCGAAGGCGGGCGCAGCCGCTACATCGGCACGCGCTATCACTTCAACGACAGCTATGGCGTGATCCTGGAACGCGAGGCGGCGGCCCCGCGGATCTATGCGGCGACCAAGGACGGCAAGGCCGAGGGGGCGCCGCGCTTCATGAGCCGCGAGCGCCTGGCCGAGAAGCGCCGCGAGATGGGGCCCTACACCTTCTCCTGCCAGATGCTGCAGGACCCGCGGGCCGAAGAATCGCAAGGCTTTAGGGAATCCTGGCTGCGCTTTTACGACAGTGAGCCCGAGAGCGTTGCCCGAGGCGCCAACCGCTACATCCTGGTGGATGCCGCCAGCGCCAAGAAGGCGGGCAGCGACTACACCTGCCTGTGGGTCTGGGCCCTGGCGCCGGACGGCAACTACTATTGGATCGACGCGGTGCGTGATCGGCTGAACCTGAAACAGCGCGCCGATCGCCTGTTCCAACTGCACCGTCGCTGGCGGCCGCAGATGGTCGGCTATGAGCGCTACGGTCTGATGGCCGACGTCGAGTACGTTCAGGAACGCATGGAGCGGGAGAACTACCGCTTCGAGGTTCGCGAACTGGGCGGGCAGGTGGCCAAGAACGATCGCATCCGCCGCCTGGTCCCGGCCTTCTCGCAAGCCCGCATCTACCTGCCCAGACGCCTCTTGAAAATCGACGAGGAAGGCCGGGTCGTCGACCTGGTCCGGATCTTTCTGGAGCAGGAGTACCGGCGTTTCCCGGTGGCTCAGCACGACGACATGCTGGATGCCGCCAGCCGCGTGATGGAGCGCGACCTGGGCGCTGCCTGGCCGGCGCCGACATCCGGGCCGCTGCCGGAGTCCACCAGCGATCCCGACTACAACCCCTTTGAGGATTAGCCCCATGTGCATACCGAAACAATCCACCCCCGCACCCACTCTGCCGCCACCGCTGCCGCCGCCAAGCCAGGCCAGTCTGCCGGCCCAATCCGAGGCCAGCCGTGCTGCCCGCGGACGCGAGCGTCGCCGCCGCCGTGCCTCCTTCGGCCCTGCGGGTACGCTCTTGACCGGCGGCCAGGGCTTGGGCGAGGTGGCAGAGGTGGGCGCGAAGCGCCTGCTCGGCGAGTAGGCCGATGCAGACCGGCGAGAAGAGCCGCCTGGAGCGGCGCCGCGGAGCGCTCGACCGCGAACGCGAGAGCTGGGTCGCGCATTGGCGCGAGCTGGCCGACTATGTCCTGCCGCGCCGCGCCCGCTTTCTGAGCAACGAGCGGAACCGCGGCGAGAAAATCAACCAGAAACTTCTGGATTCGACCGGCACCCTGGCGGCGCGCACCCTGGCCAGCGGGATGATGAGCGGGGTCACCAGCCCGGCGCGTCCCTGGTTTAGGATTATGACACGGAACCGGGAGATGATGGAACGGGCCGAGGTCAAGGCTTGGCTTTGGCAAGCAGAGGCACAGGTTCAGCAACTCTTTGCCGGCTCTAATATCTATAACGCCATCCATACGCTCTATGAGGATCTGGCCGTCTTTGGAACTGCGGCAATGGTGGTCGAGCCGGACCAAGACAAGGGCCTGCGAGGCTACAGCCTTCCGCTTGGCTCCTACTGGCTGGCGGCGGGCGATGGCTTGAGCATCGACAGCCTCTTCCGCGAGGTGCCGATGACCACCTTACAGGCGGTCGAGCGCTTCGGGATGGAGAAGGTCGGACAGGCCATCCGCGGCGCCTATGACGCCGGCAACCTGGATGCCTGGTGGACCGTCTATCAGGCAATCGAGCCCAACCGCGACCGCGGGCCCGATCCCGACGCGCCGCAGGGCAAGGCCTGGATCTCGCGCTACTGGGAGCTCGGCGGCGACAGCGAGAGCCTACTGGACGAGCGCGGCTATGACGAGCGGCCCTTCCTGGCGCCGCGCTGGCAGGTGACCGGTGCGGACATCTATGGCCGCTCGCCGGGCATGGATGCCCTGGCCGATATCAAGCAGCTGCAGGTCGAACAGCGCCGCAAGGGCCAGGCCATCGACAAGATGGTGAACCCGCCGATGCAAGGCCCCTCCAGCCTGCAGAGCCAGGCGGTCTCCTTGTTGCCGGGCGCCAAGACCTTCGTCTCGCCCAGCGACCTGCAGGCCGGCGGCCTGCGGCCGGTCTATGAGGTGCGCCCGAACCTGGGCGAGCTGATGGCCGACATCGTCGAGGTGCAGAGGCGCATTCGCTCTGCCTTCTATGCCGACCTCTTCCTCATGCTGGCAGCCTCCGACCGTCGTCAGATCACCGCAACCGAGGTCGAAGAGCGGCGCAGCGAGAAGATGCTGGCCTTGGGCCCGGTACTGGAGCGCCTGCAGGATGAGCTGATCAATCCGCTGGTCGATCTCGCCTTTGACCGGGTGATGGGGCTAGGGCACATGCCGGAGCCGCCGGAACCCTTGCAGGGCAGAGAGCTCGATATCGAGCTGCAGTCGATGCTGGCACGCGAGCAGCGGGTCGATGCGGTGATCGGCCTGGATCGCCTGCTGTCGGTCGTCGGCAGCCTGGCTGCGGCCTCGCCGGAGGTCTTGGACAAGATCGATGCCGACCTGGTGGTCGACGAGTACGCCCAGCTGACCGGGGCCCCGCCGCGCGTGCTGCGCTCCGAAGATCAACTGGAAGAGCTGCGACGCGGTCGGGAAGAAGCGCTCGCCCAGGCACAGATGGCGCAAGGCCTGCAGGCCGGCGCGCAGATGGCCAAGGACGCCAGCCAGACCAGTATGGAGGAGGGCTCTCTGCTCTCCACCCTCATGGGCGGTGGCGTTCCCGGTGCTCTCCCGGGCGGTGGCCAATGAGCGAGGAGACAAACGCGCGCCAGGCCAGGCGCCAGCAGGACGCCGCCGACTACGAAGAAGGGTTGAGACGCCTGCTGGCCAGCCGGCCGGGCCGCACGGTCTTGCGGCGCTGGCTGACCGAGCTGGGTCTCTTTCACTCGGCCTTGTCCGGCAAGGACCAGGTCATACGCAGCGAAGGGCGCCGTGAGGGCGCCCTTCTCATTTGGGCCGAGTGCCGGCGAGTCGACAGCGCCGGCCTCGCCCGTCTCTTGCAAGAGGAGCTAGATGCAGATGGATGAAATCGATACCGCACCGCCGACAGGCGGGACGGAGAGCGCAGCGCCGCCCGATCCCAGGGAGGGCGCCGCACCGCCGGCAGCGGAGGCCGCCAAGCCGGAGCACCCGCCAAACGAGAGTGAGGCACCCAAGGAAGAGGGTGAGCAGGCGGGCGAAGAGACCGCGCTGCCGGACTATCGCTTCCCTGACGACTTCGCCGTCGATCAGGGCCAGCTCTCCGCCTTTCAGAAGGTCGCCGACGAGCACAAGGTGAGCAAGGAGGCCGCCCAAGCCTTCCTCGACCTCTTCGTCGACAACCAGACCGGACAGGGCAAGGCCTTCCGCGATCATCAGATCCAGACGATCCAGGACTGGGAGAAGCAGACCAAGGCCGACGAGCTGGTCGGCGGGCAGGACTTCGAACGCAAGCTCGCCGTTGCGCGAACCGCCGTCGACCGCTTCGGCGATCAGGGCCTGCGCGACTACCTCGACGAAAGCGGCGCCGGCAGCAACCCGCACGTGGTGCGCTGGATGTACCGCGCCGGACAGTTCGCCGCCGACGACCGCTACATCCAACCCGGCCAGGGCACCGGCCCGCTGAGCCCGGAAGCCCGCGCTCGGCGTCTCTACGACAACACCTACAAGGATTAGACCATGGCAACGCTTTCCACCCAACACCCGACCCTTGCCGATCTGGCCAAGCGGATGGATCCCGACGGCAAGATCGACCAGATCGTCGAGATCCTGAACCAGACCAACGAGGTCCTGGACCAGATGGTCTGGATCGAGGGCAACCTGCCCACCGGCCACCGCAGCACCATCCGCACCGGCTTGCCGCAGCCGACCTGGCGCAAGCTCTATGGCGGCGTCCAGCCCAGCCGCAGCACCACGGTGCAGGTCACCGACAACACCGGCATGCTGGAAGCCTATGCGGAGGTCGACAAGGCGCTGGCCGACCTCAACGGCAACTCGGCCGAATTCCGCCTCTCCGAAGACCGCGCCCACATCGAGGGCGTGAACCAGGAGTTCGTCTCGACCCTCTTCTACGGTAACGAGGGAACCGAGCCCGAGGCCTTCACCGGCTTCGCGCCGCGCTTCAACAGCCTCTCGGCCGAGAACGGCGACAACATCCTCAGCGGCGGCGGCTCCGGCGCCGACAACACCTCGATCTGGCTGGTGGTCTGGGGCGCCAACACCTGCCACGGCATCTATCCCAAGGCCTCCATGGCCGGCCTCAAGACCGACGACAAGGGCCAGGTCACGATCGAGGATGTCGACGGCAGCGGCGGGCGCATGGAGGCCTACCGCACGCACTATGTCTGGAAGTGCGGCCTGACCGTTCGCGACTGGCGCTATGTCGTGCGCATCGCCAACATCGACGTGTCCGATCTGAACAAGGACCCCTCGGTCTCCGGCGCCGATCTCATCGACCTGATGACCCAGGCGCTGGAGTTGGTGCCGCAGCTCTCCATGGGGCGTGCTGCCTTCTACTGCAACCGCACGGTCGCTTCGGTCCTGCGTCGTCAGGCCGTGACCAAGGTCGCCGGCGCCACCCTGGGCCTGGAAGAGGTCGGCGGCCGCCGCGTCACCACCTTCGACGGCGTGCCGCTCTATCGCTGCGAGTCCATCCTGAACAGCGAAGCCGCCGTCTCCTAGAGTGGTCCGATCCGAACGCTTGGATCCCAAACGTTCGGTGAATCGGCCCACTAACTTGTTGAACTGGTGGGGCAACTTATCCAGAGGGATGGGAACCATCCCTCTGGGTTGCACCACTAGTGGCCTTCGCAGCGGCCTTCGCCACTGTTGTTGTTTCTCGCCGAGATGAGGCTGACGTCCAGCTAATGGGTGTCGGCCTTTTCTTGTGCTGTATCAATCAAAGGACTGAAGAATGCTTATCGATTCCCGACTGGAGTTCTCCGACGGACAGGCACTAACAGCCTCCGCCGCCTCCGACAACATCGTCGACCTGGGCCAGGATCGCGACATCGGGCCCGGCCGTACGCTCTATCTGGTGATCAGCGTCGATGTCGCCGCCGACGACGCCAACGGCAACGAGACCTATGCCGTGGCCCTGGAGACCGACAGCGCCGCCGGTTTCGGCTCGGCCAGCGTGCTGGTCTCGCGCACCATCGCAGCCGCCGACCTGGCACAAGGCAGCCAGCATGTGATCCCGGTCACGCTCACCAACGAGCGCTACCTCCGGGTCGCCTACACCCTGGGCGGCACCACGCCCAGCGTCACCCTGAACGCCTGGCTGACCGACCAAGAGCCGCAGGCCTGGCGCGCTCTGCCCGACGCAACCTGAGGGCTGCTGCCATGCAGGTACGCTTGAAGCAGCCCGCCTTTCTGGAGGGCAGTCGTCGCCCCGCCGGTGCCCTCCTCGACGATTACCAGGGGCCTCTGGCCGACTGGATGGAGGTTGTAGGGGACGGCGGGAAAGCGCCGCCGAAACGCCGACGGTCGCGAGCAGAGTGAAGCAGAAGGGGGCGACCTCGGTCGCCCCCTGCCAAGGTAGCTGGAGTGCCGACAGCGTTGATGCACGAAGCACGGCCAAGGCGTGGAGACATATGGACTCTCATGGATCTTTGCACGCCGCATTTATTGGTTGTGCAATGGAAAGGAGAACAACCAATGTTGACAAAGAACATCGCTCAACCCATCTTCAATGTTGATGGCTGCAGCATTGCTTGGTACGTCCGGGGAATCCGATGTGATGGGAGAGCCCGCGGTTGGCGAGATAGGATTAGATCTATGATCGTTATTCGATGGTACGCATCAATAATTAGCAAGTTTTGGAAATGGGTTAGATTCTCACGTTGGAACGCCTATGCTATTCTCGGTGCATGTTTTTTTAGCTCGCAGATGGTTGTTGTAATTTTGGACGCACTTCAATTTAAATGCGTATCAATTCTTGTTGCAGTAATATCGTTGTACTTGCTGCTAGTGCTTCCATTTGCCACAATCTGCATTATTTCTCTGTTCTTTTGGGGTGAAAAAAAAGATGGCCTATACAATAGGGCGCCTAAAAATGCTACGCTCATCGCACTGGGGAGTGAAGTTGCTAGAGGATAATGATGGAAGTGTCACCTCCACCTTAAGCATTGATGGTGCATGGCCTGTTGAAATGTTCGCTAAATACGTGATCGATGGGGAAACTTTGAGCAGTAAAGAGTTTTATGACAGGATTGGACATCAATCACTTACATTTTCTTATGCGAATTATGGTCTCTCTATTTCAGCAAAGCATGACCTGAGTTCGCAACAAACGAGGTACGATGTTTTGGGGACGGTAAACGGAGTTGGTGTGTCAGGCGCGTTTATTTATGATCATCAGTACAATTCCATGACCGTCATCAAAGGAGGGAACATTGGGGCGCAGCTCATTGCAGGCAAGAGGGGGATCATTCTTGGTCTTCCGATTGGAGGCGCGGCAATCGTTCGTGTTGGCTTGGCAACTAATGAGAGGGGCCTATTTTTCAACATCGATGGGCAAGCGTCGGCCGGTTTCATACTTGGAGAAGTCAATGCAGAAGCAAGCTATGAATTGGAACTCTACGATTTTCGCTCCATTAGCGGGGGACGGCGACACTATGAGGACTGGGTGAAGGCCGCCGCCGACGCGGTCCATGACGGTGACATGAGTGCTGAAGAAGCCCTTCAGATGCTGCGCAAGGTTGTTTTTGAACCAGAAGCGGTTGATGATTTCTTCGAACAACTGGACCAGCCGCGCTCCGAGAACCAGGGCAGGCCCGACCTGCTCCGGCCGGGCGAAAGAGAGGCAAAGGTGGTATTAGCGGATCGCAGTAACAACAAAAAGGGGAGTGCGAAAGGGTCGGAAACAGTACCTACGCAGCTGAATGAAACCGTTCAGCCAATGCAAGATGTAACTGGTTTTGGCGTACCTACTCCAGCAGAAACCGAACTGAAGCGTGTCACGCTTCTGGAGAAGCTGAGCCCGGCCAGCCCGCACTATGACATGCAGCTGGCGATCGCGGAGCGGACGAAAGAGTTTGAGCGTATGCGTCAGGCCGAAGCGCCGCCGCCGCGCTACCCCTTCGAACACCTGCCCAATGGGGGTTCGCTGCTGACAAGTGCGCGGCGTCGTGGCGAGCAGCGCGGCGTCATGACGGTGCCGGTGGTGGCGAAGCGTCGTCCGACTCGCCATGAGCGGACGAACGCGCTGGGAGCCATGTATGGGGCTGCGACGCAGGCGGCCAAGGAGAGGGGCCTGGAGGAAGCGGTGCAGAAGGATTTCGTCGCGCACTACATTGCGCTGTCGGCCGACCAGGATGTGCGGGAGCGCGATCAGGCCTGGGCGCAGGCGGCTAAGGCGGATCCGGAGATCGGTCAGCAGAACCTCGAGCGCAGCCTTGCGTTCGCCCGCTATGCGCTGGATCGCTTTGGCGATCCGGAGCTCTACGGCTATCTGGACGACAGCGGGCTTGGCAATCACCCGGAGATCATCCGCATGTTCAAGCGCGCCGGCGAGGCGGCTGAAGCCGGCCCCTCGGTGCCGCTGCCCATCCCAAACCCCGGATGGAAGATGCGGTGAGGCACGACAGGAGAGAGAACCGTCGCGACGCGAGTTTGTAGACGAGAGAGAGAGAACGCTGACGGCGCAGTAAACGACCAAAATCTAATCATCCCAAGAGGGCGGCTTTGGCCGCCCTTTTCTTTTGGAAGGAGACGAAGCAATGGCGTCTGACGTGGATATCTGCAATCAGGCCCTGGACATGGTCGGGGCCGAGACCATCGCGGCACTGGGCGAGGCCAGCGCCGGCGGGCGTGCCTGCCAGGGGCTCTACCCGCAGGCGCGCGATGCGCTGCTGGCCCTGCACCCTTGGCGTTTTGCCATGACCCGGCAGGTGCTGGCCCGCTTGGAGGAGAGCCCGCCCAGCGACTGGAGCTTGATCTATGCGTTGCCCAGCGATTGCCTGGCGGCGCGTTATCTGGAGGCGCCGAGCAGAACGACGCTGGGACCGAGCACGCGCTTTGAGGTGCGGGCCGATCGGCTGCTCACCGACCTGGCCGATGCTGTCCTGATCTATAGCCGCCGGATCGAGGCGGCCGGTCACTTCGACCCGCTCTTCGTCGAGAGTCTGGCGGCCTTGCTCGCGGTGCGCCTGGGTGCGGCGCTGCGGGTGGACGGCGATCTGATGCGCGAAGCCCAGCGCGGCTATCAACTGGCTCTCGGACAAGCCCGCGCGGTCGATGCCAACCAGGCCTCCAATCGCGACCAGTGGGAGGCAGAGTGGATCGAGGCGCGGTCATGACGATCACGCCCAGCCAACCCTCCTTCGCCGCCGGCGAGATCGCCCCGGAACTCTATGGCCGGGTCGATCTGGCCAAGTATCAGATCGGCCTGCAGTTGGCCGAGAACCTCTTCGTGCGGCCGCATGGCGGGATCGTCAACCGACCGGGCACGCGCTTCGTCTGCGAGGCGATCGACAGCGCCGTGGCCGGGCGCCTGATCCCCTTCAGCTTCTCGACCGAGCAGACCTATGTGCTGGAGCTGGGGCATCAGACGATGCGGGTCCTCCTCGACGGCGGTCTGGCCCTGGAAGAGAAGCAGGCCGTGGAGGCGATCAGTCAGGCCGCAGCCGGTCTGCTCACCGTGCCCGGGCATGGTTTCAGTGAAGGAGAGGAAATCTACCTCACTGCCGGCAGAGGCATGCAGGAGATTGCCGAAGCGGTCCTTCTGGTCCGCAACCCGACGACGGACAGCTTCGAGGTCAGCCGCAAGAACGAGCCCGCCAGCATCGATACCCAGGGCTTCTCCGCCTATCTGGAAGGAGCGACGGTCGCGCGGGTCTATCGCCTGGCCATGCCCTACGGCGAAGACGACCTGGCGGGTCTGACCTGGATCCAGTCGGCCGACGTCATGTACCTGGTCCATGCCGACTATGCGGTGC
Source organism: Kiloniellales bacterium (assembly GCA_040219175.1). GTDB lineage: Bacteria > Pseudomonadota > Alphaproteobacteria > Kiloniellales > JACOMY01 > JACOMY01. The sequence goes on from JAVJSY010000029.1 coordinate 11,996, forward strand.
GCAGGCTCTCGCGCACGGGGCATACGGCCTGGACGATCGAGACGGTGGACTTCGTTCCGGCCACGGCGGCGCCGGCCAGCCCGGCGGTTTCGGCAACGGTTGGGACGGTGCCCGATCCCGAAGTCTACGAGACCTACAGCTACAAGATCACGGCGATCTCGGAGACGACGGCCGAAGAGAGCCTGCCGACGGCGGCGGTCTCTGCGAACAACGACCTCTCCCTGGAGGGGAATTTCAACACAGTCACCTGGAGCAGCGTTGCCGGCGCCAGCCGCTATGAGGTCTATAAGAACGACAATGGCGTCTATGGCTTCGTCGGCGGCACCGAAGGCACCTCCTTCGTCGATCGCAACATTCTGGCCGACCTCTCGAGCACGCCGCCCAAGGCAGCCGATCCCTTTGCCGGCAGCGGCAACCGCCCGACGACAGCGACCTTCTTCGAGCAACGCCTGGTCTTTGCCGCCTCGACGGCGCGGCCGCAGACCCTCTGGTTCAGCGCCTCGGCCAACTTCGAGAACTTCGGCACGCGCGCGCCGGCGCAGGACGACGATGCGGTAACCGTCACCCTGGTTGCCCGGCAGGTGAACGCGATCCGTCATCTGGTGGCCAAGGAGGACCTCTGGGCGCTGACCAGCGGCGGCGAGTGGCGCATTAGGGGCGGCGGCGATGTCGACTTCATCACGCCCTCCAGCGTCACCACCAAGCGGGTCAGCGCCTGGGGGGCCAGCGATGTGCCGCCGCTGGAGGTCGGCAGCTCCATCCTCTACGTCGTGGAGAAGGGGCAGGGGGTGCGCGACCTCTTCAACCAGATCGCCTTGCCGGAGTTCGACGCCCAGGAAGGCAGCGACCTCTCGATCCTGGCACCGCACCTCTTCGAGGGGCGCGCGGTCAAGGCCTGGGGCTTCGCGCAGACACCCTATTCTCTGATCTGGGTGGTGATGGACGACGGCGCGCTGCTGTCCTTCTGTTACTACCGCGAGCATCGGGTGCATGCCTGGACCCGCCACGCCACCGAGAGCCTGAGCGCGGCGGACGGCCGCTTCGAAGAAGTCGCCGTGATCTCCGAGGGGCAAGAGGACGTGCCCTACTTCATCGTCAAGCGAGACTTCGACGGGCAGACCCGGCGCTACATAGAGCGCTTGCCGAAGCGCCAGACCGGCCAGGTGGAGGAGGCCTTCTTCCTGGACTGCGGGCTGAGCTACAGCGGTCAAGCGGTGCAGCGGATCTTCGGCCTCGACCATCTGGAGGGGCGCGCCGTCGTTGCCCTGGCGGACGGGCATGTCCTGCGCGGTTTGACGGTCGAGGGCGGGGCGGTGACTCTGCCGGGCGCGGCCAGCAAGGTGCATGTCGGGCTCGGCTACGAGGCACGGCTGCGCAGCCTGCCGCTCAGCCTGTCCTTGCGCTCGGGCACGACGGCGGGTCGGGCCAAGCGGCTGGTCAAGGTGACGGCGCGACTACGACGCTCGCGCGGGATCTGGGCCGGGCCGGCGTCCGACCGACTGAATGCCTATCGCCAGGACGGCGGCGCGCGCTGGGGCGATCCCATCCCGCTCTTCGACGGCAAGGTGGAGATCGATCTGCCGGCCGAGTGGAACCGGGAGGGCGACCTCTGGATCGTACAGCCCGATCCCCTGCCGCTGGAACTGCTCGACCTCAGCCCGGAATACGGGCTTGGACGTTGAGTTTCGGCCGGCCGTGCCGACCCATGCCGCGTTGCTGGCAACAAGCCTGCGTGCGGCCGACCGCGCCGAAGTCAGAGCGAGCGACGGCCTGGCACCGCAAGCAGCACTGGAGCGCTCGCTCGCGCTTTCCAGCGAGGCCTATGCCGGCTTCGTCGACGGCGAACTGGCCGCACTCTTCGGGGTCAGGCGGCTGAGCCTCGTCAGCGGCGCGGGCAGTCCCTGGCTCTTGACCGGAGAAGCGGTCGGCAGGCATCCGCGCGCCTTCCTCAAGGCCTCGCGCGGGATCCTGGGTGTCTGGCGCCGCGACTATGTCTGGCTCGGCAATTGGGTCGATGCGCGGAACCTCAAGGCCAAACGCTGGCTCGGCTGGCTGGGCTTCACCTTACATCCGGCCCGCGCCTATGGCGTCGGCCGGCTGCCGTTTCACCCTTTCGAGATGGAGGGATATCGTGACTGACGCAATGACAAGACTGCCCGGAGGTGCCGATTGATGCCCCGGGTACCGATCTATAACGGTCCGCAGGTGAAGCCGGCGGCTATCGGCGACCTGCGACAGCGCGTGCGGGCCGATGAATCGCAAGCGAGCAACGATTCTGGGCTGGCAAGCCTGGGGCGCGGCCTGGCCGACCTGGGCGATGGCTTGAGCGCAGCCGAGGGCCGGCGTGCCGCCCAGGAGGAGCAGGCGCGCTTTCTCGCCGCCGAACGCGAGGCCGAGCGTCTGGAGGCCACTCTCTTCGATCCCGAGCAGGGCTTTCTGGCGTTCAGCGGCAGCGAGGCCGTGGCCCGGCGCGAGGCGGCGCTCAAGGACTATGAAGCGGGGATGGAGGCACTGCAGACCGGGCTTGGCAGCCCGCGGCTGTCGGGTCTGTGGAAGGAGATCTCCGCCGGGCGTCTGGCGGCTGCGCGTGCGCGGGTCGCGGAAGAAGGCATGAAACAGACCAAGAGCTGGTTGCAGGGCGAGCGCGCGCTACGGGTCGAGCAACGCCTCTCGAGCGCGAAAGCCAATGTCTTCAAGCCTGAGCGGCTATCCGCCGACCTGGAACTGCTGGCCTTCGACGCGGAGATCTCTGCGCGCTCTCAAGGGTTAGACGACGCCCAGAGTGATGCCTTCGTGCAAGAGCAGCTGGGCCAGGTTCATCGAGCGGCCCTCGCGCACTTCATCGCGGCCGGGCAGCTGGATCAGGCGGCCGACTATCTGGAGGAACAGCGCGAGACGCTGTCCGAGCCCCTGGCGGCGGAGCTGGAATCCTCCCTTGCCGAGGAGCGCCGCTTGGCCGATGGCAAGGCCCTTGCCGAAGAGCTGGTCACCGGCGCCATGGCCCGAGCGGACGAGGAGGGCGGTTCCGCCGCCCTGGACAGCGCCTTGGCCGAAGCCGACAGGATCGAAGACGGCGAGATGCGTGGGATCGTGCGGCGGCACGTGCAAACCTTGCGGCAGGCCGCCGCCGCACCCGAGACGGTGGATCCGGCACAGCTGGCAGCCTTGGATGCCTTGAAAAGCGAGGCTTATGGGGCCGTGCAGGCCGGCACCAATCCGGACGACCTACCCAGCGCCCTGAGGCAGGGGATCGGCCGCGCCGACCTGGAACGTCTGCGCCAGCAGTTCGAGCAGGGACCGGCGACGGAGGACGACTGGGCACGCTATGCCAGCCTGTCCGCCCTGCCGCCTGAAGCCCTGGCGCAGCAAGACCTCTTCGCCGAGAGCGCGTCCCTGACACCGGAGCGCTTCGCCCTGCTGCGGCAAAAGCAGGCGCGTGCGCGCCGTGCGCTTGCCGCCGGACCGGCCTCGCCGTCAGCGGCTGCGCTGAAGGCAGAGCAGCGCCGCAAGGAGATTCTGATCGGCAGCCTGGGCCTCGATCCGGAAGGACCCGAGACGGGGCGCCTGACCGCCTCCCTGGACCAGGCTCTGCTGGAAGCCGAACAGGCCAAGGGCAAGCCGCTGGAGCCGGCCGAAGAGCGGCTGGCCTTGCAGGAAGGAGCCCTGGCCGCCTTGCCGAAGACGACGGAGGGTCCCAAGCCTTTGGAGGACCCCGATGAGCTGGCCCGGCTGCGCCAGGCCTTGCCCGAACAGCCCGACGCGGAGCTGCACGCTCTCTATCGCCAACTGAAACAGACGGGAGGTCTATAATGTCCGAGACCCTCAGAAATCTTCCGAAAGCCCTGCCGACGACCTCACCGCTGCTTGGCGAGCAGCCGCCCGCACAGCTGAAACCGGCACAGCTGCAAGAGACACGCGCGCCTGCTCTTGCCCAGCCGGATTCCAAGAAGGCGGTCCGGATCGCCGAGGGGCGTGCCGCGGCCCGCCGCCTGGGTCTGCCCGAGGCGCTGGCCGATCTGGATCCGCACGAGATGGTGGACCTCTCGCGCACCAGCGCGCGCTATCGCCTGCTGTCCCAGACCCCGCATCTCAATGCCTGGCTGAACGAGGGCAACAATGCCGTCTTGGCTGGAGACGACGTGGAGACCTTGGCCGCCTGGGAGCAAGTCAATCGCTACGGGAAGGAACTTGGGGCCTACTTCCCCAAGCTGGACTGGGCCATCGATCCGGCGCGTGCATTCATGGCCGGAGCGTCCGACTTCGTCGCCTTTGGCCTAGAGGGAAGCGGTCATTTCTTGGAAAGTGCCGCGGCCGGCGCCAAGAAGACCGAAGCGCGCCCAGGATTCGCGTTGGAACCTCTGGGAGCGCTTGCCCCTTTTAGTGGGCACGGATTTGTCAGTGAGGAGGACTACACCGTCTTCCGAGACACGACGGGCGCCATAGGATCTGCCCTGGTAGAGGCAGGGGAGGTGGCGGAAGACTTCAGCACCTGGATCGATGTTCCAGTCGAAGAGCGCGGATTTGTCGAGGATGTGATGGGTGGCCTCGGCCAAGTTGCCGCCGGCGTCGCACTCTTCATGTTAGGACCTGCCGGAAAGGCTACTGTTGCCTTGGCAGCCTTCGGTCAAGGCGTGGAGCTGCAAAGGCGCCATCAGATCTCACTGGGGATCGATCCGGAAAGCGCCGAAGCGCATGTCGGCCAGTTTCTCGGTGGGCTCACCAGCTTCGTTACCGAGCGGTTGAGCATCGCGGCGCTTACAAAGCGTCTGCCCAGCCTAGATACTTATTTGGGCCGCGTGCTCGCCGGCACCCTGAAGGGCGGAACGGTAGAGACAACTCAAGAAGTCACAGAGAGCATCATTCATCGGGGTATCCTCAACAATACCGTCGAAGCAAACGTCGAACTCTTTGAGGGGATTGAGCGGGATGCGCAGGTCGCCGCCGGCACCGGTTCTCTCTACGGATTCCTGCGAGAGCTGTTAACGCTCGGCAAAGCGTCGCGGCCGTCCCTGTCCCGGGCGCCCGGACCTGGAGAAGACGCCCCGGTCATCGCGTCGAAGAACAGTTTGGTGCAGGGGAGTAAGCTCGCAAAACGTTCACCAGACGCCTTCCGGGACTACGTCGGGCGCGTCTCCGTGGGAAGCGGCACCGAGCACCTCTATGTCTCGGCGGAGGCCTTCCTGGATTACTTTCGCAGCAAGGATGTCCCGCCGCGCAGCATTGCGCAGGATCTGGGTCTCTCGACAGGCCAGGTGATCCGGGCAGCACAAGCCGGCAGTCAGATCGCCATTCCGATAGAGGCCTATGCCTCTGTCCTGGCCGCCAGCCCGCACGGCAGGTGGTTCGAGGAGAACGCGAGCTTCTCGCCACAGTCCGCAAGAGGGACGGCCGCGGAGTCTGCGACCGCAACGGCCAAGCAGTTGCGGGACCGCGAGGAAACCTTCCTGCAATCGGAAACGGCAGATCTGGCAGCCCTAGAAGCGGAGATGACCCGGCAGTTCACCGAAGCCGGCCTGCCGCAGGAGGTGGCACAGCAGACAGTGCAGCCGCTGGTGGCCTTTTTCCGGACGTTGGGCCATCGGACTGGTACGAGCGCTATGGAGACCTTTCACGCGGTCGGGGGGATTGTGGTGCGTGGCGAGGAGATGGAGGCCTCTGTCGCAGCAACTCCACAGAGCGAGCAACCCGATGATCAGGCACATAGCCGGTTTGAACAACCCGCAACGATCGATACTTTGCCCCCGTTGATACTAAAACAGGAGTGGCGGGAAGATAGAGGGAGTGCACTACGAAAATGGAAAGAGCTCGAAACCAGATACCGTGACTTTCTAGGAGATCAAATCGCACAGCCGTCATCTGGAGAGTTTGTAGATGGCAGTACCTATGACTTGATGGATCTGCCGCGCTTCGTGGCAAGGTACATAGAGCAGCGGCAGATTGGGGATTCTGCTCCAAATGTGCGCTTTCGCCTGGGTCAGGTTAACCGAAACACCAGTGTAGATGCTGCACGCATCAAGCCCGAGTTTGGCCGGGTGCAGCGGCATGTAACCATATCGAGTTGGGCGCTGTCTCATCTTAAGGAAGTTCGTCCGGACCAACTAGAATTGTTGCTCACGGCCTTGCCTGAGTTGTTACGTGATCGAGCGGAGGTGATCGGCAATCATCGGGCGGCCGGAGTTACGTTGGCTAGGCGCATTGTCTTGGAACATTGAAAGAAAAAGAACGTAACGGCAACCGTAGAAGCGGTGATTTCTCGCGACGGTATCGAAGTTGTCCAGGCGCACCTTATGCGAAACAAGAGCTTGCGCAGCAGGCGTCGGGTTGAGGGAGCTAGTAGTGTGGGCGGGGGAAGCGGCCCGCCTTCCCGTCTTGTTGGCGCCGAAGCGCCTCACGCAGTGGCCGTCGATGATCCTGACGTTCCGCCCACAACCAATAATATAGCGTCGACGCGGGAGGATGTCAAGGCCGAAGACCTGCCTGAGATTAATCTTCGAAAGACTCTCGAAGAGCGCACTGGGGGCATTCTGCGCGGATACGCGTCTATCCCGTTCAGCGGACTTCAACCAGACAATCCGGCGACCATCTACCTGACCAAAGACCATGACTTCTCAACCGCCTTGCACGAGCTGGGTCACACCTTCCTCGAGATCCAGCTTGCCACCCTGAAGGAGAGTCCGAACACGAACGGTCTTAAGGATGATCTTGAGGCCGTCAAAGTGTGGTGGCGCGGGAGCACGAACGCGATTGCTGCGGAGGTGGGCGTATCACAAGCAGAGGTAGAGTCTCTTCTCGCTGGAAACCTCTTGGCGAAGAACGAGCGAGAGCAGAAGGTTTGGCGTGCAATGCACGAGCAGTGGGCGCGTGGCTTCGAAGCCTATCTGCGGGAAGGCAAGGCGCCGTCGGAAGGGCTGCGTCAGAGCTTTCGTCACTTCAAGGACTGGCTGATCGCGATCTATCGCCGGCAGGAGGCGTTGGGCGTCACCCTCTCGCCGGAGGTGCGCGGCGTCTTTGACCGCATGCTGGCGACGCGCGAGGAGATCGAGCAGGCAGCCCGTCGCAGCGGCTATCGCGATGCCGATTATCCCACGCAAGCCTCTGCCTTGCGGAACTTCCGGGCGGAGGCCGAGGAGGATCTGCTGGCCGCCCGCCTCAGGCAAGAAGAGGAGGCCGAAGAGGCAGCGCTGCAGGCCCTGCACGGCCAGGCGGCCTTGCGCTATCTCGAAGCGGAGATCGCGGCGCTGGAGCCGGAGTTTGGCACCGCCACAGCGGTCTTCCTGCCCGATGCCGCGGACAGCGCGGCGGAGATCGCCAAGGGCTGGACGGCGCGGGAGATGGACGAGGATATCTACCTGGCAGCGCAAGCCCAGGCCGGCCAGCGGGCGGCCCTCGCCGAGGCCGAAGGCGACGGTGTCGAGGCCCTGCGCCAGCGCCGCCGCCAGCTGCTCAACCATCACCTCTGGCTCGAGGCACGCAAGAAGCGGCAGCTCTTGCTGCAGATTCAGGACACTCTGCGGCCGGTCAAAGACCTCCTCACCCCGCGTCCTGGCGATGCCGGGCTGTCGCCTGTAGAGGCTGTGCAGTCTCGATAGAGACATAGCAGTATTGAAGGGAGGTTTGTTGCGGTTGCGGGCGGGAGAGGCGGCCAGTCTCCCCCGTCATATTGGAGCCGAAACCCTCACGCAGAGGCCGGGAGTCCTGACGTTCCGTCTACGCGTAACTTGTTGATGCTCTGATTCCCCACGCTCCAATCGTCTTGCTCTCGCGGACGATTGGTCCGCGGGTAGTCGGTCCGCAAAGTCGGGTGGAGCGAGCTGGGCAAAGCGACTACGTGGGGAAGAGCGGCTTGGTGCCAGCATCCATCGGCTTCAGCCTGTAGGCTATCCGTCAAAAGGAGTCGGGACCGGGCTGTTCCCCGCGGACACTGGCTAGGCGATAATGGTAGATTTGCAGTGAAAAGAAAAACGCAATAATTGCAATTTTGCGACCTAACCCGCCGAGCGTTCGGTCCATCCCTACGCGAGCTTCCAAGACCATCACACAGCGCCGGACTCCCTCACGCTGAGGAGGGGCGAAGGCCCCATCGCACCATCAACCAGAGAAGGAGATCATCCATGTGTCATGTTGGAGTGGTCGCTGCCGGTCTGGGCCTACAAGCCCTCGGCAGCGTACAGGCCGGGACCAGCGCCCGGCAATCCGCGCGCTTCAATGCGAGCGTGGCGGAGAATAATGCCGAGCTTTCGCGCCGACTGGCCGAGGACGCGCGCCGTCGCGGTCGTATCGAGGAGCAGCGCAATCGCCTGCAGGCGGCGCGGCTGAAGGGGCGGCAGGCGGCTGCACTGGGGGCGCAAGGCCTGGATACCAGCAGTGGCTCGCCGCTGGACGTCTTGGGCGATACGGCTGCGCTGGGCGAGCTGGATGCCCTACAGATCAGAGCCAATGCCGAGCGGGAGGCCTTTCAGCACAGCTTGCGGCAAAGCGACTACCTGAACCAGGCGTCGCTCAGCCGCGCGCGCGGCGACCAGGCCTTTACGCAGGGGCTCTTTCGGGCCGGCGGATCGCTGCTGACCGGCGCGGGACGCTTTCTCTAATGACCCTTCCTGCACTTGTTCGAAAGGAGAGAAAAGTGGACATCAAATCGCTCCGTCGCGAATGCATCCGCATGACCGACCGGACCATGCCGATCAACTTCCGCCTGGCCGCTGCCCGGCAGATCGAGGCCTACATCCTGGGCCGCAGTACCCAATCGGAAGCAGACAAGGAGGAGCCTGGCACAGCCTCCGCCGGGGAGGGGGGCTCGCCGCCCACGTCGTAATTGCACAGAAGAAAAATCGTTCTGTTTGGCCCCGCATGTTGAGCGGGGTTTTTTATTTGGAGTGAACAGGTATGACCGTAGCAAAGGAAACGACCCGCTCCGGCCCCTACAGTGGCGACGACCAGGCCACCCGTTTTCCCTATGGATTTCGAGTGGACGACAAGCGCCACCTTCGGGTGGTGAAGGTCCTGGCCGATGGGGCCGAAAGCGCCTTGGAGCTGGACGCAGACTACAGCGTCACCGGGGTGGGCAATCGCGAAGGCGGCGCCGTCGTCTTGACCCAACCGCTGGCGAGCGGGACCAAGCTGGTGATCGTCCGCGATCAGCCCTTGACGCAAGAGATGGACCTGGTGAACCAGGGCCCTTTCTTCGCCGAGGATGTCGAGGCTGCCTTCGACAGAGCGGTGATGCGCGACCAGGAACTGGCCGAGCGGCTGAGTCGGGCCGTGACCGTGCCGCTGGGCGACAGCGGCGACCCCAAGGACTATCTGGCGCAAATGCAGGCCCTGATGAATCAGGCCTTGGCTGCGATCCAGGGACAGTCCGAAATTTCCGTTCTGGCGCATGGCGCCTTGGGCGACCGCGAGACCAACGATCTGGCAGCCTTCCAAGCGGCCCGCGACCGTGCGGTGGCGCTTGGCTTGGATCGTGTGGTGATCCCAACGCCGCCGAACCCGGCCGACTGGTACTTCTTGCTGGGCAACATCGAGGGAGTAACCGACGTCGAGTGGATCGTCGAGGCGGGTGCGGCCATCAACGGCTCGACCAATCTCTTCGCCGTGCAGCAGAAGTGGTCCGGCGCCACGGTCTGGGAAGGCCCGCTGGATGAGGTCGAGGTGTTGCCGGTCGGCGACGGCGAGCGCTATGCGCATCAGATCCAGATCGGCGTCGACTTGGACAATGAGTGGATCATGTCCTACCAGACCAACGACACCTCGCCACGCGAGGGCTCCGACCAGCAGTTTCCCGCCTTGCACAGAAGCGCTGACGGCGGCGAGGGCCTGGTCTGGTCGGATCGGGTGGCCTTTGCCACCGATCCTGCGGCCTGCAGCAATCCTCTGCCGATGGGTCCGGCACCGGGTGGCGGCAGGTGGACGGCCTGGCAGACCGGCGTCATCAACTTCCAGCAGGAGGGCTTCGGCTCCAAGCTCTGGGTGCGCTTTGGCTCCGGCCGCTTCTCGGGTACCGGCGGCGTCAACTTCTGCCAGAAGACCAGCGCCGACGGCCTCTTCACGCTCTACCGCTTCTACATGCTGAGCGACGGCACGATCAAGCCGGTGCGCTATGGCGACGATCCGCCGGCGGGGGCGACCTTCAACGCCTGGACGCACGAGGGCGAGCGCAGCCTCTTCCCCTACTGCCATGACACTTACTTCTCGTCCAGCGGGCGGCTGCACTTCCTGATGGTCCTGCAGAAGAACTCCGGCAGCGGGATCGCCGGGGCCAAGCGCGTCTGCGTCATGTACTGCGACAACCCCGGCGCCGACCTGGACGACATGGTCTTCACCTTGGGTCCGAGAGCCGACATCGGCAACATGGACCTGGCCGACACCTGGGAATACTCCATGGCCGAGGAGGCGCCGGGCCACTTCGTCGTCATGATGCGGCGACGCGAGCGCTTTGGTTCACGCGGCTCGCAGGAGGGCCAGTGGCACTTCATCGCCTTCGGCGACGGCATCACCTTCTCCGGCTGGAAGCCGGCCGGCCTGCATGCCTATCAGGATCGCCCCTCGCTGGTCCGCCTGAACAACGAACACCTGGTCTACATGACCCACGACGAGCCGACCACGCGGGCCAACCCGGCGATCTGGCTGAAGACGCGCGGCGGCGGCTTCGCGCCGGGGCTGTCGGTCGGCAACTTCGACAACCTCGAGGTCAAGCGGGCGACGACGCGCAAGGTCTCGAAAGACGACACCGTGATCCAGGCCATCGACAGCACCACGGATACGGTCCTGGGCTTCACCGGGGCCAAGGTCAAGGTCGAGCATGTCTCTTCCGCCGGCGAGCGGGTCGACATGGCGCTGGAAGGTTGGATCCCCGATTGGGGCCAGTCGACCCTGGACCTCTCCGAAGTCGATATCGCGCCCGACGATAAGGCCGTGATCGAGGTCAGCGGCATCGAGGAGACCTTCTTCGTCGACGGCGGCGCCCAGACTAGCTTTGCCGCGGAAGGCAACCTGACGGCCGGCACGCCCGACGTCTTGGCCTACAACGGCGGGATGGAATCTAGCCTGACGATCGGCTCGGGCGGCGTGCTGATCTCGACGGCCGGCGATGGCGTCGAGGTGCAGGCCTCGGCGACCGACATCGACTACATCGTGCTGCACCAGACCGGCAACAAGGGCACCATCACCTTGGCCACCGGGCAGAGCGTGATCGATGTCTCGGCCTCGCTGGGCTTTGCGCTTGCCGAAGACTGGACCGATGTCAGCCTGATCGAGAACGACACCGGCGACACCCTGGACGTGCCGGAGCTGGACGGCCTGCTCAGCACGGCCAACAGCAACCTGACGGTGCTGAAGAACAGCTCCGCCTCCGACCAGTTCCGCTGGGCCATGCGGCGTGGCGACCAGCTGCATGTCCCGGTGCACAACCGCCATCCGGTGACCGGCGACCTGCTGGTCGGATCGGCGCGACAGCCGATGACGGCACCGGAAACCGGCGGCAAGGGGCTGCATGCCTCGATCCTGCGGGCCGAGAACTTCCCGCGCACCGACAAGCTGGTCATCATCCCGCGGCGGTCGGCGGAGATCGAGGACGCGAACCCGGGCCATGTCTGGAACTGGAATGCCGGAACCGGGATCCTCGAGCTAGTCGGCAAGACCTCGGCCGGCGCCACCTTGAAGCCCGGCCGCTGGCAGATCTCGGGGCGCTTGCGCTTGAGCCAGATCCCCAGCAGCTCCGACAGCGCACTGCTGTACCAGGTCGGCAACTTCGAAGAGATCGTCAGTGTCGAGGCGGTCTGGCGCAAGCCGCGTCTGGTGCGCGACCTCTATCGGCGGATCCGATCCGGCGGCGCGCGCGATACGGCAAAGGAGCGCCCGATCAGGCGTAAGCCCTTCGCCGAGCTTACCCTGTCGGGCGAGGACTATGTCCTGGCCGACGATATCTGGGTCGGCTTCACCTTCTTCTACGACAGCTATCGCGGCGAGATCACCATCGAGGGCGAGACCCTGTCGCTGCAGTGGCCCTTCGTGCTGACCCTGGGCGACGGCTACCTCTTGAGCGATGCGCCCACCGATCGCTCGCTCTTCTGGGACGTCAACGCGATCACCGTCCAGGAACTGCCGGAGGATCACCGCCAGTGGAGCAGCGCGCAAGCACCGGCGGACGCGCCGAACCTGATCATCAATCCCGGCTTCGAGGTCGAGCCGGAGACCGAGGGCGGCAGCTTCCCGATTCAGCAACCGCGTGCCCTTCTGCCGGGCTGGAGCGTCCGTGCGCGCGGTGGCTGTAAGGTCAACCCCAGGCGAGGTTCGAACTCGCAGACCGCCGCCAACCGCGAGCATGGCGGCTGGCCGCATTACTTCTCGGTCGAGGTCGAAGATGCAGTGCGCCTGCCGCTGACGGCGGCGACGGGCGAGGTGGTCATAGACCTGGCCTGGCCCGGCATCGGCTCGGTGCCCTCGGGCAACTATATGCTGCAGATGGACCTGACGGACGGCCTCGAGCTGGGCGCTGAGAACGGGGCTCGGCCGGAGGGTCTGCCGGTCTTCCTCTACTGGTTCCAAGACTATGGCGAGCGAGCGCACAGAGGGCGGCTTTACTATCCGATCTATCCCTTGCGGGTGCAGCGCTGGCAGCGCTCCTTCGCCGTCCCCATCCCGGTGCCGGCCGTGGCGCTGCCCTCCGCCGGCGTGGTGGTCGAGCCGGACAGCTCTTGCGGCTTCGAGCTGCGCATCGAGGCCGGCTATAACTGCCAGCTGGCGATCAGGAACCTGGACTTCTTCAAGGGGACCGAACCGCGACCCTGGACGCCGCCCTCGCCCTACGGCCAAGACGAGACCAAGCGCGTCTTCCATACCGTCAAGGCGCCGAAGATCGGCGCGGCCGTGGCGCAGGGCGTGGCGATCAATGCGTCGCAGGGCGACTGTCTGATCGAGCTGCCGGACATGGATCGCCCGCCCTATCTGGGCAGTGACGGTGATTGGGCAATGGACGATCTAAGCGCCCAGCACACCGGCCAGTTCTCGCTGGTGGAATCCAACGAGCAGGTGGCGCGCGTGCGCCTGCAGAAGACGGGAGCGGCGATGGCGACCGGCAGCCCTCTGCTGCTGCGCGGGCTCTCGCCGCAGGTCTTCGAGAAAGCGGGCAACGACGTGAGGCGGATCTTTACCGCCAGCGACATGGTCCTGGACCAGGAGGAGGATGTCGGCGCGATCTACAAGCGCGACTCTGCCGGCTCGACCATCGATCTGACCTTCGGCGAAAGCGTCGTCCTGAAGCCCTCCTACGACACCCTGCGCGACAAGGTGCCGAGCGTGACGGGGCAGTCGAGCTTCACGCCGGAGGTCTCCCTGCCGCCCAGCATGACGGCGGTCGACCTGGTGGAATTCAGCCAGACCGGCGGTGAAGAACTGCTGCCGCTGGGCGACGGCGGCTGGACCATGGGCTCAACGGCCGTCGACGGTGTCGGCGCGGTCACCCTGCTGGGCAGCAGCGGCACGGCCAAGGCCATGGTCAGCGGCCATGACTATGAGGTGCATCTCAGGGCGAAAGCCACCGCCCCGCATCTGATCCTGGAGGAGACCCTGCCTGGCTCCGCGAGCCTCGTCGTGGAGCATGCCGAAGAGAGCGCCTCGCGGCTGCTGTTCGACGCGCGCTATGGGCGGCCTTTCTGGCTGTACCATGCCCAGACCGACGCGCTGTGGAACGCGATCTCGGCTACGCCCGATCCCAAGGACGGCCGCTTTCTGAAGCGCGACCTGGAGATAACGATCCGGGATCTGATCGAAGCGGGAATCTGGGCGAAGCTCGACCTGCTCAGCTGCTTTGCCGCGCATGACGAGGCGACAGCCCTGATCAACTGGGTCAACCCCGGCACGGGCGACGGGACGGCTAGCAACAGCCCGACTTTCACGCCCTATCGCGGCTATGCCTTCGATGGGGTGACCTCCTACGTTTTCATCAGCGGCTACAACATCAGCACCGACGCCGCCAACTACGCCCAGGACAGCGCGTCGGCCGGCGCCTACATCTACTCGGCCTCCTCCGACGGCGGCATCATCGGGGCCACGGTGACCCACCGCTTGCGCATCGCACCGGTCAACGGCAGCGCGATGCAGACGCAAATGAACGCCAACTCTGCTTTCGACAATGTGCCCTTCATCCGCACTGACGGGGTCCGCTCCGGCTATTACGCTGTCGATCGCTCCAGCGCCGCCAACTACCAGGTCTACGGCCAAGGTGCCTCCGGCAGGCTCCGACAGATGACGCTGACGGGGGCGCCTACGGGCGTGCCCACAACCGGAATGTCCTACGGCCGCTCCGGCTTCTCCTACTCCAATGCCGAGATGGCCTGGGGCTACATCGGCGCCTCCCTGAGCGAGGCCCAGCACAGGCGCCTGGCCGCCATCATGGAAGATCACCTCATCCGCATAGGAGCACTCTGATGACCCAGTTCCTGATCGTTCCTGCCGGGCAGGAGAACAGCTTCAGTGGCGGCTTCTGCCCCGGCAAGGCTATCGCCCCACGGCCACTGCAGGATGGTCGCAGCATCCTGCCCACGCGCCTGCTGGAGATTCCGGAGTGCGTCACGGCCTTCCCCGGCCTCACGGCCCTATCGATCGAGGAGGTCACTCCCGATCAGTTTCTGCAAGAGGAGTAGTTCGATGCGATGCCTGTTTGCGGCCGCCCTCGTGGCGGCCTTTTTGATTCCGGGATCCGCCCAAGCGGTCCAGTGCGGACCGAAAGAGGGGCTGGAGCGCTTCCTGAAGGAGCGACATGGCGAGACCTTGGCCTTCACCGGGATCGCCAGCAACGGCGGCCAGTTGCGCCTCTACCTCAATCCGGAGAGCGGTAGCTGGACCGTCGCGCTGCGTCCGCCGCAATCCCCGCAGAGCCTCTGTCCCCTGTCGGAAGGCCACGGCGGGGCCGTCCAGATCGAGTACCTACCGGAGAGCTGAGCCATGATGAAGACCTTGAAGAAGGGTGCACAGGGCGCTGCCGTTGCCGCGGTGCAGCGGAACCTCAAAGACCTTGGCCTGCCGGTGAAGGTCGACGGCGACTTCGGGCCAAAGACCGAGGCCGCAGTGGCGCGCGTCAAGCAGAAGCGCAAGCGTCGCCTGGGCAGGAAGAAGGCCGATCCGGTCGAGAGCGTGGTCGACGCCGTGACAGCCGAGGTGCTGCGGGAAGCGGCCGAGACCCGCCGCGTCGCCAAGCGCTCCGGCAAGTTCGTCCTCTCGCTCGGTAGCCTGGGGGCGATGGCCGGCGTCTACGCGGCCTTGAACGACCTGGCCCAGCACGCCGAGGGCCAGGAAGCGCGCCTGATGAGCGGCAGCGTCGTGCAGGTTGGCATCGCGTTGACCATCATCGCCGTCCCGCTGGCCGCGGTCGCAATCAATCTCTGGCAGTCCGGCGTCTTCGGGAACAGGGGGTAGGCCTCGTGCGGATCAATGAAGACTGGCAGACGATCCTGACCTGCGTCGGAGGGGTCGCTGTGATCCTCGTCTCAATCGCCGCGGTGGCCTTCGTCATTGCTTGGTGGGCGGGGTGCCTGGCATGAGTGACCAAGGCCCCACCCTCTCCGAGCGCGCGTCCAAGAACGCGCTTTTCACGACGATCGGACACGGCGCCGCGGCGTTGTGCTTGCCGGCCTTGATCGGGCTCTACCTGTCGCTTGGCAGCATGGACCGGGATATCACCGCAATCCGGGTCGAGCTCTCGGCAGGACTTCTGCCCCGGATCGTCAATCTGGAAAGGCGCGCCGACGTCATTCAAGCCGAATTAACCGATCGAACGCTTGACCGTTTTACGACGGCGGACGGCGCGCAGCTCAAAGTCGAGTTGTTGGCCGAGATTTCCGAAATCAAGGCCGACTTGAAAGCCCTTTCGAAGAAGGTGGAGACCATATCCCGATGACCGATTATCTTTTTACCACCCTGGGTGGTGTTGCGACTGTGGTTCTGGTCGGCTTGCTTCCTGCCGGCCTGCTGCTCGGCGTGGTCTTCATGCTGACAGCCTTGCCGTTCATGCGAGCGCTGCCGGCCGGCTTGGCACGCCGTTACGCGGTCAACCTCTTCATCGCGGGTGACCAGCTGGCAAACGCGATCCTTGGCGGCAATCCCGACATGACGATCAGCGGCCGGCTGGGCAAACGCCTGCTGGCCGGCAAGCAGGGCTGTGTCTGGTGCTATCTGCTCTCTAAGTGGTTGGCCCTGAAAAACGCTTAAGCGATTGAAACAGTGCGGGTGGGGCGAGGTTTTGAAGTATGGAGATATGCGGGCGCGCTGAGGAGATCGGATAGGATTTGGACAAGCCGAAGCCTCAGTTTGTTGA
Source organism: Kiloniellales bacterium (assembly GCA_040219175.1). Classification (GTDB taxonomy): domain Bacteria; phylum Pseudomonadota; class Alphaproteobacteria; order Kiloniellales; family JACOMY01; genus JACOMY01. The sequence continues at coordinate 28,305 of JAVJSY010000029.1, forward strand.
GGATGAGGCGC
>JAVJSY010000030.1:0-24052 GCA_040219175.1 Kiloniellales bacterium
CTGGGGCGCCGATACTCACGCCCTCATCCGATCCGTCATCGGCACCGGAAGACTGCATGGCTTTACGCCTCATCAGGCCATCTCAGCGGCACTCGCCGGCAAGACACTCTTCCCCGCCTGACCAACACCCTGAGCAGTTACCCTTAATTTTCTGACTTACCTCGAGATTTCCAATTACTTTGAAGCACTCGACAGTGCCGCAGAGTCGGAGGCCTATTTGATGGCTGCGTATGCAGCATCTTTGCTGAACCTGTATGAACAGGCAGAGAAAAATAGCAAATTGGATAATATTGAAAGCGCCTATTTTGAACTCAACTATATAGGTTTGGTTGTTTTGGATTTGTTGAAGATCGAAAGATACCAGCTTGCGCAGGAACTCTTACTTGAAGGCGCGACTCTGAAGTATGAATTTTTGGGAGCGTTGCGCAGCTATGGTAACGCTTTGGGTCGGTTCATTCTAGCACGGGCTCTAGCAGGAGAGGCCGTCCCCTTGCCACTCTACAAAAGAGCCACGTTTGGTCAGGTACATTTCGCCCGAGAGTACATTCCCATGAGCGCGTTCGTTCTCGCTTCACAAGGCAAGCAGGGCGAAGTCTCGGACCTTGTAGAAGAGCTTTGGAGTGGGCGTTTTGCGGAGTCCGTGAGGCAGGCGTCGGATCTTGGCGCATTGTTGCGCAGCGATGATGCAATTTCTCAGATCACGTCGAGAAGCGATGTTGAACGAACGAGCAAGGCGAGCGATTTGGCTTGGATTGCGGTGGGAAGCCTGATTCTAGGGGAAACGGACCTTGCCTATCAATCCGCTCAACTAGCAAACGATCTGCTCTCCTGCGAGAGCGAGTCCGATCGCGCTTCATCTAGAATTCTAGATCAGTACTTCTCTTGGTTGTTCGTTGAAGCGGCGCTAAACCTGGTTTCCAGAGGTTGCGTTAAGGTTCGTGCATCAGAACTCTTCCAGGTTCTGAGGCGTGAGCACCCGATCCTTGAGCCCATATATGTAAGACGAGAGGGGCCAATCGGGCACCTGATACATCAGGAGGTCGAGCTCTGCCTTGATGCCATGAGATCCAGCGCACCGTTGCCTCAGCACTCACTGCTAGGGGTCTCGTTCTGTGGTGCCCTGGCGCGTTGATCGTCTCGACCAATGCGACAAAGACTGCGGGGGTCGGTCGATGGCCCCTATTGCTGGGCAGGGCTAGCCCATCAGTAGCTTAGTGCTCGTCGCAGAACCAAAAACTCCCTCCACGAACTGTGGGCACACCCTACCCCAGTTTCTTGTAGAGATACGAACGGGAGATGCCGAGTTGTTCGGCCGCTTTCTTCTTGTTGCCGCCGTTCTGATCGAGCGCTGCGCGGATGAGGTCGGCCTCGACGCGATCGAGAGCCGTCTGCAGGGGCTCGACGGTCGCCGCTGGGGTGTTGCCGGGTCCGGCGTCGTCGAAGGAGGCGGCGGTCAGGCCTGGACCCTGGGCGAAGATGGCGGCGCGCTCGACGCTGTGTTTCAGCTGGCGCAGGTTGCCGGGCCAGGGTCTGGCGCTCAGCAGGGGGAAGACCTCAGGGGCCACCTCCAGAACCTGGCGGCCGTGGCGTTCGGCGAAGTCGGCGAGGAAGTGGCGCACCAGGGCCGGCAGGTCCTCCAGGCGTTCCGAGAGGGAGGGCACGGTCAGGACCACGGGCGAGATGCGGTAGAAGAGATCCAGGCGGAAATCGCCCTTGCTGACTCGCTCCTCCAGTTTGGCGTTGGTTGCCGTCACCAGGCGGAAGTCGACCGTTTCGCTGCTGCCGCCCAGCCGCTCGACCCGTCCGTCCTGCAAGACCCGCAGCAGCTTGGCTTGTACAGCCGCTGGCATCTCGCCGATCTCGTCGAGGAAGAGGGTGCCGCCGGCTGCCTGTTCGAACTTGCCGGCCCGGCCGCGACGGTCGGCGCCGGTGAAGGCGCCGGCCTCGTAACCGAAAAGCTCGCTCTCGACCAGGTTGTCGGGCAGGGCGGCTGCATTGACCGCGACCAGAGGTTCGTCGCGGCGCGGCGAAAGCCGGTGGATCGCTTGCGCCACCAGCTCCTTGCCGACCCCGCTCTCCCCGGTGATCAGGACCGGCACGTCGAGCGGTGCCACCTGGGCGATCTGTTGCTTCAAGGCCTCCATCGCCGCGCTCTCGCCGATCAGATCCTCCAGGCCGTAGCGCCGTTCGCGCGCCGCCCGCGCTTCGCGGCGGTAGAATTCGACCTCGTCCTCCAGGCTGTTGATGCGCTGGTTCAGGCTCTCCAGCTGCTTGGGGCCCTTGAAGAGAACGCGACCGATGGCGCCCAGGATCTTGCCGTCGGCATCGCGGATCGGGGTGCGGTTCACCACGCGGGTGAAGCCGCGCATCGACTGCGTCTCGCCGATCTCCGCCTTGCCGCTGGCCACCACCTTGTGCAGCTGGGTGTTCTCGATCACCTCCTGCACCGCTCGCCCGGTGGCCGCCCCATGGCTGAGGCCGAAGAAGCCTTCGTGGACGGGCGCGATGTAGGCGACGCGCGCCTTGTCATCGACCACGGTCATGGCATCGAAGGGATCGCTCAAGAGATGCTCCAGGATCTCGTAGGCGAAGTCGACACCGCCGAGAAACTCCAAGACGGCATCACGCGCCTCACTCAGGAGAAGGAGGTCGCCTTCAGGCAGAGCCAGCCAGTGCACCGCCAAACCCAGGTCGGGCAAGCTGCCCAGGCGCTTCTGGCGCAGGCGCGCTGCGTAGCCGCGCCGCCGCAGCGCTTGTTGCACGCCAGGCTCCCGACCGCGGCCCAGCGCCACCACGACCGCGCCCGCTTCATCGAGGCAGAGCAACCCCACGACTGCAGTTCGCGACGACATTCCAGGCCTCTTTCCTCTCTGAATTTCCGAGACTCATGAAACGCTGCGTCCTCATTGCGGTCAATAGCGCCGATTCTGTCTTCTTGAAGGACACACATACCCTGCTTTGCACCCCTTCGCCTGGTCAGAACCGTGATCCTTGGAGTTCGACAAGCAAGCAGCGCACGTGATTTACCCTCTGTTTCTCAATAGGTTACCCAAACACGGCATGGTAACGAATCGGGCGCGAAGGCGCCCTGGCACGCTCCTTGCTTCGGGTTAGGGCAAGAGAGCAACGATGGGCAGACAGGATGCAGAGAGCTTCACCCCTACCGATGGATGCCCTGCCGCTGATGGCCTGCGGTCAGGGGGCGGACCTCTTGGCCGGGGTGACCGTTTTGGACCTCACCACCTCGGTCGCCGGACCCTATGCGACCATGCTGCTGGGCGACCTGGGTGCGCGGGTGATCAAGCTGGAGCGGCCCCAGGGCGACGACGCAAGGGCGTGGGGACCGCCCTTCCTGGAAGGGGAATCGCTTTGGTTCCTGGCGGTCAACCGCAACAAGGAGAGCCTCGTCCTGGACCAGACCAAGGCGGAGGGACGGGCGCTCTTCGAGGCCTTGCTGGCCAAGGCCGACGTCCTGGTCACCAACCAGCCGCCGCAGGTACAGCGCAAGCTTGCCACCGACTACGCGAGCCTCTCGGCCTTGAAGCCCGACCTGATCTTTACCGCCCTGACCGGCTTCGGCCTCAGCGGCGCGCGGGCTGAGCGGGCCTGCTACGACCTGATCGCCGAGGGCTATTCCGGGGTCATGGACCTGACCGGGGCGGCCGAGAGCGGGCCGCAGAAGGTCGGCACCCCGGCCGCGGACCTGCTGGCCGGCCAGGACGCGGCCATGGCCAGCATCGCCGCCCTCTTCGCGAAGGAACGCAGCGGGCAGGGCCGCTTGATCGACATCGCACTGGTCGAATCCATGACCCGCTTCATGGCCTGCCGTATTTTGCCCTATCTGGGCAGCGGCGAGTTGCCGGGCCGGAGCGGCGGGACCGACAGCGTGATCGCCATCTATCAGACCTTCGAGACCGCGGACGAGCCCCTGACCCTGGGCCTGGGCAGCGATGCCATCTGGAAACGCTTCTGGCAGGCCGTCGGCCAACCCGCACGAGCCGAGGCGGAGGGCGAGGGCAGCAATGCCGAACGCCGCGCCAAACGCGCGGATCTGGTGGCCGAGATCCAAGAGGTCCTGCTCGAACAAGGCCGCGATAGCTGGCTGGAACGCTTTGCCGCGGCCCGCGTGCCGGCCGGCCCAATCAACCGCCTGGACGAGACCACCAGTGATGCGGCCTTGCTGGAGCGCGGACTATTCTATCGCCTGGAGCGTGGCGCGACGCAGCTGCCGCAGGTCGGGCTTGGCATTCATCTGGACGGTGCGGCCGTCCAACCGCGCCTGCCGCCGCCCGGTCTGGGCGAACACACGGAGCTGCTGTTGCAAGAGCTTCTGGGCTATGACCAAGCAAAGATAGCGGCCTTGAAGGCCGCGCACGTCATCTGAAGGACAGGAACGCGAGATGAGTTACGAGACGATCCTCTACGAAGAAGCCGGGCCGCTGGGCACGATCACCCTCAACCGCCCGGACGACGGCAATATGTTCACCGCCACCATGTGCCTGGAGGTCCGCGACTGTATCGAGCAGATCCGCAACGAGACCCGCACGCGGGTGCTGATCATCACCGGCGCCGGCGAGCGCTTCTTCTGCATCGGCGGCCGCAAGGAAGGGCTGCCCAAGACCAAGCTCTACGCCGGCGTGCTGCCGACCCTGGAGATGTACGAGGCGATCGATCGCCTGCAGAAGCCGGTGATCGCCAAGGTCAACGGCTTTGCCGTCGGCGGCGGCAATGTCCTGCAGATGGTCTGCGACATGACCGTGGCGAAGGAGAGTGCTGTCTTCCGCCAGGTCGGCCCGATGATGGGCTCCTTCGACGCCGGCTACGGCACCTGGTATCTGGAGGATCTGGTCGGCAAGAAGAAGGCCAAGGAGATGTGGTACCGCAACCCCAAGATCCCGGCGCAAGAGGCATTGGCCATGGGCCTGATCAACAAGGTGGTGCCGGATGCCGATCTGGATGCCGAGACCGAGGCCTTCGCGCTGGAGGTCGCCGAGCGCGGCAGCTTTGCCCTGGCCAGCGTCAAGGCAGCCTTCAATGCGCGTCACGGCGGCGTCGGCGGCTTGGCCCGCCTTGCCCACGACCTGCTGCTGCGCAGCTATCTGGACAGCGACGAGTCGAGAGAGCTGAGCAAGGCCTTCGGCGAGCGCCGCAAGCCCGATCCCGAGGCCTTCGGCCACTGATGCGTCCCTTCCTCACCCTGCACGACCCGGCCAAGGCCAAGCTCTATTACGATGCCGGTCTTTGGCATGAGGACACGCTCTACGGACTGCTCCAGCGCCAGGCAGCGGCCAGTCCGGAGGCTCTGGCGCTGGTCGATGGTCAGGGCGGACTCACCTGGTCGCAGACTCTGCAGGCGGTCGACAGCCTGGCTGCCGCCTTCGAGCAGCAGGGACTAACGGCAGGCGACCGCCTGTCGCTATGGATGGGGAACGGCAAGGCTGCCGTGCTTGCCTTCCTGGCCGCTTCTCGGCAGGGGATTGCGTGTAACCCCTCGCTGCATCGCACCTACACCGCCGCCGAGGTCCGCCAGCTGTTGGAGCGACTGGGCAGCCGTCTGCTTATCACCGAAGAAGGCTGGGGCGCGGAGACCAGCGAGGCTCAGCGACAGGCCGCACTGCAGCAAAGCGAAGGCCTGGAAGCCATCTGGGACGCTGCTTCACTGCCACTGAACGACCGACAGCCAACCAGCGACCCGCAGACCAATCCCGACAGCGTCACCTACCTGGCCTTCACCTCCGGCACCACGGGCCTGCCCAAGTGCGTCATGCACTCCGCCAACAGCCTGCTTGCCAACGCCCGCGATCTGGCCCGCGACTGGTCGCTGGGCCCCGACGACGTGCTCTTAAGCCTGAGCCCGCTGTCGCATCACATCGCCTGGGTCGCCGTCGGCCAATGGCTGGTCGCCGGCTGCCGCCTGGTGACCGACGACCCGCCGCCGGGCAGCGAGCGGCTGGACTGGCTGCTGGCGAACGAGGCAACCTACGTCATGGGGGTGCCGACCCACGCGATGGATATGCTGGCAGCACAGAAGGCACGCGGGCTAGGGCGTCTGGGCCAGGTGCGGACCTTCTACATGGCCGGTGCCGCGATCCCGCCCTCGGTCGCCGAAGCCTTCGTTGTGCAAGGGATCAAGCCGCAGAACATCTATGGCATGACCGAGAACTCCTCGCATCAGTACACCCATCCCGACGACCCGATCGAGACCAGCCTGGCCACCTGCGGGCGCGGCGGCCCGGCCTACGAGGTGGCCATCGCCGACCCGGAGGATCCGGAACGCCTGCTGGGTCCGGGCGAGATCGGCGAGATCGTCGGGCGGGGTGCCGCGCTGATGCTGGGCTACTACGACAACCAGAGCGCCATCGACGCCAGCTTCACCAGCCAGGGCTGGTTCCGCTCCGGCGATCTGGGTGCGCTCGACGAAGCCGGGAACCTGACGATCCACGGCCGCCTGAAAGACCTGATCATCCGCGGCGGACACAACATTCATCCCAGCCACATCGAGGCCTTGGCGCTGCGCCACCCGGCGGTCGAGAAGGCTGCGGCTTTCGCTGTCCCGGACGAGCGTCTGGGCGAGAAGGTCTGCCTGGCGATCCTGGGGACGGCCGAGCCCGAGCCCCTGTTGACCCATCTGGCCGGCGAAGGCCTCTCCAGGTACGACATGCCGGAGTACTTCCTGCGCATGGAGGCCTTTCCGCTGACGCCGTCGGGCAAGATACTGAAGCGCACGCTCAGCGAAGACGCCAAAGCCGGCCGCCTGACGCCAGACCCCATCCGCTATCATGCAAAGGAGAGCGGCTCATGATGCCCCGCCTGGAAAGACGCGGCGCCGTCGCCTTGATCACTCTGGACCGGCCGGAGGCCTTGAACGCGCTCTCCTTCGCCATCCTGGAGGCACTCGGGGAACTCTTCGACGAGGTCGCCGCCAGCGACGCGCGCGCCCTTGTGGTTACCGGTAGCGGCCCCAAGGCCTTCTGCGCCGGCGCCGACATCAAGGAGCTGCGCGGCCGCGATCTCATGGCGCAGAAGCGCGGCGCCGAGTTGGGTCAAGCCATCTTCGCGAAGCTGGATAGCCTGCCGCAGGCCTCGGTCGCGCTGATCAATGGCTTCGCCTTCGGCGGCGGGCTGGAGCTGGCCATGGCCTGCACCCTGCGGCTTGCCCTGCCCAAGGCCAAGCTGGGCCTGCCGGAGATCAAGCTGGGACTGATCCCCGGCTATGGCGGCACCCAGCGCCTGCCGCGCCTGGTGGGCGAGGCCCGGGCGCTGGAGATGATCCTGACCGGCAAGACCGTCAGCGCCGAAGAGGCCGCGGCCTGGGGTCTGGTGAACCGGGTGGTCGAGCCGGACGGTCTGGAGGCCGCACTGGCTTTGGCGGAGGAACTGGGCCGCTACAGCCAGCCGGTGCAGGCTTTTGCCCGAACGGCGGTCAAGCGCGCCTGCGACCTGCCGCTCGGCGAAGGGCTGAAGGTGGAGGCTGAGCTCTCGACCCTGGCCTATCGGACCGAAGACGCCGAGGAGGGCATGGCGGCCTTTGAAGAGAAACGGGAGGCGAGGTTCCGCGATGCCTGATAAAGGGTCCTCTCGGGGCCAGATCGTCGTCACCGGCGGCAGTCGCGGCATCGGCGCCGCCGTGGTCACCGCCTTGAGCGAAGCAGGCCATGAGGTGGTCTCGCTCTCGCGTAGCGGTACCGCCCCGGCCGGCCGCGCACTGGCTTGCGACGTCAGTAAAGCGGACGCGCTACACTCAAGCTTTGCCGCAATTGCCGAAGCGGGACCCATCGTCGGCTTCGTCGCCAATGCCGGCCTGCATCTGAAGGGTCCCAGCGCCGATTTCAGCCTGGCCGACTACGAGAAGGTGATGGGCCTGAACGCGACCGCAGTGCTGCTGGGCGCGCAGGCCGCCTACCCCTATCTCAAGGCTGCCGGCGGCGGACGCATCGTCACGATAGGGTCCTTCTTCGATCGCCTGGGCGTGCCGCACAATCTGGCCTACTGCGCCTCCAAGGCGGCGGTCGGCGCGATGGTGCGCTGTCTGGCGGTCGAGTGGGCAGCCGACGGGATCACGGTCGTCAACGTGGCGCCGGGCTACATCGAGACCGATCTCAACCGCGACTGGCTGGCCAAGCCCAAGGTGAAGGCCTGGCTGGAGAGCCGCGTGCCGCTGGGTCGCGCCGGGACGGCGGACGAGGTCGGCGAGTTGGTGGCCCTGCTGATGGGCGGCAAACTGGGCTTCCTTACCGGCGAGACCCTCTATCTGGATGGTGCACAGGGGATCAATCACTGATGGCAGACCTCATCACCGCGCAAGGCCAGCGCCGCCGCTGGAGCGAAGAGGAGCGCATGGTTCTGGATCAGGTCGCGCGCCTGGCCCGCGAGGTCATCGAACCCAGGGCCGCCGACTATGACGCCAGCGGTGCTTTTCCCGAAGACAACGTCCAAGCCTTGAACGAGCTGGGCCTCAACGCCCTCTTCGTGCCGGAGGCTTACGGCGGCGCCCCGGTCTCCTACCGGCTCTATCTGGAGTGCGTGGCGCTGATCTCTGCTGCCTGCGCATCGACCGGCATCATCTACGCCACCAACTTTCACGGCATGAAGCCGCTGATGGACTTCGGCACTGAGGAACAGAAGGCGCGCCTGCTGCCGGCCATCGCCGAGGGCGCCCTGGGCTCTCTGGCGATTACCGAGACCGGCGCGGGTTCGGATGCCACCGGCATGAAGACCCGCTTCACCCCGGTGGGCGAGGAGATCCTGGTCGAGGGCGGCAAGATCTTCATCACCAACGGCGATCGCGCGGCGCGCATCCTGCTGTTCGGCAAGTGGAGCAAGATCGAGGACCCCAAGGCGGCCATCTCTGCCCTGGTGCTGGAGGGCGACACGCCCGGCCTGGAGGTCGTCCGCCTGGAGAAGAAGATGGGCCATCGCGCCTCCTCCACGGCGGCGCTGGCCTTCAATGCCTGCCGCGTCCCACGCGCAAACCTGCTGGGCGAGCCGGGCGACGGTCTCAAGATTCTGCTGGCCTCGTTGAACAAGTCGCGGCCCAGCGTCGCCGCCCACGCGCTTGGGATCGCTCGCGCAGCTTTTGCCGACATGACGGCCTATATGAATGAGCGTCAGCAGTCGGGCCGCAAGGTCATCGACTTTCAAGGCAATCAGTTCATGCTGGCCGACCTGGCCGGCGACCTGGCCTTCTGCGAGTGCTGGCTGGATTATGTCGCCGGCCTGGTCGATGGCGGCGAGAAGGAGTTCGGTATGGAGGCCTCGCTTTTGAAGCTGCGCGCCTCGGACCTGGCGATGCGCATGAGCGAGGCTGCGGTGCAGATGCACGGCGGCTATGGCTACTGCAGCGACTACCGCGTCGAGCGCTTGATGCGCGATGCCAAGATCACGCAAATCTGGGAGGGCACCAACCAGGTGCACCGGCAACTGATCGGACGGAGCTTCAAAGCGAAATGAGCAGAATCGAGACCGTCGCCGTCTGCGGTGCCGGCGGCACCATGGGTGCAGGCATCGCCATCGTCGCCGCCCGCGCCGGCTTCCGCACGCTCTGCTACGACCGACAGAGCGAAGCTTTGGCACGGGCATCCAAGCAATCGGCGGCCTTCTTCGAAAAGTCCGTGGCGCGCGGGAAGATGCGTGCGGAGGACAAGACGGCCACCCTGGATCGTCTGGTCTCGACGACGGACCTGGAGGATCTTGCTGAAGCCGATCTGGTGATCGAGGCGGTCTTCGAGGACCTGGCCACCAAGCAGGCGCTCTTCAAAGAGCTGAACGGACTCTGCAAGCCCGAGACCCTCTTCGCCTCCAACACCTCGACCCTCTCGATTACCGAGATCGCGTCGGGCTGCGGGCGCGAGGACAAGGTCGTCGGCATGCACTTCTGCCTGCCGGCCCAGCTGATGAGACTGATAGAAGTGTCGCCCGGCATCAATACTTCGGACGAGGCCTTCCAGGCTGCCTGGGATTGGACGGAGGCCGCCGGGCAGACGCCGGTGAAGACGCAAGACAAGCCTGGCTTCATCCTGAATGCCCTGCTGGTCCCCTTCAACAACGACGCCATCCGTGCGGTGGAGGCCGGTGTCGCAGAGCCGGCCGACATCGACCGCGCGATCAAGGCCGGCCTCGGCTACAAGATGGGACCCCTGGAGCTGATCGATCTGGTCGGTCTGGATACCCAGGTGCGTCTCTGCGAGGCTTTCTATCCCATCACCCTGGACCCGCGCGCCTCGGCACCGCCTTTGCTTCGCCGCAAGGTCGCGGCCGGGCACCTGGGCCGCAAGAGCGGCCGCGGCTTCTTTAAGTACGAGGGCAATGCCCTCTTCGGAGCCTGATATGAACTACGAGATCCAGAGCGAAGGCCCTTCGCGTTCCTTCCCGGAGGGCGATTCCTTTCTGCAAGGCAGCAGCCCGAACAGCCCGGTGCTGATCCACCTGGGCGACTGCGGCCGGGTCGAGGTGCAGGCCGATCCCGACCGCACCGCGGTGCTGGTCGAATTGGGCCGCGAGTGCCTGGGCGTGCACACCGGCGAGGAATCCGGCGAAGAGGGCTCCAACATCCTGGGCTTCGCGCGCTATCGCAACGGCAGCGACGAGGCCTCCAAGCTGATCGAACTGGTGCGCCAGCCCGCAAGCATGCAGAGCGCGATCGATGCGGCGACCGCGGTCTTCCGCGAAGCCGGTTTCGAGGTGGCGCTCTGCGCCGATCAGGCCGGCCGCATCATCGACCGCCTGGAGGTGCCGAAGCTGAACGACGCGCTGCGCTTCCTCGACGAGGGCCTGGCCAGCGCCAAGGATATGGACCTCACCTGCCGCCTGGGCCTTGGCTATCGCGACGGCCCGATCGAGCGGGTGGAACGTGGCGGCCTGGAACAACATTTCGCCCGCTCCCAAGCGCTCTTCCAGGTTTATGGGACGCCGGCCTATGTACCCGCCCGGCGTGCGCTGGTCGCCCATCAAAGGAGCAAGAAGACGTGACGAAGCCGCTTGAAGGCATCAAGGTTCTGGACTTCACGACGCTGCTGCCGGGCCCGATGGCCGGGCTGATCCTGGCCGAGGCCGGCGCCGAGGTGATCAAGATCGAACGCCCCGGAGGCGAGGATATGCGCGCCTACCTGCCAGCCTGGGGTAAGGAAGCCGTCAACTTCGCGCTGCTGAACCGCGGCAAGAAGAGCCTGGCCGTCAATCTGAAGGACCCTGGCGAGCGCGAGCGGCTAATGCCGCTGATCGCCGAGGCCGATGTCCTGCTGGAACAGTTCCGGCCCGGCGTCATGGAACGCCTTGGGCTGGGTTACGAGGCGATAAAGGCTGCCAACCCACGGCTGATTTACTGCGCGATCACCGGCTATGGCGCGACCGGACCCAAGCAGGCGGTTGCCGGGCACGATCTGAACTATATCAGCGATGCCGGATTGCTGTCCCTGAGTCGCGGCAGCATCGAAGAGCCGGTCCTGCCGCCGGCGCTGATCGCCGATATTGCCGGCGGCACCTATCCCGCGGTCATGAACGTCCTGCTGGCCCTGCTGCAGCGCGAACGCAGCGGCGAAGGCGCCTTCCTGGATATCGCCATGACCGACGGCCTCTTCACTTTTCAGTACTGGGCGCAGGGTCAGGGCTTTGCGACCGGCGACTGGCCGGGCTCGGGCGAGGGCCTGGTCACCGGCGGCTCGCCGCGCTATCGCCTCTACCCGACCAAGGACGGGCGGCTGCTGGCGGCGGCCCCTCTGGAGGACAAGTTCTGGGCCAGCTTCTGCACGCTGATCGCGCTTCCCGATGCCTGGCGCGACGACACCAAGGATCCGGAGGGTACGGCGAAGGCCGTCGCCGGGCTGGTGGCTGCCAGAAGCGCTGGGGAGTGGGAACCCCTCTTGGCGGAAGCCGACTGCTGCTGCTCTATCGTCAAGACCTGCGAAGAAGCCTTCGCCGACCCGCACTTCGCCGCCCGCGGGCTCTTTGCCGGCCGGGTGGCCAACGAGGCGGGCGCCAGCATGCCGGCCCTGCCGGTCCCGCTGGCGCCGATCTATCGCGGCGACCAAGCCGTCAAGTCCGCACCCGGCCTGGGCGCCGACAATGAGGAGCTGCTGGGATGAAGGCGATCCAGGTCGCCGCCTTTGGGCCGCTGGAGAGCCACGGCGCAGTGGATCTGCCGGAACCGGAGCCTGCCGCCGGCGAGGTGCTGGTCGAGGTCGCCTGCTGCGATCTGAATTACCCCGACATCCTGGTTATGGAGGGCAACTATCAGGTCAAGCCGGCACTGCCCTTCATCCCGGGCAAGGCAGCAGCAGGCCGCATCGTCGGGCTGGGTGCGGCTGTCGAGAAGAAGTACCTGGGCCAAAGAGTGCTGGTGCAGCTGGAACACGGTGCCTTTGCCGAACGCATCACTGCCCCGCTTGCCCTCACTCATCCGATCCCGAAAGCGCTCTCCTATCGGACCGCGACGGCGCTGGGTCTGGTCTATCAGACCGCCTGGTTCGCGCTGACAGACCGCGGCGGCTTCCGCGCCGGCGAGCGCGTCCTGGTTCTGGGCGCCAACGGTGGGGTCGGCATGGCCGCGGTCCAACTGGCTAAGGCCATGGGCGCCGGACAGGTGATCGCCGGTGCGCGCGGGGAGGAGAAAATCGCGCTGGCCCGCAGCTTCGGCGCCGATGCCGTCATCGACCTCTCGGCCGAACCGCTGAAGGAACGACTGCGCGCCCAGGTGAAGGAGGCCAGCGGCGGTGCGGGCGTCGACATCGTGATCGACCCAGTCGGCGGCGACAACACGGAAGCGGCCCTGCGCGCGCTTGCCTGGCGCGGCCGTCTGGTGGTGATCGGCTTTGCTGCCGGCGACATTCCGACGATCCGGGCCAACTATCTGCTGGTGAAGAACATCGCGGTCTCTGGATTGCAGTGGTCGGACTACCGCGACCGCCATCCGGGCTGGATGGCCAAGGCGCAGGCGGAGATCTTCGCGCACGCGCTGGCCGGCCGCCTGACCCCGCACATCAGCCGGGTGCTGCCGCTGGAGCGCGCGATCGAGGGGCTGGATCTGCTGCGCAAGGGCGGCGCGGTCGGTAAGATCCTGGTCACCACTGGCTCGGGAGAGCCGGAATGAGCCGCGGCGGCCTCTTGATCTGGAACGGCTGCCAGCCCGACGCTCTGGGCGACTATGAGCGCTGGCATCAGCATGAGCACCTGCTGGAGCGGGTCGGCATTCCCGGTTTCAAGAAGGGGTCGCGCTTCGAGGCATTGCCGGGCACTGAGCCGCAGTTCTTCACCCTCTACGAGACCGCCTCGCCCGAGGTACTTCTCTCGCCGCGCTACCGCGAGCGCCTGGCCGATCCCAGCCCCTGGACCCGGCGCATCATGCCGGCCTTCACCGATGTCAGCCGGACGGTCTGCCGCCAAGAAGCCTCCTGGGGCATCGCCAACACCGCCGCCCTGGTCTCACTGGTGGCCGAAGAGTCCGCTGTGTTGGCTCGGGTCGCATCCGAAATGCAAGGCGAGAGCTGTCTTGGCTGGTCCCTCTGGCAGGCCGTGGTCGAGCCCGGCGGCATGAGCGAGGAGCAGGAGATGCGCGGTGCCGCGGATAAGCATATCGCCCAGGCGCTGCTGTTGCGGATGGCGCGACCGCAGGACGCGACGAGGACCGCCACGGCCCTGGCCGAGCTTGGCGATGTCGGCGCCTATGCGCTGATCGCCAGCATGACTGCCGAAGAGGCCAGGCCATGAGGCTGCTCCTGATCCAAGGCGCCAACATGGAGTACCTCGGCAAACGCCAGCCGGAGCTCTACGGCACCACCACGGCGCAGGAGCTGGAGGTCATCCTGCAGCGCGAAGCCGCCGCACGCGGGCAGGAACTGGACATCCGCACGACCAACATCGAAGGCGAGGCCATCAGCTGGATCTATCAAGGCGAACGCGATGGGATGGCCGGCCTGATCATGAATCCGGCCGGTTTTCTCTATGCCGGCTACGCGCTGCGCGACTGCCTGAAGGCTGTCCCCCTGCCCTATGTCGAGGTGCATATGACCAATCTGGAGCGGCGCGGCATGCAGTCTGTCACGGCATCGGAAGCCGCGGGCATGATCGCCGGCCTGGGCATCGACTCCTACATCCTGGCCCTGGATGCCATGGTGCGGATTCTGGCGAAGCGCGAGCAGGGAGAGGGCGTTTGAAGACGGCGGTCATTGCCGGTGCCACCGGGATCGTCGGGCGCAATCTTCTGGCCCATCTGCTGACCCTGCCCGACTGGCGGGTCATCGCACTCTCGCGGCGCAAGCCTGACCTTACCGGCGACTATCGCCACATCGCAGTCGATCTCTCCGATCCCGCCGATGCACGGCAGAAGCTGGGCGGCCTCAAGGATGTAACCCATGCCTTCTTTGCCGCCTATGTCGAGGTTCCGGGCGGTTGGCCGGCCCTGGTCGCGCCAAATCTCTCCTTACTGCGCAACTTCCTGGATGGACTGGAGCCGGCGGCAGCCGGTCTTCGCCATGTCAATCTGATGGAGGGTACGAAGTGGTACGGCAGTCACCTGGGTCCCTTCAAGACCCCGGCCAAGGAAGCCGATCCGCGCCACCTGCCACCCAATTTCTACTACGATCAGCAGGATCTCTTGACCGAGCGTCAGGCGGGCAAGGACTGGACCTGGTCGGCGGCGCGCCCGCATGCCGTCTGCGGCTTCGCGCTGGGCAACCCGATGAACCTGGTGGTGGCGATCGCCGTCTATGCCACCTTGGCCAAGGACTTGGGCATTCCGCTGCGCCATCCCGGCAGCTTGGGCAATCACCGCGCGCTCTACCAGGTGACGGATGCCGGACTGCTGGCCCGTGCATTGGTCTGGATGGCGAGCAGCGAGGCGGCGGCCAACCAGGCCTTCAACATCACCAACGGCGATCTCTTCCGCTGGGAGCAGCTCTGGCCGCGCTTCGCCGACCACTTCGAGATGGATTGGGCGCCGCCGCAGCCGCTGAACCTGGCGCAGATGATGGCCGACAAGGGCGCGCGCTGGGCCGGCTTGGCCGCGCGCCACGGCCTCAAAAAGATCGCCTTCGAGCGCCTGGTCTCCTGGGGCTTTGCCGACTATGTCTTCGCCGCCGACTGGGACATTGCGTCCTCGACCACCAAGGCGCGTTTGGCCGGCTTCCACGAGGTCTTGGACAGCGAGACCATGTTCATCGACCACTTCCGGGCGCTGCAAGCCCAGGGCATCATCCCGTGATCGGCGCTCCCACTATCGGCACCAGGGTCACCGCAGCACCATGTCCGTAACCGTCAGGCTTCCAGCGCGCGAAAGATTCCACCCGCGGCTCCTCCGGATAGAGGCCATAGACCGGCACCCCGGCGGCATGCGCGATGTGCAACGGCCCGGTGCTGGAGCTCAGGACCTGCTTGGCGCCGGCCAGATAGGCGATGAGGTCGCGCACCGCGTCGAAATTCTCCACCAGACCGACGCCCGGCTGCTGCAAGACACCGCTGGCCTCGAGCGCGCGCAGTCGCTCCTCGGCATCGACGCCCTGGACCAGAAAGTCGAGGCTCTCGCCGGCGCGGCGATGCTCGGCCAGCCAGGTCAAATAGTCGCCGACTGCCCAGTTTCTCGCCGACCCGCCGCTGGAGAGCACCGCCACCCAGTCCGGCGAAGGGCGTGGTGCCTGCCACTCCGCTGGCACTTTGAGTGCCGGAAGCGGCGCGAAAGGCGGCGCTTCAACGCCCAACCACGCGAGAAAACCCCCTACCAGGTCCAGATTGTAGGCCATCTCGCTCTTGGCCACCCGGCTGCGGTGCTGGCGCATACCCTTGGAGTAGCGAAAGTAGGTGGTGGCGCGCGAGTAAGGCCCGAAACGGCGGCGCGAACGCAGCGCCCGCATCACCCCTGTCGTTGCCGGCGAGTCGTAGAGCGCCAGCACCGGGGTCTCTCGGGTGACGTCGGCCGGCGGCGGATCGCCGTCGACCCAGAGACGACTGTAGAGACCGTTGGCCAGACCCCACAAGCCGATGTCGCGCGCATAGGCCGAGCAATGCAAGGTGACCTCCAGCCCGGCGCGCGCCACCAGGTTCGCTGCCGGCAACGACAGCACCAGATCGCCGAGGCGGTCGCAGCGCGACACCACTACTTTCTGCACCATTGCGCCCCCTCGAAATCACAGCCTACACCGCCCACCTGCCTGGAAAGGCCGAAAGGCACAAGCCCAATCCACGCCCAGGGCAGCGTTAAGGAACGCACGGACCCGGGAAGCACGAGACACAGGAGACAACTTCGATGGATGCCTTTATCTGCGACATGATCCGCACGCCGGTCGGCCGGTATGGCGGCGCACTCTCTCCTCTGCGCTGTGACGATATGGGGGCCATTCCGCTGAAGGCCCTGATGAAACGCAACCAGGGTGTGGATTGGGAGGCACTTGACGACGTGATCTTGGGCTGCGCCAACCAGGCCGGCGAGGACAACCGCAACATCGCCCGCATGTCCAGCCTGCTGGCCGGACTGCCGGAGAGCGTGCCGGGCTCGACCGTGAACCGCCTCTGCGGCTCCGGCTTGGACGCTCTCGGCTCCGCCGCCCGCGCGATCCGGTCCGGGGAAACGGAGCTGATGATTGCCGGCGGGGCGGAGAGCATGAGCCGCGCGCCCTTCGTGATGGGCAAGGCGGAGACCGCCTTCTCGCGT
Organism: Kiloniellales bacterium; assembly: GCA_040219175.1. GTDB lineage: Bacteria > Pseudomonadota > Alphaproteobacteria > Kiloniellales > JACOMY01 > JACOMY01. Next base: position 16,637 of record JAVJSY010000030.1, read on the forward strand.
ACGGCCGAGGTCTACGACACGACCATCGGCTGGCGCTTTGTTAACCCGCTGATGAAAAAGCTGTACGGCATCGATTCCATGCCGGAGACGGCGGAGAATGTGGCCGCGGACTATCAGATCTCGCGTGCCGACCAGGATGCCTTCGCCCTGCGTTCGCAACAGCGTGCAGCCGCTGCCCAGGCCTCGGGGCGGCTGGCCAAGGAGATCACGCCGGTGGTCATCCCCCAGCACCGGCATGATCCCAGGGTGCTGGAGGAGGACGAACACCCGCGCCCTGGCGTCACCTTGGAGGGCCTGGCCAAACTGCCGACCCCCTTCCGCGAGGGCGGCAGCGTCACGGCCGGAAACGCATCCGGCGTGAACGACGGGGCCGCCGCCCTGCTGGTCGCCAACGAAGCCGCTGCCAAGCGCTATGGCCTGACGCCCAAGGCGCGGATCATCGGCATGGCGACAGCCGGCGTTGCGCCGCGGATCATGGGCATGGGTCCGGCGCCCGCCAGCAAGAAGCTGACCGAACGCCTGGGCATCCCGCTGAGCGAGATCGAGGTGATCGAGCTGAACGAGGCCTTCGCAGCCCAAGCGCTCGCCTGCATGCGTCAATTGGGATTGCCGGACGATGCCGAGCATGTGAACCGCAACGGCGGCGCCATCGCGCTGGGCCACCCCCTGGGCATGTCCGGCGCGCGCCTGGCGATCACCGCGACGCAAGAGCTGATCGAGCAAAAGGCGCGCTATGCGCTCTGCACCATGTGCATCGGCGTGGGCCAGGGCATCGCCTTGATGCTGGAGCGGGTTTAGAGCAGTTAAAATAACAAAAGACAGATCATCGACCTTATCTGCAATCTGCTCTAGGCGCACCCGACCTTGCCCGTCTATGCTGGCACGACCTTGAGAGGTCGTGTTGGCCGCGTCGCGCTTTTGTGTGTGAGCAAGCGTCGGCGCCTGGCGGGAGGGCGAGGTCGGTTTTGATGTCCAAGCCTGTCGAGCTTGCCTTCGAAGCAGCGCTTGAGAACCTGGAACGCGTGCAGGACGAGGTGGAGCGCTTTGCCGAGGCCGAGCAGCTGTCCACCAAGGCGAGCTATGCCCTGTCGCTTTGCCTCGAAGAACTTCTGACCAATGTCGTCATGCATGGCCACAGCAGCGATGCCAATGGCACGAGGATCTGCCTGACCATGGTCTCGGTCGATAACCAGGTCCGGGTCACGATCGAAGACAATGGCCAGCCCTACGATCCAACCGAAACGCCGGAGCCGGATCTCGACGCGCTTCTGGAAGACCGGCCGATCGGGGGGCTGGGCGTGCATTTGGTGCGTGAACTTGCGCAACGTTTCGACTATTGCCACCGGGATGGTAAGAACTGCGTCGCAATCGCCATCGACCGACAGCTAGGCGAGGGCGCGTGATCGGGACCGCAAAGAGAAGAAGGAGAGATCCATGAGTGGCTTGCAGATGACCGAAGAGCGCGATGGGGACGTCTTGGTGTTTGCGCTGGGCGGCCGTCTGGACAGCGGCACCGCCAAGGACCTGGAGGAAGCGCTGAAGCAGAAGCTGGACGCCGGCGAACAGGTCATGCTGATGGATATGGAGGGCCTCGACTACATCAGCAGCGCCGGCCTGCGCGTCGTCCTTCTCGCCGCCAAGCGCCTGCGCGCATCCGACGGCCGCTTCGGCCTCTCGGCGCTCAAGGGCGAGATCCGCCAGGTCTTCGAGATCAGCGGCCTGCTGCGCATCCTCACCGTCTTCGACACCCGCGCCGAGGCCGTGGTGTCGCTGGGGAGTTAGAGGGCAGGCCTTCGACTTAACCGAGGGATCTCTTGTCGACCTTCTCTAAGTCCGCCTCTCTAAGTCCGCCCGCACCGCAGGGCCGATCAGGAGACCAAGAACGCACTGGGTCGCATCCGCAATCGGTTGCCAAGCCCTCTCACGCTATCCGCTCCAGGATATCGAAGACCCTGGGCCCGTAGAGCTTCAAGTCGTCCCCCTGCGTTGCCTCCCGCAGGTCGCTTCGGACCTGTCGGCGGAAATCCTCTTCACTGACCGGGCGCTTGCGCAGCAGTTCTTCCAGCATGGACTTGCGCAGGAGGCCCCTGGCGCGATCCCGGTCGGGATTGTCGGCCTGGATGCGTTCGCGCAGCCGGATCAGGCGGGCGCGGGCGTCGCGCTCGCTCAGGACCTCCGGCAGAGGCTCATCCAGCTCCAGGCCATCATCCGACTCGATCAGGCCGGGGAGGTCGAGCTGCGGTTTGCGCGGAGGCTCCGGCGCGGGTTCGACCGCGCCGCGTTTCAGGCCCTCCAGCTGGGTCACCAGGCGTTCCAGGCTGAGACCGGGGTCGAGGAACCAGTCGGTCGACCAGACTCGCAGGATGCGCCAGCCCAGGCGTTCCAGCACGGCCTGGCGCAGATGATCGCGGTCGCGGGCCGAACGGCTGCTGTGATAGCTGGCGCCGTCGCACTCGACACCGGCCAGAAAGCGCTCCGGCCGCTCGGGATCCAGCACGCCGATGTCGACGAAGAAGCCGGCCTGACCGATCTGCGGCTTGCAGGGAAAACCGCGCTCCTCCAGCCCCTCGATCACCGCCAGCTCGAAGTCGCTGTCGGGTTTGCGGCTGCTGGGCCTCGCCGGATCCTCGATCAGCCCGCTCTCGGCGAAGGCCAGAAAGGCCTTGAACTCGATCAGACCGCGTCCGCTGCCGTCGCCTGGCGTGACGTCGCCGGAGCCGAGGCTGGAGAAGATGCGCATGCGCTGCTTGGCGCGCGAGAAGAGCACGTTCAGGCGGCGCCAGCCGTTGTCCTGGTTGATCGGCCCGAAGCGCTGGCCCACACGACCGCCGGGCTCGGCTGGACCATAGGTCATGGAGATCATGATGACGTCGCGCTCGTCACCCTGCACATTCTCCAGGTTCTTCACGAAGAAGGGTTCGCTCTGCCGGCTGCCCTCCTCGTCCAGTCTGGAGAGGCTGGGCTCTGCATCGATCCGGCGCTCGACCAGCTCGGCGATCAGGTCGCGCTGTTCGACGTTCATGGCGACGATGCCCAAGCTCTCGGTGGGCCGTTGCAGCAGGTGCTGCACAGCCTCCTCGGCGACTCGCTCGGCCTCCAGCTGGTTGCGGCCTTTGGCGAAGCAAGCAGCGGCGACGCGCTCGAAACTGAGGCCGCAGTCGGCGCGGTCGCGGCTGGCGCTGGGGAAGAGCTGCAGGCGGCCGCTATAGAAACGCTCGTTGGAAAAGGCGATCAGGTCGGGATGGAGCGAGCGGTAGTGCCAGCGCAGCATCGCTGCCGGAAAGCGCTGCTCGGCGGTCTCCAGGATGCTCTCGCTCTCTGCTGCCAGCGGCGTTTCCTCATCGCTCTCAGCCTCGCCGGTGCGCTGAAAAAAGCTGGTCGGCGGCAGCTGGTTGGCATCGCCGACGATCACCGCCTGGCGGGCCCTTGCGAGCGCGCCGATGGCCTCTTCCGGGCGAACCTGGGAGGCCTCGTCGAAGATCACCAGATCGAAGGTCAAGGCGCCCGGCTCCAGATACTGCGCCACCGACTGCGGCCCCATCATGAAGCAGGGCTTCATCGTCTGCAGCGCGCTGCCGGCACGGCGCAGCAGCTGGCGGATCGGTATGTGCCGCTTCTGCTTGGAGACCTCGCGCCTGATCAGCTGCAGCTCGGTCAGGTCGGCGACCCGCTTGCCGGTCCTGCCCGCCGGGATCCGCACCCGCGCCAGTTCAGCGGCAATCGCCTGCGCACGGGCCTCCATCAGCGCCTCGTCGCTGTCCTTGAAGGCTGCGCGCAGGCGGTCCTGATCGCCGTTCCGCAGGCGCTGCAGGATGGGATGGGCGGCGCGCGCGGCACGCGCCAGACCGTCGAACAGCAGATAGTCGTAGGCCGTGGGACCGAGCTCTGCCGGCAGTCGCGCCAGCAAGACCGCCTCGATCACGCCAGCAAGGCCTGGCGCCTGCGCATGGCGCAGCAGGTGGTCGACCTCCAGCCAGGCGATCAGCCTGCTCTCGTCGGCCAGGGCCAGATCCAGGCGCTGCAGAGCGCTCATGCCTTCTCGCCGCCACAGCGCAGCATCGAGATCGACCTGCGCGACGAAGGCGGCCTCGGCCTCCTGCGCAGCGGCCAAGGGTTCGGTAAGAGCGAGGAAACGCTCGAGCAGATCGAAAAGCCTGTCGGCGGGCAAGCCAGCGAGAATCCTTCCCTCATCGGGTGGAAGCCTGGCTTGGAGCAGTGCTTGCCAAGGCTCTGCCTCTTCCGAGAGGCCCTCAAGCGGGGCCTCCAGGGCGAGCAGCGCGACGCCGGGGGGATCCTCGGCCACGGCGGCGAGGTCGGCCAGACGCTCGGCGGTCATCGCCTTCAGTGCGGCACCCCACTCCGCACGCCGCGCCAGCCCGCGGCCGAAGACGGCTTCGATCTCATCATACCAGGCGCGCCAGGCCCCCAGCTCCGCCAGTCCTCTCTGCAAGGAGGTCAGATCTCTGCCGGGCAAGCCGAGCCCCTGTGCGTCGGCCAGCAAAGCGCTCTCCTCCTCCAGGATCTGCGCCGCGTCGAAGAGCCGGCCGGGCTGCTTGGTCAAGGGCGAACCGGCGGGCGATAGCGCCAGCGCCTGGCGCCGCGCCCGACGATAGTGCGCGCTGAACCAGGAGAAGAGACCGGCGTCGCGCAAGCGTCGTCCCAAGACGCGCAGCTCCGCGCCTGACCCAATCCGCTCCAAGGGCTGCGCGAAGCTGCGCTCCAGGCGCCGACGCCGACCCAGCAGATCGCGCGCGCTTTCGGATAGGCTTGTACAACGCTGCTGCGCGGCCTCCTGCAGCAAGCTTGTCGAGGGCAGCGGCGTCTTCGGCGCCCCAACCGCCAGGCGCAGGCTCGCCGCCGTCGCCGCCAGGTCGCCGGTCTCGCCGGCTGTGGCACAAGACAGGATATCGCGGAGCCGCACCGCCAAGGGTGCCGCGGCGGTTAGCTGCTCTCTCATCCGTCGCAATGCCGTGCGGTCTTCCGCCAAGGCAAAGAGCGCTGTCAGGTCGCTGTGCGGCGGCAACCCCAGGTCCTGACGCAACGGCTGGGCCGCATCCTCGAACTCCCGAAGCCGGTCTCGCCAAGACCGCGCGGCTGCGAAGGCGGCACGCCGGTCGCGCTCGCCGATCACCCTTGCCGACGACACGCCGGCCCAGGGGTGTTCTGCCAGACTGGCTTCGGAAGAGGCCTCCGCCAGGGCTGCCAGGCTGCCAAGACTTTCCAAGGCCTGCGCCCGTTCGCTTGTCGTGATGGCACGCGCGTCCAGATCCGCCGGCCGCGGCAGGCCTTCCGCCAAGGCGCCGAGCCAGCGATACAGCCGTCCGGCATGGAAGAAAATGCTGGCGACAGACCAGTCCAAAGCGCCGAAGGGCGCGCCAATGGCCTGGACATAGGCTTCCAGGTCACGACGGCTGTCGATCAGCTTTTGCCGCACAGCCTCGAGTTTGCGGGGCGGGCGCAGGCGTTCGGCTGCGGACAGGCGCCGGTCCAGATCCTGGATCAGGGCTTGCCGGCGCGTCTTGTGGCTGTGGAGTTCCAGCACGAAGTCGCCAAGACCGGCCTCGTCCAATCGCCGGCGCACCACCTCCAGAGCCGCCAGCTTCTCGGAGACGAAGAGCACGGACTTGCCGCGCGCCAGTGCAGCCGCGATCAGGTTGGTGATGCTCTGCGACTTGCCCGTCCCCGGCGGGCCCTGGATCACCAGACTCTCGCCCGCGAGCGCGCGCAAGAGGGCAGTCGACTGCGAACTGTCGGAGCGGTCGACCAGTTCGAGCTCCAGGTCGATCTCCTCCGGCGTCGGCTCGGCCGGTGGTGGTGCGGACAAGCCTGAGCCGGCCGGCCCGTCGCCAAGCAACAGGCGCTGCACCAAGGGAGCATCCTCTAGCCCTCGCCCTTCCGGCCAAACCGCGGGATCGAGATCCCGGTAGAGCAACTGCTTGCCAAACTGGAAGAGGGCCAGGGTGGCATGGCGGCGAACCCGCCAGCCCTCCATCTCCCCAATCAGGCTGCGCAGCTTGCGCATGTAGCTTTCCGGCGTCTCCTCTTCTTCCAGAGGCGGCAGCGCGATCCTGAATTCCTCGGAAAGCTTCTTCTCAAGCGAGAGATTGGCCTGCAGATCCTCGCCGGTGTAGGCTAGGCGGTAGGCATGCCGGCCGCCGCGCTGCAGCAGACGGTCCAGTTCCACCGGCACCAGCAACAGCGGCGCCAGGTGGTTGCGACCGCCGGGCCGTCGCTCCCGCCACTCCAGGAAACCGAAGGCCAGGTGCAGCAGGTTGCTGCCGGTCTCCTCCACCGCCGTGCGCGCATCGGTGCGCAGCCTGCGCAGGCGGCGATCCAGATCATCGGGGTAGAGCAGTGTCTGCATGATCCGATCGCGGTGCCGGTCCGGCCGCTCCGCCCCCTGGTCTAAGGGCAGCTCATAGCCGGCCTCGATGCCGCAATGCTGGGCCCAGATTTCCGCTTTCGGCCGCGGCAGGCTCTCTGGCTTGCTACCGGGCTTGCTATCGGGCTTGCTATCGGGCTTGCTATCGGCGCGCGGTACCGCTTGGTCGGCCGCATGATAGGCGGCAAGCTCCTTCTCGCTCGGCTCCGGCACGGCCGCAAAGCCGAAGTCCCGCCCCTCCAGCAAGCCGTCGAAGAGCTGATCGGGCAGTTCGTCGACGATCCTGAGGCAGCCGGCCGAGCCATGGCTGAAGGCCAAGAGCCGGTTGCGCGTACTGAGATCCAGCAGCTTCTGCCGCAAGCTCGCCAACACCGGCTCCAGCGCACCAGAGGCGCCTCTCTCCTTGTCCATAATGCCCGCGTTCCCTGAATATGCGGACAGAATGAATGCTTTTGCGTGCTAGCGCGATAAAAATCTTCTGAAAGCAACTAAAAATACACACGCCTCTGCCTGCAACACAAGCCGCGGAATTGAACCTGGGGTTAGCCAGAGGCGTGAGACAGGCTTGGACCGATACGACAGACCAATAGAGCGCCTGCGCCAGCATGGAGCGCCTGCGCCAGCAAGGCCGACAAGGCAGTTCTACGAGGCAACTCCCCGGCCTTGGCGGGTTCCTCGTCTAGAGCGCGATGACGATAGATCGAATCGATCTATCGTCTGAATCGCACTCTACTTGTTTGAAAGTAGACCAAGATTCAGACCGCGGGTCGTTTCGATCTGCGATCATCTTGGTCTAGTGGTGCACCCCAAACGGATGCTTCCCATCCGCCTGGATAAGTTGCCCCACCAGATCAACACGTTAGTGGGCCGATTCACCGAACGCTTGGGATCCGAGCGTTCGGATCGGGCCACTCTCATGATCGCCTTTTCAAGATGCAGGCGCGTTGATTTGTGGCTTCCGAGGAAGCTATCGGTTTCAAGCCTTAACGGGCAAGGCAGGAAGCGCGGTCGTTGAGACGACGGTCGATCAAACT